>JAHEGU010000012.1 GCA_024644945.1 Gammaproteobacteria bacterium | reverse complement strand
GATTTAGAAAGCTGGGCAGACAGTTTGGTGTCTGAGTAATTTTTTTAATGCCAAGCTTTTTAAAGGGAATTAATGCTGTTTATCTTCAGCGCAAAATCACATTGATGATTGAAATACTCTACACGGCCTCCAGCTACTCCAAGGCTCATATATCATATAAGGGTTCTTTTGCGGTAAATCAGCATTGCGTGCAGGCTTAGACAGGTAAAATTGATAAAATATAAAGGGCTTCGATTAAAGGACTTCGATTTCTGATAACTGGTGTCCACTTTGGGAATCCTTCAAAAAATGTATATCTATATTGATGCGAGAACGCGTTGTACCGGCCCCAAAATTACGCTCGGGTGCACATCTGAGCACTCACTTCGAGTATTGTGACCATGAATCTGATACCTGAAACTGTGAGCGAGTCAGCGGCAAAATCAGCATTTAAACAAGCCGCACGCGCACTCAATAAGCTGGTCCTGGGGCAAAAGCACCTTACATACCGACTGCTGATAGCACTATTGGCGGATGGACACCTATTAGTTGAAGGGGCACCCGGGCTGGCTAAAACACGAGCCGTCAAGTCACTGGCTTCACTCATCGATGCAGATTTTCATCGCATCCAATTTACACCAGATTTACTGCCCTCTGACCTGACCGGGACTGATATTTACCAGCCCCAGACTTCAAATTTTAGATTTCAGAAGGGACCGCTTTTTCACAATATTGTACTCGCCGATGAGATAAACCGGGCGCCTGCAAAAGTGCAGTCCGCACTATTAGAGGCAATGGCGGAACGACAAATAACGGTTGGTAAAACGACGCACCATTTACCCGCCCTTTTTATGGTTATGGCCACGCAAAATCCGATTGAACAAGAAGGAACTTATCCTCTGCCGGAGGCGCAGATGGATAGATTTCTACTACACGTAAAAGTTGACTACCCCGCTGTAGATATTGAACACCAAGTTTTAACGCTTGCCCGCCATGAGGCGGCGGCTGATCTAAAGGGCGAATCCGGCAGCCATATCGCCGAACCAGTGCTGGAAGAATCAATGGTTAATGCAGGGCGACGTGAAGTTCTTGAATTGTTTCTTTCTGAACCAGTCGAGGAATACATCGTGCAATTGGTAATGGCTACGAGACACTCTGACCGATACGACCCCAAGCTGGCTAAGTGGATAGATTATGGCGCTAGCCCGAGAGGCAGTATCAGCCTCGAGCGTTGCGCTCGAGCTCATGCCTGGCTGGCCGATAGAGATTTTGTGTCTCCAGACGATGTGCAGGCTGTTCTTCACGATTCTCTCAGACATCGACTAATTATCTCTTTCAGCGCGGAAGCAGAAGGTGTCGACGCAGATAGTTTTATCGATGCCATTCTTGATCTGGTGCCGGTCCCCTGACTATCCGAAAAGTCTTTGAAATATCGATTTTGATGTAATCAATTCATAATGGATGAAGCCAAGGTTGCAGCCGGTATTATTGCGGATACCGATAGTTTGATCAGGTTAGGAGCGGGTGCCCATAAAATCGCGTTGGACCTTAGGGCAGGCGCGCGTTCGATACTTGCGGGAGCTCACCTGTCGCGATTTCGAGGTAGAGGAATGGACTTCGCCGAATCCCGTGAATACCAGCCCGGTGATGATGTGCGCCATATCGATTGGCGAGTCACTGCCCGAACGGGTAAATCTCATACTAAGCTTTACACCGAGGAGCGCGAACGTCCTGTATTTCTTGTGCTGGACTTCAGCCCAAGTATGTTCTTCGGCACCAGGGGTGCGTTTAAATCCGTCACCGCGGCGCGGGCAGCAGCATACGCAGCCTGGTCAGTGATCGCCAGTGGCGACCGTGTTGGAGGGGTTGTCGTCACGTCGAGTCGTGTCGTTGACTCAAAGCCGGTATCCGGCAGGCGTGGCGTTCTAAGACTGCTCAGCGCTGTTTCCGAAGCCACTCTCCAGCCTGAGATTACTAAAACGGACGAGCCGCAGCAGGCATTGCTAAACCGTGCTCTCAAGCATGCGGTGAGGGTAGTGCATCCCGGTAGTCTGGTCTTGATATTTAGCGACTTTTATCAACAGGATGAAGAAAGTCGTCGCTATCTTTCGAGACTGGTGCGGCACAATGATCTGGTAGCCTGCCAGGTGCTGGATCCACTCGAGTGTTCTCCACCGAAACCCGGTCAGTACCTTATTACTGATGGTCAAAACAAAACTTTGATGGATGCGACTGGTTCGCAAAGCCGAAATCGCTATCAACACTTGGTTAATGCGCGGGACAAGTCATTACAAGGGTTGTTGTCTGAATTTAATGTTCCCTTGGTGCAACTGCTGAATGGCGACGATATTGGCGCCACCCTGGCCCTGGCGTTTGGACAAAAACCAAAAGCGGGCCGCACATGAATCCAACTGCAAATCCGCTTGATGCACTGCGGGATATACATCTGCCAGCCGATCCTTCCTGGTGGCCGCCTGCACCCGGCTGGTGGATACTGGGATTAGTTATCATTGCGGGTGTCCTGATGCTGTTTCGAGTGATCACTGCGCGAAGAAGGCTGACGCTGCCTTCGCGTGAATTAGTGGCCCAACTTGAAAGGGTGGATCTTAACGTTGATCCGGAGAAAACCCGAGATGCATTAATAATAATGTCGAGACTGGTTCGCCGCTTCGCCGTGACTCGATATGGCCGACCAAATGTTGCCAGACTGACAGGTGACGAGTGGCTTGGCTTTCTGGATCAGGTATCTCAATCCAAAGACTTTACCCTGGGGCCTGGAAAATTACTTGCCGAAGGACCTTATCGTTTGCAATCTACTGATGAATTGAACGAGCTCAAGCAGACCCTTATAAATTGGGCCAGGAAAGCAAGGACCAACCATCGGATTCACTAAGCATGTTTCAGTTTGCATTTCCGTTGGCATTTCTGCTGGTACCTCTTTCTGGTTTAGTCTACTGGCTGGCTCCCCGCGCGAGTTCCACTGGCGCAGCCTTACAGGTGCCGTTTTACCGGCAGGTTCGCTCCTTACAGAGTGAGTCTGTTGTCAGCGGGAGGCTGCTCAGGCTGACGCTGCTCATCATTTGCTGGCTGCTGTTGATCATTGCCAGCGCCCGTCCTCAATGGCTCGGAGATCACACCGAGTTACCGGTTAGTGGCCGGGATTTAATGCTTGCGGTGGATGTGTCGGGCAGTATGAAAGCGTTAGATATGTTTCACCGGGGTAGCCCTGAAGATCGGTTGACAGCGGTAAAACGAGTTGCTGGTAAGTTTATTGAAGGCCGAACTGGGGATCGTATCGGTCTAGTTCTTTTCGGAACGCGGGCGTATTTGCAGGCTCCATTAAGTCTCGATCGGAAAACCGTAAACCAGTTATTGCAGGAGTCTGCAATTGGAATCGCCGGCGAAAAAACCGCGATCGGGGATGCCATCGGACTCGCAATGAAGCGACTACAAGATCGACAAGGGGAGGATAAGATTCTGGTTCTACTCACGGACGGAACCAATACAGCTGGAGTGGTCGAACCATTGCAAGCGGCGCAGCTGGCCGGGCTCGGAGGATTGCGAATTCATACCATTGGCGTAGGGCGTGATGGACAGGGTCTTCAAGGCGCTGTGGGAAGTAGTTTTTTCCGTCAGCGCAGTGACCTTGACGAAGCAACCCTTAAGCAGGTCGCTAACGCCACCGGTGGTCGCTATTTTCGTGCTACGGACACTGAATCGCTGGATGAAATTTATGCATTAATTGACCAGCTTGAGCCAGTTGAAGAAGGGACTAGCCATCTGCGTCCTGTCACCGAACTATTCCACTGGCCGCTATCGTTCGCCTTTTTGATCAGTTTTCTTTGGGTCCTAGTATTAGTTATCCCGGGTTATTTACCGGCTCTGGTCAGGTGGTCTCCAGCTGGCGGCAGGACAGGCGAATTAAGAGAATCATGAATTTGATCAGTCAGATGCATTTTCTCCGGCCCGCATGGCTGCTCTTGATTCCGATTTGCGCGACATTACTGTGGCTGTTTTGGCGCCGCTTCAGTCTAAGTACGCAATGGGAAGGTCAATGCGATCCTGCGCTGCTGCGGGCTTTACTGGTAGGTACTGGTGCAGGGAAGCAGTGGATTCCACTGGCCGGATTATGCTCACTGTGGTTGATTGCGGTTGTCGCGCTGGCGGGACCAACCTGGGAGCAGCAGCCTCGGCCAGTATTTAGTAAGTTGCAAAGCCGAATTCTGATTTTTGATCTTTCGCAGTCCATGGATAGTAAGGACGTTGCGCCTTCGAGATTAGAGCGTGCTCGCTTCAAGCTGACAGACCTGATCTCAGGCGCTGGCAGCCGTCAGCAATCACTCATTGTTTTTGCGGGCGATGCATTTGTGGTGTCACCATTCACTGATGACAGTAAAACATTAATCAACCTGGTTCCTGCGCTAGGCACGCAAACGGTCCCGGTTCAGGGGAGTCGTGCCGATAAAGCACTTAAACTCGCTGGTGAACTGATAGAAAACGCGGGCGTTTCAAAAGTCGAGATCATATTGTTGACTGATGGTGTGAACAGTTCCAGCGAAAAAATTGCGTCGGATCTTGCTGCAAGCGGACACCGCGTGAGTATTCTTGCGATCGGCACTGCACAAGGTGCGCCAGTACCACTCAAAAATGGCGAACTGTTGAAAGATGCCTCCGGCAGCATAGTGATTCCTGGAGTTGATCACGCTGCACTTAAACGACTGGCCTCAACAGGAGCAGGAAGCTATCGGCCAATAAGCGTGGATGACAGTGACGTCCGTTTTTTTAACCATGACCAGATCCCTTCTTTGAGCATAGATTTTAATGCCGGAGAACAGACCGACCTGATGAGTGATACATGGATCGATAAAGGTATATGGCTGCTGTTCCCGTTGTTATTGCTTAGTGCCTTCAGTTTCCGGCGAGGCTGGATCATCTGCCTTGCACTGCTGTTGTACCAGCCTGATCAAGCAGCCCATGCGTTTACCTGGAATGACCTGTGGGTTCGCCCCGATCAGCAAGCTGCGACGGCGCTCACAAAACAGAACCCGGCACTGGTGCCGGAACGCGCTGCCCCGGACTGGCGTGGTGCAGCAGCATACCGCCAGGGTGACCACAGCAAAGCGGCTGAATTATTTGAAACGCTCGATACGGCTACCTCCCATTACAATCGAGCCAACGCACTGGCCAAGGCGGGAGATTTAAAACGGTCCATAACTGCCTACGATAAAGCTCTTTCATTGCAACCAGACATGGAGGATGCAAAGTTCAACCGCGATATTGTCGAACAGTTACTCAATGAGCAGCAGTCTTCGTCAGATCAACAGCAATCCGATCAAAATAAGAGTGATCAGGCGGAGCAAGAAGAAAAGGAAGGTGGCGACAATTCAGGATCTGAAGGTCGTCCCGAAGATGATTCAGAAACAGCCGGACGTCCTGATTCTGACACCGTCTCTCAGAATTCTCCAAACCAGGACCAGGACTCAGGTCGCGACACAGAGCAGCCGCTGGGGAATCAGCAGGAAGAACAAGTGAATTCAAAACCGAGTCCTGAGACAGAGGGCACTCAGTCTGGTGCGGAGGGAGAAATGACTCCAATGGACGAGACCCAACAGGCTTTGGAGCAGTGGCTCAAACAGGTCCCTGACGATCCCGGCGGGCTGCTAAGAAGAAAATTTCGTTACCAGTACAGCTTGAGACCAGAACAGACGGAGGAGACACAAAAGTGGTAGCGATGTTTCGGTTGCTTGCAATAGCAGTGCTCAGTGCTTGGGCCTTATCTTCTTACGCTGAAATCAGCGCCAGGCTCGAGCGTGAAGAAATTCGTATAAACGAAACGGTAAGGCTGGTGATCGAAAGCGATAGCGCCGGGGAATCGCAGCCAGATCTTTCCGTTCTAGAGCAGCACTTTAATATCCTGGGACGCTCCAGCGGCCAGAATATTTCCATCGTTAACGGCGCGCAATCCGTCACCCGCCGCTGGACCATCGAACTCGAGCCTAAGTCGGCAGGATCATTTGGTCTCGAACCAATTGTGGTCGGTGCAGAACAATCTCGCCGATTACGTTTAACTGTCCTGCCAGAGAACACATCGGCCAGCACCGGTGCGGAAGTGTTTCTGGAAGTTGAAGCGGATGCGGATTCAATTTATGTCCAGCAACAGCTTCTGCTGACGGTAAAGCTGTTCCTGCGAGCCCGTTTACTGGACGGCTCTTTGTCCGATCCGGAACCCAACGGTGCCGTTGTCCGGCGCATTGGACAGGACGTCCGATATGAGACACGCCGTGCAGATGCAACCTACAGTGTTTTTGAGCGGCGTTATGCTGTTTTTCCACAGCAAAGCGGCGTACTGGAAATTCCTGCTTTTCAGTTTCAAGGAATCGCTGAAGACCCAGGGCAAAACAACCAGCAAATGTTCAATTCCCTTTTTAATCAGGGCCGACGAATTCGAGCAAACTCCTCTGCGCTTCAGGTAACCGTCAAACCGCCGGTCCCAATACCATCTGGTGGGCCATGGTTGCCGGCAAAGAAAGTCCAGATTGAGCAGGTCGGACAACAATCGGAAGAGTTCGAAGTGGGCCAGCCAGTCACCTTAAAAATACAACTCCAGTCACTGGGACTCACAGCTGAGCAACTGCCCGAAATAATCATTCCGGAAACTCCTGGCCTGCGTTTCTATCCAGATCAGGGGGTTCTGGAAACGCAAGATAACGGTGAGGATGTGATCGGCATTCAGCTTAAAAGTATTGCTGTCATCCCAAATCAATCCGGCGGACTCACCTTACCGGAGCTTATAGTCACATGGTGGAACACTGAAACCGGCAGTATTGAAACTGCAAGGCTGCCAGAACGAAAGATTGTGGTTAAAGAGGCAGCAGCCGCAGCTGTCGGTTCAGGAAATATAGAAGACGATTCATTTGTTTCAGACTCGGCAGTTTTGTCAAGACAGGATGCATCTGGCGACAGGCCTGCACAGTCCCGGTTCTGGAAATGGCTGGCGCTGGGATCTCTCGGGTTGTGGCTGATTTCAATCGTTATTATGTTCCTTATCAGGCTGCGGAAACCGGTAAGTAAAGATTCAGACGCTGTCCCGGCTGCACCCAATAACAACGAATGGCGGCAGCGCCTGCGAGCAGCTTGTCGCGTCAATGATCCGGTCAACGCTAGAGCGGCACTCATTGGATGGGGCCGCGACGCCTATGGATCTGCACTCACGCTGGAGCAGATAGCCGCACGAACAGAAAAACCGGACCTGGCGCGGGAAATTCTAAATCTTGATCTGGTGCTTTACTCCACCCACAACGGCGATAGCCGGTGGCAGGGAGAAGAATTGTGGAAGCTGTATTCGTCATTCCGTCCAGACAACAACACTGAATCTATTGTGCAAAGTAACCTGCAGCCGCTGTATCCCTGATATCTATGCAAAATTATTGTGTCTTTACTACGATGTGTAATAATCCGCCCCTCCTTGCTGACCTCAAACAGTTTCAGTACATATGACAACCATTAACTACGTCCTGCACGATGGCAGCGTTCATTCTGTCGATGCCAATAATGGTGACAGCGTAATGATTGTTGCCGTGCGTAATGATTTTGAGGGTATTCTTGCAGAATGTGGTGGGGCGTGCAGTTGCGCAACCTGTCATGTCCACGTCGCCCCCGAATGGATCGACAAACTACCTGAAATGGATGATCTTGAACGCGAGATGCTCGACTTCGCCGAGGATGTCGATGACTTCAGCAGGCTTAGCTGTCAGATAAAAATCTCCGACGCACTGGAAGGATTGGTGGTCAATGTCCCGGAAAAACAGTACTGAAGTTTCCACTGGACACACTGGTTCAAAGCCCGGCATGACGAGGGTCGTGTTCCGGCAAAGGTCCAACAAGATGTTGTTGTATTTTGCGATAAACTCGCGAGCTAAAACCACCCTACATAAGACTGCCTGCAAGTGACAGAAAACAACCAGACTGATATTGGCGAGGAGCTGTGGCGCCCAGATAGCAAAAGAATAGAAAATTCTAATATAACTAAATATATTAATAATTTAGATGATATATTTAATGTAAAAAATAACTATGAGTCACTGTACCAATGGAGTGTCGAGTCATCTGAGGAATTCTGGAGCGAACTATGGAGGCAGTCCGGGGTCGTTCACAGCCGCAGCTGGGATAGTGTGCTTGAAAATCCAAAAGCCATGCCGGGGGCTAAATGGTTTTCAGGCGCTCGTCTGAATTTCGCTGAAAATCTGCTGCGCTTTCGCGATCAGCACCCGGCGATAGTGTTCGAAGGGGAGAATGGAACGCGCCGGAACTACACCTACGCCGAGGTATATCGCGAGGTTCTGCGTCATACCAATCTATTGCGCAGTCTCGGCGTGGGCCAAGGTGACCGCGTCGCCGCTTACATGTCGAACCTGCCACAGACTATCTTTGCCATGCTGGCGACCACCAGCTTAGGCGCAATCTGGTCATCATGCTCCCCGGATTTTGGTACCAATGGGGTACTTGAACGCTTTTCACAGATTGAACCAAAGGTCCTGTATGCCATTGATGCATATCAATATAACGGGCGGGCATATGACGTCCTGGAGGCCGTGGCAACCGTAGCGGATCAACTCGAGACGCTAGAAGCGGTTGTGGTCGTACCTTTTATCGAATCCTCCCCGGATGTTTCTTCAATACGCGGCGCAGTGCTCTTGGACGAATCCGCTGATCCTGAAGGCGATATTGAATTCGCTCAACTTCCGTTCGATCACCCGCTATATGTTCTCTACTCCTCGGGCACTACTGGTGCACCTAAATGTATTGTCCACGGAGCAGGCGGCACATTGCTGCAACATTTAAAAGAACACCAGTTGCATTGCGATATAAATCGGGATGACAGGTTGTTTTACTTTACAACTTGTGGCTGGATGATGTGGAACTGGCTGGTAAGCGGGTTAGCCAGTGGTTGCACACTAGTGCTTTTTGACGGTTCGCCATTTTTCCCCCGGCGCAGAAGCCTGTGGGAGTTTGCGGACCGTGTTGGGGTTACCGTGTTTGGAACCAGCGCCCGATATCTAGCGGCTTGCGCCAAAGCATCGCTTAAACCAGGTGAAGAAAATGATCTTTCCGCACTGCGCGCTATTCTCTCCACTGGATCACCTCTCGCCCCCGAGAGCTTCGATTATGTTTACCAACATGTCAAACAGGATCTCATGCTTTCTTCTATTTCCGGGGGCACTGACATCGTTTCTTGCTTCGTTCTTGGTTGTCCAGTGCGGCCCGTAAGGCGTGGCGAAATCCAGTGTCGCGGCCTGGGCATGGCGGTGGATGTTTATATTGATGGCAATCCGGTCAAGGAGCAGAGAGGAGAACTGGTGTGCACTAAACCGTTTCCATCCATGCCGCTTGGGTTCTGGGGCGAACCCGACGACAGCCGTTATGTTGACGCCTACTTTTCACGTTTTGCCGGAGTCTGGGCCCAGGGTGACTACGCGGAAATCACTGCTAATGACGGTATTGTTATTTATGGTCGGTCTGATGCAGTGTTGAATCCGGGCGGAGTAAGAATTGGTACAGCGGAGATTTACCGTCAGGTCGAAAAGCTGGATGAAGTGCTGGAGAGTCTCTGCATAGGACAGATCTGGGCGAATGATGTGCGCATTGTCCTGTTTGTAATGTTGCGTGATGGAATAGTTTTAGACGATGCTCTGCAGTCAAAAATCAAACAGGTGATCCGGCAAAACACCACATCGCGCCACGTTCCGCGAAAAGTAATTGCAGTGCCAGACATCCCTCGAACACTGAGCGGCAAGATCGTGGAACTGGCTGTGAGAAATATCGTGCACGGGGATCCGGTCAAGAACACCGATGCCCTGGCAAACCCTGAGGCCCTTGAATATTATCGAGACCTTCCTGAACTTAACGAAAACTAACGGAGACAATGATGAGTATCAATGATGTATATGTTGTGAGCGGTGTACGTACCGCCGTAGGAGATTTTGGTGGTAGTCTAAAAGACCAAAGACCAGGAGATCTGGCCGCAACAGTGGTGCGCGAAGCGGTAAATCGAGCAGGCATTAATGCCGAGTCAGTCGGTCATTGTGCAATAGGCAATGTTATCCATACCGAAGCACAGGACATGTATATTTCCAGAGTTGCGGCACTCAATGGTGGACTTCACCATCACACCCCCGCGGTCACGGTAAATCGCTTATGTGGTAGCGGTTTACAAGCAATCGTTACAGCGGCGCAACAGATTCAACTTGGACTATGTGATACCGCGATTGGTGGCGGTGTGGAGTCGATGAGTCGTGCAAGTTATATCGCCACCGGGGCACGATTCGGTAACCGCATGGGCGATGCCAGTATGATTGATATGATGCTGGCCGCGCTGAATTGCCCAATGGAACATTACCATATGGGTGTCACCGCCGAAAATATAGCTGAAAAGTGGGGTGTCACGCGTGATGACCAGGACGCCCTCGCGGTGCAAAGTCATCAGCGCGCTCAAAATGCCATCGAAAGCGGTCACTTTAAAGATCAGATACTGCCAATTGAGCTCAAGTCCCGCAAAGGTACGACGATATTCGATCAGGACGAACACGTTCGTTTCGACGTTTCGCTCGAGGACATGTCAAAACTGCGCACCGTATTCAAAAAAGACGGAACCGTCACCGCGGGAAACGCATCAGGCATTAACGATGGTGCGGCGGCAGTGGTATTGATGGACGCAAAGACCTGCGAAGAAAAAGGAGTCAGACCTCGCGCACGACTGGTGAAGTATGCGTATGCGGGAGTAGAACCCAAGTACATGGGGATCGGCCCGGTTCCCGCTGTACGCAGTTTGCTCGAGAACACTGACGTGTCAGTTGGCGATGTGGATGTCTGGGAGGTGAACGAGGCGTTTGCCGCACAAGCTATTGCCGTTGCCCGTGATCTCGAGATTCCCGAAGACAAACTAAACCCCAACGGCAGCGGTATTTCTTTGGGTCACCCGATTGGTGCTACCGGAGCCATAATCACCGAAAAGGCAATTTCGGAATTGGAACGCAGCCAAGGCAAGCTTGCAGTGGTCACCATGTGCATCGGTGGCGGACAGGGTATCGCTGCGCTATTTGAGCGGGCCTGACATGTCAGCGCCTCTGGCGGGTTTGCGGGTCATTGATATGTCCCGCATCCTGGCTGGACCATGGTGTACACAATTACTTGGTGATCTGGGCGCCGAAGTCATAAAAGTTGAGCATCCGGAGCGGGGCGACGATACACGACAGTGGGGGCCTCCATGGCTCAAGGACCAAAGTGGAAATCTGACCGGGGAGTCGTCCTACTATCTGTCGACGAATCGCAATAAAGCTTCGTTAGCATTGAATATTAAATCGGAAGCAGGGCGCGATGTACTGCAAAAGCTGATCTCGAAAAGCGATGTTCTGATTGAAAATTTCAAGGTCGGCGGATTGAAAAAGTTCGGGCTCGACTACGATTCGCTTAAGGCCGAGAACCCTGGCCTTATTTATGTGTCGATTACCGGTTTCGGTCAAACGGGGCCAATGGCAAACCAACCTGGCTATGACTATTTGATTCAGGGGCTTGGGGGGTTGATGAGTATTACCGGACAACCCGATGGTGAGCCAGGAGCCGGACCGCAGCGCGTTGGCGTTGCAATTTCAGATATCACTACCGGCCTCTACGCTGCAGTAGGCATTCTCTCTGCACTTCATCATAGACATCTGACCGGCCACGGCCAGTACATTGATCTGGCGTTGCTCGACACGCAAGTGGGATGGCTGGCCAATCAGGCCTCTAACTACCTGACAGGGGGCGTCTTGCCCAAGAGAACCGGCAAATGGCATCCGAATCTTGCCCCTTACCAGCCATTCACAACCAGTGATGGCGATATCATCATCGCGGTTGGAAATGACACCCAGTTCGCGGCGTTGTGTAAATTTATCGGCTTACCCGAATTGGCGCAGGATCAACGATTCCGAACCAATCCTAAACGCAATGTAAATCGAGCAGCGCTGGAGGTTCTGCTGCAACGCGAACTGGAAAAGCAGCCCGCGCACTACTGGCTGGAGCAACTACCCAAACAGGGCGTGCCAGCGTCGGCCATCAATAATATTGCGGAAGCGCTCGACATGCCGCAAATCAAAGCCCGGGGAATGCAGATTGAGCTGGATCATCCGCTCTCAGGAAAAATATCTGGCGTCGCAAACCCACTCAATTTTTCGCAATCCACGGTTGAATACCGTAACGCCGCACCGCTCCATGGTGCTGATACCAGAACGGTACTAGAATCGGTTTTAGGATTAGGCCAACAAGAGATTGAGCGGCTTGTGCAACAAGGAGCAGTTGGTACGTCCTGATCGTAATCTCGAAAATCAGGTTTCGAGAACAGCTTTGCGAATTCTGATCACCTGTTCGAACGCCTGGCAGAAGCCCTTCAAATCCTGATCGGTAATACTCAACATCAGCGCAATAAATCCACGAGGTGCAATATAGTAACCGGATTCCAGCAGGTCAAAAAACACCAGCTGCTTAATTCTAGGATCACTCGATTCAAGATCAGCAGGGCAGTTAATCGACTCGGCTGTGCCGTGCATATTCATCAAAGAACCAATGCCGGTAAATTGAACAGGGACCTGCAGCTTCTTTGCAATATGGTTTAGTTGGGTGCGTAGTTCTTCACCACGACGGTGAAGGGCATCTGCCCGTTCAGGTGTAAACACCTGACCCAACGCTGCGCAGCCGGCCGCCATGCTGAGGTTATTGTTATTGAAAGTGCCGGCATGCGGAATTGCGGGCTTGGCTTCCGGATTGAAAATCTCCATGATCTCGGAACGGCCACCAAAGGCACCGAATGACATGCCACCGCCGATGTACTTACCGAGCGTGGTTAAATCTGGAATGACATCAAACAATTGCTGGGCGCCACCCCCGGACAGGCGCGAAGTCATCACTTCATCGAATATCAGAATCGTGTCATATCGATCTGCTTCACTGCGTAACATTTCCAGAAACTCGATCTTGCCAGGTATACATCCGGCAGATCCCATCATCGGTTCAACTAAAATACAGGCAAGATCGTCCTGGTTGTCCCTAATCAACGCTCGGGTGGTTTCAATATCATTGTAACTGCCTAGCAGATAATCGAATGGGGCGTTGATCGGGATACCACCGTTACCAAAGTAAAGCAGTCCGCCATGATAACCCCCGCTAAAAACCATCACTTTACTTCGACCACTGACATAACGTGCGGTAGAGATAGCCATCAGATTTGCTTCAGTACCCGAATTGGTAAACCTGACCCGTTCAATAGAAGGAAAACGCTGACACACCAGATCGGCTAATCTGATCTCATGCAAATTGTGGGCGCTCAGGTTGATCCCTTGATCTAATGCATGATCAATGGCCTTTCGAATCTCAGGGTGATTGTGACCAAACAAGCCCGCGGTGTACTCACCGAGAAGATTCAAGCATTCATGACCATCGGCATCCGTAAGTGTCGAATTGTTACCTTTTACAACGCGAAGAGGAAACGGATCGTGATATAAAACGGTCCTTGTATTGCCGCCAGGCATAACTTTTTTGGCAGCATTGTGGGCAGCACGAGAGGCTGGATGGGATTCAATAAACTTCTCTCTCGCCGCTGATAGGGCGTGGTCAAGGGCGTCCGTAGCAGGGGTTGTCTCTAATGGCTTGTTCATATTCGGATCACCAGATCAACGATTCTCAAACCCGCTTAGAACATTTACAGTATTGAGCCCAATTTCTTCCACCGCGTACCCACCCTCCATTATAAATAATGTAGGCAGATTGAGCGCGGCGATCAATCCGCCATAGCGCTTAAAGTCATCACTGGTGAGCTTGAAGAATGAAATTGGATCATGTTCAAAAGTATCTACACCCAGGGAAATCACGAGTGCGTCAGGCGCATAGTTCCTGATCTTATTGCAAGCATGTTCGAGGGCCGTTTGCCAAACGTCATATCCTGTATTCGGTCCTAGCGGGTAGTTGTGGTTAAAACCTTCACCAATTCCCGCCCCTAGTTCATCGTTATATCCAAGAAAGTGGGGAAAAGCTTCTTTTGGATCACCATGCAGTGATAAAAACATGACATCTTCACGATCATAAAAAATAGACTGGGTGCCGTTACCATGATGAAAATCCACATCCAGAACGGCAACCCGCCTGGCACCCTGATCGATAAACGCCTGAGCGCTGACCGCGGCATTATTAATAAAGCAGTAACCGCCAAAAAGGTCCCCCGCAGCGTGATGCCCCGGTGGTCTGCATAAAGCAAAGGCAGCATCCTGACTTTGGTTGACCCGCGATTGGGCAGTTAGCGCAACATTGGCACTGGCCCTGGCTGCGGGCCAGGTTCCCTCGCTTATAGATGTTTCAATAGCCATGGCATAGTAGCCGAGCTTGCCGTCGATATGATTCGGGATTCGCTGCTGCATCCCTCTCGTCGGCACGACAGTGGGTATCGCTTCACCCTTAAACCCTTCAGCCTGCCATTCTGCCCAGCAGCCTTGCAGGAACTCAATAAAACCAGGGTCGTGAATACGGTAGATTGGATCAATACTGAAATCTTCCGGCGGGATGACTTCTCCTAG
Source organism: Gammaproteobacteria bacterium (assembly GCA_024644945.1). Taxonomy (GTDB): domain Bacteria; phylum Pseudomonadota; class Gammaproteobacteria; order Arenicellales; family Poriferihabitantaceae; genus VYFG01. The sequence continues at coordinate 54,222 of JAHEGU010000012.1, read as the reverse complement.
TCCGACTTGGATTACTCGCTCGAGAACGTACTGTACCCGCTCTGGACACTCAAAGGGCGGTACCAGTTGACCGCCATAGAGCTCGGTTTTTGCGTTTCGAAGTTCGTGATCTGAGCTATAGACTGTGAGCATTGATGTCTCCTATATAGAGTCAATTATAAGCGCAACCGTATAACTGAAGCTTAACAGTTCCTGTTATTCCTGCCTTTGCGCGTGAAAGTATTTACAACTAACTTCATTGGTTTATCTATTGCAGTGTTTGATCGCGACATTGCACTCTTGGTGGTTTTCCGCCAACCACCGCTTGAACAGTCTTTACCGGATCAGGAGTGTAGTATTTTCCAGATTTCCGGCCGATGGGCTTTGATTTCGGCTTCGGTAAGTCCTTCCAGTGAGTGCGGAAACTTAATCCAATGGCTGGTTTTATGCAAATAATAATCTGGCGTGCGATCCACAAGCTTGCGCTCTGGTTTATACCAGGGAACCGCAATGCGGATGCTGTCCGGTGTATTGAGTCGTGCCTTACGCCGAAGTTTATCAATGATCGCCTTCATGGTTAGTCCAGTGTCATAGACGTCATCCACCAGTAACAGCTTGTCATCTGCATTGATTCGTTCTACCAGATATCTCAGTCCATGTATGCGGACATTGTGTCCACGTTTATCGATATTGCGCGCGTAGGCGGAGGTTCGTATCGCAATATGGTCGGTCTTGACTCCTGCCCAGGCCAGCAGTTCCTGTACGGCAATCCCAATCGGTGCTCCGCCACGCCATATTGCGACAATGTAATCGGGTTGAAATCCACTGTTCAGAACCATGACGCCCAATCTAAATGCGTCCTCAAGCAGATCGGGAGCGTCTAAGTAGAGTTTGTCAGTCATCGGGTGCTTCCGTAGGAGTCATGCTACAATTTTATAATATGGACGTGTCCGAAATCCCATCAAAAAAGTATATAGAAGAAAAAGAACTGATGCTTGACGGGTTTCGCTTAGGTAAACAGATTTATGACACTGGATTTCAACCGGACTATATCGTCGGCATATGGCGTGGCGGGAGCGCAGTGGGAATTGTGGTACAGGAGTGTCTGCAGTATTTCGGTGTAGAAACTGATCATATTGCAATTCGTACTTCCTACGCCGGTATGCAGTCTTATTCAGATATGATCCGCCACGCCAACCGAATTCGTGTACACGGGCTTGAATACCTTGTGAACCGCCTAGAAGCGGACCACCAGTTACTGCTGGTGGACGACGTCTACAGCAGTGGACGAAGTGTCGAGGCGATCCTGCGAAAACTGCGGCGCAAGCTGCGACAAAACATGCCGAAGACGGTGCGTGTGGCCGTCGCCTGGTATCGACCCTTAGCAGGGAGACCGCGTCCGGATTATTTCATCAACCGGACCGACCGATGGCTTGTTTTACCTTATGAGCTTACTGGGTTGACTACGGAAGAGATCAGGCGCAACAAGCCATGGGTATCGCCAATTCTCGAATCAATCGAAGAAAAATCTCCAAAATCAGTTTAGCAAGTTTTTAACAACCAATATTATTGGTCAATATCGGAGAGTACCTGCCCAGATCAGTGGGCGATAAGTCTGCCAGGGATTAAGCGTAGGGCCCTGAAAAGTCGGCCCACAAACATGGTCCTCCGCACATTCAGGCGTCATTGATTTTCCTAACACATTCAAAATCCGGTTCAGCGGAGGAGACCACTCAAGTTATCGCGTCCTAGTTCTCCGTATCTACCAGAGAAGTGATGCATCGTTCATTATCGCCTGCGTCACACCTGGCCTGTAGAAGATCTGCTGCAGCACGGGTCAGAGATACTTGGATTCCGAGACTTTTTGAAGCATTAATCGCGCCAACCAGGTCCTTAAGCATAGTTTCAATTTTAATAGAAACTGGTGTTTCCTGATGGCAAGCCATTCGTTTTCCAAAGATCTGAAACGGTAAGGAGTCAGCGAACCCTCCCGCAAGTGATTCAGGTAACAATGTTGCGTCCACTCCGGCGGCCTCCGCCAAACGGATGGATTCTGAAATCGCAGCAATATTGCAACCCACGATAATCTGGTTGCACAACTTGGTAGTCTGACCGGCGCCTATAGGACCCATTCGTGTTACCCGTTTGGAAACTGCAGCCAGTAATGGCCTTACCTTGTCGATTGCGGTCGGATCTCCGCCTGCCATGATGACCAAGGTCCCCTGTTCCGCTCCAGAGACACCCCCAGAAACTGGCGCGTCTATCCAGGTTGCACCCGATTGGCTATCTACCAGGTCGGCCAGTCTTGTCGTCACCTCCGGAGAAATGCTGGAAAGATCCACAATCAATTTTTCAGTAGAAAGCGCTTCGAGGAAATCTACGTCGGTAGCCACACTCTCCACCACGTCGGCGTTCGCTAGACAAAATAAGATGATATCCGACCGAGCCGCCACCTCAGCGACCGAACTGCACTCGATAGCGCCTGCACTCAGCACTTCAGCCAGTTTACTCTGAGTGCGATTCCAGACATAGACATCATAATCTGCCATCAATAGCCTGAGTACCATCGGCTGCCCCATCAATCCAATCCCAACAAACCCGATTTTGACTCGTTTGTTCTTGTACATATTAAATTGCCAAGTATGCGATCATTGGATTATAAACGCTTCAAATCCAGCTTCAGCTGCCTATGTCTTTCACTACCACCGAACAGATACTCGAAAAACTGATCTCTTTTCCAACCGTGAGCCGAGACAGCAATCTCGAGTTGATTCACTACATTCGGGGTCACCTGGAGGCGCTAGAGATTCCATCAGAACTTATCTTCAATGAAGAAGGAACCAAAGCAAATCTGCATTCAAGGCTCGGACCCGATGACATGCCTGGAATCATGTTGTCCGGGCACACTGATGTTGTACCCGTAGATGGCCAGGACTGGAGCGTTGACCCATTCCAGATGTCGCTACAGAGCGAGCGGCTTTACGGACGTGGGACGACGGATATGAAAGGATTTATTGCAAGCGTATTGGCATTGATGCCGGAGGCGAGTAAAAGAAAGCTCATTCGACCAATACACCTGGCATTTTCGTATGATGAAGAGATTGGCTGTGTCGGAGTGCGCCGCATGATAGATATGCTTGAGACAGCCCCGCTAAAACCAGCTTTTTGCATCATCGGTGAACCAACCCAAATGCAGGTTGCCATTGCCCACAAGGGTAAAACGGCGGCGGCGTGCACTTGCCGCGGCGTTGAAGCCCACTCAGCGCTGACAACCCAGGGACTAAATGCCATTTATCTGGCAACCGATATGATCCAGGCCATCCGCGGTCTTCAAGAAAAATTGAAATTGCATAGCGAGCATGACCATCATTATAGTGTGCCTTACACCACCCTCCATGTCGGGACTATAACGGGCGGAACCGCACTCAATATCATTCCCAGAGATTGCAGTTTCAAATTCGAAATTAGGAATATTAATAAAGATGATCCGGATCAACTTGTCTCGCAGATAGAACAATTTGCCCGGGAAATCTCCTCTGATTATCGGGAAGATTTTCCAGAAGCCGAAATAAATATCGAGGTGTTTAACCAGTACCCAGCTCTCGATACCTCTCCAGAAGAGGAAGTGGTTAAACTTGTCCAGGGTTTCATGCAAACCGGAGACTTCGTCAAACTTGCATTCGGTACCGAGGGTGGCCTGTTCCAGGGAAGGTTAGGGATTCCCACCGTCGTGTGCGGGCCAGGTTCCATGGACCAAGGACATAAGCCGGACGAGTTTGTCGCACGTGAACAGCTTAAGCGTTGTGACCAGTTTCTTGGTCAGTTATTAGACCATATCAGCGTCTGATGAACCTCGCTCGTCGTCACGTCATTCCTGAAACCGATCTGCCTGAGGGCAGGGAGGTGCTTGACGCTGGACGTGCGCTGGCGAAAGACTGGCACGTTGGGCCTTCGGTCTTTCTGGACTACTATCAGGTGAACTGCGAAGCAGAATATAAGTTGCGATGCATGGATAGTGAGCGAATTATGCAACACGCGCATATGGGATTCCGCGACAAGAAAAAGAGCATCCGGGCATTTCAAGAAATATATGAGTCAACCGAGAAACAAGGGGTGCGCGTTGATCGCTTCGGGCTCTGTCTCGACTGGTCAATGGGGTTTCCGCGCGCGATGCGTGACAGTCAATTGCGCGGCACTGGACTAATCCTGGATGGACCGGAAGACTTTCACGAAGTTGCCAATGCTGCGCCTGCAGCAACCCATTTTGGCGATTTTGTCCTGGGATTTCCCGGCGCATTGGAAAACACTCAAGCGGCACTCTCAGCCGGCGGCACGGTCATAGGGAATCTAGGACAGTACTTCACATTTCGACTACCGGACTGGAATGACGATATCGTCACAACCAATTCGACCCTAAAGGCCATCGGGCTGATTGCCGCGCAGCCGGTCAAGGTACTCGTGCACTCTAATCTTGATGATGGTTTCGCAGCGGTTTTCGAAGATCTCGCCTCCGCATTGGGCGCAGCCATGCTGGAACGCTACATTATTGAGGATTTGTGCGGTGCCCTTATTGCGCATTGCTTTGGCCATCATTATTCGACACCGCTTACGCGTCTAAGCTTTCAGCGTGCGCTCTCAATAGCAAGTCCAAACCCAGGTAGCATGATTTACGGTAATACCACCAGTTATCGTGGCAGTGACGCGGAGAACTATGCCAGTCTGGGCGCATACTTGTTGCTCGACATTGTTGGACAAATGACCTGTCCGAGTGGACATGCAATCAATCCTGTACCGGTCACTGAAAATCGCCGTATTCCAGAAATAGACGAAATTATCGATGCGCAGGTGTTTGCGGGACGACTCACGGCTAACGGAAATGACTATCTGCCGATTTATAACGATACGGAAATCGAGCGCGTGGCAAACACCTTAGTGGCAAAGGGAACGGATTTTTACAATGCGACTTTGAAAGGTCTTGAAGAAGAAGGCTACGATATTGCTGATCCGTTCGAACTGATGCTGGCGATGCGCCGTATTGGGTGTAAAGAACTGGAACGCCGTTTTGGACAAGGACGCTGGGATGACGAATCACATCGCCGCGTGGCTATTCTCCAGTCGGATACGGTGAATGAGATCGAGCAATTGGTGACTGTAAATCTTGACGCTATTGATCCGTCAGATAGAAAAACGCTAAACGATTCGGGTTTAAAAGTATTGGTCGCGACGAGCGATGTACACGAACACAGCAAAATGCTGATCGAAGGATTGTTTCGCGAGCTGAATATCGATGTATTGGATGGCGGTGTATCGGCCGACATTATTGACCTGGCCAGACTCGCTGAACAAGAATCGGTCGACGCAATCGCCCTCAGCACCTATAACGGTGTTGCGCTGACCTATTTCAGCCGACTGCGAGATCAACTGCTCGAGATGGGAATACCCGTACCCGTTTTAATCGGTGGCCAGCTCAACGAAATTCCTGAGGAGTCCGTGAACTCTCTGCCGGTAAATGTCGAAGACAAGCTTAAGAAAGAAGGCGCTTTCGTCTGCAGCGGAATATTGGATGCGATTCCGATACTGGTAAACCTGTCCAGAGAAAAGTGTTCAGAAAATTATCACCGATCAGCAACAGCCCAATAAAAATAATATAGTTAACACAACATGACTAACAAGAAAAAAATATGAATCAATCAATCGGATTTCTTGGAACTGGCCGCATCGCAGAACCAATGATACGTTCTTTGTCGAGGCGATTCCCCAATTCCACAATTCTTGTATCTGCGCGAAGTCTTGAAATTTCTACCCGGGTAGAGACTCTTCACAATGTGTCCGTCTCGCCAAATCAGAACATTCTCGAACAGTGTAAGATTGTGTTCATCTGTCTGCTTGCAAACACCGCTCGCGAAGTCCTGCCACAATTAGAGTTTACTTCTACCCAAGAGATCATCTCGGTCATGGCAGACATCAGTCTGGAGGAGGTCTCCAGCCTGATTACGCCCGCCTCCAATCCATGTGTCACCATTCCGTTACCGTTTATTGAACAGGGCGGTTGCCCGTTACCGGTCTATCCCGAAAGTCCAGTCCTTGAAACGCTGTTTGGAGACGAAAACGATGTCATCACACTATCTTCGGAAAGTGCTATCCCGCCACACTTTGCCGCTACCGCAATACTTTCCTCTACCATGAAACAGCTAGACGTTGTGGCACACTGGCTAGGGGAGCATGCTGGAAGCCAGAGGAATGGTGAGCGCTATGTAGCAAATCTTGTTTCCGGCTATCTTGGGGCCATGCCAAGGGATGGTGCGGGCAGGTTTAAAGAAGCCATGGAAGATCTGTCAACCGAAGGAGGATTGAATAATCAACTCAGACAGCTTATTACGGAATCTGGCCACTATGAGACCTTGAGAGACGGGCTCGAGCAACTGCATCGTCGACTCAAGGCTGCTGCTGGCTAAATCAGCCTATCGCCCAAAGTTAAATCTGGAATATCATCGTATATCCTTCAGCTGCTTGTAGAAGTCCGCCGCTGCTCTGGGTGTAGACTCTTCCCTAGAATATGTTCGCTGCTACTGATTACGTGTGCACTTGTGGTCACCAGAAAAGGATCTGGTTCTTTGACGATGTCCGAATCTTTGCCGTCATAGGGCAGCGTAGACAGAAAGTGCCGCATACAGCTTAATCTCGCACGTTTTTTATCGTCTGATTTAACAATTGTCCACGGCGCGTCCGCGGTATCGGTATAGAAAAACATGGCTTCTTTGGCTTCCGTGTAGTCATCCCACTTATCCAGAGACGCTTTATCGATAGGGGACAGCTTCCACTGCTTCAGAGGGTCACTATTACGGGATTCAAATCGCCTCCTTTGCTCCTGCTGAGTAACTGAAAACCAGTATTTAAATAATTTTATGCCCGAGCGTACCAGCATGCGTTCAATTTCGGGACATTGACGCATAAATTCGAGATAGTCACCCGGATCACAAAAACTCATTACTCGCTCGACACCTGCGCGGTTGTACCAGGACCGATCAAACATCACAATTTCACCAGCAGAGGGCAGATGATTGAGATAGCGCTGGAAATACCATTGGGTCTGCTCCGCTTCGGTCGGTTTCTCCAATGCAATCACCCGTGCGCCACGAGGATTCAGATGCTCCATAAACCGTTTAATCGTGCCTCCTTTACCGGCTGCGTCGCGCCCCTCAAACAGAACCATGATTTTCTGGCCGGTGTCCTTGACCCATTTCTGCACTTTAAGGAGTTCAACCTGGAGTTCCGCTTTCTGGCGTTCATACTCTGATTTTGCGATCTTATCCTTATAGGGATATTCACCGTTTTCACAGCGCCGCCTGATCTCCATCGGATCCTGATCCGAAGGCTGCTGGCCGGCAGAATCGCTGGGGGCAGGTTTGTTGCCTGATTCAGATGCTGAGGCGGTGATGTGACTCATACTTTTGACCCGTTTAAAGTAACCATTAACAATGGGATTCTGTAAGAGGAAACTGATTACTTACTTGACCCCTGTCAATTTTCTCAAGCTTTAGCCGATATCCCGATTGACCTGATCTAATCTACTTCATTGATTACCTTCACTAACTCTTAAAGAACGAAACGAAAGGCTTATTCTTGGCCCACGGCCGCTTTGTTTTGGAATACCGTGCTGCCATTCGGCTTGAAGCTCATCACTCATGTAAAACACCGAACCCGGTTCCAGTGGATACACGTACCGTAAAGTGCGAGTGCTGATATGCCTTAAGACCATCTCCCTCACTGTCCCGAGAGAAAAAATTGCAACCCCGGTGTGATCCTTCATTTCCATATCCTGATCAGAATGAAAACTGATGTAATGATCTCCGTCGGGATAATAGTTCACCAGACAATTGTTCGGGCGGAACGCAAAATGCTCCGACACAACATCACAAAATGGATTAAGAAATCCAGGTATTTCACCGTTTCTTATAGACCCAGAATAATAATTATACGACTCGCCGAATGTCACCGTGCGCCGCGATTTAAACCGGCAATTCCAGTTCGCCCGATCGCGTAAATACGTAAAATACGCTTCATGATCGGTTATTTGATTGGCGAGATATTCTATTGTTGGACTCGGCTGGGCGAGTTCTTCGTTGCCGGCAAAAAGGTCTCGCTGAGCTGGATTCAACATGTTGATGATCGTTGAGTTAACCTGTGTCATTATACCGCCCAGAAAATCTGAGAAGGTTGAACTGATCAGATTTCAATAGTGGTGAATTTTAATTCTGTTTTTTGAGTGTCTGTTTCAGAACTGCGGATTCGTTACTCAAAAAATAGTAATTCTTCGGCGTAGTACATCGCAGATAACATAAACCTCTAAATAAACATAACCAGGACCTGGCATGATCAGAACCGGCGGACAGTATCGTGAATCCCTGCGAGACGGCAGGGAAGTATATATGGATGGCGAACGCGTGGAGGATATTACCGCGCACCCTAAATTCAAGCCATTGATTGATATTCGGGCACGCATCTATGACATGCAGCATGAAACGGATAAACAGGACTTGATGACTTTTGAGCGAGACGGAGAGCGCTTTCCAATTGGCAACCAAATCCCACGCACTCAGGAGCACTGGCAGGCGAAGCGCAAAGCGGTCGATACGCTGATGAAGGATATCGGTGGGGTGGTGACCAGGGTCGGTGACGAAACTGTTGGAGAAATGTGGTCACTCGCCGACGGTGCCGATATTCTCAACGAGATCGATCCTCGATTTGCCAAGAATATCAACACCCACATTCGCCTGGCCGTGGAGAACGATCCATTTCACGTCTCGGCAAATACCGACCCCAAGGGCGACCGGTCGCTGAAGCCCCAGGAGCAGGACCCGGATATGCTGACGCATGTGGTTAAAGAAACCGATGAGGGCATCATTATTCGTGGCGCGAAGTACGAGACCGCAGCCGCCTATTCAAACCAGGCTTTTCTGAAACCAACCATTGCCAACTGGGGGGACGCGTCGATCTCAGACTACGCCTTAGGCTGTATCGTTAAAATGAATGCTCCCGGCGTCAAACACATCTGCCGGGCCGGCTTTCAAAGGGATGGTCTGCAGGACGACTATCCCCTCTCTAACAGGTTTGACGAAGTCGATACCATCATGATTTTGGACAACGTGCTGATTCCCTGGGAGGACGTTTTGTTTTATCAGCACACCAGAGCGGCCGCATTTATTCGCACCACACTACACCGCTATTCAGCTATGCCATTTGTACAGCGCCTGATCACTTATGCCGATATGATGATCGGCGCGGCGCTGTGGAACGTCAAACAGACCGGGCTCGAAAAACAGCCGGCTGTGCAGGAAAAACTGGCGCAGCTCGCGGTTTATAGAGAAGGTATTAACGCACATCTTACCGCTGCGATTGCGATGGGCGAGAAAAGCCCCGGCGGATTTCTGATGCCAAACCAGTCCCTGCTGATGACCGGAAGGGTACATGCCTGCTCCAATCTGCCAGCGATGATGCATATCGCGCGCGAGCTCTGCGGTGGCCAGATCTGCGTGACCCCGGACATTGATTCTTTCCGAGGCAAAGAAACCGGAAAGTGGCTGGATAAGTATTACACCATCAACGAACGATGGAAGGCGGATGACCGCCGAAAACTATTGTCCTTTGCCCGCGATCTCCTGAATTCCGGTTACGCCGGTCATCGTCTGACATTTCATCTGTTTGCGCAGTCGCCTCCGTTCGCGCACCTGGCTGCGGTGTATCGCAATTTTGGCTGGGATGGACCATTGGATTTTGTCAAACACGCGGCGGGAATGTCCGACAACATCTATGGCGAAAAAACTGACGGATAAATCCCACAGACAGTTCTGTCGGCAGGGTGCGTTCGGATTAAGCGATGAGTGACGGTATCAACGCAGTCACCCTAAAGGCCACGAACGTGCCGTAGAACTATCCGGAACTTACCATCACAGCCGCGCAGGCGCCGCTATGGCCCTCATTTATTCCGATTCCGAGCTCGGCAATAAATGGAAAACTCTGCAGCAACAGCGCAACATCGGAGGGCGCACCGATCAATTTCGCAATATAATTGATCAGGACCACGGATACGATCAACAAAACAAGCCACACTATAAAGCTGGCGATTTCCTCCAAACGAGGCGCACGGAATTTTTATTCGTCGCCGGGTACACCGTAAGATGGTGCGTCAGCCGGATTAATTGCCCGAGTTAAGTAGTCAAGCATTTGCGGTTCATAGTCGCGCCATAATGCACGAAGCTTGACCACTGGACAGGTATCACTCCAGTCCACACGCAGATCTACAAGTGGAAACGATTGCTTATCCACTACCAGCAGTGCAGCGGAATGCACATCACCTTCTTCGCCACCCGCATCCAGTCCGGCTTCGAGTGATAATAGAAGCCGTTCGGCAAGATGCATAGAGGCATGGACGCTAAACGCGGCGGTCATCGCTTCGGGCACGGCAACCGAGGACAATAGATTCCCAGCGGCATAACACGCATCGCCGGAAGATTCAGCGTTTGTGCCTAGAATATTGCCGCCGGTAAAACTCGCGGTGTTACCGTGATTATCCACTACTGTGAGTTGCCGGTAATCGAGATAATCCCGCCCGGCGATCACATGATCCAGGGCTTCCTGAGCACTTCGGCCAGCGGTCATTGCATCGAGAATCGACGGGCCAAGAGAAGGATCGGTTATATTTTGAGTAGCTACTGCGCCGATCCCGGCACGCGCATGGGGACATCTGGCCCCGACGCAAATACTTGAGGTGGTAATTGCAACACCAAACATACCTGTCCGACGACAGTGACCTACAATGGAAAAAGTCATAATAGATTCGCCTAAGGTTTATTCCGGGATCACAGCGGTCGCTTCAATTTCCATGACCCATTCAGGCCGCGCGAGGCCGTTCACGATCAGACCGGTGGAAACCGGGTATACACCTTTAAGCCATTGACCAATTGCCTGATAGACATCGTCACGATAGGCTCGATCGGTAATATAGACCTGAATTCTGCAAATATGCGCAAGCTCCGAACCTGCCTCTTCAAGCAGTTGCTTGACGTTCTGCATCGCTTTATCCGCCTGTTCATAGGCGCTCAGGCTCTCAATACTTTCAAAGTTATCAACGTCCTGCCCGACCTGACCGCGCACAAACACGGTGGTGCCCCGCGCCTTGACCACCTGACACAGGTCATTATTTAGCTTCTGATTGGGGTAGGTGTCTGCCGTGTTAAACTTGCGGTAACGTTGATGTGGGTCTGCCATAGGAATAATTCCAGATGCATGGTGTTGAGTGGAGTCTGCGAGATTATCTTTTATTGTGGCGTTGTCAAGGTAAGTCGCCGATCAGACTCTAGAATTAATCATCGAATTAAGGTCAATCATAAGAATCTACGGATATTTGACGAATAATTTGCGTATAAAGCTCAGAACGTTAAACAATTAATAATGTACCTCAATAACTTTATCGACATCCATTAACGAGGACCACATACGCCGTCGATAACACAAAAGAATCAAGATTCAATGGCAATAAAATATAATGAAACATAAATGCTTATTGCTAACCAAGTGAAGGTGTTTTTAATATGAGCGATAACGCAGAAGAAGGCATCGCGCGGATACAAGCCGCCGCCGCAAAATCTCAGGGTGCCCAAGGGGATGGGCTTCAAAATAATCAAGATCGGGGGATCGTTTATTTAAATGAACGTAATCTCATATTCGTATTTTCCATTGCATTTATTGGATTGATCATCGTGTGGGCTACGGCAAGCTCTCCATTTGTACTCTATGGGTCATTTACGAGTGCAGTTCTTTTAATCATTCTGTGGGGTGCGGCACGTATAAAACGAATAAAGAGGATCGCGCAAGGAAGACAACGCCAGGCTGAGGAATGGAAATCCTAGCCTTTAGGTAAACATAAACTAGAGCAGCTTCAGATAACCGTTGCAATCTGTCGACCTAGGGGCAAGCTGCGGGCGCACCTTTCAATAGATAGTCGCATCAGGAGCTACTGCTATCAACTATGAATTCCACGGAAATAAAGAATTCCTTAAGGAGCCTTGGTGATCCTGCAATTGCGGCGCATTCTCAGCGGTTTTTTAAAACCAGTAAGGGGGAATATGGCGAAGGCGATCGATTTTTGGGCATCCGTGTGCCAGTGCTCAGAAAAGTCGCCAAACATTACAGAGATACCCCTTTAAGGGAAATTACTCGCCTGCTTAAATCTCCGTATCACGAAGAGCGGTTAACTGCGTTATTCATGTTAGTCCAGAGGTTTGTTAACAGTACTGACAAGGAAAGGGTATCAATCTATGAGTTGTATTTAATGCACACGAAATATATCAACAACTGGGACCTGGTTGACGGCTCGGCACCGCAAATAGTTGGCGCATATCTAGCGGAAAAGCACAAAAAGCCTTTATATGATCTAGTCGAATCTAACAGCCTGTGGGAACGTCGAATCGGCTTGATGTCAACGTTTACCTTTATAAAAGACAATGACTTTAAAGACGCACTGAAACTTTCGGAAGCATTGCTAACTGACAAAGAAGATTTAATGCATAAAGCGGTGGGCTGGATGCTGAGAGAAATCGGAAATCGAAATAGATCTGTTGAAGAACTATTCTTAGTAAAAAACTATAAAAAAATGCCAACAACGATGTTGCGGTATAGCATTGAAAAATTTCCTGAGAAGGAACGGCAGCAGTACCTGAAAGGACTTAAGTAAACCGTCTTCTATTCGATTGGGAAAATCAAAGGAAAGAAACCGTAAAATGAGATCACTCGAATGAATCTTGAAACCATGAGCGGTCTGGAAATCATCCAGGCCATTATAGAAGAGCGTCTTCCGCATCCGAGTATCGCTGAGACGATACCGATGAAGTTCCTTGAAGCAGAGAAGGGCCGCGTGCTATTTGAAGCCACCGCATCCGAGCAGCACATGAACCCGATGGGTGGCACCCATGGCGGTTTTGCTTCGACTGTAATGGACTCAGTAACCGGCTGCGCCGTACATACTATGTTGGACCCTGGCGCGACTTACGGAACCATTGACCTCGTTGTGCGGATGGTACGGCCAGTTCCCCTTAATATCCGGTTAATAGCGGAAGGGAAGATCGTCAATATATCGCGATCTCTTGGGGTGTCAGAAGGAGCGCTAAAGGACGAATCGGGCAAGCTTTATGCCCATGCGACGTCTTCCTGCATGATTAAACGCAAGAACTAACCAATAGTATTGTAACGAATCAAAACGTTCTTCTGGTCCTTCATTGCGGGCAGGTTGGATGGTCCAAAATAGTATTTCAGATCTTGAGTATTTCGATCATAGCCGACGTAAATAGGCGATGAAAGCAGTCGAAAAATGGGATTGTTGGCGGCTATTCGAAAAAACACCACGTCTCCGGAAATCTCATTTTCTAATGTTCTCGGCGGTTCTGATTTAAGAAATCTGAGCTTAAGAAACTTGTTATCTCTGGCGAACAGATAGTTATACGCAACTTTCTCGCCCTTTATCAGCGTGTCCCAACTCGACTTGATCGCATTGTCAAATCCGGCATCGATAATTGTCGGTCCATCAGGTACCTCCAGCCTGGTGATTTCATCATCTTGAAAACTCTCTAGCTGATCCTGCTTCCAGTTTACCCCTTCTTTAACTCCACTTACTTGGTCTTCTAAACTGAACGAAGGGGCGGTAGTCCTACAATTGTAGTTCACTTGTTTATTTGCTAGGGGCGTGCCAGATGGATCGGTATAGGCCACTGTCAACTTGCCCCCTGTATTGTCGGGAACGTGCTTTAATCTTTCCACGTAGAGTATGTTTCCCTCTGGATCAGAAGCCACACCTTCTACAGAAAACCGCTGTTGTTGCAGCCAATTTTCTACACATCCATAGGAGGTTGTCGACATCATTGCTAGCAGCAGACTTATGAGTATCTTGTTCATAGTGTTTGAGATTGACTTTGCCAAAGAGTGAAAAAATACTGAATAACCAGTCCATGTATTGCCCATAAAAATCCTAATATGAGCAGGGATAGAAGTAGTTCCGTTCCTAAAGTGACCCCGCTAAGATTGACGCCAATGAGGTAACTCACTGGTCCACCCACTACAGAGAACATTACGAACCAAGTGCGTTTAGCAGCGATCCATCTCAGCGACCAGGGAATTGTCGTAGCGAACAACAGCCATAGCGTCACCATCCAGAATGGAGGATAAGGCGCACCCGATGGATACACAAGAATTCCCGTTATTCCAAGAAGCGTATCGCCAGCAAATCCAAGCAGTATCACGGATACGATCAGAGCAAATTCAGCGCGGCTACGAAGATAATAGGCCCCATAAATTAATATGGCAGCTAGAGCGATGACCAGGGCAATACTATTGCCATACAGCACGCTCAGAATCCATCCCACCTGAAACAGCGCAGCGTTAAATAAAACTTTCAACAGTAACCCCATTTTCCTATCGAAACTACTTGGTCTAGACTTTACGAAATACGATCTGGTTGGTACTGATCGCCCGCTCCAGAAATCCGCCCTCGCAATAAGACAGATAAAACTGCCACAAGCGAATAAAATACTCATCAAACCCCATGCGCAAGATATCTGCGGGATTTCGCATAAAGCGCTGGCGCCAATGGTTCAGGGTGCGGGCGTAATCAAGACCCATGTCGTCAAGGTGCTCTAATTGAAGGTTGGTGTGGCGCCCGGTATTCTGCAGAATCACTTCTATAGAAGGCAGGCTCCCACCAGGAAAAATATAACGCTGGATAAAATCAATGTTGCGCTTTGCATATTCATAGCGCTGTTCTGGAATAGTAATCGCCTGAATCAACATTCTGCCCCCAGGTTTCAAAAGCGAACTACATTTTTCAAAATAGACAGGTAGGAAACGATGTCCAACAGCTTCAATCATTTCTATTGAGACAAGTTTATCATAACTGCCTTCGAGCAAACGATAGTCTTTCTGCAGCAAAGTTATCTGATTCTGCAGGCCCTTCTCCTGTATTCGAGCCTTGGCGTAGTCGTGCTGCTCTTGTGAAATGGTCGTGGTGGTTACCCTGCACCCGAAGTTTTCCGCGAGATAGACTGCGAGTCCTCCCCAACCGGTGCCAATTTCGAGCACATGATCATGCGAGGAGAGCTCGAGCTTTTCTCCAACTCTTTGAAGTTTATGGGTGGCAGCGGTTTCAAGATCACTGTTTTGATCAGGGTACACCGCTGCTGAATACATCATTTTGCTATCGAGGAAGTATTCAAACAAATCGTTACTCAAATCATAGTGAGCATGTATGTTCTTCTTTGAGCCCCTGAGGGTGTTGGGAGACAACCAATGTTTTAGTTTCTGGAATCCTAAACCGATACCGGTCAATCCTGCATCCATCTTCTCAAGCTGTTTCATATTACGACAAATGAGCTGGATCGCTAATGTCAGATCCGAGGCTTGCCAAAAGCCCATCATGTACGCTTCACCAGCGCCAATAGATCCGCGCATCAGGACCATTCGGTAAAATGCAGGATTTGATACCTTGATGTTAACTTGTATCGGATCTTGGGCAATATAGTTATCCTTGTATTCGCCAAAGCGGTAGGCCTGATCACCCTCCGTCAACGTTAGCGTACCTCCCTGCAGATCTTTAAGTAGACGAAACAGACTCTTTCTGGCCATTCCATCGAGTGGTTTAGACCGTGTACTTTTATGTATGATATTTGAAGAAATCGCTGAGATTTTCATTTTAGTCTATAGTGTTACTTAAACTCTGATTTGAAATTGGATCTGTTTCCAGATGTTTTGGATGATCATGAACCGGTGACTTTTTCAACCACAGGCGAAGCGCCTGCCAGTAAATTCCGAATCCCACTTTTAAGGTCATTGCAGGTTGACGCAGGGTTAGTCCGATCAATTTCCATCTGGTCATAGGGTATTGTTTGAAAAGCATGGTGGCATCAGTATGCTTTTCAGATTCGCAATGGTTCTCAAGATGAAAGAACAAAGTGTCCCCCGCATCCCTAAAACGACACTGGTAGCGCATATTCATCGGATTAAACGGTGATACATGCATTGCTTTGGGGAATTTAGAAAGCTGATTTCGTTGATCGTTGTCAGCATTGATCACGTAAAGTATCTTTTCCCGCCAAGGCGTATTAGTCACCTGTAGCGCAAGGGCCTGCAATTGTTGTTCGTCGTCGTAACAATAAAAAACAGAAATCGGGTTCATGATGAAACCCCAGTATCTCAAGTGCGTGAGAACTAAGACTTTGCCGCTTAAATTCTGACCGGTTTCCTGGTTAACCTGTTGCAGTATTTCCTGTTTCAACGGAACCGCCTGGTCGCCAATATAGTCCTCTCGCCTAAACCATCCGAGAGCCGCATGTCGACACCCTAACACTGGGCCAAAGTTCAGCTCACGCTCGACATGATCAAGGTCCAGCATCAGCATCGCAATTCGATAGCTGAACTCGTGCTTCACCGGAGTAAATCTACGGTGACGAATATTTCCCCAATATATCGATGAACGACTTTGCTCAATTTCTCGGTTATTTTTCACAATCGATCCCCACCCAGAGCATCCACCACAGGTAGTGCACTGACCAAGCCGTCTTCATGAAATCCATTACCCCAATATGCGCCGCAGAACCAGGTCCGCTTGTGCCCATTGATGCGCGACCAGCTTTTTTGCGCTGCGACACTATCCTGACCGAATTGCGGGTGCGAGTAACTGAAACGCTTGATCACTTTGGCTTGATCGATATGCTTGTCACCATTCACCGTTACACAAATAGGCCGGGCCGACTGAATACCCTGAAGAATATTCATATTATAGGTCAGCACAGGTTGTTCTGACTCGGTGCCATCGAGAAGGTAGTTCCAGCTTGCCCAGGCATTTTTGCGTTTCGGAAGCAGGTTCTCGTCGCTATGCAGTATGACGCTATTTTCTCGATAGGGAATTGCCTCAAGAATCTTCTTCTCCTCTGACTCTGGATCTGGTAACAGATCCAAGGCCTGATTACTGTGACAGGAAAAAATCACGTGGTCATAAATCTCGTCACCATGGGTGCAGGATACCGTTACATTTCTCGATGTGCGGTTAACCGCGCACACCGGATTTCCCAGCTGAATCTGATCGCGAAAGCCTCTTGTCATGGGTTCAACATAACTTCTCGATCCTCCCTTCAGCACCCGCCATTGAGGTCGGTCAGATATATTAAGTAGACCATGATTGGCGAAGAAACGGACGAAAAATAGGGTGTTGAAATCAGCCACCTGTGCGGTAGACGCTGACCAGATCGCTGACACCATGGGAATAATATAGTATTCCAGAAAGTAGCTGCCGTACCCGCCTTGCTCAAGATAACGGTGAAGGGGCAAATCAGCGGGGATTGTGTTCCCCGCCAGATCTCTCTTCGCACGCTTGTTAAAACGCATGATGTCTCTCACCATTCCGAGGAATGCGGGATTAAGCATCTGGCGGCGATCAGCAAACAAACTACCTACAGTGGAACCGCAGTATTCGAAATCATGGCCCTGATGACGCGTGGTCACACTAAAACCCATATCTGTGGGCTGACTTTCCACACTCAACCGATCCATCAGTTTGATGAAATTGGGGTAGGTCCAGTCATTATAAACAATGAACCCTGTATCTACCGCATGATGTTCGCCATCCAATTCAATGTCTATCGTTGCCGTATGGCCGCCAATATAGTGATTGGCTTCGTATAGAGTGACATCATGATGACGGTGTAAAAGGTGCGCAGCGGTGAGTCCGGAAATACCTGTGCCTATAATTGCAATTCTCATGAAGCTATCCTGTATTACGGACCATACTCAGTCCCGCCCGGAAACGGAGTTTCTCGGGAAGCGCAGCCATCAGCTTCAGCGACCAGATCAGGCGCCTTGGAAATGTGATCTTGATCTTTCGCTTTTCGATTCCCTCGATCATGAGACTCACAGCGGTATCGACATCCATTAGAAACGGCATGGAGAAGTCGTTACGGTCAGTTAAAGGAGTCTCTACGAATCCTGGATAGATTATCGAGACGTCAACACCGTAACGATTCAGGTCGAGCCCTAAGGATTCGAGGAACGAAACAACCGCTGCTTTGCTGGCACCATAAGCCTCTGCGCGTGGCAGACCGGTAAGCGCTGCGGCACTGCTGACACCGACGATATGAGGATGCTTTGATGAACTTTTCAGAAGTTCCAGACTGGCCTGGATACATCGCGACATGCCTAGAAGGTTTACCTGGATGACCCGCTCAACCAAGTCGGTATCATAATTACTGACGTCGAGGTATTCGCAGGTCCCCGCGTTCAGAATCACGGTATCTATATGGTCTGTCAACGCTCGCAGGCTTTCCCGCATATGCGCGATAGAGTTTGAATCAGCGATGTCGGCAACAACCACTTCGACCTGATCTGGCGCAGATTGCTTTAGAGCCGTCAATGCGGTTTCGTTTCGCGCGGTAATGATCAATCGGTTACCAGATTGAATCAGTTTCTGCGCCATAGATCTGCCGATACCGGATGACGCGCCGGTGATCCAGACCGTTCGGTTTTCTAGAGGTATATGCGCCATGTCAGGAAGCGGAATGTGCGTGCATTTTGCCTTTTACGAAGCGCACCGCGGTTCCCATCAAAGGCAGGTTTTCATAAACCGCCTGCCCAAGATCGAACCAGTCTCTATGGAGACGAATCTGCTCATCAAACTGCAGCAAGGTGATTCCGTTAGATACGATTTTCTTACCACCGTTAAGCTTGCGATGGCGGAACGACATGTCCCAGACTAGACAAGCCTGGTTCGCGTTGCGGATTTCCATGGATTCATTAAATAAAAAACGACACTCTATCAGATTTTCACAGGAAGCCCTGAAATGGTCGAAGACAGCCTCTCGACCTTTTATCTCTCCTGCGGGCTCGATAAAAGTGACCGACGGAGAGTAAAGAGGCTCTAATTTCTTTACCGCGTCAAGGTCAAACTGACTCCATCCAGTTTTTATCTCCGAGATGAGGTCAGTCATAGCCGCTGTTTGGTCTTGCCTATTATGTATCCGACCACTGGCAGATGTTGGAACAACCCTTCCGTGTTATCCCAAAAGTCCTGATGAAAATAGATTTTTCCTTCATCATCGAGCCTGATGTGACTCATCCCAATCGATTCTGTTTGGATCGGCTTGCCGAAGACCGTGAATCCGGTCTGCATAGACCAGCGAACGTAATAATTATCTCCGCTCGGAATGATCTCGTGAATCTGAACACGATTGTAATCGACTCTCTCCGCGGTCTCCACCAGGTACGCGACCAGGGTGTCCCGTGTAGTAAGGGTTTTGAGCGTATCATTAAAGTAGAGGTCGTCGGCATAAGCATCCTCGATTTTGTCGACCATATGCGGTGCCTTAAGATCTGCATGGGCTTCGATAAAGGATCCGAATTTCAGCCTTAGATCATTTTGCTCTTCGGGCGCGTTTGCTATCTTTGCGCCGTTGTCATAAGTTTCGCTTAACTGCTGATAAACCCTGGGGTAGCTATCTTCGGACTCGGTCAAGGCTTGCGCACTGCACCCGGTTGCAGCAACGACGAAAGCCATAGACAGAATCAATCTGAAGGCCCTAGGGCCGCTCCGCTCCTCAAAAGAGGCAGCTGGTAAGAATTTATTAGGGTACATACATTTACTCCGAATTTTTCCGGATAATATTTATAAACCGATCAATCTAACGTGAATCGATTTTTGCCAATTGCGGTGGGTTGAAATTCTCTCTAGACTCGAAAAAATCTTTGCAGACATAAGCATGCTTATCTCAACATCGAATACATCTGGTATTACCCGAAGGCTAGCTAAAGTTATTTTTTTGCAGCTTTTGTTCATTAGCGTAATTACAGCACTCGGGGTCATTGTTGCTGCAAAAGTGGTGGAAGGTGTGATGATGCGGGCTGCTTTAGAAGGTGAAGCGAAACACTTCTGGGAGAGTTACAAGACTAATCCAGATCATGCGCTACCAAATACGGATAACCTGATCGGATACCTGGAGATTGAAGGCTCCAACCAGTATGCCCCGGAATCTCTCCAAGCAATCAAACCCGGCTATGGCAGAGTCAAGGTTCAAGACCAAGAGCAACTTGTCCTGGTGGATCGACGCATCCATAGAGGCCAGACCGCCACCCTATATCTGGTATTCGATGAAGAAAGTGTAGCCGCGCTGTCATTCTATTTTGGCGTGGTGCCGCTCAGTCTGGTGCTGATCGTTATATACCTAACCGCCTACGTCGGATTCAGACAATCCCGTAAAGCTGTGTCGCCTTTAGTCGCTCTGGCGAATCGTTTGCGAGAGTTCAACCCATCACGAAGTCAATTGGCTGATCTGGAGCTTTCCAACCTAAAAACGACCCATGTCGGTGATGAGATAAACGTGCTGGTCGACTCTTTGAATTCTTTTACGGCTGAGATCAACGAATTCATCGATCGTGAACGACGCTTTACCCGCGACGCCAGTCACGAACTGCGCACCCCATTGGCCGTCATCCAGGGATCCGCAGAATTTCTGTCCGATAACACTGATCTCGAACCGAATCAGAAGAAGTCATTAGCGCGCATACTTCGCACGGTTAAAGACATGAATGAACTGGTGACCGCATTACTGATCCTCGCCAGAGGCAGCAAAGAGTTACCAGGTATAACTGAAGTTTCAATTAATGAGGTTGTAGAAAATCAGCTCGAACAGCTGGCATTGACCCACAATCAAGATCGACACGTGTCAATTAATCTAAAGGATCACAAACAGGTCACAGTCACCGCCACACGTCAGTTTGCCGAAGCGGTAATTGGAAATTTACTGAGAAACGCATTTAACTACACCAGAAAGGGCGAAGTGACTGTGGTGTTGGATGATAACTTTTTGGAAGTATGCAATCGTGGTGAAGGGGTATTGCCGGCCGACAGCGAAAAGCTGTTCGAGCCCTTCGTCCGAGGGCAGGGGAGTATCGGCTCAAGCGGCTACGGAGTTGGACTGGATTTGGTTAAGCGTCTATGCGAACTATTCGGCTGGCAGGTCGAGGGGGAATATTCAATGGATAGAGGGATGGTGTTCCGGGTTGATTTTTAAGGTCGCAGCGCATACCTGAACTTGATTCAGAGCCTCTAAACAGCTGCCGAGTCATTAAGATTTGTCCCTTGGTAAAATTTCTCTCAAGCCTCAATCTTAAGCCCAACCCCTTTCACTGTTTTAATCAACGCACCATGCTCCTCTTCAAATGGCCGATCAATAGCTTTACGCAGAATATATATATGACTGCGAAGAGCATCGCTGTCTGGAACTTCATCGCCCCAAAGCTCGTTTTCAAGCGCGTCTCTGGACACCACAGCGGGTGATTCACGCAGCAATATTCGTAATATGCGAAATCCAGTTGGAGACAATACAATGTCCTGTCCTGCGCGACTGACTTTTCGAGTACGGGAATCGAGACTCAGGTTGCCCAGGGAAATCTGAGTGTTAGCCATTTCACCGCGCTTGCGATTTACCAATGAGGTTACTCTCGCAACTAGTTCCGCCATCACAAACGGTTTTACCAGGTAGTCGTCGGCTCCTTGTTCGAATCCCTCGAGCTTATCTTCAATCTGATCTCGCGCTGTCAGCATCAAAATCGGTGTATCGAGGTTGAACTCATCTCTAAGTCGTTGACAAACCGTGAAGCCGTCAATACCCGGAAGCATAACATCGAGAACAATTGCGTCGAATACCTGCGTTGTCGCAAGTTGGATCGCTTGCAGGCCGTCCGCTGCGTAATCGATCACAAATCCCGCTGACTCCAATGTCATGGAGACGGTTTCCGCCAGATCGCGGTGGTCTTCGACTAAGAGAATAGTGCCTTTCATATGACTTGTGGCTTTTACAATGTTTAAATGCTTAGTATAACCTTAGGAAGTGAAACTAAAGTTAACGGTAATGACAGAACCAGATCCAGACCCATCAAGATACGTTCCTCACAATGCGCTTGAGCTTGCAATCGGCCGTCAAATCAGAGCCTATCGAGTTCAACAAGGGATGACCGTGGCGGATCTGGCGCGCCAGTCGGACCTCTCACCAGGAATGCTGTCAAAGGTTGAAAACGGCCTGACCTCTCCTTCGCTTGCCACGTTGAACAGTCTGGCCGCCGCATTAAATGTTCCGGTAACTTCTTTGTTCCGCATGTATGAGGACACCAGGGAAGCCACATATGTACCTGCCGGCAGTGGGCTCACTATTGAACGTCAAGGCACACGAGCTGGTCATCATTATCAACTGCTGGGGCATTCAAGCGGTCAATCACCGATGGTAGAGCCTTACCTGATTACCTTGAGCGAGAAGTCAGATGTGTTTCCCCTGTTCCAGCATGATGGCGTCGAGTTTATTCATCTGTTAGCAGGAGAAATGGTCTATCGCCATGCAAATAAGACCTATCCGATGTCCCCTGGTGATTCACTGTATTTTGATTCGGAGGCTCCTCACGGCCCGGAGGAACTCATTATCTTACCGGTCAAAATGCTGGCTGTTATCGTCGGCAGGCACGGCAATGAGAATTAGAATATTTCTTCATATTAAAATAAGTTTCATCTCAGTAGATAAAGTATTTAAACACTGATACCATCCATTCCACCTTACAACCGTCCTGAAACGAATCGAGGCCAATCCTGAAATGTGTGGAATAGTCGGCTTATACCTTAAAAATCCAGCGTTAGAGCGGAATCTGGGAAAAATGCTGGCTGACATGCTGGTGCAGATGACCGATCGAGGTCCGGACAGTGCCGGGGTGGCGATATATCACGACCCAGTCGATGCTAAGTCAGTCAAAATCACTCTTCAAGGGCCGGATGATGTGGACTGGGTTGCGATAGAAAGCAAGCTGCTGGAGGGGCTTGGCCAACATGTCTCCGTCACCCCTTTGGCAAATCATGCGGTAGTGATTGCCGGCGCCTCAGACACTGCGCAGTCCGACGACATCGCTGGATGGATTGAATCCAATCTCGACCAGGTCAAAATCACAAGCCTTGGAAGCGCCATCGAAATATTTAAGGAGAAAGGTCTTCCAGATCAAGTGATTAAGAAATTTAAAATAGGGGACATGCACGGAACGCATGCACTCGGTCATACACGAATGGCAACAGAAAGTGCGGTCACCACGGAACATTCTCACCCTTTCTCAACTGGACTGGATTTATGCCTGGTACATAACGGTTCATTATCGAACCACAACCAATGGAGAGATAAACTGCGCTCGGAAGGGATCCGCTTCCAGACTGACAACGATAGCGAAGTTGCCGCAGGTTATCTGACTTGGCGATTAAGCCAGGGCGCCACGATTAATCAGGCCCTGGAATCCGCTATTAAAGATCTAGACGGGTTTTACACCTTTGCGGTAGGCACCCGGGACGGATTCGCGGTTCTGCGCGATCCCATCGCATGTAAACCCGCGGTCCTTGCAGAAACAGATGACTGGGTCGCAATGTCTTCAGAATATCGCGCAATTGCACAACTTCCAAACAGCGAGAGTGCGCGCATCTGGGAGCCTGACCCTGCGAGGATCTATAGTTGGGAGAAGAACTAAGATGAGAGAATTCGATTTACAGGATGCCGAGGTCCGCATGCTGAACCAGGCTCTGCATGGCAGTGACTCGGAGGGACAGGCGATAGCGGTGGTTAATCCCGGCGGCAAGCATAACGTCGCCGCAGGTGCCCAGTTCGAAACACAAGTGGATATTCATGGTCATGTAGGCTATTACTGCGCAGGCATGAACCAGAACGCCCGGATTACTGTTCACGGCAATGCGGGCCCCGGGTTGGCGGAAAACATGATGTCTGGCTCGGTGGCGGTTAAAGGCAACGCTTCACAATATTGCGGCGCGACAGCCCATGGTGGTCTGCTGGTCGTAGAAGGGGATGCGGCAGCAAGATGCGGCATTTCGATGAAAGGCGTTGATATCGTCGTAGGGGGTTCAATCGGCCACATGAGTGCGTTTATGGCGCAAAGCGGTCGCCTGGTGATATGCGGCGATGCCGGAGAATCACTTGGTGACTCCATTTATGAAGCACGCATTTATCTTCGTGGAGAGGCGGCGAGTCTGGGCACTGATTGCATCGAAAAACCAATGGAAACTGAACATATCAAAGAGCTGAAGGAATTATTGAACAAGGCAGGAATCAAACATGAACCTGCTGAATTCAAACGATACGGATCAGCCAGAAAGCTCTATAACTTCCAGGTCGACAACGTGGGAGCATACTGACATGAGAAACAAAATTGATACCAGCTGGCTACGCGAATCCGCGACCTTTTCAAAACCGGTCATCAAAGAAATTCAGCGCGCGGCACGGGAAGGTATTTATGACATCCGCGGAGCAGGCGCCAAACGTACGATTCCAACCTTCGATGATTTGTTGTTTTTAGGCGCCAGCATGTCACGTTATCCGTTGGAAGGGTATCGTGAGAAATGTGAGACAGCTGTTACACTGGGCACCAGATTCGCAAAGAATCCGATCACAATTTCAACCCCGATCACGATTGCCGGTATGAGTTTTGGCGCTCTGTCGGCGCAGGCAAAGGAAGCGCTTGGACGTGGCGCCACGGAAGTCGGGACCAGTACCACCACGGGTGATGGGGGCATGACACCAGAGGAACGTGGACACTCGGAACTGCTGGTCTATCAATACTTACCCTCTCGTTACGGCATGAACCCGGACGACTTGCGAAAAGCTGACGCCATCGAGGTGGTCGTCGGGCAGGGTGCGAAGCCAGGCGGTGGCGGAATGCTGTTGGGCCAGAAGATCAGCGACCGGGTAGCGGAAATGCGCAACCTGCCTAAGGGTATCGATCAGCGCAGCGCTTGTCGCCACCCGGATTGGACGGGGCCCGACGATCTTGAAATAAAAGTCCAGGAACTAAGAGAGATCACGGACTGGCAGGTACCAATTTATATCAAGGTCGGGGCTACGCGCACCTTCTTTGACGTACAGCTGGCGGTTAAAGCCGGGGCCGATGTCGTAGTTGTAGACGGCATGCAGGGAGGCACCGCTGCGACCCAGGACGTGTTTATTGAACATGTAGGGATCCCAACTCTGCCTGCCACACGGCTTGCGGTCGATGCGCTTAAAGATCTGGGGATGCACCGCGAAGTTCAACTTATAATATCCGGCGGTATTCGTTCCGGCGCCGACGTGGCCAAGGCCCTGGCAATGGGCGCAGACGCGGTCTCAATCGGTACCGCTGCCTTGATCGCAATGGGAGACAATGCACCAGAACATGAGCAGGAATATAACGACCTCGGCACCACTGCGGGCTTCTATGACGACTGGCAGGACGGCAGAGACCCATCCGGCATTTCCACTCAAGATCCAGATCTCGGAGAGCGGCTGGATCCGGTACTGGCCGGTCGACGGGTTGCTAACTATCTACGCTGCCTGACTCTAGAAACTCAGACGCTGGCGCGTGCAGCCGGCAAAACTAATGTACGCAATCTGGAACCCCAGGATATGGTTGCACTGACCATAGAAGCTTCTGCGATGGCGAGAATACCGCTAGCTGGAACCGACTGGATTCCAGGATATAGCGGCAAGTTTTAGACCATTTGGGATAAGCACGGAAACACTTCTTATATTTCATCGGTCTCACAAAATTTGCCATAATCATCATTACCAAAAAACACAAACAGGCAGGATTTAATCATGGCTACCAACCTTGCTAACGTTGCAAAACAGAAAAAAATAGAATACTTCCTGATCAGCTTTGTCGATCTCTTTGGCGTACTGCGATCCAAGCTGGTGCCCGCCCGAGCAATCGGCGAAATGCAAAAAAATGGAGCTGGTTTCGCCGGATTTGCCGCCTGGCTCGATATGAGCCCCGCTGATGGGGACATGTTTGCAATCCCGGACCCAGACAGCCTGATTCAATTACCTTGGAAAAAGGAAGTCGGGTGGCTTGCGAGCGATCTATATCTCGATGGTCAACCTATCGAAGCGTCACCCCGCATTGCGCTCAAACGACAAATAGAAAAAGCGGCGAAAAAGGGCTGTCGAATGAAAACCGGCGTAGAGTGTGAGTACTTCCTGGTTAATAGCGATGGAACTGCAATATCTGATGATCAGGATACACAATCCAAGCCTTGTTACGACCAATCTGCGTTGATGCGTCAGTACGAGGTAATCACCCAGGTCTGTGACGCCATGATTGAGCTTGGCTGGGGACCGTATCAGAACGACCACGAAGATGCTAACGGACAGTTTGAAATGAACTGGGACTACGACGATTGCCTCAAAACGGCAGACCGTCACGTGTTCTTCAAGTACATGGTTAGACAAATCGCTGAAAACAATGGACTGCGCGCCACATTCATGCCAAAACCTTTCGCTCATTTAACCGGGAACGGGTGCCATGCCCATGTCTCTCTATGGGACAAGGCGGGAAAGAAGAATCTGTTCGCGCATAGCGGCGATGAAATGGGCTTGTCCAAAAAGGCCTACCAGTTCCTGGGCGGCATCATGCACAACGTCGAAGCGCTTGCATCGATTTTCAATCCCACGGTTAACAGCTATAAAAGAATCAATGCTCCACGTACATTATCCGGTGCAACCTGGTCACCCAATGCCGTAAGCTATAGTGGCAATAACAGAACACATATGGTGCGCATACCTGACCCGGGACGTTTCGAACTGCGACTGATGGATGGCGCGGCAAATCCCTATCTGATGCAGGCAGGTATTCTTGCCTCGGGTCTCGACGGGATCGCCATGAAGCGTGATCCCGGCAAACGTCTCGATATCAATATGTACACTGAGGGGCACAAGGTGCGCGGCCTCACAAAACTACCGCTTAATCTTCTTGACGCCATCCGGGTTACTGAAAAAAGCAGCTCTCTGAAAGAAGCGATGGGTGAGGAATTGATCAAAGCTTACTGTAAACTGAAACTTGATCAGTGGAATGACTTTACCCGTTCAATTAGTGACTGGGAAAGGCAAAACACTCTCGACTGCTAAACCGACAGCCATTGTTGCAAAAAAGTCCCGCTAAGCGGGGCTTTTTATTTCCAATACAGTCTGCACTACCAGACACCGGGAGTGATTGTGCTTCGCTTCGGGAACTATCCCTTCTCAAGATAGGGAATGGTGCCTGCAACATCGGTATCATCAATCGCATTAAACCGACTTTCAGTCCCATCTTGCCTGGCTTTAGCAAACTGCGCATAGTCCGGGTCATCGACAAAAGCACGAAGCGCTTCGAGAGAAGGAAACTCCAGAAGGGCGATCAAGGTGGTATCGAGTTGCCCCCCTTCGATATTCGTGATGTTGGCGCTGCGTGAAAGATACTTACCGCCATGCTTATGCACGATGTCGTGCACCTTAGCGGCATAATCGGGGATCCAGGAATCGTCGTTAACTTTAACGTCTGCGATAAGATAATGTGTCATATTGATACTCAACTGAGGGGCGGATTTGCATTATGACAAATATACATGCCTTGTGGGTCATTCAGATCTGTGTAGCTGCTGCAAAACGTCTACCACCCGCTGCGTTTCCCCGCGGGTGTTGTAGTGGGAAAAGCTGATCCGAAGCACGCCATCTTCACTGTCCTCGATGCCGACCTTTTCGAGCAGCCTTTTGGCGTAAAAATTCCCATGGCCTGCCGCAATATCAGCTTTGGCGAGGGCTTCCGAGAGCGCGCTGGAGCTGTACTGACTCGACCGCAATGCGATATTGGCTTCGCGGCCCTGCATTGTGCTGCGCCCCAGAATCGATAACGGCAGGTCCGCTATCCCATCCAACAGCAATTGACATAGTTCTGTTTCATGCTCGTGCATGAGGTTAGAAATCTCCTGGGTACGACTGTAAAGATCAGCTGAATTCGCACCGAAATGATGCTGGTGGCTATCAGCGAAGTAATCACCCAAACCCGCGAGCGCCGCAATTGATGCGTGATCCGGCCCCGCTGTATCGAATCTTTTTTCGGGATATTGAATATTGAAGTAATGGCATTGCGGGTCCAGTCGCTGAGCGAACTCTGGCGCCACATACATCACGCCGAGATGCGTCGCGTAGGTTTTATAGGTGCTGAAACAATATGCATCTGGCTTCAGATCCGGTATCGCCGGCCACTGATGCGGTGCGAACGACACACCATCCACAATTATGCCAATTCCCATTGGCCGGACCATTTCTATCACTTTCTCCACTGGATTGATCGTGCCCACAATGTTAGAGCTGTGGGTCATACAGATCACCTTGACCGATTCATCGATCAAAGGTTCGAGATCTTCGAGACAAAGCTCCCCTTGATTATTGATCGGCCAGGTACGCAGATTTGCACCAAGTCGCTGACAAAGTCGCTCCCAGGCGCCAATATTAGCCTCATGATCCTGATCGGTCACAATCACAGCACTGCCGCGATCGACAATGGCGCCACAGGCTACAGCCAGAGTGTTGAAATTCTGCGTGGTAGAAGGCCCGAGAGTGAGGCTTTGGGTCGAAATCCCCAGCAAATCCGCCATGGCCTGCCGGCCGGCATCCATTTGCTCCCCAGCCGCATGACAGATTTCGCTGGCACCGTATGGCTGTACCTTGTTGGCGGTGTAAAAATGAAAATATCGATCAAGCACCGCCCCGGCAACATAACTGCCACCGGCGTTTTCAAACAAGGCAGTTTTGCTCGGCAGAGGTTGCGTGAATGCAGGGAAGCAGCTGCGCACATAGTCGACGTCGAGTTTAATCATGGTTTAGCTGGAAAATTAAACTGGCCGTGAAGTCTGTTGGTTTATCTGCACGCTGTCAACGAAAGCCATTCAACATATTAAGGAACTTCTTTCGGCGTATCATGAAATTGATTACAATCGGCTTAGAGGCCTGATCATCTATGGCGGTGAAAACCGGTCTCCCTGGTGGCGATACGTTGTGAAACCGGTCAGGTCCGGAAGGAAGCAGCCGCAGCAGCCGATTCGGGTGCCAGGGTAAGGCTGATTGGATCCGCCACCTCTATTCCCATAACAATACCTGTTATCGCCACCTAATTTCGTCGAATTACATATCTGACCATCCATGAGTTACCAGGCACTTGCGCGCAAATGGCGGCCCAGGAGCTTTGATGAGGTGGTTGGTCAAGAGCATGTGGTATCAGCTCTGACCAATGCCTTGGACAGCCAACGAGTACACCATGCTTACTTGTTCACCGGCACCCGCGGAGTCGGAAAGACCACCTTGGCCCGTATTTTTGCCAGGGCGCTCAATTGCGAAACCGGTATTAGCGCGTCGCCCTGCGGAAATTGTAATACCTGCAACAGCGTCGACCAGGGTAATTATATTGACCTTATTGAGGTAGATGCGGCTTCCCGCACCCGGGTCGACGACACCCGTGAGCTGCTTGACAATGTGCAATACGCCCCGACCCAGGGACGCTTCAAGATCTATTTGATCGACGAAGTACATATGCTTTCAGCACATAGCTTTAATGCTTTACTGAAAACACTGGAAGAGCCACCACCACACGTTAAATTTCTCCTCGCGACCACTGATCCACAAAAGCTTCCGGCGACGATTCTCTCAAGGTGTATCCAGTTCAACTTAAAGTCCATGGATCTGGAGAAACTAAATACACAGCTGATGAAAATCTTGCAGGCCGAAAAAATTGAATTTGACGCCGATGCAATTATGGTCTTGTCGCGCTCGGCGGACGGAAGCGTGCGAGACGCATTGAGCCTTTTAGACCAGGCGATCGCATTTGGGAACGGCACTGTGCGCGTAGACCAGGTGCGCAGCATGCTGGGTATGATTGATGATCAGTTTACTCGGGAACTAATTGAAAAGGTCTGCGCTCGTGATGGCTCAGGCTTGATGGAGACGGTAGCTAGAATGTCCGAAAGATCGCTGGACTATCGATCCGCATTAGATGACATTCTGAGTACGCTGCACAATGCGGCGCTATATCAGGTAAACCCACAGGCCATAGAATGGAAAGGCGTAGACCGGGACGCAGTGGCACCGGTTGCGGAACTTGCCGATGCAGAATTATTGCAGCTGTTGTTTCAGATTGCACTGATCGGCAAACGTGATTTAGGGCTCGCACCTGACCCGCGAACGGGATTTGAAATGATTTTGCTTAGGATGAGCGCTTTCCAGCCTGCAACCAATGCGCAGCCGGCCCAGGAATTAGCGTCCAAGACAGCGCAGACACCCAATCATCCGGCCGCAATCCAGGAAACCCATAAAAAAACCGTTTCACGAAACACGAATCCAGAACAGAAAACCGATGCATCAGAGGCAGCCGCAAGCGAAAAAGCGGCAGGAAGTGCGATGGTAACCAAGACCGCTTTTACTTTGGAGATGCTGGCCAGCCAGGCCGGTTGGGCCGAGTTTGTGGAAGGCTCTGGATTGAGCGGAATCCCCAGGGAGCTGGTGATGAATATGATACCCCGATCACTAGACGGACATCATCTGCATCTGGTTCTG
This sequence comes from Gammaproteobacteria bacterium, assembly GCA_024644945.1. Classification (GTDB taxonomy): domain Bacteria; phylum Pseudomonadota; class Gammaproteobacteria; order Arenicellales; family Poriferihabitantaceae; genus VYFG01. The sequence goes on along the minus strand of JAHEGU010000012.1, from coordinate 23,782 downwards.
GACCAGACATCACGGCATCTGTTCAATGAGAACAGGCTAAAAAAAATAGAACAGCACTGTGCACAGACACTTGGCCTGGAAATTCGGCTCAAATTAGATGTGGACGACGTTGAACAGGAAGAGGCAGAAACACCGTCTCAGCAGAAAAAGCGCTACGCTAATGAGCGCCAGGAATCTGCAGAACAGGCGTTCAATCAAGATCAAAATGTGCAGACCCTGGTGGAATTGTTCGATGCCGAGATAGTGCCCGAATCAATTCAACCACCTGCAAAATAGTATATTTATTCAATAATTTAAGCGTACTTATTAATATGAAAGGTCAACTAGGAAATATTATGAAGCAGGCGCAAGCCATGCAAGAGAATATGCAAAAAGCACAGGAGGAGCTTGCCAACACCGAGGTTACGGGCCAATCAGGGGCCGGGCTGGTTGAAGTCGTGATGACCTGTCGCCATGACGTCAAGAAAATATCGATCGATCCTGCGTTGATGGAAGACGATAAGGAGGTGCTCGAGGACCTGATTGCCGCTGCGATGAATGACGCGGTGCGGAAGGTAGAAAAGACCACTGAGGAAAAGATGGGTGGACTCACCGCCGGGTTGAACATCCCTGGTATGAAACTCCCTTTCTGACTATTCGTGGCCGATCCACGTTCGGTTGAGGTACTTAAAGAAGCGCTGCAGAGGCTGCCAGGCGTTGGCCCTAAATCGGCCCAAAGAATGGCGTTCCACCTGTTAGAACGCGATCGTGAGGGTGCACAGCAGATCGGCGAAGCGCTGCGTCATGCCTTGCTAAAGGTTAACCATTGCAGTCGATGCAATAATTTCAGTGAGACTGATCTGTGCGGCATTTGTAGCTCCAGTAAACGTGACGATGTCAGACTGTGCGTAGTGGAAACTCCAGCGGATCTTGAAGCCATCGAACAGGCAGGAGTTTACCAAGGTATGTATTTTGTGCTCATGGGCAGTCTGTCTCCTCTTGATGATATTGGTCCAGAGCAGTTAGGCATTGATCAGTTATTAGCCTTAGTAACCGCTGAAAAAGTTGAAGAATTGATTTTAGCGACCAATCTGACCATGGAAGGGCAGGCGACATCGGATTTTATTGTCGACCTTATGGAACCGCTTGGAGTACCCGTATCTCGATTGGCCCGTGGTCTCCCGATGGGAGGCGAACTTGAGTATATGGATTCAGGTACTCTCAATCAGGCTTTTGCCGAACGTAAAACCATTCATAGCTGAAATCGGTTTAATTTATCATGACCGAAAACCAGGCCACCGAACAACGGTTTGCCGCCTGTATCGAATACTGCGGATTGCACTACGCCGGTTGGCAGCGCCAAAAAAACGCCCCCTCTGTACAGGAGGAAATAGAAAAGGCCCTTGGCCAGGTCGCCGACCATGAGGTTCGAGTGGTCACAGCAGGACGGACAGATACCGGGGTGCACGGTATCGGGCAAGTTGTCCACTTTGAAACATCCAGCAGACGTAGCAACGGGAACTGGGTGCGTGGAGTAAATAGCTGGTTACCGAATGACATATCCTTGATCTGGACGCACCCGGTGAGCGACGATTTTCATGCCAGATTCAGTGCCCGACAGCGCTGGTATCGGTATGTTTTGTTGAATCGCCAAATGAGCCCTTCTTATCTGCATGGCAGAGTGGCATGGCATCGACCTGCTTTGGCACTAGAGCCGATGCAACGAGCAGCGCTGGAACTAATAGGGCAGCATGATTTCAGCGCTTTTCGTGCTGCGGGCTGTCAATCGAAAAATCCGACAAAAGACCTTCGTAAGCTGGAGGTAAATCAACAAGGAGCGTGGTTCTGGTTCGACGTGGTGGCCGACGGATTCCTTCAACATATGGTGCGGAATCTGGTAGGGGTATTATGTCGCATCGGCAATGGCGAAGAACCCGTCAGTTGGGCCGGTCATGTGCTTAAAACAAGGGATCGTCGACAGGCAGGCGTAACCTTTCCCCCAGGCGGGCTCTACTTTGCCCGGGTCGATTACGATCCAGACTTTAACTTACCGCCGCCGCCGCCGGTGTGCTGTTTTTGGTAGAATTCGCTGTTTGCACGACGTTGTGAACATTGTCTCTGCCTCGGATTAAAATTTGTGGGATTACCAGTGGATCTGCCGCGTCGGCTGCAACCGAGGCGGGGGCAGACGCGTTGGGCTTCATATTCTATCCTCCAAGTCCTCGTCATCTCGAGATTGAACGTGCCGCCGCAATCAGGCAATCACTCCCACCATTTATTACTCCGGTTGCAGTGATGGTTAATCCTGAGGCCGGATATGTCGCTGAGATCGTTAATAAAGTGCAGGTAGATTTGCTGCAGTTTCACGGAGAGGAAGAGGATGCATTCTGTACCAGTTTTGGCAGACCATATATCAAAGCAATAAGAATATCCGAAAATGTCGATCCGGTTATTGAGGAAAGTCGTTACCCCCACAGTTGCGGGGTTCTGTTGGACACTCATATTGAAGATGTGTACGGCGGAAGTGGTAAGACTTTCGATTGGAAGCAAGCGCGATATAAGGGTAGCAAGCCTGTCATCCTCGCGGGCGGTCTCGATCCGCTAAATGTGCAACAAGCGCTCACGACTTCTAGTCCATACGGGGTTGATGTCAGCAGCGGTGTAGAAACCAACGGTAAAAAAGACAGACAAAAAATGATTGATTTCTGCACGGCGGTTCGAAACCATGCATAGTCTGCGATCTCAACTGCAGGAGAACCGGTACACATGAACTGGCTGGATAAAATTATTCCACCTAAGATTCAGACCCGGGCGCGGATAGGGAAGAAGGGGGTTCCCGAAGGAGTGTGGAGCAAGTGCACCGCTTGCCAGGCTGTACTTTATGCCGCAGAACTAGACCTAAGCCTGCAGGTCTGTCCAAAGTGCGGGCACCATATGCGTATTGGCGGCACGGCACGACTCGAATCCTTTCTAGATACCGATTCTATCTCGTATATCGGAGAACAGATCCAACCCGTTGATGTTCTCAAATTTAAAGATCAGAAACGATATCGCGACAGATTAACGGAAGCGCGCAAGACCAGTGGCGTATCAGAAGCAATTCTCGCAGCGAGCGGAACACTTACTGGAATTCCGCTGGCCGCGCTGGCATTTGATTTCCGTTTTCTTGGTGGCTCAATGGGTTCCGTAGTGGGGGAACGCTTCGTCCTCGCCGCAAACCTTAGTCTTGAAAATAGAATGCCACTAGTATGTTTTTCCGCGTCCGGCGGGGCACGTATGCAGGAAGCCCTGTTTTCCCTGATGCAAATGGCCAAGACTTCCGCCGCAATTGCCCGTAATCGGGAAGCAGGGATTCCGTTTGTATCGGTCTTGACAGATCCGACAATGGGGGGTGTATCCGCCAGTGTCGCAATGCTTGGCGACATCATAATCTCAGAACCCAATGCTTTGGTCGGGTTTGCTGGACCACGGGTCATCGAACAGACCGTGAGAGAGACCTTACCGGACGGATTTCAACGGGCAGAATTCCTGCTTGAACACGGCGCCATTGACATGATCGTCGATCGTCGGGAATTACGTCAGGAAATCGCCTCTTTGCTGGACAAGCTTGGATTCCACCCGGCCAAGGAGGACGTCGATGAAAAAGTTAGCGAAGTCCTCGAAGGTGAGTTAATTGAGTCTGATCGGAGTCAAGATTCCGTATTTCAGGGCGCCGAGATCGAGACATTAGATGAACGAACTGGGGACTCCGATTCTGATTCTCCGGTTAAGGAAGACCCTATTGGCTGATTTTCGCCAGTACAGCCTCGAACAATGGCTGTCACATATTCAGAATCAGCACTGGCGCAGTATCGATCTCAAACTGGATCGTATCGCAGAGGTCTGGAAAAAGCTTGGAGGTGCGCCTTCACCCTTGGTGATTACGGTGGCAGGGACTAACGGCAAAGGATCAAGCGTTGCTATGCTCGAATCGGTTCTCCGATACGCGGGATTGCAAACCGGCAGCTACACTTCGCCACATCTAGTTCGATATAACGAGCGCATATGTATTGGCGGTCAAGCGGTACCCGATCACCTGATTCTCGATGCGTTCCGCACCATCGAGGCCACTCGCGAAAACATCCCGCTCACGTATTTCGAATATAGCACCCTCTGTGCGTTGCTGATCTTCCAGTCACAGAATGTCGATGTCAGTGTCCTGGAGACCGGAATGGGAGGCCGCCTGGACGCAGTTAACATAATTGATAACGATCTTGCGCTGATAACGTCTGTTGGTCTTGATCACGAACAGTGGCTGGGATCCGATAGAGAACAGATTGGTGCAGAAAAAGCGGGAGTGATTAAACCCCGCGGCGTAGCGGTATGCTCAGACCCTAATCCACCTGACTCCATTGCAGAGGTCGCCGATTCTGTTGGCGCAACGCTGCTGCAACTGGGAACTGACTTTCACATTACATCGGATCTCTCCGATAAATGCTTTAACTGGGGCAGCAATCACCACCAGATTCCTCCAGATTGGCGACATATTGTCAATCTTCAAGCGCCATTCTACGGCATTCATCAGCGCCATAATCTGGCCGGCGTTGTCGCTGCATTGGCCGCTACCAGCGAAATGTCCCAGGTATCAATCAAACATCTTCACCCTGGGCTTGGTACGGCGATGCTGCCGGCTCGGTGTCAGATGACTTTTGAAAATCCGATGGTCATCCTCGACGTCGCCCACAATGCCGATTCGGCTCGTGAACTGGCGAGATTTCTGCAGCAACATCCTGTTGATGGTGAAACCCATGCTGTCGCAGGGATTCTGAAAGATAAAGCGCTGGAGCCTGTGTTTTCAAAAATCGTGCCGCAGGTGGATTGCTGGTACTTAGCTTCGCTTGAAGGAGATCGCGGGCAGACTGCCGCAGAGCTTGCCGAGAAATTCACAAATATTTATCCTGATCAGATAGTCCGGCAATTCGAAAGTCCGGTAGAGGCATTTACCGCAGCGAGACAAAGTGCAGATAATCAAGATCGTATCGTTGTCTTTGGTTCATTCTATACAGTCGGTGATATAATCGAAGCCTTCGAACACGATTCTTACGTTCTTTAAACCGGCAGTGTTCAGCTAGCCCGGACAGGAACCATTTCCAAGTATGAACAAATCTGTCACTAAGCCAGTACCTGAGTACGAGCTCAAACACAGGCTCACGGGTGCAATTATCATGGTGATGTTGGCTGTCGTCGTCATCCCTCTGCTGTTATCTCAGCCTTCCCTTGAAGCCAATAACGCTGAACTTCAAGCCCAACAGTCGGGAAACAAGACATTTCGCTCGAAAATCGTGCCACTCAACATTAACAACGTTAATGGCGATGTTGGTGATATTGAGCAATCCGAAGCGACCGTCATCGACGATAATAGACCCGCTCTGCTTGATTTGACTAAATCACAGCCAGCGCAGCAAACATCCGAAGAAAGCAGCACTAAAACTGCTTTGGTGATGACTCAAGAGCCAGCAAAAACCGCTGAGACCACCCCTTCTCAGACTCCAGAAAACGAGAAAAAACCAAAACAAGAGCAGACACCCGAAGCGACAAAGGAAAAACAACCTGAACAGGTTGCCAAAATACCTGAAGAACAAAACCTCGAAGGTTGGGTAGTAAGGGTAGGAACTTTCTCCAAGAAAGATAATGTCGATTCGGTTTCTTCCATGTTAACCAACAGCGGCTTCAAACCAAAAACCACATCGGTCAGCACATCACTTGGTCCATCAACAAGAGTATGGCTTGGGCCGTATGCCAAAAGGGAAACCGCCGACAAGATCAGCGATCGCTTGAAGTCTTTGACCGGCGAAAAAGGTTACGTTACCCGAACCAGCTCCTAACTGATCTTAGCCCACCATGAGCCCGGTTGATATTGCTATTATTGTCATTCTGCTTGTCTCGATCTTGATTGGAATTTTCCGCGGGTTTGTTCGTGAAATCCTGTCCCTGGCATCGTGGATTATTGCAGTGTTTGTCGCCTGGACATTTGCTGAAATGGGTGCGACTTACCTGGAGCCTTATATCAGCCAGCCGCCACTGCGAGTCGTTGCGGCATTTGCCGGAATTTTTGTTGTAGTACTCATACTCGTCTCCATCATCAGTTACCTGATCTACCGATTATTTGCCTTGGCCGGGATCACCGGTATCGACCGATCTCTTGGCGGATTATTTGGCGTCGCCAGGGGCGTCATAATCATCGCTTTACTGATATTAGCCGGCGTTTATATAGACTTCGCCACTCAACCCTGGTGGCAGGAATCAAAACTGGTTGGATATTTCACACCGGTAACGGACTTCCTGCTATCCTTGATGCCACAAGATATCGTTGAGAATTTTCGTCCTAAGGTAACCTGATTATGTGCGGAATCGTTGGCATCCTGGATTCAGAGCGCGTGAACCAGCAACTCTACGATGGACTGACGGTGGTGCAACACCGAGGCCAGGATGCGGCAGGAATCATAACCAGTGACGGAAACAGGGTTTTCTTGCGCAAAGATAATGGGCTGGTGCGAGACGTTTTTCACACCCGTCATATGATGCAGCTGAAAGGTAATATGGGAATTGGACACGCCCGATACCCCACAGCTGGATGTGATTCTCGCGCCGAAGCCCAGCCTTTTTATGTGAACTCTCCATTTGGACTGGCTCTGGCTCACAACGGCAACCTGATCAATGCCGAGCCATTGCGCGATGAGCTGTTTAAGCAGGACCTGCGTCAGTTAAACACCACATCGGATTCAGAGATCATTTTAAACATCTACGCACACGAATTGCGCGACGCAATTGGCGGTTCAAGCCTGCGCCCGGAAGCCGGCGATGTTTTTCAAGCAGTCAGTGGAGTGATGGAACGCTGTAAAGGCGCCTATGCTGTCATTACCATGATTGTCGGCGTGGGGATCGTGGCATTTCGTGACCCTTTTGGCATCCGGCCGCTTATTTATGGCACTCGGCAAAATAACGGCCAAGATGCACATATGTTTGCCAGTGAAAGCGTTGCACTGGACGTAATCGGATACGAACGGGAGCGGGATGTGGCCCCGGGTGAAGCGATCTTTATCGATATGGAAGGAAATGTCCATAAACAGATCTGTGCCGCTAATACTCGATATAACACCTGCATTTTTGAATATGTATATCTGGCTCGACCAGATTCTATAATTGACAATGTGTCGGTCTATAAGTCCCGTATGGAAATGGGCAAACAATTAGGTAAGAAACTGCTGCGTGAATGGCCGGACCACGATATCGATGTAATCATTCCAGTTCCCGACACCAGCCGCACGGCTGCGCTTGAAATGGCCAAGGATATGCGGGTATCGTACCGCGAGGGCTTTATCAAGAACCGTTACATCGGGCGAACATTTATTATGCCTGGCCAGGCAGAACGCAAGAAATCCGTGCGTCAGAAACTTAATGCTATCGAAGCCGAGTTTCGCGATAAAAATGTGTTATTGGTGGACGACTCGATCGTGCGCGGAACCACCTCATCAAAGATCATTGAGCTGGCTCGAGATGCCGGTGCTCGAAAAGTATATTTTGCCTCTGCGGCACCGCCCGTGCGTTATCCCAATGTATATGGAATCGACATGCCGTCGGCTTCAGAATTGGTCGCGCACAACCGCACCGATAAGGAAATCTGTCAGCAGATCGGTGCCGATAAACTACTGTATCAGGATCTTGATGATATGGTGGAAGCCGTATCGAGCTGCAATCGAAATCTGAAAGAATTCGATACCTCGTGTTTTAGCGGAAAGTATGTCACTGGTGATGTCACTGCGGCCTATTTGGAACTGGTCGACAGCTCGCGAAATGACCATGCCAAGGCAGATGGCGATAAAGGCGAATTAGATCTTTCGGAAATTACTGACGTGCAGGCTGCACAAGGTTAGGGTTAGGGTTAGGGTTAGGGTTAGGGTTAGGGTTAGGCCTAGACTTAGGATTCATTCAGCGTCTTAACACCAGCTTCCCATCATTGTAAAAAATTGCGCTTTTCTGGGTATACCAGTCACCCAGAACGAAGCGCCTTTTTAACTTCCCATCCGAGGTGAACTCATGAGCCGCCGGATTGTGAGTGTGGCCATGAATCATGATGTCGACATCGTGATCTTGCATCAGCGTTTCTACAGCCTGTTGGTTCACATCCATAATTTCCATGGATTTACTCTGTTTGCTTTTCTCACTTTGCTGTCTCAGGTTACCAGCCGTTTGGTAGCGTTGGTCCAGAGTTTTTTTGAGAAATGCCATTTTCCATTTAGAAGATAACATTTCTCTCCGCGCCTCCTGGTGCTCTACATCGTCTGTACACAGAGCATCACCGTGCGTCAGGAGAATTCGTGTCTGGTCTGGCTCAATGACCACTGGATCCGGTAATAAAACGCAACCAGTGCGTTCAGCAAACAACTTTCCCACCAGAAAATCGCGATTGCCATGCAGGAAAAATACCTCTGTTCCATTTTCTACAGTTTTACGAATGGCCGCTTCAACGCTTTCATGGCCTAGCAATTCTGTGCCGTCGTCACCTATCCAGTATTCGAACAGGTCTCCGAGGATATATAACTGATTCAGAAAATGCCCTGCATCGGCAATAAAGTCTTCAAACAGCCGAGTGGATACGGGTCGATCGGGCGTAAGGTGTAAGTCTGATATAAAAGCGATGGTCACGGTGACAGGATGGCATGCAAGGCGCAGAGGATTATTGTACCATCGCGACCCCGACACCATGGCAATCAGATACATCTCGACGCGCGGTCAATGAAAATAGAACTGTACGACACCTACACCCGGAGCTTAAGGGAATTCAAGCCGTTAAAGCCCGGGCAGGTCGGCATGTACGCATGTGGCCCTACCGTCTATGACTACGCGCATATCGGCAACCTCAGGACATATGTGTTTGAGGATGTATTACGCCGAACTCTAGAAATGGCTGGCTACACCGTCAATCATGTAGTGAATATCACTGACGTAGGCCACCTGACCTCTGACGCCGATACCGGCGAAGATAAAATGGAAAAGGGCGCCCAGCGTACCGGAAAAAGTGCATGGGAAATAGCTGAGCTATATACCCAGGCATTCAAAACTGATCTGCAGTTGTTAAATATTCTGGAACCAGTCACTTGGTGCCGCGCAACAGATCACATTGCCGAGCAGATTCAGGACATCCAGACGATTGAGAGCGCCGGCTATACCTATATTACCAGTGACGGAGTGTACTTCGATACCTCGAAGCTGGAACACTACGGTCGCCTTGCCAGACTGGATGCGGAAGGACTTAAATCAGGGTCCCGGGTAGAACATGGAGAAAAGCGTAATGCCACTGATTTCGCACTTTGGAAATTTAGCCCGCAAAATCAGAAGCGCCAAATGGAATGGGATAGTCCCTGGGGCGTCGGGTTTCCAGGCTGGCATATCGAATGTTCTGCCATGTCGGTTAAGTTTCTCGGCCATTTATTTGATATTCATTGCGGGGGTAAGGATCATATTCCCGTGCACCATTCCAATGAAATTGCGCAATCGGAAGCCTGTCACGGTACCCACCTTGCTAACTATTGGCTGCATGGATATTTTCTAGAGACTGACCAGGATAAAATGTCAAAGTCTGCGGGAGAGTTTCTGCGTCTGCAGACCCTGCTCGACAAGGGCTACGATCCACTGGCCTACCGTTATTTGTGCCTCACCGCCCACTATCGCAGTGATCTGAAATTTACCTGGGAGAGCCTGGACAGCGCAGTCACCGCTTTAAATCGTCTGCGAGCCTGTGTGCACGGATGGGGCGCAGTGGATAAAGTAGATTCAGACTGGCTGAGCAGATTTCAACAGGAAGTAGCTCGAGACCTGAACACATCCAAGGCGCTTGCAATAGTCTGGGGCCTGGTAAAGGAGCCGTTACCCGACCAAGTTAAAAAAGCCACTATACTGGCAATGGACCAGGTACTTGGACTCGATCTTGCGAACTGGATACCACAACGACAAGAAGTTCCGGACGCCGTCCTGCAGATGGCGGAGGAACGAAAAATAGCGCGTAAAAACAAGGAGTGGGCGCGCGCGGATGCCCTTAGAAATCAGATCATCGAACTGGGCTATGAAATCGAAGACGGTCCTGAAGGCACCCAGGTCAAACGTGCATGACCAAGCTAAGTGCTAGTAGCCGATCGGACCGTCCTGATAAGCAATTTTCAATTGATTTAAAAATCAATTGTTTAGCCGACAAATGTTGAATTAATCCGAATAGCTATGCGGTGTAGACGTAGATAATTTAGCTGGCGCAGCGCTTTGTTTTAATTCAATTTTCGATTGTAAATTACTGTTTGAATGAGCTAAAATCCGGCCCCTGATGCGGGGTGGAGCAGTCTGGCAGCTCGTCGGGCTCATAACCCGAAGGTCGTAGGTTCGAATCCTGCCCCCGCTACCAATTTTACCGTCAGGTAGGAATACGACCCCGCTGTATGCGGGGTTTTGTTTTTACGGACGGCCGATGATGTGTTGGGGTTGTGCAGGTTCGTCAGGCCGGATTTGCACGCACATCTTCGGAGACTGTTTGCAATGGGCCAAGGGCCCATTTTTTGTGGCCGGAGAAAATGCAACTTGACGTCTTGCGAGAGCGAGATAGGTCGGTGAAGAGATATGCTGAATATTGAACAACTGAGAGCGTTACTGGAACCTTCGGTGGAGTCCCTGGGTTATGAGCTTTTGCATATCGAGTTTGCCGGTCCAGGAGGCGGAATTCTGCGGCTATATATTGATGCACCAGGCGGGATCGAGGTTGATGATTGTGAAACTGTGAGTCGACAAGTCAGTCTTATTCTTGATGTCGAAGATCCGCTTAAAAACGCCTATACATTAGAGGTTTCATCGCCGGGTCTGGACCGCCCTCTGGTAAAGCCTGAGCATTTTCAAAAATTTGCAGGGGAGCTGGCAAAGATTGTCATGCATACCCATATATTGGGTAGAAGGCGATTCACCGGAAAGCTGATTCAAGCCGACGATACCCAGGTTGTGCTTGAAACAGACGGTGAAAGCTATGAACTTCCGTATGAGCTGATGGAGTCGGCGCGGCTGGAACCAGTATTCGAAGCTAGGCGTTGAATTGATGATCACTCGTAAACATATGAGTAAATCCTGCGACGGTTTTCATACCGTTACAGAGTATTACTGTTTAGTTAATTTTTAAGTATCGAAAGATTATGGCGATTACAAATAACGAAATTCTGTTGATGGCAGAAGTTGTTTCCAGGGAGAAAGACCTGGAAAAGGAAATTATCTTTTCGGCCATTGAGGCGGCGCTTGCGACCGCAACGCGTAAATGGCATTCAGGGGATATCGACGCTAGAGTGAGTATTCACCGGGAAACTGGTGACTACGACACCTACAGGGTATGGGAAGTAGTGCCGGACGACGCCGAGATTGAGTTCCCCGGTGCCCAGATTCCACTTACCGAAGCGCTCGAGAACGGTGAAGATATAGACGTTGGCGATCTGATCGAAGAGCCCATGGATAAAGTTGAGTTCGGCCGCATCGCTGCCCAGGCCGCTAAGCAGGTAATCATGCAGAAAGTGCGCGAAGCGGAGCGAAATCAGGTCGCCGAACGATATGCGGACAAAGTTAACACCTTGGTATCCGGCACTGTAAAGCGTATGGAGCGCGGTAACGCGATTATAGATCTTGGCGACGCCGAAGCGATGTTACCAAAAAGTGGGATGATTCCTCGTGAAGGCCTGCGGCCAGGCGACCGTATTCGCGCACTGCTTGAGAAAATTGACGATGAAGCCCGTGGCCCCCAATTAATACTAAGTAGACTGTCACCGGATTATTTGATTGAGCTTTTTAAACTTGAAGTGCCGGAAGTCAGCGAAGGCATTATCGAGATTCTCGGTGCCGCGCGCGATCCAGGCTCACGAGCTAAGATCTCAGTCCGATCCAACGATAACAATGTCGACCCAGTTGGGGCATGTGTGGGAATTCGTGGTTCGCGCGTTCAGAGTGTGTCAAACGAAATTGCCGGAGAACGGGTCGATATTATCGTGTGGTCCGACAACATCGCAGAGTTTGTTATACAGGCACTTGCTCCAGCGGAGGTCGAATCGATTCTGGTAGACGAAGAAACCCGCCAAATGGACGTTGTCGTCACTGAGGAAAACCTGTCACGCGCAATCGGTCGTGGCGGACAGAATGTTCGTCTTGCTTCGGAGCTGACCGGCTGGGAACTTAATCTCATGACAGATAAGGATGCAGCGGAGAAACAGGACAATGAACAACGTGAGCTAGTTGCTACCTTTATGAGCCAGCTCGATATAGACGAGAACGTTGCGTCAATACTGGCTCAAGAAGGTTTTAATACACTTGAAGAAATTGCATATGTACCGAAGCAGGAGCTTCTCGATATCGAAGAGTTTGAAGAAGAGATCGTCGATGAACTGCGCAATCGGGCCCAGGATACACTGCTGACCGGCGCAATCGCTTCGCAGGAACAGAAAGAACCAAGCGAAGATCTGTTGACCATGGAAGGTATGGATGAAGAAACTGCTCGAGCACTGGCTGCAGGTGGCGTCAGGACAATGGAGGAACTTGCTGAGTGCGCGTTAGACGAAGTACTGGATGTGGTGGAAATGAGCAAGGAACGCGCAAGTGAGCTGATCATGACTGCCCGGGCGCCATGGTTTGAATAATAGGTACGGAATTTAATAGATATAGGCCAGTCTGATGAGGCCATACACCCTGAGATCAGGATAACCGACAGCGAAATAGATTTAGACATGTCACAAGTAACAATTAGCAGCTTTGCAAAGCAAATCGGTATCACTATCGATAAACTGCTCGAGCAGCTTGACCAAGCCGGTATCCAGGGTAAAGGCGCAGATGACTTATTGGAAGACAGTGAAAAGATCAAGCTCCTCCAGTTCTTAAAGGGTGATACCACAAGGGAACAACCTGGACGCCAGCGCATCACGCTTAAGCGTAAAACAACCAACGAAATCCGTCAGACTTCTAGGACTGGGGCCGCGCGTACTGTCCATGTTGAGACTCGCAAGAAGCGCACATTTGTTAAACGCAGCGTCCTCGAAGCAGAACAAGCTGAAGAACAGAAAAAAATAGAGCTTGAAGAACAAAAGAAGCAGGAGGAAATCGAGGCAGAGCGCCTGCGCCAGGAACAGGAACAACAAAAACGCGAGGAAGAAGAAAAAGCCGCCAAAGACGCTGAAGAAAGAGAGCGTCAGGAGCAGGAACAGCGCGATAAAGACGAGCAGGAACGGTTAGAAAAAGAGCGCGTCGAAGTCGAAACTACCGCGCATGTCCAAGTAGAAAAAGAGCTGGCAGAAAAGCAGCCAGAAACTCAGCCAAAAACTGCAGCCGCAAAAGAGCCAGCGCGTCCTAAGGAAGATGATCGACGTGGCAAAAAAGGGCGTAAAGGCAAGCCGGAACCCGCTGCACGGCAGGAATTGCACGCATCGAAACGACGAAGAGAACGGCCTCGCCGCCCCCTTGGTCGGAAGCCAGGCAATATATCTTCTTCGGTTGCTGACCAGCACGCATTCGCAAAACCGACCGCACCGGTAGTTCATGAAATTCATGTTCCTGAGACTATTACCGTTGGCGAGCTAGCTCAGGCAATGTCAATCAAAGCAGGGGAAGTGATTAAAACCATGATGTCTATGGGTTCCATGGTAACAATCAATCAGATTCTGGACCAGGACACAGCTTTGTTACTGGTGGAAGAAATGGGACATGTCGGTATTGCCGCCGCAGATGAAGATCCGGAGGCAATGCTCTCCGCAACAAAAAGCGAAGATGATAAGTCAATGCCGCGAGCGCCCGTGGTGACTGTGATGGGACACGTTGATCACGGTAAAACCTCGTTGCTCGATTACCTTCGAAAAACTAAGGTGGCATCCGGGGAGGCAGGTGGAATTACCCAACATATTGGTGCCTACAAAGTGAGTATTAATGGCAATGATATTTGCTTTTTAGACACGCCGGGACACGAAGCATTTTCTGCTATGCGTGCACGTGGCGCCAGTGCAACCGACCTGGTCATCCTCGTAGTCGCTGCCGACGATGGAGTTAAACCGCAAACTATAGAAGCTATCCGTCATGCCAAAGCTGCTGAGGTGCCTATTATCGTGGCGATCAACAAGATAGATCGCGAGCAGGCGGATCCAGAGCGCGTTAAGCAAGAACTGTCAAATCACGAGGTCATTTCGGAAGAGTGGGGCGGTGATACATTAATGAATGAAGTTTCTGCGCTGACCGGTCAGGGTATAGATGGACTGCTGGAATCTGTGCTTCTGCAAGCAGAGGTTGCTGACTTGAAGGCCCGTAATACAGGACCTGCCTCCGGATTGGTAGTCGAGGCCAGGTTGGATAAAGGTCGCGGCCCAGTGGCCACAGTTTTGGTTCAGGAGGGTCTACTCAAGAAAGGCGACATTATTTTAGCCGGTAGAGAGTCCGGACGTGTGAGAGTATTGCTCGACGATGTAGGAAAGCCAGTCAATGAGGCAGGACCTTCGACACCTGTAGAAATCCAGGGGTTAGGGGGCGTTCCGGTTGCAGGGGATGAAATCGTGTCTGTCAGTGACGAACGAAAAGCGAGAGAGGTTGCGCTGCATCGCCAAGGCAAGTACAAGGAAGTAAAACTTGCCCACCAGCAAAAAGCAAAACTGGAAAGCATGTTCAACAGGATGGAAGAGGGCGAACTTCAAACTCTTAATCTTTTAGTTAAAGCCGACGTGCAGGGCTCGGTTGAAGCACTTACGGATTCTCTGGAAAAACTGTCTAACGAGGAAATAACAGTCAAAGTCGTGCACGGTATGGTGGGGGGAATCAATGAATCAGATGTCAACCTGGCCCTTGCCTCCGGTGCAATCATTGTTGGTTTTAATGTGCGAGCGGATGCAACCGCACGCAAGCTAATCGAGTCAGAGGAAGTTGATGTCCATTATTACAACGTCATTTATGACGTAGTGGATCTTGTGAAATCGGCCATGACCGGTATGTTGTCTCCAATTGTTCAGGAAGAGCACGTTGGACTAGTAGAAGTACGCGATGTATTCCGGGCTCCAAAAATTGGCGCCATCGCGGGGTGCTATGTATTAGAGGGCTATGTGAAACGCAGTCTTCCTGTAAGGGTGCTAAGGGATAACATCGTCATCTTCGAAGGCGCCATAGATTCACTGCGACGTTTCAAAGATGACGTACAAGAGGTGAAAAATGGTTTCGAATGCGGGATTGGAATTAAGAACTACAATGATATTAAGGTTGGCGATCAGATAGAAGTTTTTCAGATGGTTGAAAAGGCTAAATCATTATAGTTCGCTTCCAGCAACATGTATGAAATAGACCGGACCCGCAGGGTAGCGGAGTTACTCAAACGTGAACTTGCGACGCTGATCGCTCGCGAGTTGAATGACCCTCGAATTCGCAAAGTATCCGTAAACGCCGTGAGTGTGTCAAAGGATCTCAAACATGCCACCGTCTTTGTCTCCTCCATGGACGCATTGACAATCGATCCCGGTAAAAAAGCTGGAGCCAAACCAGCTATCGACATCCCTGGATTAGAGAAATTGCTCAACAACGCTTCTGGATTTCTAAGACATTTGTTAAGCCAGCACGCTGAACTTCGCGTTACCCCCAGCCTTCGTTTCAAGTATGACGATAGTATCCAGAGGGGCGTGGAGATATCTTCATTGATTGATTCGTTAAACAAGAAACATGGCGCGGAATAAGCAACGCAAAGGTAATCCGGTTAATGGAATGTTACTGCTGGATAAACCCTCCGGATGTTCATCCAATCAGGCTTTACAAAAAGCCAAATATTTGCTTAATGCCCGCAAAGCCGGACATACGGGCAGCCTTGATCCAATTGCCACTGGACTGTTGCCGCTTTGCTTTGGCGAAACGACCAAAATCTCTGGTCTATTATTGAATGCGGACAAGACCTATCAGGTCGCAATCAGGCTTGGAGTTTCCACTGAAACCGGTGATTGCGAAGGCAAGGTGGTAGAAGAAAAACCTGTACAGGTCGAACAGGAACAGATTGAACCGGTGCTGAAACGATACCGAGGTCACTATGATCAGATACCGCCGATGTATTCCGCGCTGAAAAAAAATGGACAACCCCTATACAAACTTGCGCGACAAGGCATTACCCTTGAACGTGAAGCGCGACCAGTGTGCGTGTATTCTCTTGTCATGGATAATCGAGAGGCTGACGTGATTGCGCTTACGGTATCCTGCTCAAGGGGCTTTTATATTCGAACACTGGCCGAGGATATTGGTCGAGATCTTGGTTGTGGCGCCCACGTTGAGTCTCTTCGCAGAACCCGTGTCGGAGATTTTACCCTTGAGCAATCAATCAGCCTCGAGCAGCTCGAAGCCGTGGTATCGCCCCGTCAGCGTGAAAGTCTTCTTCTACCCACAGATAGGGGTCTGGCCCATCTCCCAGAAGTCCGTATTCCAGACAACCTCGCGCGCTATATTCAGCTGGGTCAATCGGTACGAGCCTCACAGTCCACCACTCCAGGACTTGTGCGCGTCTATGCAGAAACAAACGGATTTCTGGGCCTTGCAGAAGTCACAGAAGATAACCGTTTGGCACCCAAAAGAATGTTCAGTAACTAGGCCGCAGTTAGCTGCGTGCGGGTATTCAATGAATCGGGACGAAATCTAAACAAAAAAACCGCCACAGTCTTCACATCCAATGACATGATTCAGGCGAATAAATACTGGTAAATGAGTAAATTGGAGAATGATTGGCGAGCACCGATTAACGCGTCAAAAGCGAGATTGGCTCCCCAGCCCGGACTCGAACCAGGGACCAATTGATTAACAGTCAACTGCTCTACCAACTGAGCTACTGGGGAATATTAAACAAACATGCGGGAAAGCCTTAACGTGCCTAGCTTTCGAGGAGCGATTATATGTTGAATGAAATCTAATTAGAAGTAGCAAAAAGTAATAAAAATAGGCCGTTGGCGGCGGATCCAGAGGCAAGCAGAATAAAGATTCAGCCCCTGCTCCCAACGCTCTGAGTGAATCATAATCACCTCATAAGATCTCGCTGAATACGCCTCAGATGTCTAAAGCCAATCGTATACCTAGTGGTCACACAAATTTTGAAATCTGACTTTTAAGCTTCCGAGTTAAACGCCACATTCTGTGGTCTCCCAGAATAATATGCGACTAGGTTTTCAATTGCGGTATCGAACATCTCTTCCAGTGCGTCAGGCGTGTTATACGCGACATGAGGCGTCATTACGACATTGTCGAACTCGATAAACGGGTGGGTTGGAGATATTGGCTCATCGTCGAATACATCAATTCCCGCTGCGCCAATATGGCCCGATCTCAACAACTCAGTAAATGCCTTCTCATCGATTATTTTTGATCGAGCCGTGTTAATGATCAAGGCTCCAGGCTTCAACAAGCGCAGTCGGTCTGCATTAATTAATCTTTCAGTCTCTGGCGTTAATGAGAGATGAAGTGAAATCACATCGCTGGCGGTTAATAATTGATCGAGTTCCATGAAATCAATATTGAATTGTGCGGCGCGTTGCTGATTCGGATTGCGGGTCCAGCAAACAACTTTCATTCCAAAAGCCTGTGCAAGCGGCACTACCGCTTGCGCAATTCGGCCAAATCCGACCAGCCCTAGGGTTTTGCCTTTTAAATCCAACCCAACCAATTCCGTGCTCCAAAAACCTTTACGAATATCTCGATCAAGCCGAGAAATATGTCGAGCAGCATCGAGCATTAAACCCATAGTATGTTCGGCAATGGTTTCAGAGGCCGAAAGGGTGTGGGTTACGGTAATATTGCGACGAGTGGTTTCGGCTAAATCAATAAAAGTCGATACGCCCAAGCCGGTGAAAGATATGATTTCAAGATCGGGTAAAGCAGCTAATACTGTATTACTTAATCCCCACCCTGAAATAACCGCATTCGCATCGGCAATCCGATGGATAAAAGTTTCATCGTCTGGCTGGCTACCATAGAAGATAATAAATTCACCGAGTTCTTCAAGTATAGACAATCGCAGCCCTGTAAACAGGGGTGCCAATGATTCCTCAGCATCCGGAAATACGATTTTGCGCACCATCATATTTACCTTTCTAGGACGTTCACCCATTATAAACAAAAGCAATACGGGAACGACTGCTATTGGTAGTCTGACGGAAAACACGTACAACTATATTTATCCGCCGGGCTCTCCAGCGAACGAGCTCAGGCAGAAATATGTCTTCAAAAGTGACTGGAGATCCTGAATCAAGCTAAGGGTGAATAGAGTCGCGGTAAATGCGTCCAGCCAGCTAAAAGCCATTCGCTGATACAGGTTTCAGAACAGCATCTAACTCAGGTCTGCGGCTTATTATTTTTACCTGAAATTAGCCCAATCTGACAAACGGTATTGTTTGATCTACAGGCGGTAATTCTTTAAAAAATTATCTGCCAAATTGGTAATATTCACGCTCGTTAAAGTGGAATAGATACAACCGATTAGCTTAAAATACGTGGTGTGGGAACAGGGTAGTGCTTACAAACATAAGGACAATAAAAATGAAGGGTTATGTTAACTAGTCTTAGGAGAGTGAAGGTGAACGACACTAGTAATATAGCCGTATTATTGGCGATGGCAAGTCTGATAATCGTCTTGATGATTGCTATATAAGCAATTGATATTTAAGTTAAAAAGGTTTAAGGAAAAATTAGTAGAGAGGTCGACGCTCAGCAAATTCAGCGATAACGTCTTAATTATTGTTTAACATCTGTTCCATTTTTGGTGTGGACCACAATTGACCAGCTAAACGAGATCAAATTACAAATTTCGAGCAAGGATGCTGCCTGATTTTCAATAAGGCTATAGCAAAATCGAGATAGCAATGAGCGAGTACTGCAAAGCGGTTACTAGCGCTCACCGATTGTAGCTCCTACCTCCGTGATTTAACTTTCAAGAGCAAGACTCCCGCCCGCTTTCCCGTCTTAACCTTGCGCTGTGAATCATCACGAGGTTGACTGAACTATCGGGATATTTTGGGTCACAGATCCTGATAGTGCCGCTCTGAGTTATCCTGCCAAGAGCATTTACCGACACTCGACTACCTCTGTTGTAATATATGCCGATCTGTTTATAAGGTCCTTGAGTGGCGATAATGATGTCTTCCGGGTTACGAGTTGCTTCCCCGGTTTGATCCACGTAAGTAATCCAGCCCGTTGACCAATCATTGTTATTACTGCACCAGTACCCGTCCTCGCTTGGGCAAATCCGTATCACTTCTCGCCTGAGAAGCGCGGCACTTCGCGCAATTCTCAAGGTACGCTCCATATTACTGACTGCGGTGCTGATTCGCATAGACTGGATTAGACGCGCGAAAGAGGGAACTATTTGAACAGTCAAAATAGAAGCGATGGAGAGAACGATCATCAATTCGATTAATGTAAATCCATTTCGACCCGTAGTTGAACGCATGCTTTTCATGATAATAACGACTCAGCCCTTGAATCGCCAATCATCACCCTAACAATAGATTGAGAATGTGCGTATACGCACAAAACCAGCTGTTTATGAAATAGAGCGTCAGATACAATCTACTTCTAACTTCAACATTTACTGTAAACCCATGCCCGCCCTGGCCGAATACCAGCTTCAGAGTGATTTCAAACCTGCTGGTGATCAACCAGGGGCAATCGATTGTTTGATTGAGGGACTTGGAGATGGAGAAGCCTATCAAACCCTTCTCGGTGTAACGGGTTCCGGTAAGACCTTCACCATGGCGAACATCATTGCCCGTACAGGACGACCCGCACTGATCATGGCCCATAACAAAACCCTCGCAGCCCAGCTTTACTCTGAAATGCGGGATTTCTTTCCACAGAATTCCGTGGAGTACTTTGTCTCCTACTATGACTACTATCAGCCGGAAGCTTACGTACCAAGCTCTGATACATTTATCGAGAAAGATGCATCCGTTAACGACCATATCGACCAGATGCGCTTGTCAGCCACTAAGGCTCTGCTCGAGCGTCGAGATGTAGTCATCGTTGCGACGGTATCCGCTATATACGGTCTCGGAGATCCGGCTTCTTATCACGGCATGATTCTTCACCTGAAGAAGGGTGATCGTATAGACCAGCGTGCAATTCTCAAACGGTTAGCTGAAATGCAATATATGCGTAATGACCTAGAGCTGCGGCGCGGTACTTTCAGAGTCCGGGGCGACGTTATTGATGTCTATCCATCAGAGTCCGAGCGCCTGGCTATTCGTATTGAGTTGTTCGGCGATGAAGTTGATCAATTATCGCGATTTGATCCACTCACTGGCAGCAGTGAGGACAGTCTGACCCGCGTCACGGTTTACCCGAAGAGTCATTATGTCACTCCACGACAAACAATCCTGGATGTCGTCGATGACATTGGTGAAGAGTTAAAAACCAGGCTAAAGGAGCTGTATGACGCTGGCAAGCTTGTGGAAGCCCAGCGTCTCGAGCAGCGCACACGTTACGACCTAGAGATGATGCGGGAGCTGGGGTATTGCAATGGGATTGAAAACTATTCGCGCTACTTGTCCGGACGCAATCCCGGGGAGCCACCGCCTACATTGATCGATTATCTCCCAACAGATGGAATTGTATTCATCGACGAAAGCCATGCCACAATTCCTCAAATTGGTGCAATGTATAAAGGCGATCGGTCACGCAAGGAGACACTGGTGGAGTATGGTTTTCGGCTTCCATCTGCCCTGGATAACAGACCGTTAAGGTTTGATGAGTTTGAGTCGATGCTGGGTCAGGTAATATTCGTCTCCGCCACACCGGGGCCTTATGAAGAACAACATGCGCCCGAAGTCATTGAGCAGGTCGTTAGACCGACCGGATTACTTGACCCCGAAGTCACTATTCGGCCTGTATCAACGCAGGTGGATGACTTGCTATCGGAGATTCGCAAAAGGGTTGCACACAACGAAAGAGTCCTGGTAACAACGCTGACCAAGCGCATGGCGGAGGACCTTACTGAATATTTCCACGAACATCATGTGCGGGTGCGATATCTTCACTCCGATATCGATACGGTAGAAAGAGTAGAAATTATTCGCGATCTCAGAAAGGGCACTTTCGATGTGCTGGTCGGCATTAATCTATTACGTGAGGGATTAGATATACCGGAAGTATCTCTGGTCGCAATCCTCGATGCGGATAAGGAAGGTTTTCTAAGATCGTCACGCTCTCTGATTCAAACCATTGGCCGCGCTGCACGCAATATAAACGGATTCGTTATCCTCTATGCGGATAAGATTACGCCCTCTATTCAATATGCGTTGGATGAAACAAAGAGACGCCGCGACAAGCAACATGAATACAATCTTGAGCAGAACATAACACCAAAATCAATTATTAAGCCGGTCAAGGATATTATCGATGGTGTGACCGCAAATGATTCTGCCTGGAACGATCTACCTGAGATGTCTGAAGTCGCGGAAGGTGAAGAAGAATACGCAAGACTTTCTCCTAAACAGCTGGGCAAGCTCTTAAGCAAGCTGGAAAAACAAATGTATCAGCACGCCAAAAATTTAGAGTTCGAACAGGCGGCCCAGATTAGAGATCGTATCAATCGTATCCGTGAAGGAAGATTTTTACAGAAGGCCAGCTGAAGTCGCGGCAAAAGCCGATTTTGATAAAAATCACGAGACCATATCCGATCGATACGCGCTGATTGTGGTATTCAAGGTTTCGAACCCGCCCCTTGCGGAACTCAGGGTTATTATAAAATTCCTGATTAAATAGATCCGGATTGTTCCCTAAACTGGATACACTAGAGTACAGAATATCCCTCATTTCTCAGCATTTCGAGCAAGCGGATCACAGGCAATCCAGTGATGGCATTGGGGTCGTCACTTCGAACGGTTTTCAACAAAGCGATGCCGAGACTTTCCACTTTGAGACTTCCACAGCAGTTGTAGGGCCGGTCTCTCTCCAGGTAGCGGTATATTTCCGCATCACTGAATTCTCGGCATTCCACCTCCACCTGTACCACATCAGATTGCATGTGACCACTGGTCGCATTAAATACGGCAATTCCACTGTGAAGTATTGCGGTCGAGCCGGAAGCGGCTCTCAGCTGCGCCACCGCATCCTCATGATCACGCGGTTTTCCAATGATTCGGCCATCTTGCTCTGATAACTGATCAGATCCAATTATCAGGCCTTTACCATAGCTTGCTCCTACTGTTCTTGCTTTTGCAGCGGCCAGCCGCTCTACAGCCTGAACGGGGGTTTCGCGTGCGGCCAACGACTCATCAATTTCCGGCGCATGGACGGTGAAGTTAAGTCCGATGCGTTGCAATATTTCTCTTCGGTAAACAGACGAAGAAGCAAGAATAAGAGGAGCTTCTACCGGGCCAGAGGGAATTGAATTTGACATAACGCTGCAAGAAAATGGCGGGCCCGGAGGGACTCGAACCCCCGACCACCTGGTTCGAAGCCAGGTACTCTATCCAGCTGAGCTACAGGCCCGCAGATATTGATTTGTACAGTAAAACACAAGCTTAGTCGAGTCCTGTTCTATTTCCCGAGCTTGTTACGTAAAATTTCGTTAACCTGTTGTGGATTCGCTTTTCCTGCGGTTTTTTTCATGATCTGCCCGACGAAGTAACCGATCACTTTCTGATTTCCATCCCGGTACTGCATTACTTGTTCCTCAGATTCAGCAAGAACCTGTTTCACAATACTTTCGATGGCGCCTGTATCCGTAATCTGCTTCAAGCCTTTTGATTTAATAATCTCATCAGCGCTGCCTTCACCACTCCACATCGCTGAAAAAACTTCCTTAGCCATTTTTCCGGAAATCGTCTTATCTTCGATGCGGTCAAGAAGGGCCGCCAACTCTTGGGCACTTATCCGAGAATCAGTAATCTCCATTTCACCCTGATTCAGCGCCGCGTTTAAATCACCTAAAACCCAATTGCTGGCAATCCGGGGACTGACCTTTGTGAGCGCTTGAAGAGATTCAAAGTAATCAGCCAGCGCTCGATCACTGGTCAGCTGATCAGCATCCTGGGTACTGAGTTCAAATTCCTGAACGAATCGCAGCTGACGCTGATGCGGGAGTTCCGGCAATCCCTCTAGAATCTCGGCGATAAAGGCATCATCCAAGACCATCGGAGGCAGATCCGGATCGGGGAAATACCGATAGTCATGTGCCTCCTCCTTAGAGCGCATTGAACGGGTTTCGTCTTTATCGGCGTCATACAGCCGTGTCTCCTGAAGCACTTTGGAGCCATCTTCCAGCAGATCGATTTGTCGATCCACTTCAAAATTAATCGCTTTTTCAACGAAGCGGAACGAGTTGATATTCTTGATCTCGGCTCGCGTGCCATATTCTTTCTGACCTACAGGACGCATCGAAACATTGGCGTCACAGCGAAAGGAACCTTCTTGCATATTGCCATCTGAAATTTCGAGATAACGGACCAGGCTATGCAGCTTACGCAAGTAAGACACAGCTTCAGTGGCCGAACGCATATCAGGATCGGAAACAATTTCAATAAGCGGTGTGCCGGCACGATTCAGGTCAATTCCACTTTGCCCGTGAAAATTTTCATGCAGAGATTTTCCAGCATCTTCTTCGAGATGTGCCCGGGTAATGCCAACACTTTTTGGTCCCTCTGGCGTCTCGATTTCGATCGCGCCTGTTCCAACAATAGGAATTTCAAACTGACTGATCTGATATCCTTTAGGAAGATCTGGATAAAAATAATTTTTGCGGGCAAATACAGAGCGCCGATTGATCTGGGCA
>JAHEGU010000044.1 GCA_024644945.1 Gammaproteobacteria bacterium | reverse complement strand
GAACTGCATTTTCCGAAGTCCAGCTGCCTTATTCGTGGGAACATCGTGAAGTAGGATTGCGCAAGATAGTGCGGCGTGGGCGAGCGTTCCTGGGCAGAGCAGCGAGACGGATTGGTATTGATACATCTGCACTGCGACGAAAGTTATAGCTTAGAGAGAATAATTTGATGTCGAAGAGTAAAGCCACTGACCTTGACGGACCTCTGTGATCCTGGATACCAGACCGGACCTAACCACCAACAATTT
Source organism: Gammaproteobacteria bacterium (assembly GCA_024644945.1). GTDB lineage: Bacteria > Pseudomonadota > Gammaproteobacteria > Arenicellales > Poriferihabitantaceae > VYFG01. Next base: position 25,121 of record JAHEGU010000044.1, on the reverse strand, counting down.
TGACTAGCTAATGCGCTCTGAGTAGAAATACTTTTTGAGCAATAGATAACCTGAGCTTCCTTTCTTGAGTGGCTTCTCGGAGAAAACCGGATCCTTATCAGACGGGGCCTGGGCAATAATCGCCTTCCAGTCGTTTAGCGTGAGTTTGTGCTCGATCAACGGAAAAACAGCCAGCTCTTCATGGCGCATATGGCTGATTTGCATATTGCTGTATTCATGAGCCTGTTGATGCAGCGCGTCTATCGTATCTGATTTCCCAGACTCTGCTGACTCAAGCGAGTCAAGAAGTTGTCGGCTACGAATAAACAAATCTATATGTTCCTGGTGCAAGTTACCGACCTGATCCTCAACCTTTGGCTCCCTGTTTAACAACATTTCAAACATCATGTCTTCTCGTGGATGGTGGACCCTATCGGGATACTCACACAGGTATTTGATGCATTCCCTTACTCGTTCAAATTTTTCGCTATCCAGCTTGCCATCAAAGTTTGAAAGAGAACGTTTCATCAGCCGCAGTACACGCAGAATATTATGATGATCTGTTCGTAAATCACGGATCATTTTGTTCACCGTTGACACACGCTCGAATCTTAAACTTGCACTTCAACTGCATTGCTCAGGCCCCTAACCTTTACTAGCGATCCAGGATTTGCACCATCCGTTTGCATTCACCATCTTGTTTGGAAAAATAGAACATCGCCCCCACTCGTCGCCGGTCTCTCCTTGATATAGCCCACAGTTAACGCAGGTCTTTTCCTTACTGTCCGAAATATGGGTATACCCCAATGCCTTCGCCATTGGATCGCTCTCACTCAACCGAGAAAACTCCCCGCCGTTTGCCTTAGCAGGCAGAATGACCCCTAAGGATGCCACTACAAACACTGAAAGGAACACTCTTCGAGCGGTATTTTCCTGTTTAAATTCCTCAATTCGTGACTGATACATAGGAAATTGATCTTGCTTATTCCTCCACAAACATAGCTATAAAGTAGCTCATCAGCTGCTCCTATCATTGACCTGAATCAATTGAGGTCAGAAATTGTATTTGTGATTTGTCCTGCTAAATCAGCTCAAAAGTATTAGGACGAGCTTTTTATCGCATAGACCCATCAGGGTGAGTTACTGATTGCGTCTTTTCAACACGCACCACGGGGTGTCTCAAGGGGGTGTCTCAGGGGGTTATCTCAGGTTCTTGGTTGTACTAAGCTTTCATGCTCCAATACATCATTTGGATATAGGATTACGTTCTCATCTACCAGGAGCCCATCCAGGACTTCCGCATGGGTCTGATTCATCTGCCCGATACTTACCTTTCTCATAAAGGCCGAGTCACCCTGCACCACAAAAACCGACCAGCTCCCGCCATTGCGAAACAATGCACCGATCGGCACCTGTAAAGTATTTTCTTTCGACCATACGGTAACTCGCACTACTACGCGATAACCGTGTCCCAGCTCTTCTGGGGTAGTTTCGATATCAAGCAGTGTATTCACTCTTTGTTCCTCAATTCCCAGTGCCGATACTTTAGTAAATGCGCTGGGTTCAACCCTGCGCACCACAGCATTGAGATCGACACCTCCTCCCCATTCCGTCAATATCGCACCATCACCAGGCCGTATCTTTGTGGCGTCACTGGACAGCAGATCTACGACCACTTCAAGTAGTCTTGGATTGCCCACCCGGGCAATCAAGGTCCCGGCAGAGACTGCCTGCTCGCTTCGTGTAATTACTTCGAGCACCACGCCATCTACCGGCGCCGTTATATGCACACAACAATCCCCAGCACGAGGATTCGCCTGTAGATCTACGGGTTGTATCATTCGCGCCTTTGCGCTTGCAAGTTCCGCCTCGCGCAAGCGTATAACTGCTCGCGCACTTGCGACCTCCGCGCGTCTGAGCTGCACATCGCTTGAATACTTATCCAGTTCACTTTCCGTAATTAGGCTTGTTTTGCCAAGTTTTGCGGCCCGAGCATACTCAGATTGTGACAGCGAAAGTGCGGTTCGCGCTTGTTCGAGAGACATCTCAGCGACCACCACACTGGAATGTGCCGCCTCGACAGCTGCGGCGAGTTCCGTAGTTGTGCGTTGATCAAGAAGCGGTGGGTCCATAGGGTGAATTGAAGCGACGATGGTCTCCCCAGCATTCACGGCCTGACCTTCCTCAAGGAGGCTGCGATCGAGATGACCGGCAATCGGAGATGAGATCGCGTAGACGTCTCGCACTTGGGTAATCCCCTCTTCGTCGATGGTGACTTCCATCGGACCAGAATGCACTTGAGCAATATCCACCAACACCGGCTTTTCCCGCATCGCCAGGTAAAACCCTGCCACTAGCAAAGCTACCAGCGCTAACAAACCTGCTCGTTTCGAATTAATATTCATCTCAATTATTCTCTTGTCTTCAATACCCGCACCAGATCAAAACGATCTATTCTTCGTCGCACGATTAGCGCAGAAACTACTGCGGCCACGATCACTACCAGACTAGCGTTTGCGAAAGTTTCCGAACTGATGACGAACGGTATCCGGTATAAATCACTTTCAAATCCTTTAACCACCATCCACGCAAACAGATAACCAAGCAGCCAACCGAGTGGCTGAGCCAATAACGTAATGATCCCCAGCTCCGTGAGTAGCACACTTGAAACCTCACCTCGAGTAAATCCGAAAACCCGCAGGCTCGCCAGTTCCCGCGCCCGCTCAGAAAGCTGTATTCTGGCAGAGTTGTAGATTACTCCGAAAGTAATGATTACAGCCAGAACCACGTATAGCGTGGTCATGGTCGTAATATTTTCCCGAATCGTTTCACGAAACTTCTGCAAAGAAACATCGAGTAACGCGATAGAAGTAATCACAGGTGTCTGCTTGACCTCTTGATACAAATCCGGCAGAGAGCTTGCATCAATACGAATCCGCGCACCGTTCATCCTGTCCCCTTCACGCAATAGTCTGTTTAAACTTTTAAGACTCATATAACTGGTAAGGCCAACATAGCTTGATACAAGACCGACGACTGGAACCGATACGACTCGATTGTTATGTTCCAACAGTTCGACCTGGACTTGATCGCCGGGGCGCAGCTTCAGTTGCCTTGCCAGCATGTCGGGCACCATCAAACCAGAATTAGGCGGTTTCACCGGATTCTGCTCAACATCCAGTATTTGCAGAAGACGTGAATCATTTGAGATCCCGACAATGGGCACGCGTTTTTCAGTTTCGCCATGTCGGAACTTGGTCAATGTGGCGCGGAAGGGTTCAACCCGCTTCACTCCAGGCAGTCCGCGCAAGCTATATTGTGCATCGAGAGGTAGTGCCTTAACCAGACTAACCGAAGCGTCCTGCCGTTCGGTACGAAAGAAAATATTGTCGATCATGTAGTCAATCGAATCGAACGCGAATACGGCAGTGACCAGCAGAGTGACCGAAAGCGAGGTACCAAGAGTTGTCAGAAAAGTACGCAGCGGCCATCGCAACAGGTGTCTGGTTGACATAATCGTGCGACGGGAAATCCGCTGGAACCGCCTTTTGCTTCGATCAAACAAGCTTCGATATTGAGTGGGTGCTGGGGGCTGCATCGCTACTGCCGGAGGCAATCTAACGGTTGAATACACTGCCCTGGCCGCGCCTGCCACGGCTGCCAGCATGGTGACACCGGTTGCGAGCAGGAACAAATCCACACTATGTCGAAAAATCAGGAACGGAAATGTGAAGAATCTTCCGTAAAGTCTGGTCAATCCCAGGCCCAACCATTGGCCCGCGATCACACCAATCACCATACCCACCAGGCCGATAGCCAGCACCAGTTTGGTATAGTGCCAGCCAACTGCGACATCGCTGTAACCAATTGCCTTCAATAATCCGACCTGCTCACGCTCAAGCTCGATCAGCCTTGAAAGAATCATGTTAACCAGGAAGGCTGACACAAACAGGAATATCGGTGGAATGATCATGGCCATGGCTTTGAGTTCCGTAAGCTCGTTATCCAGGAACGCATGGGAGAGTTGATCTTCGCGGGACCTTGCTCCTGAACCCCCATAGGGCTTCAAGATTTTGTCCAGCCCCTCCGTAATCCTCCCGAGGTCAGCATTTCGAAGCGTGGTCAGCGACAAATCGTCAAAAGCACCCTCCATATCATAGAGCGCGCGCAATACTGAGGCGGACATGTAGAAAACACCAAACCTTTTCTGGTCGGGAACCATGTCACCAGGTCCGATTGCGTAGACAAACTCGGGTGACAGAACGGTGCCGACAATGGTCAGCTTTCTTTTTTTGCCATTAATGATTGCCTCAAACGAATCACCGGGGGTAAATCTGTGCGCGTCGGCAAAAGTTTCAAGAACTGCAACCTCATCCGGGCGTCCACTCTCTGGAAGCCTGCCTTGCCTGATATAAACCTTGTTTACCAATGCTTCACGATGATCAGGGATCGACACCGCAATGCCTGTTGCCGGTTCAACCATCAGGGGCACATCCAACAGTACGGGCTGCATAATGCGCAGTTCAACTGCCGATACGCCTGGCAAAGATGCAATCCTTTCCTTGAGGGTCAACGGGGCGCGAACCGCGGAGGCGAAAACCGATCCGAATCGGTAACGCTCGTAAAAAGCACTTCGGGTCTCTTCCAGCGACCGATAAGACCCTATTGAAAGAATAATAGTCGCTACACCGCAGGCCATCACCAAAGCAATCGCTAGCGCTTGTGCCCAGATTCGTCGAAGATCGTAAACCAGTTTTTTATCCAGCGCGCGCATGACTACCAACTGACCTTAGACGGACTGATCGGATGATCATTGACCTGCATATCTTCAATTTTGCCATCCTTGAAATAAAATACCCGGTTAGCTATTTCGCGAATTCCGACGTTGTGGGTGATGATGGCTGCCGTGGTGCCAAGCTCTCGGTTGATAGTCGACAGCGCTTCTAATACCAGTATTCCGGTTTTTGAGTCCAGAGCGCCGGTGGGCTCGTCACATAGCAATACCTCCGGCCTTTTTGCGATCGCTCGCGCAATGGCAATACGCTGCTGTTCACCTCCAGAAAGCTGGGCCGGAAAGTGGGTCGCGCGATCTGACAAATTCACCATTGCCAACGCTTCATCAGGAGACATTGGCGCACGTGAAATTTCCGTTACCAGCGCTACATTCTCACGCGCTGTGAGACTAGGTATCAAGTTATAAAACTGAAACACGAACCCGACGTGTTCTCGCCGGTATCGGGTTAGTTCTCTTTCATTAAGCGCCGTCAAAGGACGGCCATCAAACAGTACTTTTCCACTGGTGGCCTGATCTAAGCCCCCGACGATATTCAACAAAGTAGATTTACCGCTGCCGGATGGGCCCAGTAATACTGCCATCTCCCCCTCATAGAGGGTCATATCGACTCCATTCAGCGCGCGAACCTCTACTTCGCCGGACCCGTATATTTTAGTTAAACCGTTGATTTCGAAAATGGGTTTCTGCATTCGGATAGCCTTGATATGACCAGCCACCTTATCCAAACATAGAAAACGCAGGTTGATATCAATCAACCCATCAACACGATGAGTTCAGCCTGGAAGGCTCTGGCAATTCGGACAAAAGTAGATATGTCTCCCGCCTGAATCAATTCGTTCGATTCTATCGTTGCAGATATAGCAATGTTCACCTTCTCGTGCATAAACACTAAAACGATACTGTTCTTTGTCGGTCTTGCCTTGCGCCTTTAAACTTCTAACAAGTGACGGGGGATTGATCACGCCACGGGTTTTGTAAGAGCGACGGGTAAGTCTGATCATTTCCGTTGCCAACCTTTCAAGATCACCACGGCAACAATCCACCGCTCGCAGACGGGGATGCAGTCTGGAACGAAACAAAATTTCTGCACGAAGATAATTGCCCAGACCCGCGACAAACCCCTGGTCCAGAAGCAGATTGCCGAGCTGTCGATTTCTGTACTTTGCCGACTCTAGACGTTCAAGCAGTTCGCCGACTCCTGGCTTCTGTGAGAGCAAATCCGGGCCCAGTTTTGACAAAAATTTATGCTTCAGCAACTGATTGGCTTTCAGCACTTCGATATCCGAGGCGCTATAGAGAAAAGCGCTGTACCCACGATTACGAATTGCAAGACGAAGCTGACGGTGGGTATCGGGTAACTCATCGCCTGTCACAACATACCAGCGGCCATACAACTGATTGTGGCTATAGATCACCAGATCATTGTCAAAGGTCGTCAGGATCGCTTTACCCCTTGGTTCAACGCTTACAACTTTTTTACCGGTTAACTTTTTTTCAAATTTCTTTAGATGTGGATAGGTAAAAAACACTTCGGTGGTTTTTTTACTTACCAGCGCTTTGGCTATCGAATCAGCAGCGAGTCGTATTTCAGGACCTTCTGGCATAGAGGATTTTCATTAACAGGATAAGTATTTCAGCCGAAATCGCCGCAAACTATTGTCAACAGGAAGCCTGCCAACGAAATGCCATCCGGCACTGTTACTATCACGCCACTAATGCCTGAATTTAAACAATCCTGATTCTAAACCGAGGATATCTATCAAACTCATAGCATACCCGAGGGGGATAGTGAGTAGACTCTACTATCCCGACGAAGGGATAGCGACCAGCATCATTCGGCTTAATAGGATATATTTGATGGGCTGGCCATGGCTTATATCTTATCTGTTTTCTGGCTCGCGGCCGCTAAATTATTTCCATTAGTATTGATAACGGAGGCTCCAACAATGAAATTCGTTAACAGATTTATCCTGGGTTTTTCGATCCTAGGATTACTGCTACCGCTTAGTGCAAATGCAACCAATGGGCTATACCAGCACGGTTATGGCGTCAGGTCTAACGCCATGGCAGGTGCTGGAGTAGCGCTTCCACTTGATGCCCTAGCCGCTGCAACCAATCCAGCTGGAACAACAATGATTGGAAATCGCAAGGATATCGGTCTTGCACTGTTTTCCCCACATCGAAGCTACACGGTCACGGGCGCCCCATCGGGCGGTTTTCCGCCTTTACCAGGTTCCGAGGTCGATAGCGACTCCACGCTGTTCGCCATCCCCCATTTCGGCTGGAGCAAGTCCATAAACGATGGGTCTGCATTCAGTATCAGCGTTTATGGTAACGGCGGAATGAATACTGACTGGAAGGCTTCGGATACGCCCACTATACTCACCCCAATGGGACCGGCTGGCGGCACCTTTCTCGCTGGAGATGCCGGCGTAGATTATTCTCAGCTCTTTATCAATCTCAACTATGCCGGCAAAATATCCGAAGGCAGTTCAATTGGAATCAGTGGGATTATCAACTATTCGCAACTGGAGCTGAACGGTCTTCAGGGCTTCTCCGGTTTTTCCGTTGATCCCTCCAAGCTGACCAACAATGGCAAGGAGGATGATTTCGGCTTCGGGATAAAGATCGGCGGACTGTTTGCGCTCACAGACAAATTAGACCTAGGCGTTTCTTATCAGAGTGAAATCCGCAACAATCTTAATGACTATGGTGGAATGTTTGCCAACCGCGGCGACCTCAATATCCCAGCCACTGCGACCATAGGGTTGGGATTTGAGATCAACGAGCGGTCCTCGATCGCGTTCGATGTCCAACAGATCTACTATAGTAGTACAGATGCGATCGGAAATCCGGGCACGCTCAATGCCACCTCCGGGCTGTTTGCCTGCGCCGGCGGTGACGCCACTAGCTGTCTCGGAGGCAGTAACGGTGCTGGATTCGGCTGGGAAGACATGACGATTGTTAAACTTGGTTACCAGATTCAAACCAGTGATGACATGATCTGGCGCTTCGGCGTCAGTCATGGCGACCAACCAATACCCAGCAACGAGGTGACGTTTAATATTATCGCACCCGGTGTAGTAGAAACTCACGTCACAGCGGGCTTCTCAAAGACCCTGGCAAATGGAAACGATCTGTCGCTCGCAGTGATGTATGCACCGGAAAAATGCGTCACCGGTCCTTCAGCCTTCAACCCCGGTCAGACCATCGAGCTGTGTATGCACCAGTACCAGCTCGAATTAGGATATAGCTGGTAATTCGCTACTTAATCTATCGGTGGAGTCATTTTACTGGCTCCACCGCGCCGCCTGCTTCACGCCATGCGGCAAAACCGCCAGCAATATGAGCCGTTTTTTCAAACCCCATCTCGACCAGAGTGCGGGTGGCAAGAGTTGAACGTCCTCCTGTAGCGCAGAAAAGCAAGAACCGCTTATCCTGAACAAAGGCCTCGTGATGCATCGGACCTTTTGGATCAACGATAAATTCAAGGAATCCTCGCGGTGCATGGACAGCACCAGGAACTGTTCCATTCTTCACAAGCTCAACGGTTTCCCTAATATCGACTAGCACTACATCTGAATCATTCACCATCTCAAGCGCGTCATGTACCGATACGGTATCAATGACGGCGTTGGCTTCAGCCATCATTTTTGAAAGGTTATGAACGGTCATATAAATATCTCAATCTAAGTGATTATCATTTTATCGCCAATCAATTGACGAAGCCAATACAGCAATCTCCAAACGACGCTTGTTAGCACATTCACGGATTATTTTTGCGATTCGATCTACCTATCGTTTGACCAAGATCAGTATTCGAGTCACCGCGCTCAGCGATCCTACTGGTTGATTTTTAAGGAGCGAAATAGAATGCGGAAGAAGAATCTATCAAAAATCCTGCTGATGACAGCAACTCTGCTGGCCTCCCATGGTCTGCCGGCGCAACAGGCATCAGAAATCATCAATATCCAGGAACCCGTGAACAAGGACATCTACCTTGCAGGACGCAGTATCAATATTCTCAGCACCGTCACAGGTGACGCAGTGCTTGCTGGCCAACGCGTCACCGTGGCGCAGTCTGTAACCGAGGACCTAATTGCTGCCGGGGAACGCATAATCATTCGCGCCAAAATTGGAGACGATGTGCGCGCCGTGGGAAGAATCATTAATATCGATACAGGGGTCGGCGATGATGTGATCCTGGCTGGTGAAACCATTGCACTAGGTCCGAATGCAACGATCTCAGGCAGGACCTGGATAGCCGCCCGAAGCGTTGACGTTGCCGGTCAGCTCGGCGCTGAGCTCCGAGCTGCCGCCCAGGAAGTCACGATCAGCGGCCAGATTAAGGGTAACGTTTATTTGATTGCGGAAAATATAGAGGTCTTACCCGGAGCGACTATTACCGGCGATTTTGCTTACAGAAGTCCAACTGAGGCAAACATTGCATCAGAAGCGAACATTTCCGGCAAAGTGAGTCAATTGGAAATGGAGCTAGCAGAAGAGCCGGACGCACCGATATTTCTGATTGTTTCAGTATTCTTTTTAACACTGCTATTAAGCGTAAGCGTGATGTCATGGTTGTTTCCTCGACTCATCGCTGATGCAGGCACGTCGATCACGCGGGAAGGATTTAAATCCATTGGACTTGGCGTAGTTCTTTTCCTATTGACACCTCCTATTATTCTGATTCTGGTAGTTACCGTAATTGGCATTCCACTGGGTCTAGCATTGCTGGCGCTGTACTTCATCACCCTGTTTCTCGGATTGGTAGTTGTCATCAACTTCATCGGCGGTCTGTTTATTAAGCTGATTGGAAAGGGCGAAAATAGCGGTACTGGCTGGCAATTACTTGCAATCGCAATGGCCATAATATTGATCATGGTGACGCAGCTTATTCCACTGTTGGGAGGACTCGCCTTTTTCATATTATTCCTTCTCGGTCTGGGTGCAGTGGTAATGCAACTTTTCAAGCGCTACCGCGTCGAATATCGATAAAACTTTTTACTCGCACAGGCGGGAAAACTGGGAGTATCTGCCCTGTGCTGATTGCGTGAATCAGCACTCCACACTTTAATCCTGTTCAGCCATCAACCGAGAAAACAAGAGCGGCTTTATATCTGCTTACCATCAGCTCTCGGCCCTATCAGAATTGGCAGGTATGTCAGTGCAAATATTGCAAAGGCGGCAACCCATAGGAACTGGGAAACTGCGATCCATAGCGCGTAATGACCAGTATCGATTAATGGTAACAGCACCCTTACTATAGCCCCAAGTAAGATCATCGAAAGTGAATATTTAACCCCTTTTGGCGGATCTAAAACACTTCGTCCAGTATGACCCAACGATACCCTGGCCATCATTCCCATGGTCACTAATCCGATACCTCCGAAGGCGAACGCATGAATCGCGATATTTTTCGACACACCTGCAAAATGAATCAGGCCAACCAGCAGGAATCCCAGGCAGATAAACCACATAGAAAGGTAAAGGCTCCACAGCATGCAGTTGTTCCAAATACCTGGTGTATGCCATCTAATCAGTCTGAAACCGTTGACACAGAACAGGCAAATCGCAAGTACCGAGGCAAGCCACTGGATTTGCAGGAAAACTTCCACTACAAAAAAGCCAAGGTAAAAAACCAAGCTCGAAATATCAAGCCATCGCGAATTAGCTAGTGTCACCTTATAGCTAACACCACGTTCGATGAAAAACGGAATGACGCGCCTTCCCAGGGTCATGATCAATCCAATCACCATATAGATTCCTCCAAATATGCCGAACCGAATTCCCTCATCCAATAAATTGACCACGCCTAAATAGAAACATGCGTTGAATGCAACGATCACCATCAGCTTTGATAACACCGCCATCTGCTTCCATTGACGGCTCTTCACTATCGGATAGGTCACGCCGACAATTAGTGAGAAGGAAAAAATCATGTCCAGGCCCGCCGCGGCAACAACATATTGCTCTCCAAGCAGGAATACAAATCGTGCCAACGCCCACAATCCAAATATGATTGACAAAGCCAGGCCATTGGCAGTTCGAATTCCGGTCCAGTTATTTACCGCGGTCAAAAGAAATCCTGCAATAACCGCCATGCAGTAACCGTAAATCATCTCGTGGGCGTGCCACTGAAAACCGGAAATTGAATTCCAACCTAACGACAAGCCGCCGAAATAGCCCGCAAACCATATGCTTATAGAAGCAAGGGCAAACACCGCAGCGCCTAGGAAAAAAGGCCGGAAGCCCAGATCAAAAAGTGCAAATTCTAGTTTGTCCTGGCGCATAGATTGACTCGGCATATGGTGACTTCTTAACCACTTGAACAAATCCGAATAGTGCTCTCCTCGAGAATCAGGCAACAGCATCGAAAATTCACAGGCAATCTTTACCGTTGTTGAGCCTGTGCGGATTGACAAAAGTCAAGGTGAGTATATTCAAGACTGACCTACCATTCCCTTGCCGCGATCCATTCAATCAGCAACCAGTTTGCATTCGGCTGAATCCAGCCAGGAGTATTACAATGAAAAGTCGCTTTACAGCAGTGAGTCTGTTCGTACTTTTTTACTTTATGTTTCTTTTCGGGTCGGTTCTGGCCCAAAGTGGGTCAGCCTCGGTCAAGGGTAGCGAAGCTGAGGCCGCTTACGAGGGTGCGCCAACTGCTATGAGCGGTTCTGGTGCCAAGGACTTGATTTCGGGAGACGGCCCGCCAATGACCGCCGAAGAATTTGGCCGTGCCAAGCAGATCTTCTTCGAGCGCTGCGCAGGCTGCCACGGTGTATTGCGCAAAGGCGCCACCGGAAAAGCGTTGACTACCGATATCACACAGAAGTTGTCACTTGACTACCTCAAGGTATTTATTAACTTTGGCTCCCCAGCTGGCATGCCCAACTGGGGCACCTCAGGTGAGTTGACCCAGGAAGAAGTGGACATGATGGCTCGATATATTCAGCATGAGCCTCCCCTTCCGCCTGAGTACAGTATGGAAGACATGAAGGCTACCTGGGTGGTCAATATTCCGCCTGAAAAACGTCCAACCAAGCAGATGAACGACCTCGACCTGGAAAACGTCTTTGCAGTCACTCTGCGGGACAGCGGTCAGGTCGCGCTCATTGACGGTCACAGCAAGGAGATAGCTAAAATTCTCGAAACCGGCTACGCGGTCCATATTTCCCGGATGTCGGCTTCCGGGCGCTATCTGTTTACGATTGGACGAGATGCCAAGCTGAACCTGGTCGATCTTTGGATGGAAACCCCGCAGACTGTGGCCACCATCAAGGTTGGTCTAGAAGCACGTTCCGTGGAAACATCAAAATTCAAGGGATGGGAAGACAAATACGCGATCGCTGGCACCTACTGGCCGCCGCAGTACGTCATTATGGATGGGGACACGCTTGAACCACTCAAGGTTGTGTCAACCCGGGGGATGACGGTGGACACCCAGGAGTACCATCCCGAGCCCCGTGTCGCTGCAATCGTCGCCTCCCACGAACACCCCGAGTTCATCGTTAACGTTAAAGAAACCGGCAAGGTTCTTATGGTCAACTATGAGGATATCGACAACCTCAAGGTTACCAGTATCAATGCTGCACGGTTTCTTCATGATGGCGGCTGGGACTCAGAAAAACGCTACTTCCTGACTGCAGCGAACAAATCCAACAAGATAGCGGTTGTTGATTCAAGGGAAGACAAGCTGGCAGCGATGATCGATGTTGGGAAGATTCCTCACCCAGGTCGAGGCGCCAATTTTAACGACCCGGAATTTGGTCCTGTGTGGGCAACCAGCCATCTGGGAGACGACACTATATCGGTGATTGGAACCGACCCGGAAGGACATGCGGATCATGCCTGGAAGGTGGTACGCACACTGAAGGGCCAGGGTGGTGGATCGCTATTTATTAAAACCCATCCCCAATCCAGTAATCTTTACGTCGACACCGCGCTTAATCCTGACACCAAAATCAGTCAGTCAGTGGCAGTGTTTGACCTGAACAAGCTCGACGCGCCCTTCAAGGTACTTCCAATCGCCGAATGGGCAGAGCTGGGAGAGGGACCTAAAAGAGTGGTTCAACCTGAGTACAACAAGCAAGGTGACGAAGTCTGGTTCTCGGTTTGGAGCGGTAAGGAAGAGGAATCGGCCATAGTAGTGGTAGACGATAAGACTCTTGAGCTGAAACACGTGATTAAAGATGAAAGAATAGTCACACCCACCGGGAAATTCAACGTCTACAACACTATGCACGACGTTTACTAAGCGACTAGGGACAATGTCAGTAGCTGGAGAGAAATGTGGGCCATGTGGCAAAGTCTACCTTGTTGGGGCAGGTCCGGGTGACCCGGATCTGCTCACGGTTCGTGCCATGCGCCTGCTCTCTACTGCTGACGTGGTGGTTTACGACCGCCTGATCAGCCGTGAAATTCTTAGTCTGGTGCCGGTTGGTGTAAGCCGAATTGCAGTGGGCAAATACTCTGGCTACCACAGCGTTTGTCAGGACGAAACCAACAAGATGCTGGTCGCGCTGGCGAAGAGCAACCGCTGCGTGGTCAGGCTGAAGGGTGGTGATCCATTCGTGTTTGGTCGTGGAGGAGAGGAAGCCTTATACATGCGGCGATCCGGCATCACATTCGAAGTTGTACCTGGCATTACCGCTGCCGTAGCGTGCTCTGCCTATGCTGGAATTCCCCTCACTCACCGGGGTGTAAGTAAGGGCTTCAGAGTCGTTACCGGCCACCTTCAGGAAAACGGCACCCTGGAACTCGACTGGGATGCCATGGTCGATCCGGAATGCACATTAGTGATCTACATGGGCCTTGGCAGTCTGGCCCATGTCGCTAAGCGCCTGGAGGAGGCTGGGCTGGGTGCAGAAACTCCAGCCGCAGCGATCCAGGACGGCACCACGTCAAAGCAAAAAGCGGTATACGGCACCCTCGCTTCATTGGGCGCCCTGGTCCAACAACACAATTTGCAACCACCCACCCTGATCGTGATCGGTCATAGCGCCGCCCTCGGCGCCAAACTTGCCTGGTTCGATCCACTGTTAGAGCAGGAAGATGAATACGCGCCTTCGGCTGTATGGGCTGGCTGCTAGCCTCTTCATTGCACCTGCCTGGTGTACCGATATCGATCCCGATCGGGAACGCTATCTGACTAATCTTGTTATCCATGACTGTGGCTCATGCCACGGTACGCGACTAAATGGCGGACTTGGTCCCCCCCTGACCACTCATGCCCTGGAAAAATATACCGTGGAATGGATTGAGCTCGTCATACTGAACGGTCAAAACGGCACTGCAATGCCGCCATGGCGGGATCTTCTTAGTACGAATGATGCGGCCTGGCTTGCGAGGGCACTTAAATCGGGAGAAATCGAATGATCACTAAATGGCCAAAACTTGTTCCGTTTGTAGTGAGTGTGCTGACATTTGTTTCCGTGTTGTCTGCGGAGGCCATCGCCGAGATCCGTGGAAGCGGTGATCTGGGACTGGTTGTGGAACGCACTGATGGCGCGGTCAAAATTCTTGAAACCAGCACTAACCGTTTTCTCAGCAGAGTTGAGGGCTTAGGCGACCTGTCTCACGCCTCGGTTGTTTACTCCCGCGATCAGCGGTATGCCTTTGTTTTTGGTCGAGATGGTGGTCTGACCCGTGTCGACATGCTTAAAGGAGAAATTTCTCAGAGGATACTCCAGGCAGGCAACAGCATCGGCGGCGCCATTTCACAAGATGGACGCTTGGTTGCGGTTTCCAACTACACGCCTGGCGGTGTGAGAGTGTTTGACAGCGAGACGCTGGAGCTGATCGCCGACATACCGGCAACATACAACGATGGCCAGTCATCCAAAGTGGTCGGGTTGGTAGACGCACCAGGCAATCGATTTGTCTTTAGCCTGTGGGACGCCGGGGAGATCTGGATTGCAGATATGTCAGCGCCTAACGCGCCGGAAGTGACTCGATTTCAGAATGTTGGGGTAAATCCCTATGACGCGCTGATCACCTCTGATGGACGCTACTATATTGCCGGTCTGTTCGGAGAAGACGGCCTTGCACTGCTTGATCTGTGGCACCCCGAACAAGGTGTGCGCAGAATCATTCCAGGATACGGCAAGGGGAGTCAAAAACTGCCTGTGTACAAGATGCCGCATCTTGAGGGATGGGCAATTGCGGGCAATCACGCATTTGTGCCGGCGGTTGGCGCTCATCAGGTTCTGGTTATCGACATGAACTCCTGGTCCGAAGCCGGCCGTATCGAAGTCAAGGGCCAGCCGATTTTTGTCATGGCCCAGCCGGACGGTCGCAGAATCTGGGTCAATTTTGCGCTACCGGATAACGACACCATTCAGGTCATTGACACCGAATCTCTAGAGGTGATTGCAAGTATCCAACCGGGCACCGGTGTCTTGCACATGGAGTTTGAACCACGTGGAGAGGAAGTCTGGATGTCAGTTCGCGATCTCAATCAAGTGCAGATATATAACACGCAGAATATAGAGCAGATCGCGACGTTACCCGCGAGCAAACCCAGTGGGATCTTCTTTACCGCTCGAGCTCATCGCACTGGTCTCTAGGCTGAACAGGTAATGAATCAGGCAGCCATCAAGCTGAGCAAGACGGAACGAAGATTGCTGAACGACTTCCAGCGCGACCTCCCGCTTGACCCACGGCCGTTCAACCATATTGCTGAGCAACTTGGAGTAACCGAGAGCGAAGTGATCGAAATGTTGCGTCGCCTCAAGGCAGGAGGACTGGTGACCCGTGTGGGGCCAGTCTTTACCGCTAACCGAGTGGGGGTGAGCACCCTAGCCGCGGCCGCTGTCGAGCCGAGCGAGATTGTCGAAATTGCCGGAATGATTAATCGCTACCCGGAGGTTAACCATAACTATGAACGAGAGCACAAATTTAATTTGTGGT
Organism: Gammaproteobacteria bacterium; assembly: GCA_024644945.1. Taxonomy (GTDB): domain Bacteria; phylum Pseudomonadota; class Gammaproteobacteria; order Arenicellales; family Poriferihabitantaceae; genus VYFG01. The sequence goes on along the minus strand of JAHEGU010000044.1, from coordinate 9,433 downwards.
TCGTTGTGACTGCCTCAACTTCTGTTCAGTTACGTCACGTCATCGAGGACATCGAACTTAAGACCGGGCTTGAAGTGCTGGTGCTGCCAATGTTGAGGGACTACTACATTGATCTCGGATTTCCAATTGAGTGGATTGACCAGGTTGAACACTGAAAAGCTTTCTTCACAACAGCTGCAGACACTGTTAATCGGTGAGATTGAGGCTGGACTTCCGTTAGTGCCTAAACCTTACGCAGAAATCGCAGATCGACTGGGTGCCACAGAATCACAGGTTATAGACGCCCTCGAGGAGCTTAAAGCAGATGGCTGCATTAAGAGATTTGGCATTATCGTCCGTCATCGGGAACTGGGTTACCTGGCAAATGCGATGGTGGTCTGGGATGTGCCGGATCAATCAGTTAATGAAACAGGAGAGCTGTTCGGTCACGCCCCATTCGTGACTCTCTGTTATCGACGACCTCGCCGATTGCCAAAATGGCCATACAACTTGTTTACAATGATTCATGGAGTAGACCGCAATCATGTTATGAAACAGGTGGATCGGTTGCGAGAACTGGTTCCAGATTCAGAGTTACCGTCGGAGATACTTTTTAGCGGTCGTCGCTTCAAACAGCGTGGTGCGCGCTATAGCAGCACCTTCCTGAATTCGGAAACTCCTGAGACTCGAATATCTTCTGAAATTAAACCAGATCTCTTTACATGAACACGAGTAAATTACAGCTCACTGCAGGAGCTCGAAAGCTTATTAACCAGTTTCAGGGCGGATTCCCAATCGTCAAGCGACCATTTCTTCAGGTCGCGGCAATGCTTGGCATGAAGGAATCCGCTCTGATCTCATTGATTCAAGGCCTGGTAGAAGACGGTGTACTGAGTCGCTTTGGGCCAATGTTCAATGCTTCCAGAATGGGCGGCGAACAAATTCTCGCTGCACTTGAAGTGCCAGAAAACCGGTTTACCGATGTGTCTGAATTTGTCAACGGTCTCGACCAGGTCGCGCATAACTATCAACGTGAACACCGGCTAAATATGTGGTGTGTCATAGCAACCGAGAGAGCTGATCAGATTGGCGAAACGGTCGAATCAATACAAACAGCAACCGGACTGCACGTCTACGAGTTTCCCAAGCTGCAGGAGTTCTACATCGGGCTGTACCTCCACATAGATGGGGATGGGGGTGTCGACACCAGGCGACCGCCTGAAACAAACTCATACTCCGAGTATGAAACACATGAACTTGACAGGGACCTGATGCTGGCCACACAGGCGGGACTTCCTCTTCAATGGGAGCCTTACTCGGTACTGGCGGAAACTTTGGGCGTCGATGCCAGTCTGGTGCGAGCAAGATTGAGATGCATGCTTTCGAGCGGGGTCATTCGCAGGATAGGAGCGGTGCCAAATCACTACCGACTTGGATTACGCGCCAACGGAATGACAGTATGGGATATCAAAGATGAGCATGCGCAGATCGCAGGTACTGCGGTCGGGCTTCTGCCGTTTGTCAGTCATTGCTACTTAAGGCCGAGGCATGATGGAATCTGGCCGTACAATTTGTTTGCGATGGTGCATGGAGAAAACAGAGAACAGGTGCATCACAAGACGCATCTGATCCAAGAAGCACTCGGCGACAGGCGCAACGACCATGAAATACTTTTTTCAAGCGCCGTATTAAAAAAAACAGGCCTGCGACTTGCAGCATGAATATGCCGCTAGTTCTGATTGAAAAATTAATCTGGTGGCGCACCCAGTACCTTCGGGTATTTATCGAGGAATACCGATGTTTCGACTGAGCCAATACCTGAGGGCAATCACTGTTGGGAGCGATTCCCGCAAACCAAGACAATCGAGTACACAAATGGGCCCGGTTGTAATATGGAACCTGATTCGACGTTGTAATCTCACCTGTAAGCACTGCTATGCCACCTCAGCAGATATTAATTTTGCCGGAGAGCTATCCACAGACGAAATCTACCGGGTCATGGATGAACTCAAGGCGTTTAATGTTCCGGTACTGATTCTCTCGGGCGGCGAACCTATGCTGCATCCGGACATCCTGAAAATCGCCGGCCGCGCCAAGGAAAGAGGATTCTATGTCGGCCTGTCTTCCAACGGAACGCTGATAGATAACACCAATATCAATAATCTGGTAGATCTAGATCTTGATTATGTGGGAATCAGCATAGATGGAATGAAGGAAACACACGATAAATTTCGCCGACGCGATGGAGCGTTTGACGAAGCTGTTCGTGGTGTCGAACTGTGCCAGTCTCACGGCATTCGGATTGGACTACGCTTTACCCTGACCCAGGATAACCACAGAGATCTACCGCAACTGCTGCAACTGATGCGTGAACTGGACATCGATAAATTCTATCTATCCCATCTCAACTATGCAGGACGCGGAAATAAGAACCGAACTGATGATGCCCACCACGCTATCACGCGTGATGCAGTCACACTGCTGATTGAGCATTGCCTGCAAGACATACGGGCAGGCCGTCACACCGAGTTTGTAACCGGCAATAACGATGCCGACGGCGTATTTCTGAATCAATGGGTAAAGCGAAATATGCCTGATAAAGCAAAACAAATGAGTAAATTGCTGGTCAACTGGGGCGGCAACTCTTCGGGCATCAACATTGCTAACATCGACAATCTTGGTAACGTGCATCCGGACACCATGTGGTGGGACTACACTCTTGGGAATATTCGCGAACGATCCTTTTCTGACATCTGGAATGACACCAGCGAACCGCTGATGCACGGGCTCAAGCAACATCCTCGGCCGCTGAAAGGTCGTTGCGCGGCCTGTGCGCATCAAAATATTTGCGGCGGAAACAGCCGTACCCGGGCGTGGCAGCTAACCGGCGATCCCTGGTCCGAGGATCCGGGATGTTATCTGACTGACGAAGAGATTGGCGTCAGCGGGCTGCCGCCGAGAATCCCCATAACACCCCGGCACAGAAGCAACAGACACCAGGCAAAGGTTAAGGAACCTCTGATCAAAACATGAACGATCAATTTGAGCCTAAAATGACCTATTTCTTCGTTGGAAAACTTCGCAATAGCCCTGCTATTACGTGCGTTTCCCGCCTCGAACTCGATCATTTTAAATCTCAACATGATTCGTCCAGTTTTAATCAGTGGCTCCTTAAGCTGACTCCGGTATGAGATTTACGCTGTGCGCCGTTGTGCTGCTCGCACTATTCGCCAACGGCCTGGTTGAGGCGGACGACACGACGGCCCTCTACAGTGAGCATTGCGCCGCTTGTCATGGAGAATCGCGACTCGGAGGAATGGGACCTGCACTCCTGCCCGAGAATCTCGGCAGATTGAAAAAGAAAGCAGCGGTAGACGTTATTTTAAGCGGTCGTGCCGCCAGCCAAATGCCAGCATTTTCAAAGCATTTAGATCATCAACAAGCCGAATCCCTGGTTGAGATGATCTACACGCCCCTGCCCCAGGTTCCGGAGTGGGGTCTTGAGGAGATATCCAGCACACACCGCATCCTGGCCGACACTCCGACCCTTGATGGACCGGTGTTTGATGCTGATCCGCTCAATTTATTTATCGTAGTGGAACTGGGTGATCATCATGCGACAGTGTTGAATGGTGACAAAATGGAACCGGTACATCGGTTTAAAACCCATTTTGCGCTTCACGGCGGACCCAAGTACAGCTCTGACGGCCGCTTCGTATTCTTTGCTTCCCGGGACGGATGGATCAGCAAGTTTGATCTATGGAATCTCAAGACGGTTGCAGAAGTGCGTGCCGGAATCAATACCCGCAATCTTGCCGTATCTGCGGATGACCGCTTTGTGATGGTGGCCAATTATCTGCCGCACACCCTGGTACTACTTGACGCAAAAGATCTTTCACCAATGAGAGTAATCGACATAACAGGTGAAAACAATGCGACTTCCAGAGCCAGCGCGGTCTACACCGCTGCGCCCAGACAAAGTTTTGTCGTTGCGCTCAAGGATATTCCAGAGATCTGGGAAATACAGTACCGGGATGATCCACTGCCGGTATACAACGGACTCATGCATGATTATCGCTTGGGCGAAGGGCTTGCACAGGAAACCGGACTTTTTCCTGTGCGTCGTATCGGACTGGACGATCATCTCGATGACTTTTTTTTCAGCCAGGACTACAGTCTTCTGTTTGGCACTTCCAGGGACACCAAAGGCGGACAAGTTGTGCAAATGGATCTGGGTCGTAAGATAGCTGACATCAATCTGGACGGGATGCCTCATCTGGGCTCTGGAATTACCTGGGAATACCAGGGCAGGCAGATTCTCGCCACCCCGAATCTCGGGACCGGACAGGTTAGCATCATCGATCTTGCGACCTATGAGGTAATCAAACAGATTCCGACACTTGGACCCGGGTTTTTTATGCGCAGCCATGAAAACAGCCCTTTTGCCTGGGTGGATGTGTTCTTCGGGCCTAATCGAGACGCTGTGCACGTGATCAACAAACAGACTCTCGAAGTGGTTGAAACTCTGCGCCCAGCCCCGGGCAAGACCGCGGCCCATGTGGAGTTTGATCGACAAGGAAAGCACGCCCTTCTCAGCATCTGGGACATGGAGGGCGCTGTGGTGGTTTACGACGCGCAGACGCTGAAAGAAGTGAAACGTCTGCCAATGGTTAAACCGTCAGGCAAATACAATGTGTTCAACAAAATTACCCGGTCCGCCGGTACCAGCCATTGACCGAAGGATCTGCAGACGGGAATAGCGCGGTCAGTTCTTGACTTTATCGTCGAGGTGTCTGCAGATTCCGTAGTTAGGGGGTGCTCACGGGCGGTGGTAAAACGTGGACAGTAAAGAGGTCTCCCCCGATGAACATACGTCCGCCAGATCTCCGAGATGACTGCGATCCAGGATTGTGATCTTGTTTCCACTTATTTCTATTAGACCTGCATTGGTCAAACTGCGAAAAATTCGTGAAAGCGTTTCAGGTTTAATCGAAAGACGTGACGCTAATATTTGCTTTGGAAGATCCAGATCAAACTGGTCAGCACTGTTTGATGGTTGCTGTAAGAAGTAAGTCGCCACGCGACAAGTGCCGGTATGCAGACTAAGATCGTTCAGTTCCCTGATCAAACCATGCAATCTCTGGCTTAAATCCGCGGCCAGCATCAGTAAAGTATCCACCGACTGGCGCAACATCGAGACAAAGTCCCGGGCGTCGATGCTGACCAGTTCGGAGGCCTTTAAAGCTTGGGCGCCAACGGGATAACTGGGCTTTTCCAAGAACATCAACGCTTCGGCGAACGTAGCGCCTGGATTGATGACCTCGATCACTTTTTCGCTCCCATCCGCAGACAAACGAAACAGTTTGATCTGACCAGACACAAGAAGGTAAAAGCGTTCAGCGGGGTCCTGCTGCTCGAACAAAGACTCCCCCTCACTTAATCGCACTGCAGCAGCCAAACGTGCAACTCTTTCAAGCTGATCCTGGGTCAACCGTTGAAACAGCATGACTTTGCCCAGCACTTCGAGAATATTCTGATGATTCACGCCAATGTCTTGTTTGTTATTCTGCTAACACCCGGCGCAGAAGATCAATGGCCAGGAGAGGTTGGAATTAGGCAAGAAGGCTAATCGATCACCATGTAGTCAGGCAATCTTTAATTACTTCTCGATTGCCGCATCGACTATACTGTTTGCATGACTCACCGCATAGGTCGCTTATTGCGACAGCGGTTACGTTTACATTCTACTTTCCTCTGGCCCTGTCTTCAACATATCTTCCCGTGTCCACTCCCCAGGGCAGATAACGTCGATCTCGTGGTGAATTTATAATTTAATCCGCTCTAACTCTTCGTTATGCACAAGAGGTTAGGCACAAAACCATTTGTTGTCTCTACATAGACAACACCCACTCCACAATCGCTTTAGCATCTTCATCAGAGACTCCGGGGTTTGGGGGCATCGGGATCTGGCCCCAGACGCCGCTTCCGCCATTTTTGACTTTCCCAACCAAGGTATCGACCGCAGCCGCGTCGTCACGGTATTTTTCGGCGATCTCTTTGAAAGATGGGCCGACAAGCTTCTGATCAACATTATGGCAGGCAAGACAATTTTTGCTCTGTGCCAGTTCTTCGCTTGCTGAAACGACACCCGTTCCGATCAGCGCTGCAGTTATTAATGCCAGTTTGGCAATCTTAGTGGGTTTCATGGCCTATCTCCGGCTTATGTCGTGAAAAAAACAGGTTCCTATAGTGTATAACACTTAAGGGTTGATGCGATCCTAGGTTCGGTAGCGTCACAGATCCTTGATTCATGTCAATTTATCCTGCCACAACTTGTTTGGGCAAGATGTCGAGGTTGTGCTGGATAAAAAGGGATGTAATGATCTTCGCCTCGGAAACGCACAAATAAATGTAGTTCAAACGAAACGGTTATTTAATTAAAGGATGAATCTCCCTCAAATGTCTTTATCACCTTATAGTTTAATCCGCGTCTGTTTCTCCCCATTAAGATTGTTAGCGTTAGGTGTGTTGCTGATCTCAAGCTGCACCGCACAGACCGAGCAAGATCAAGTACTCTACGAAAAATCTGAACAAGCCAGTTTTGCGCTGAAGGAAATCGTGAATGGTCTGGATCATCCCTGGGCAATGGCATTTATGCCCGATGGGAGCATCCTGATTACCGAACGTTCGGGAAAACTTCGCATAGTAGAAAACGCAGCTCTAGATCCCACTCCAATACCTGGACTCCCGAAAATATACAGCAGCGGTCAAGGTGGCCTCCTCGATATCGCCCTGCACCCAGATTTTTCGTCTAACAGGTTGGTTTATTTCTCCTACTCGGCGAGCGATAACAGCGGAGCAGGCACAGAAGTCGCACGTGCAAAATTCGAAAATGGAGCTTTAAAGCAGGTGCAATCGATCTTCTCTGTCGAGCCCAAGACCAGCGGTCGAAATCACTATGGATCGCGACTTGCCTTCGCCAATGACGGCACCCTTTTGATAACTATTGGGGATCGCTACAGTTTCATGCTCGAAGCACAAAATAACGCTAATCACCTCGGAACTGTTGTTCGCGTTAATGATGATGGCTCGGTACCTGCGGATAATCCTTTTGTCGGCGACCATAGCAGCAGACCGGAGATATACTCCTTTGGTCATCGCAACCCGCAAGGGCTAACTATTCGGCCCGGCAGCGATCAAATCTGGTCACACGAGCACGGGCCGCGTGGAGGTGATGAAGTAAATATTATTCGTCCCGGGGCCAACTATGGGTGGCCGGCCATCACTTATGGTATCGATTACAGTGGCGCAATAATCTCTGAGCTAACCGAAGCACCTGGAATGGAACAACCGGTTATCTACTGGGACCCGTCAATTGCTCCTAGCGGCATGACATTTTATTCCGGATCATTTTTTCCGCAATGGGATGGCGATCTGTTTGTCGGCGCTTTGAGAGGCACACACCTGCGGCGACTGGAATTGGAGGGAGACACTGTAGTAGCCCAGGAAGCATTGCTTAACGATCTTGGTGAGCGTATTCGTGACGTTCGACAGGGGCCGGATGGTTACCTCTACATCCTGACCGATCTCGCCAGGCCAAACGGCAAACTCTTGCGACTTGAGCCGGCAGACTAACTGATGCCTTATATGACAAACTCGGCAGCTGACATCATCAGTTCTGATTCAGACGCTCGATAACGACTGCTATCCCCTGCCCGACACCGATACACATCGACAACACAGCATATCGACCACCACTTTGTTCGAGTTGCCGAACTCCGGTCAGGGCAATTCGCGCGCCCGAAGCCCCTAGCGGATGGCCTATGGCAATAGCCCCCCCGTTCGGATTTAACCTTGAATCCTGTGGATCTATTTGCAGGATATTCAAGCAACCCAGGACCTGGGCAGCAAAAGCTTCATTGATCTCAATCAGATCGATCTGCTGCAATGATAAGCCCGCGCGATCAAGGGCCTTAGGAATAGCATAGGCCGGACCAATCCCCATCTTTTCTGGCGGGACTCCCACAATCGCCCCGGACAATATGCGCGCCCGAGGAATCTGATCATGTCTTTCACCGATCTCACGAGAGCCCACCACAATCGCCGCCGCACCATCGTTTATTCCGGACGCGTTGGCGGCTGTCGTCACTCCACCCTCGAACAAAGGGCTAAGCGACCGCATTTTCTCCAGCGAGGCTTCAGGTCTAGGATGTTCGTCCTTGCCGACACTGATCGGTGGGGTTTTTTTACTCCGAGATACCTCCACCGGCATGATTTCCTCCTCAAAATACCCGTTTTCAAATGCGGACTTATAACGGCTCTGGGAGCAGAAGGCATACTGATCCGCCTGCTCTCGACTTATTCCATATTCCCTTGCGACGTTGTCAGCTGTCTCAGGCATACTTTCGATTCCGAATCTCCTTGCGAATTCCGGATTTGGGAAGCGCGTGCCGATAGCCGTATCGAATATGGCCGCATCTCTCTGATAAGGCATCACAGACTTGGCTAAAGCAAATGGCGCCCGTGTCATGCTCTCCACTCCTCCCGCCATATAGAGCTCCGATTCGCCGACGCTGATACATCGAGCTGCATCCAGCAATGCAGCAAGTCCTGATCCACATAAACGATTCACCGTCAGGCCGCCTGTTGCCACCGGCAACCCGGCCAGCAAAGCTGAAAAACGCGCAATATTGCGACTGTCCTCACCGCTTTGACATACACAGCCCACGATAACGTCTTCGTATTGATCCGGCGAAAAAACGTTACGCCCTAACAGCGTCTTCAGAACCCCAGCCAGCAGATCGTCAGGACGAACCGGTGCTAGAGCGCCTGCATGCCGGCCAAACGGGGTACGCACGCCATCGTAAATATAAGCATCAAGCATAGGCGAAATCAATTTTCTGGTGAAGTTCAGTTGGGATCCAGGCGTAGTTATTTGACAGCGGCTACGGACCGAACCTGATAATAACAATCAACTATTCGCTGACGATAGTTTATATGCTGAGCCCGTGCTTTAGAATCTAAGATCTAACGAAACCTCAACCAGGCCACATTAAATCTGATTACCGCTCATGACTGTCATCAATATAGAAAGAAATGGAAACGTGGGATTGATCAAGATCGACTACCCACCTGTAAACGCGGCTGGTTTAAAGGTCCGTTCAGGTCTTGTACAGGCAGTCTCTGAGCTTGATCAGGATAGTGACATCAAGGCGATCGCGCTATACGGAGCTGGACGAACTTTTGTTGCAGGCGCTGATATTCGGGAATTTGGCAAACCTTCCCAGCCCCCCGTTTTACCAGACGTCATCGACACTATTGAGAATCTTGAAACGCCGGTGATCGCCTGTATTCATGGTACTGCTCTGGGAGGCGGTTTGGAGATCGCACTCGGATGTCACTATCGGGTCATCATTGAAAGCGGAAAGGTTGGCCTGCCTGAAGTCACCCTTGG
>JAHEGU010000152.1 GCA_024644945.1 Gammaproteobacteria bacterium | reverse complement strand
CAGAGCGGTTCCCTGTCCTGAAAATATAGACTTGTGGTCTATGAGTAGAGGTGTGGGTGCTGCCTCTCCGTGACATTGACGATTGGAGTACTTCTGGTTCCATCGAACAATGTCGGATTTCATAGTCTTGTTTGCAGATTGGTATGGGCTCTACCGCCGGTCTCTGCACAGTGCCGGGCGCGACCTTTCATCGCACCCAATGTCCGGATTTGCCGCCGGCTTTTTCCACCAACTGTATATCACTGATAACCATGCCCCTGTCTATCGCTTTGCACATATCGTAGATGGTCAGCAGCGTGATCTGTACTGCAGTCAAAGCCTCCATTTCTACACCGGTTTGCCCGTGAGTTTCGACCGTGACCACACAGTCGACGGCACTGATTGCTGAGTTGGGCGTGAGGTCAATTGCAACTTTGGTTATCGCAATAGGATGGCAAAGTGGCACCAGATCTGAAGTGCGTTTTGATGCCATAATTCCCGCCACCCGAGCAATGCCGAAGACGTCACCTTTTTTGTGACCTTTATCAAGGATTAATTTCAGCGTTTTTTCCAGCATGCTAATCCTGCCTCGGGCAATCGCTATACGATGAGTAACGGATTTATTCCCCACGTCCACCATGCGCGCGTCGCCTTCAGAGTCGAAATGGGAGAATTTGTCGCTGGAAGTCATAAATAAGATTTGGTCTGTCGCCCTTTGCCGGAAGATTTCGATATTACGCGCCCTTTTACAACACTCAAGCTGTCGATCTCAATAGTTGGATAGCTGTCATTCAGGGGCGCCAGATGCCACCGATTGTTGTTTGAACTCAATCGGCGAAATATATACTCGTCATTGTATAGAGCGATCACATAAGAGTTTTCTTCCGCGGTGGAGAGGGGTTCTACAATGATAACCTCTCCTTCCTTGAATTCGGGTTCCATGCTGTCTCCCAGTACGCGCAAGGCAAAAGGTTCGTTTCCTGCACACCCGCTCATTATATCATTGTCCAAAAATATTCGGCTGTATTATAACGCAACATTTGGACGTGGATCATGCGGTCGATGAGGACTCCGATCATTGAGATGCTAATGTCTTTATCACGAAAAAAATCACTTCAACCCCGGTGGGAACCAGGACAGTCTCTCATGCAATCGAACAACCTCTCCAACTATGACCAGTGTGGGTGCCTCTACAACATTACTTTCAACTATTTCGGGCAGTGTGGTCAGCGAGCCAGTATGAACCCGCTGTTTCCGTGTCGTACCCTGTTCGATCAAGGCTATTGGCGTGTCAGCACGAGCACCGTGAGCAATTAACTTACTACAGATAATTGGCAGTCCGACCAGGCTCATATAGATAACCACGGTTTGCCGGGGTTGTACCAGTAGTTCCCAGTTGAGATCTATCAAACCTTTCTGGATATGCCCGGATACGAAAACACAGGACTGTGCGTAGTCTCGATGGGTTAACGGAATCCCAGCGTAACTCGCACATCCGGACGCCGCTGTGATGCCCGGAACGACCTGAAAAGGTATTCCCTGCGTGGTCAGATCATTTATCTCTTCCCCACCCCGGCCAAAGATGAATGGGTCACCGCCTTTTAGCCGCAATACTTTTTTTCCTCTTTTCGCAAGGGAAGCCAGTAGTTCATTGATCTTGAGCTGTGGCATGGAGTGATTGCTTTTTTCCTTGCCCACATAGATTTTCTCCGCATCGTGCCTGGTTAAATCAAGTATCGGTGCGGGTACCAGGCGATCATAGAGCACCACATCGGCTTGCTGCATTAAACGCAACGCGCGAAACGTTAGTAAATCGGGATCACCTGGGCCGGCTCCAACCAGGTAAACCTCACCTCGACAGAAGGTTGGTTCTTTCGCTACCAGAAGATCAGTCAGCGCCTGCTTGGCGTCTCGCTCCCTGCCCGAAAACACCATTTCAACTATGGGCCCTCGCAGTGCGCGTTCCCAAAAACGACGCCGATCATCCAACAGCGGAAATTGTTTTTTGACCGGTTGCCTGAACTGCCGCACCAAGGAAGCAAGTTTGCCATAGGCGGAGGGGATCAAGGATTCAATATGGGTTCGCAGCAATCGTGCCAGTACCGGAGACGCTCCTCCGGTTGATACGGCAATGATGATGGGTGCGCGATCGACGACGGCGGGAATGGTGAACGTCCCCAGATGCGGTCGGTCGACCACATTTACCGCAATGTTATTTTGCCGCGCACACGACGCGATTAACCGATTAATTTCCGCATCGTTTGTGGCCGCAATTATCAGTGTATATCCGATAACATCCTCCGGCTCGAAAAGTCTATCCATATGCTTGATCTTGGTGGTGAGCCTGATAGCATCGACTTGCTCTGATGTATGGGGCGCTATGACGGTAACCTCAGCTTTTACTTTGAGGAGGAGCCTGATTTTTCGCGCGGCCACCTTACCAGCCCCCACCACCAAGCAAGGCGCCTTCTCTAAGTTCAGAAAGATTGGAAATGAATTCACTTAATTCAAATGAGGTTGGTCTAGTGCTAGTGTATTTAAGG
>JAHEGU010000151.1 GCA_024644945.1 Gammaproteobacteria bacterium | reverse complement strand
AATCACCCCTTCGTCGATGGCAACAAGCGCGTCGCTTTCTTCTCAGCTGACGTCTTTCTGCGTCTGAACGGCTACAAAATCGTTGTTGAACCCAGGACGGCGCATGCATTTCTGATGGAATTGTTCGCATCGAACAACTGTGACCTCGAGCACCTGGCGCCCTGGATCCGATCAGTCACAAAAACATACCAGCGTTGAAGTAATTGATTCTCAAGATGTGGGAAATGCTACACATCCCGACACATCGAGAACCGATCCACCCAGGGGATATGCTGCTGTAGGAGTTCCTTGAGCCTATGGGGATTACGCAAAGGCAGTTATCCGAGTGCAATCGACGCCGTATTTCGGCTTCAGGCACATCACGTCCATTCTCTCGCGATCGCTATCAAGGTGCCGGTGATAACCTTTAGTATCTGAATCAAGGATCCGATAAAATAGAAATAACCGCGATATGAAACTGGGATATATTATGAATTTACATGAACTTACCCCGTCTGAAAAAATACTGTTAGCTGAAGAGTTGTGGGATAGCGTAGCTTCTGATGAACAGCTATTTCCATTAACAGAAGATCAGAAAAGAGAGCTTGATGTCCGTTTAACCCGTTATTCGATTGATCCTGAAGCTGGAGATTCATGGGAAAATGTTAGAAATCGTATTTCCAGTACATGAATGAAATGCGAGTAATCATTCGCCCATAGACTGAAATATCGCAAGTACACATCTGATTCCCCACCAGCTGCACTATTTGCTCATCTTGAGCGGCAGGTTTGAAGAGGCGGTATATGTGTTGCACGCCTTTGAGAAGAAAACACAAAAGACACGTAAAGCTGATATTGACCTGGCCAAAGCACGGTACAAGGCGCTGGTGAGAGAGAGGAAACAGAAATGACTATTTCAAAAGGCTATAGCGATGTGTTTGAGGCGCTGGGAGACGGTTCAGCGATTGCACAAAATCTGAAGATTCGTGCAGACTTGATGAAAACGTTGCGCGAGTTTATAGACGATGCCGGGCTGGGACAGAAGGAAGCTGCAGAAGTGTTTGGTGTTCATCAGCCGAGAATAAGCGACCTGATGCGTGGCAAAATCGACAAATTTACCATTGATGTGCTGGTCAATATGCTGGCACGGGTTGGAAAATCAGTGGAGTTCAGGGCCGCTTAAAATTTGAACCCCCACTAAATTGTTGTAACTCTGAAAAAGTCGTCACCACTGCGAAGGTCGGGGTCATCAGGGCGATGCTTGTTAACCTGCAGACCCTTCATCAGACAACATGGCACGGATGCATTCTTCAAGCGGCTTCAGGTGTTTGTCGATGACCAATGCGATGGTCATCGGGTCGATATCGCCCAGGTAGTTATGTACAAGAATATTACGGAATCCACTGATTTCAGGCCAGGGGATAGTCGGACAAGCTATCTTCTTTTCCTCCGGCAACAACTGCGTGGCTTCAGACAGTGTCTGCAAATTACGTAACGTGGCATCGTAAAGCACTTCATCCTGCGTAAGGTCCCCCCGTGCCTGTATCCGCTGGATTTTGGCAATGGCATCCAGAATATGCTGTGCATAGGGCTGCCAGGGTTTGCTCACAGTTCTACGGCCTCACTCAGCACTTGCTCGCGGATATGACGATTGAGTTCGTGCTCGGGGACCAGGTCCACGTGTCGGTTGAGTAAACGGCCGAGTCGCTCGGCTAAAGGTAATCGCTGACTGAAGAGATCATAGCCCCGAGGGAATTCCACCAGAAAATCGATGTCGCTATCAGGTCGTTCTTCGCAGCGGGCGACAGACCCAAACACGCGGATATGCCTGGCCCCATATTCGCGGCCAAGCGCGACGATGGCGTCTTTTTTTACATGCAAGTCATCCAGCAACATGACCAACTCCTGCTTTCTCAATTCTGGTTTGCGAACACATTCAGTATAATATGGGCTCAAGAATACAACAGAAGTATAGGCCAATCGCTATGGGGCAAGTGACCATTTATCTGGAAGTGAGCATTGAGGATAAGACGTCTGTGGCAGCAGAGACTGCACACCTATCAAAAAGTAAACCGGTAGCGAGCATGATGAAGGGAAAAAAGACAACAGAATGGCCCGAATCAATAGTCCGGCTTGCTGGTGCCTGGAAAGATCTGTCATTGGCCGAAGAAGACAGAGCCAATCTCGGTCAGGATGTAGAACGAGCAGCACTTCAGGCCAGGCAAGAAGCCGTTGCCAACAGTACAGTGGTACGGGGTAAGCCATAAGTTGATGTTTTTGTGTTTTATTTTTCCGTGTTCTTTCGAGGATTCCGTGGCCATTAATCTTTCCTGGTCGAAGCTACAGATGTATAACGCTTTGAATTAATTGATATTATATCAAATTTCTTGATGCTAATATCTAGGGAAACTGATTAATTCGTCATTCCGGGCGGAGCGTAGCGGAGACCCGGAATCCAGTGGTTTATATTCAATGCGTTATGGATTCCCGCCTTCGCGGGAATGACAAAAAACAGGATTAATCAGAGTCTCCCTAGTCATAAATATAATTAG
>JAHEGU010000150.1:1479-2568 GCA_024644945.1 Gammaproteobacteria bacterium | reverse complement strand
TGCGAAACAGTTGTTCCAAAGCCTTCCGAGCCGCGGATTGCAAAGAATTTTCTGCCCTGCCCTGTACCCTGTAGCCAGGGAACATTCATCCTGCGCGTCAAAGGGGCCAGCATGGAATCCCGATTCTACAACGGAGACCTCATCTTCGTTGACCCCGAGGTCGTGGCTGAGAGTGGGAAGTACGTCGTGGTAAAACTGGAAGATGCCGATGAAGCCACGTTCAAGCAACTGATCATCGAAGGTGGCCGCAAATACCTCAAGGCACTCAATCCGGATTGGCCCGATCGAATCATCGAGATCGATGAAAACACCAAAATCTGTGGTGTCGTCGTATTCAAGGGCGAGATGGTCTAGCCCAATCACAGTACCCGCGGTTAGTCCCTCTCTCATACCCTAGTGTTCTTTCCCAATCATGCCGGGACCTTAGGTCTCCGACATGTATCCCAACGTTTCTTTGATCCGTTGGATTTACCGCTGTGCTAAACATTTAACCTTTGCTCAGCAATTTTTCCCCATGCTAATGTTTTTAAAGCCATGCAGTACGCGTGTGACTGCACATATCAAACGCACTTGACGGACTGAGACCAACATCAAGAGAGAGCACAAATGCAAAATCTCTGGAAAATCATTCGTCGACCTTACCTGCCTGGCAGCGCGCATTGCTTGTATGGAATTCCCAAGCATAACCGGAAAACCGTTGTTCTCTCTTAGTGGTCATGTCAGGTAAAACTTCACAATGGGCGAGCAATCTCCATCCCCTCCTACCCCGGCTTATTCGTTTGCGGGACGCCCCTTTCTACACGGGCATGGACAGAAACCGCTTCAACAGCGAAGTTCGGCCTTATCTGGTCCAAATACCCATCGGTGAACAGGGCATTGCCTTCGACAGACTTGAATTGGATGCCTGGGTGGATCAATATAAATCCCGCAACGGGCGTCCCGGTCAACCGAAAGGAGACCAACTATGGGACGTAAAAAGATACCGGGGCTCATCAAGCGCGCCGGCCTCTGGCACATCGACAAACGCATCGGCGGGCGGCGAGTTTGCCAGAGCACTGGCACGGATAGACTCGAAGAAGCCGAACGCTT
>JAHEGU010000150.1:0-1469 GCA_024644945.1 Gammaproteobacteria bacterium | reverse complement strand
AATCCCTATTGGCGAACAGGGTATCGCCTTCGACAGACTTGAACTGGACGCTTGGGTGGAGCAGTATAAATCCTGCAACGGACGTCGTCCTAAGGCCATAGAGCAGGAGGACGACTTATGTCGAAACGTAACAGAATGCCGGGGCTCCGCCTCAAAGGGGAAATCTGGCACATCGAAAAACGTAGTAAGCACTGCGAAGACGGCTGGTTCCGCGAAAGCACGGGAACGACTAGCCGCTCTGAGGCAGAGAGGTACCTGATCGGCCGTTTGGCGGATATTGAGGAAGAAGCCCGGCGGAGTACGGAAGGCGTGTACACCTTCGAGGAAGCGGCAATGCGCTACCTTGAAGATATCGCCCATAAATCTTCTGCCGATACTGTAGCGATGCACCTGGACCAGTTGTTTCCCTTCATGGGGTCAAAACTGCTGGAACAGGTCCATGACGGCACCATAAAGGCCTTCGTAGACCATGAAACTGGGCGTGGCAAAGCACCAAAGTCAATCAACGACGCAATCGGTGTGGTATCTGCTGTGTTGAACCGGGCAGCGAGGGTCTGGCGTGACGAGCAAGGATTGCCCTGGCTGCGTCAAGCCCCGCCAAGACTAAGCCGGTTAATGACCAAGGGAAGGCAAGCCAGACCCTACCCGCTGTCATGGGCGGAGCAGGACAGATTGTTCAAAGCCCTGCCCCGGCATCTCGCTGACGCGGCGCAATATGCCGTGAACACAGGATGCCGTCAACAGGAAATCTGCCAGCTCCGCTGGGAATGGGAAGTGATTGTACCCGACCTGAAGACCTCGGTTTTCATCTTGCCGGACACCATCACCAAATCCAGCATGGAACGGGTTGTGGTGCTTAACACTGTGGCTAGTAGCGCTATTGAGGCAAGACGCGGAATACATCCGGTTTATATCTTTACATACCGGGGAAATCCTGTTGCCAGACTCAATAACAATGCATGGAGGCGTGCATGGAAAGCCGCAGGGCTGCCGATGGAAAATGGCATCCTGAAAGGTGTGCATAATTTGCGGCACACTTTCGGAAGACGCCTTCGGGGTGCGGGTGTTCCACTGGAAACGCGAAAAGCCCTCCTGGGCCATGCCAATGGGGATATCACGACCCATTATTCGGCGGCAGAACTGCGGGAATTATTGGATGCCGCCGAAAAGATCGTTGATCGCGGTATCGCACAGACTCCGACCCTGACAGCGGTTAGACGAAACAGGGACTATGTCGGAAATCTGTCGGAAAGAGAAAAAGGGGTGACAGCAAAAAAACCGCTAACCCTTTAATTTTATGGCGCGCCCGGAAGGATTCGAACCTCCGACCCCCTAGTTCGTAGAAAGAAACTCTTAATTATTTTATCTATTTATCAATCAGTTACCGAGATGCTCGTTGCACACATCTGCAGAACAATGCACAACTCTTCACAACAGGTGCCCACAAAATGCCCACAGCACTTTACTTC
>JAHEGU010000043.1 GCA_024644945.1 Gammaproteobacteria bacterium | reverse complement strand
CCCTAGAGCAGCTGGAGGCCGTGTAGAGTATTTCAATCATCAATGTGATTTTGCGCTGAAGAAAAACAGCATTAATCCCCTTTAAAAAGCTTGGCATTAAAAAAATTACTCAGACACCAAACTGTCTGCCCAGCTTTCTAAATCGTTTAGAATGCCTGCAACACGCTTCTGGTCATGATGCTTTTCACGTAGTTTGGCAATTCGCTTAAAGTAGGGCTCAAGGCCATTATCGGGATCATGTAACCGCGTCGAACAATGTGTTTTCCATCGCTCGGCCTCCTCAGAATTCAATGACTCCGGCCAGTTGCGGGCTCGGTAGCGAAAAAGTAGTTCTGGAAGCCTCGAATCGTCGAAGCTGAATTCGGCGGTTGCAATTTCCGCTGGACTTGATTTATGAACACGCTGAATCAGCCTTTTATCATGATCGTTAAAAAAACCAGAATAAAGCGCCCTGTCTACGTCGAGTGCTGTTTCAAATTCCCTGGAAGAAAATGCTCGTTCGACGCGCTCTGCAAAAGTTGTTGCGGTCAATATTTTCTCACGATGGTATGCACATCGATCTAAATCTAGATTGATCCGTTCCGCGCCCCTTTCATCAATTGTATTGAGAGGGGCGATTGCCGGGCAGTGGTTTATCTTTAGTGACTTAACCGGCAGCCTTGTTTCGGTTTCAGATAATTCCTTAACCGGCGTAAATAATCTGTGATATAGCGTTTCGCTGTCCAGCTCGAGAAACTCCTCAGGATCGTGACGTAGATCATAGACCAGCACGCTGGATTTGTTGCGAGACTCGTAGATAAGCGGCATCACCAAAGAGGTGCAGCCGTCAGACGATGGGTACATTCTTGTCGTATGTAAAATGGGCTTAGCTGTGCGCACATCAATCTGTTGGGCGACTTTGTGCTTGTTTCTGAGCATAAACAACCAATCAAATAGTTTTGGTTGCGCAGAGCGAAGGAGTTTGGCGAATTCTATGGTTGCGTAGACATCTGAAAGAGCATCGTGTGCAGAATCGTGGCTGACATCGTTGGCGGCAGCGAGATTCTCAAGCTTGAAACTCGGAACTCCTGTTTCATTGCAAGGCCACTCGATACCATCAGGTCGAAGCGCGAATGTCATCCTGGTCAGATCTATAATATCCCAGCGTGAGCAATCGTACTGATATTCCCGAGCGTATGGGTCAAGAAAATTCCTGTACAGGGTGTAGCGAGTGACTTCATCGTCAAAGCGTATCGAATTGAATCCGGCCCCACAGGTGCCTGGCTGCGCGAGTTGTTCGTGAATCTTTGCAATAAATTCGGCTTCCACAATTCCCCGCTCCAAGGCTATCTGTGGTGTGATTCCAGTCACCAGGCAAGCATCGGGTGTAGGTAGAACATCTGGAACTGGCTTGCAATAAACAACAAGTGGGTCGCCAGCAGCCTGCAGTTGATCATCTGTTCGAATCCCGGCAAATTGCACCGGTCTATCCCACGATGGATTTATTCCAAATGTTTCGTAGTCGTGCCAGAAAAATGTATGCGGCAACATCTGGGTTAATACCCGATGTCGCCGCAGAGTGGTAAAGCGATCACTGCCGGTTCGGTTTTAATTAACAACCAGCAGTATATGTTATCGACGAAATGGACAGAACTGTCGTCTGCGGCAGCTTCTAGTGACCGTATTCCCGATAGCTGAAGGAGAATGACCCATAGCTATCGGAGTGTCTGCCATGGGATCCCCGGTAACCATGGCCACCATGTCCTCGTGGACGATAGCCATGCCCATACCCGCGGTGCCCGCCTCCATGTCCACGATAGCCGTAGCTATGGTTTCGGTGGCCATATCCATGACCATAGTTGCCCCTGTGGCCATGTCCATGGCGGGAATTACCTCTATGGCCGTATCCATGGCCATAATTGCCCCTGTGGCCATCTCTGTAGCCGTGTCTATAGCCGTGTCTGTACCCACTTCCATGTCCATAGTATCGCCGAGCTGGCCATTTTGGCCCGTATCCTCGGCCTCCATAGTTATGGCCATAACCGTGATGCTGATATCCGCCGCTGGGGAAGATGTATCCGAGGTCCAGCGAAAAGTTATAGTAAGACTTGCCCGCATACGCTGGAAACGCAACACCAGCTGATCCCATAAAAATTATCAGAGAAGATATAATTATATTTTTCATAGAGCGGCCTCCGTCTTTTAGATAATGCTTTGAACTTTATAAGCCTAACATTATCAATAGGTTCTGAACCCAGCCTGAACTCAAACTGAACGGGGTCAGGAACGTACAAAAAGTGTTAAACTGTCACGACTGTGCTCCAAGAAGATCGAAACCAGATCAGCTGTCGCAGCTAACCACTGCGGAGGACAGAAGAACTAAACAAAGGGGGATATATGGCTCTAATTGATCGGAACTTCGTTATTTCTGTGCCTGCCCGATGCCTGGAATGGCGGAGAGAGGGGGATTCGAACCCCCGATACGCTATTAACGTATACACGCTTTCCAGGCGTGCTCTTTCAACCACTCAGACACCTCTCCGCGGGGGACGCGGAGAGTATAACAACCTGTGCATAGGGGCAATACCTGGTAATCGGCTGTCATGAAGTTATGAAAATCTTGAATAGCGGCATATTATTTGCGTTGTCACTGGAACAGATCAGTAGTTAAACTGCAACGTAAAAAACCAACGACGCAAGTCCGCAACAACGTATTTAGTCAAGCATTTAAGTCAGACAATCGTGTCCACTGTTTATCCAATACTGCGTGTTTCTGGCATCGGTTCACGCTTTTCGCTGGGTCATCCGCTGGCGTGGCTTGGGATCACTCTATTGCTTCTGGTGGTCGGATATACCTGGTTATCGATATACACCAGTAACAGCCCTGATTTGCCTGATAGGGGTGCGGTCAAAAAGCTAAGTACTGCCACTGTTAATACTGAAGTTCTGGCACAAGAAAGCATCGTAGAAAAGCAGAAGCAGATGCCAATTACCCGGGAGAATGATAGTGATCGCGCTGACGCGTATCTTCAATATGAAGAGGTCGAGCAACAAATCCTGCTATTGCTTGACCGTGCTGATGTGCATTTTGAAAATCAGCAATATGTCACCCCTCCTGGAGCAAACGCCTGGGATGACTATAACGCTATTTTGGAAATAGACCCTACGGAAAGTATTGCGATCGCTGGATTGACAAAAATCAAATCGCGTCTGATCGGTAACGCGGAGCAAGCGATAGACAATCGACAGTTGGCTGAAGCAGAGAACTGGTTGGTGCAGCTTGATGTGGTCGCGCAAGACGACTCGGTACAGACAGATTTGAGACAAGAAATCAGTGACCTGGTTGCCGCTGAAGCGGAGATCAAGCTGAAGCAGCAGGAAGCCGAGGCATTGCAGTTAAAAATTGATACTACTCTATCTCAGGTGATAGAAGAGGAAAACAATAAACCCATTAATTACAATAAGATAAAAGATTTATTGTATAGAATAGTTGAGCTAGATCCAGAAAACAAAGCCGCCCGGGCCGGATTGGAGCGTTTATCCGATTACAAACTCGACGATGTCGAGGGGTGGCTGCGTGAAGGTGATCTTAACGCCGCCGAGGCTGGATTAGAAGACGCCCGAAATATCTACTCGGACAACAGGCGCATCAGTGGCCTCGAACTGGCGCTAAACGCCAGTTTAAGGCAAAAGGAACAAAGAGAAAAACAGAAGCTGCAGCTGGAGTTGCAGAAGGAGCAGCAGCAAGCTCAAACGGCACAAAATACCCCAACGCAACAATCGGCAATCCCCAGCACACAAAATAACAATGCAACGCTAGCCTCAGGCATAGCCGGCCAATCTAAGGCAGAGGAGAAAATCACGGCATCACCACCTCCCTCGACTACGACGAAGAAACAAACAGGGCCTAACACTACCCTGAACGCAGGAATCAAGGCTTATTATAATGGTGACTATAATCGATCATTTGAGCTGCTTTACCCTCTGGCCGAGGAAGGTGTGCCACGTGCACAGTTTCGCATTGGGATCATGTATCAATTTGGTCGCAGTGTCGCGAAAAATCCCGAACTTGCGGAGAAGTGGTTCACTTCTGCACTACCACAATTATTGAAAAAAGCGCAGCAAGGAGTGGCCTGGGCCCAGACTGATTTAGGAACCGCCTATGAATTTGGCATTTCCCTGCAGCAGGACTATCAACGCGCCGCTTACTGGTATCAGCAAGCCGCGAATAAAGGATATCCCGGCGCTCAGACTAATTTGGGTGTGTTGTATGCTCAAGGAGACGGCGTGCCGTATGATCGATCCAAGGCGATATCATGGTTTCAAAAGGCTGCTAAACAGGGCGACCGGGTTGCTATTGAGAACCTCGAAATTCTGGGCGTCGAGCCCTGATTTACAATTTGGTGCGTTGCGGGCTTCCTCAGGGATATAAACTTTCAAGTACCCAGTTTCCCGAATCGTTCTCATCGCGAGTATAGACATAACGATCGTGCAGCCGGCTGGTTCTGCCTTGCCAGAATTCGATCCGCGATGGATTCACGTGATATCCGCCCCAGAATTCGGGTACAGGCACATCCCCACCTTTAAAACGATCCTCAAATTCGCTGACCCGTTGCTCCAGGATATGCCGTCCCTCTAAACGTTCACTCTGACGCGATGCCCATGCACCAATCTGACTAGCCCGGGGTCGACTTTTAAAATAACGTTCCGTATTTGCACTCGAAGCCCGACTTACGGTGCCAGTTATCGCAACCTGGCGATGTAACGCAAGCCAGGGAAATAAGCAGCTTACGGTGGGATTACGCTGCAAATGGGTGGCTTTTCGACTGGCATAGTTTGTATAAAAGAAAAACCCATGTTGGTCGAAAGATTTCATAAGAACCGTTCTTTGGCTAAGATTCTCTAACTGATCCGCAGTAGCAATAACCATACCATTTGGCTCCGAAATTCCAGCATCTGCGGCTTGCCTGAACCAGATATCAAAAAAGTCGACAGGATCTGCGGGTAGTGTGTCCGGATCAATACCGGACTCGGAATAATCGTTTCTCAGCGCTTCTAGTTGTTCCTGATTCATAGTCGGTGAAAACCTGGTATCTGAATTTTAAGATATTCATTTTGAATTCATCAATCCCAACTATAATCCGATTTACCTAATGGACCAAATGAAATCACCGTGGACAGCCTGAGCCAGGCAGTACTCGGGGGGATGGTCGGTGTACTGGTGACCAGAGGCCGACAACCGCGCAAGGCAATTATCTGCGGCGCTCTGCTGGCAACACTGCCCGACCTCGATATCCTGCAACCCTTCGATAACGACCTGGAGGCGACAATCAATCACCGCACCTGGTCCCATTCCTGGATTATCCACCTGTGTGTGAGTCCTATTCTGGCCGTTATCCTGCATCGCTTAGATCGCTCATGGAGCTGGTTTACCTGGTTTGGATTGGTGCTGGCGGTATTGACCAGTCATGCAGCGCTTGATGCGTTAACTATATACGGTACGAGTTTATTCTGGCCCTTGCAATCTGCACCCACTATGGGCGGGAGTATTTTTATTATTGACCCGCTTTATACCTTGCCTCTATTGGTTACCACAATAATGGTATGGCGCAGACCACAAGGTCGCAAACTAAATCGAATTGCTGGAGTGGGTATCGTTCTCAGCAGCCTTTATCTTTGTTGGGGATTATTGGCCCAGAATCAGGTAGAAAAACTTGCCGCGGAGTCGATGCAGAACCAGGGTGTGACATGGCAAAAGATGATTGCCACACCGTCCCCGTTCAATTCGGTGCTGTGGCGTATTCTGGTTCTAAAAGAAGATAGTTTTCTGGAAGGTTTCTACGCCTTCACCGACTCATCAAATGAGATTCAGCTGCATAGCTACCCACGCAATCTAATACTTAGGAACGAGCTGGATAATCAGACCGATATCGACAGCTTTGCGAGGTTTAACCACGGTTATTATTCAATGGCCAGGATCAATGATGAGATTGTCGCCAGTGATCTAAGGATGGGCGCTGAACCCTATTATTTTTTTCGTTTTGTTTTTGCTGATTCCAATGCGATCGATGGCGAACTAACCGGGGCTGAAGTTCGTTCACCTGGCATGCTGGTACCGAGGTTTGCCAATATTCCAATAGACGAATGGCATTTCTTTAGCTGGCTCGGGAAGAGACTGGTGTCAAGTAGACTCGACCCTTTGAGTCGGTATTCTTCGATGGACGCCATGGCTGCACCCGAAGCAGGCGGTATATAATCGCGTGCTATGGAGAGAAACCTAAAAAACCAATAAGATGAGAGGAAACAATATCGAAAGACCTGGCGAATCTCAGCCTCCAGGGGCCTGGCGCAGAGTGCTTGGGATTATTTTGTTGATCATTAGTCTGCATTTAACAAGCTGCCAGTCGGCGCTGCAATCCATTTTCTGATAAGACTTCCTAGAGCCTGATGGCGATTCCTTACCGACAAAAAATAAAGAATAAGGGTCCGGGATTCGGCCCATATTTACTATATATACTGCCGCTTCCACTATTGCTGGTCATCATTTCGGCGTTGATCAGTGGTCGCTTTTTCCGTCTGATCTTTGCCGTATCAGCGCTAGGTCTAATCTGGATCGCCGCGTGGTTTTTACAGCAAGGCGCAAAATTCGAATGGGAAGCCAGACGGCGAAAATGGGCGCGCCCTACCCGTGTACCCTGGCGTTTTTCTGCAGCTGTTTTCGCCGCAGCCGGTGCGCTCATTGTTGATTCATTGCTTATTGGTCATAACCTCCTGGTCGGATTACTTACCGCAATTGGTGCGTTCGCCGGGGTCATCATGGCATATGGATTTGACCCACAGTATGACAAGAACCAGGATGTTTCTCGCTTCGGCGTGACCACTGAGGAAATTATCGAAGCCCTTGAAGAAGCCGAGAATAACCTTGGTCAAATTGAATCCTCTGCCGCAAACATCAGCAACAGTGAATTGAAGATACGACTGGGACGCATTGTGGATAAAACCCGTGGAGTATTGTCACTCATCGAGGAAGACCCAAAAGACCTGAGGCGGGCCAGAAAGTTTCTCAAGGTATACCTGACCGGAGCAAACAATGTCACCAAGCAGTATGCGCGGACACATAGCCAGCAAGACAATCAGGTGCTGGACCAAAATTTTCGAAATGTTCTGGAAAGCATCGAAAACGTTATTGAAGAGCAACACAGCAAGTTATTGGAAAATGACGTGCTGGATCTAGATGTGAAGATCGAAGTACTGGAAGCCCAGTTAAAACACGAGGGCATAATTTAGCTATTTGTAAACGACCATTACCAGGTCGACACAGCGGAGAAAGAAATGAACGAAACTACTCAGACTATTACAGATGAGGCCGAAGTCGTTGCCGTAACAGAAAAACTGCTGCCGGTAGTTGAAGAGCAAATTAAAGAGGCCGTGAGCCTGACTGACGAAGACAAAGTCGAAATCGACAAAATGATCACAGAGATCGATATGTCGGACAGCAATTCAATCATTTTCTTCGGCACCAAAGCACAACAGCAGCTCACGACAATTTCCGACAATATGCTTGAGGGCGTGCGTAATAAAGACGTTGGCCCGGCAGCTGACTCGCTCAGTGAGATGGTCGCGACATTACGGGGATTTGGCGCTGAAGAACTCGCTGTGAACCCGAGCTGGTTTGCGCGCTGGTTTAGAGGCGCCAAGCCGGTAGTTAAATTCCTTCAGGAGTACGAGCAGATTCGCAAGCAGATTGATATGGTAACCGACAAGCTAGAAGGCCACAAAACCACGCTGCTTACCGATATCGCTTCACTGGATCGTTTATATGACGCCAGCCTTGATTACTTTGGCAATCTCGAAAACTATATTTTTGCCGGCGAGCAGAAACTGAGTGAACTGGATGACGTCGTGATTCCGGAAATGGCTGCAATTGCCAATCAAAGTGAGGATGTGCTGAAAGCGCAGGAGCTGCGAGATATGCGCACCGCAAGAGACGATCTGGAACGGAGAGTGCACGATCTCAGATTAACGCGTACTGTAACCATGCAAGCCTTGCCAAGTATTCGATTGGTTCAAGAAAACGATAAGGGATTAATTCGTAAAATCCAGTCTACCGTTGCTAACACGGTGCCACTATGGAGACAGCAACTTGCTCAAGCAGTCACTATCTACCGCTCCCAGCAAGCCGCGGGAACGGTAAAGGCAGCCACCGATCTGACCAATGAATTGCTCGAGAAGAACGCAGAAAATCTTCAGCAGGCAAACCGGGAAGTACGGGAGCAAATAGAGCGCGGAGTATTTGATTTGGGAACCGTGAAGTTAGCTAATGCCAAATTAATCGAGACTATCGAAGAAAGTCTGCGTATTGCGGATGAAGGAAAACGGCAGCGCGCCGAGGCCGTAGTCCAGCTCGAAGAATGTGAACGTGAGCTGCGAACTGCCCTCACTGCGGCCAGTGCACGTGCTCAATCTGCTGATACCAAGGAGGCGTAGGCTATGGGATTGTGGGACATCATCACCGGTCAGTTTATCGATGTCATCGAATGGATGAGCGATGCAAATGACGTAATGGTCAAACGATTCGATCGTGAGGGTAACGAGATTAAATACGGTGCAATGCTGACCGTGAGGGAATCGCAAAACGCGGTGTTCGTGAATGAGGGCCAGATCGCCGACGTATTCACCCCGGGCCTGTATCAGCTCGAGACCGCGAATTTACCAATACTGACAACACTTCAGTCATGGCCCCATGGGTTTAAGAGTCCTTTCAAGGCCGAGGTTTATTTTCTCTCGACTAAACAATTTATCGATCTGAAATGGGGCACGAAAAACCCAATTATGATGCGGGACAAGGAGTTCGGCGCGGTCAGGCTTCGAGGTTTTGGTACCTACTCAATTCGAATCACTGACGCTGCAAAATTTCTAAAAGAAGTGGCGGGTACCGATGATTATTTCACTACTGATGAAATCACCGATCAATTGCGTAATCTGATTGTGTCACGCTTCGCCGAAATCACCGCCGAGTCTGGTATCCCAATTCTTGATCTCGCGGCGAATTATGAAGACCTCGGTGAGTTTCTAAGCAACCGGATTAATCCGGAATTTCAGGAATACGGCCTTGATCTGACCAAATTACTGGTGGAAAACATTTCGTTGCCGAGCGAAGTCGAAAAGGCCCTGGATAAGCGAACTTCAATGGGTGTGGTCGGCGATTTGCGTAAGTACACTGAATTCCAGGCCGCAGAATCGCTAACCAAGGCGGCGGAGAATACAGGTGGCGGTGGCGCTGCAATTGCCATGGGTATGGGGTTTGCAATGGCTAACAAACTGGGTGAAACCCTCAATGCACCACCGAGTCCTCATACTGAAGGGCCGCCCCCTATTCCGGAGGAACCTCAGTACTATCTTGTGGTGGAGGGTAAGCGTGCCGGGCCTTATGACCCAGATGAACTTATCGAGCAGGTGGAGAATGGCTCTCTGAAACGAGGTACTCTTGTATGGCGAGGTGGCATGCGAAAATGGCGTAAAGCTGCGGATCTGGAAGAAATTTCTGCAATTCTGGATCAGATTCCACCGACAATTCCAGCCTGAATCTGCGAGGCATCGATTACTGAGATCAGGCTCTAGTTTGAGTGAGCGGACGTGGAGACTACCCAATTCGAATCCACACAACATGCATTTCCCTGCGAGCAATGTGGGGCGCAACTTCAATATAAGGAAGGCACTCAGCAGCTTCAGTGCGGGCACTGCGGACATCAGCATCAAATTGTCCTGTCTCGTGATCCGATTGTCGAGTACGACTATCACTCAACCCTTAGACACTTACCCGGTGGGGCACCAGATGCAATCAGTTTATCGGTAAAGTGTCATGCCTGCTCTGCTGAATTCGAGTTTGATTCAGATCTTCATGCAGACGAATGCCCCTTCTGTGGCAGTAAAATTGTAGTAGACGCTGAACAACACAGGATCATCCAGCCTAAGGCGTTGCTGCCCTTTAATATCGATGCGCGAAGAGCAAGCGATGGCTATCGAAAATGGTTGAAACGGCTGTGGTTTGCACCCAACAAACTTAAAAAGTATGCACGCCAGGAACGCAGACTCAATGGCGTCTATGTCCCGTACTGGACATACGACTGCGATACGCACACTCGCTACAATGGTCAACGAGGCGACATTTATCAGGTCGCGCAAAGAGTTAGAGTAAAAGTTAATGGACGTATGACGACGCAAACAAGGATGGTAAACAAGATTCGCTGGACGCCGGTCTCAGGAGCAGTACAACGAAGTTTTAACGACGTCTTGGTGTATGGTTCGGATTCATTACCACGCAGCATGGCAAGGGAATTGGCGCCCTGGGACTTAACCGAGCTGGCTCCCTACCAGGATGAATTCCTGAGTGGATTTCAGAGCGAGGTGTACAAGGTCGAATTAGATCAGGGATTTGATTACGCTAAGCAGCATATGCATCCGACTATTCGTCAGGATATCCGCCGTAATATTGGTGGCGATCAACAACGTATTCACAGCAGTGAAACCCGATACAGTGGGGTCAGTTTCAAGCATATTTTATTGCCTTTCTGGATAGCGGGATTTCGCTTCCGAGATAAGACCTATCAATTCATCGTCAATGCACGAACCGGGGAGGTTCAGGGGGATCGACCTTGGAGCATCGTTAAAATTGCGCTGGCGGTGATACTGGCTGCGGCTGCAGCAGGTATAGTCGCCTACCTTTATTCACAGGGCGAAATGTCCGGACAGTTCGATACGATCACGGTACCTTGGAATAGTTATTGAGCGCCAGGTTAGCAGATACTATAGCCTCGGAATAATATTCAAATGATTCGGGTCACGGTAGATTCTCCAGGGATTCCAACCGAACACCAGATCCTTTAATCCGTAGTTAATCAACATCAGAACGGCGAGGCTAAGTAGCCAACCGGTTTTAGTTAGGTTTAGAACCCCACCAATGTTACCCAGGAACAGAATGATTCCGAAGGCAACGAGTATCATTCCGACGCCTGATTCCATACAGAACACCTGGGCCACTTTAGGCGCGGTCGAGTTCTTTCGCTTTTTTTGCTGGTACAGCAACACCAAATCTCTAAGCAGAGTATGCGCTAGAAAAATGACCGAGAAGATCAGCACAGTCTGGCCGGTCGAGAGTGATTCAGGCCAAGGGTTGGCCATTATCCCAGCTGAAAAAAGAGCCAGGCCGATCAGACCTGGCTCTAGGAACTTACCCATATTGTTTTAAATCAGAATGGTATGTCGTCGTCGAAATCATCAAATGCGCCTTTTTGCGGCTTTGCCGAATCACTTTGTGCCGGTGCTGGCCTGGTCGCCGGCGCCGACTGGTCGAAGTCATTCGAACCGCTCATTCCGCCGCCGCCTCCACGACTGTCCAGCATCTGCATTTCATTAGCGACGATTTCGGTGGAATAACGATCCTGACCGCTGTTGTCCTGCCACTTTCTAGTCTGAAGTTTTCCTTCAATATAGACTTTGGAACCTTTCTTTAAATACTCACCGGCAATTTCACCTAGGCGGTTGAACATCACCACCCGATGCCATTCGGTACGCTCCTGTTGTTCTCCGGTTTGCTTGTCTTTCCATGATTCACTGGTAGCCACGGCGAGATTCGCCACAGCAGCGCCACTTGGGGTGTACCGGACCTCCGGATCACGTCCCAGGTTGCCCACCAGGATAACCTTGTTGATACCTCTTGCCATAATTTTTGACCTCCTCAGGTCTGTTTGAGTTGATGAAGCGCAGCGGTGTCCAATTCCTTGTCATCGACCTTCAGGTAAGCCAGCGATTCACCGCTGACGATGGTCACTTCCTGAACACCCTTGATGCGCCCTATTCTATCAATCAGCGCCTCTCTCTGCGACTGCGAATGTTCCCCGATATCGATAACTCTCGAGGATGAGAGTCGAAATTCGGGGAAAATCAATGAGACTAGCGCCCACACTATAGATAACAGGGCACACATCCAGAACACACCGACTGCGCCGAATTTGCTGAGTATTAATCCACCCGCGGTGCCGCCTACAAATACCCCCAAAAACTGAAGGCTGTTGTAAATACCGATAGCAGTCCCCTTGCTGGCGGCGGGGGCCGCTCTGGATACCAAGGAGGGCAACATTGCCTCCAGCGCATTGAAGCCCACGAAGAAAAGCCATAGGGAGATCATAAGTGGAACGAATCCCGGGGCATGCTTGCCCGTGGAGAACGCTAATCCTATCAGGGCTAACCCTAGTAATAGCGTCGCGACTCTGAACACGATGGTCACCTGTCCTTTCTTAGAACCTACAATAATCAAGGGCAACATACCGACCACTGATAGCAGGATTAGAGGTAGGTAGATTTTCCAGTGGTCGCCAACAACGTAGCCTCCAATTCGGTTAATTTCTCCAGGCAAAACCACGAACAATGCCGTAAGCACAAGGTGCAGTACAAATATTCCGAAATCCAGCTTTAGCAGCTGCGTATCTTTAATCACTTCGCTCAGTTGATTCACCACCGGCACAATGTCACGATGCAAGACGTGACGTTGCGGGTTTGGAACCAGCAGATGTAATACCGCTATAGCTCCCAGTGCCAGGATTGCCGTTATCCAGAATAATCCAGCCAAGCCAATACGATCAGCCAGAACCGGAGCCAGGGTCAAGGAAACAAGGAATGCCAATCCTATACTCATTCCGATAATGGCCATGGCTTTGGTGCGCTGTTCTTCGCGAGTTAGATCGGCGGTCAGGGCAAGTACAGCGGCGGAAATTGCCCCACCACCCTGAATCGCGCGGCCGATGATTACCCACTCGATAGAAGACGCCATGGCGGCTACTACACTGCCAGCAAAAAATATAATCAATCCGACTGTGATCAGTTTTTTACGACCATATCGATCTGACAGGAGCCCTACAGGAATCTGCAATACAGCTTGAGTCAGTCCGTAAATACCTAATGCCAAACCAACTAGAAACGGTGTGCTGCCAGAGAAGTCCTCCGCATGCAAGGACAAAACCGGCAATAGTAGAAACAAACCAAACATACGCAACGCGAAAATGCTCGCGAGAGAGAATACTGCTTTCCTCTCGCTCGCATTCATGTGCATTCCCTCTTCAATAGATTGCAATTTTACTTGGTCAATTCTCTGGTGGGCGCGTATAGTATCAGGTTTGCTTTTTGTTACGTAGCTATCTGTGAGTACCGATAAAATCCTGATCCGGGGCGCCCGCACCCACAATCTCAAAGACGTAAATCTTGACCTGCCTCGGGATAAACTGATCGTAATAACAGGGCTTTCCGGATCGGGAAAGTCGTCTCTGGCTTTTGACACAATCTACGCCGAGGGACAGCGTCGCTACGTCGAATCGTTGTCTACTTACGCGCGGCAATTCCTGTCGATGATGGAAAAGCCGGAAGTCGATCTGATCGAAGGTCTTTCCCCGGCAATCAGTATTGAGCAGAAATCATCGTCGCACAATCCGCGTTCTACAGTGGGTACGGTAACCGAGATTTACGATTACCTTAGACTATTGTTTGCGAGGATTGGTGAACCTCGATGCCCCACGCACGGCCTTGCTTTGGAAGCACAGACTGTCAGCCAGATGGTCGACCATGTCATGGAGAATCCGGAAGGCACCCGGTTGATGATCCTGGCGCCTGTAGTCAATGACCGCAAAGGGGAGTTTCAGCAACTATTGGGAGAGTTGCATTCACAGGGATACATTCGGGCCCAGATCGATGGGCAGACAGTCGATTTGGATCAACCGCCGAAGCTCGACAAACGATACAAACACAGTATCGAAGTAATTATCGATCGCGTGGTGGCCAAACAAGGCAATCAGCAGCGCCTCGCTGAATCGTTTGAAACTGCCCTGGCACTGACCGACGGCACTGCGCGGATAGCGCTGCTGGATGATGATCGGAACATTACGGGTGAGCATCTGTTTTCGAGTAAATTCGCCTGTCCACACTGCGGGTATAGCCTCAATGAACTCGAGCCGCGTCTTTTTTCCTTTAATAACCCTGCCGGAGCTTGCGGGGACTGTGACGGATTGGGTGTACGGCAGTTCTTTGATCCTGACCGGATTGTGTACGACCCGAACCTATCACTCTCTGAAGGTGCGATTCGAGGCTGGGACCGTCGCAGTGCATACTATTTTTCCCAGTTGACTTGCCTCGCGGATCACTATGGATTCAGCGTAGATCAGCCGTTTAACTCTTTGACCAGCAAGCAACAGGAACGAGTGTTGTACGGCAGTGGTAAAGAACAGATTCTATTCGTTTATGTGCGTCCAGGGCGCAAGTTCGAGAAAAAGCACGTATTCGAAGGAGTAATCAATAATTACGAGCGGCGCTATCGTGAGACCGAATCTTCAGCGGCTAGAGAGGATCTTGCTAAATGCATGAGCACCCGCGTCTGCGGTAGCTGTGGTGGCAGTCGACTCAGAACTGCCGCGAGACACGTGTTCGTAGATGGGGAACCTATCCATAATCTTACCGCCCTTCCCGTCAGCAAGGCCCTGGACTTCTTTGGCAATATGAAACTCCAAGGGTGGCGAGTGGAAATTGCGCAGAAGATAGTGCAGGAAATTAATGCCAGGCTTGGGTTTCTGGTTAACGTTGGACTCAATTACCTTTCGTTATCGCGGGCTGCGGAAACGCTATCTGGAGGAGAAGCTCAACGCATACGTCTGGCATCACAAATAGGGTCAGGACTTGTCGGCGTCATGTATGTTCTCGATGAGCCTTCAATCGGCCTGCACCAGCGTGACAACAACCGATTGCTAAGCACGCTTTTCCATCTCAGAGACCTCGGCAATACTGTTATCGTGGTAGAACATGATGAGGACGCTATACGAAGCGCTGATCATGTCGTGGATATTGGACCTGGCGCTGGAAAACATGGCGGCACAATTGTTGCAGAGGGTCCCCCGCCCCGAATCATAAACAGCAAAGACTCTATAACCGGTAAGTTTTTGAGTGGTAAGGAACAGGTCAATGTACCTGTTCAGCGTTCGACTATGGATTCTGACCGTGTGTTGGAAGTTATTGGGGCAACCGGAAATAATCTCAAAAGCGTTACCGCGAGAGTCCCGGTTGGTTTGTTAACTTGCGTTACCGGGGTCTCGGGGTCAGGTAAATCAACTCTGGTAAACGGCACTTTGTATCCCGCTGTGGCTCAGCAGCTTAATTTGATGCGGGTAAGTCCGATGCCTTATCAATCCATAAGTGGTCTCGACTATTTTGACAAGATCATCATGATTGACCAAAGCCCAATAGGTCGAACGCCACGATCAAATCCAGCGACCTATACTGGTCTGTTCACCCATATTCGAGATCTATTTACCAATACTCAGGAAGCTCGTGCAAGGGGTTATAAACCTGGACGGTTTTCCTTCAACGTAAAGGGCGGGCGCTGTGAAGCGTGCCAAGGGGATGGAATGATTCGAGTCGAAATGCATTTCCTTCCTGATATCTATGTTGCCTGTGACGTGTGTAAAGGTGAGCGCTACAACCGTGAAACTTTGGAAGTAAGATTTAAAGGAAAGAATATAAGTGAAACTCTCGGTATGACCGTGGAAGAAGCGGCGGAGTTCTTTTCTGCGATTCCCGCGATCAAAAAGAAACTGGATACACTGCTTGATGTTGGATTGGGTTATATCACTCTCGGACAGAGTGCAACAACATTATCCGGCGGCGAGGCTCAGAGAATTAAGCTGTCAAGAGAGTTATCCAAGCGAGACACCGGCAGGACCTTATACGTGCTCGACGAACCCACGACTGGGCTGCATTTTTACGATATCCGACAGCTCCTGGCTGTATTGCACCGACTCAGAGACCATGGCAATACTATTGTAGTGATTGAGCACAATCTCGACGTTATCAAAACAGCTGACTGGATTATTGATCTAGGTCCCGAAGGTGGCGATGGAGGTGGTGAGGTCATTGCCGCCGGCACGCCTGAACAAATCGTTAATATAAAGGGCTCCTATACTGGTGAGTATTTGAAGCCGTTGTTGTGATGTGTTTCAGTTTCGTCATCCCGGATTCGGATCCGGGATCTTAGTGAGGCTTTCGTGTCGTGAATCTGGCTCTACACAACCGATGTATCATTTGAAATGGAAGATGCGCTCCCCTACCAGATCCTGGCCGACACAATTTTGGTGCTTCATGTTGTCTTCGTGCTTTTCGTGATTCTCGCGCTGCCGTTAATTTTTATTGGCAAAGCCTTGCATTGGCGCTGGGTAAAAAACTTCTGGTTTCGTCTCACCCATGTGGTCGCAATTGGGGCGGTTGTGATGCAAGCTTGGATTGGGGTTCTTTGCCCATTAACAACTATTGAAGCGCGATTTCGTGTGCTTTCAGGTCAGGAGACCTACCAGGGTACTTTTATTCAATTTTGGCTGCACAGACTCCTTTATTATGATGCGCCAATGTGGGTGTTTAGTGTCATTTACACATTATTCGGTTTAGCAGTTTTATTGAGTTGGCTGCTAGTGCCACCTGAACGAGGCAATCACAATCGATAACCTGATCATGAAAATATTTTAAAAAGTGACCTTATAAATTTTCATTTGAGTTTCCCTTGGGGCTTTTCGAACGACGAACTTTTTACCGCGATGTCGTTCTGATAACTTTTAATACCAGCTAACTTCTTCAGAACTTATGAAAAAATCCAAAATAGAATTCACTGGCAGTGACGGGGATAAACTTTCCGGATTGCTGGAACAACCGAATGGACAGACCTTTGCTTATGCACTATTTGCACACTGCTTCACCTGCGGCAAAGATATTGCTTCGGCATCCAGAGTCGCCAGGGCGTTAGTAGCGCGCGGATATGCAGTATTGCGGTTCGATTTTACTGGCCTTGGTGGCAGCGACGGTGATTTTGCCAATACTAATTTTTCTTCCAATGTCGAAGACCTGGTGCGCGCTGCGGCATATCTTCGTGACAATTGGCAGGCGCCAAGCTTGTTAGTAGGACACAGCCTGGGTGGAACGGCAATTCTCAAAGCCGCAGAAATTCTTCCAGAAGCACTGGGAGTGGTTACAATCGGCTCTCCTGCGGATGCGAGTCATGTCTCCAAGCAGTTCTCTTGTGACATTGAGGCTATCGAGAAACAGGGCGAAGCAGAGGTTAGCCTGGCCGGCAGACAATTCACCATTAAGAAGCAATTTCTCGACGATATTCAAAGCCAGTCCATGGACCACGTTTCGAGCCTGAATAAAGCGCTGCTGGTCATGCATTCCCCCGTAGATGTTACGGTCTCCATTGGTGAGGCCGAAAAGATATACCGCTCGGCGAGACATCCAAAAAGTTTTATCAGTCTTGACGATGCCGATCATTTATTAACACGCAAGGCAGATGCCGAGTATGTGGCGGAAACCATTGCTGCGTGGGCAGGTCGGTTTATTGGCGCTGCGGATCTGATATCAGAGAGTGAAACAGGTTTACAAAGCGGCGATGTGATGGTTGAAGAACGTGGCACCAGCTTCACCCAGAATGTGTCGAGCGATAGTCACTTGTGGCTGGCGGATGAGCCTCTATCAGTGGGCGGGAACAATCTTGGACCCGATCCTTACGAACATCTGCTTGCCGCACTTGGGACCTGCACCTCCATGACGCTGCGAATGTATGCTAAACGAAAAGGATGGCCGCTAAAAAAAGCAAAGGTAAAGCTGCGTCACTATCGACAGCATGGCGAGGACTGCCAGCATTGTGATGATCAAAACTCTAAAGTCGATGTGATCGATCGTGAAATCACATTGTCCGGTGAACTAGAGCAGGATCAGCTTGAACGGTTGCTGGAGATAGCGGATCGCTGCCCTGTGCATAAAACTCTCCATGGCAAGATCGTGGTCAACAGCACATTGACTTAACCATTAGATGTATATGTCGGTATCTGATTTTTTGATTCACAATTTTTTGTGCAATTAAGACTGACGCTATAAAAGTTGCCGTTCAGAAAAAATTGCTGAACGTCTCAAAACGCTCCTGTGGTTCAGCCTTGTGGTTGTCGTCCAGAGTTGAAAGTTGCTTTATTATCAGCTTTGTCAAGGTCAGCAAAGAGTACTAACTTACCCTATATCGCGATTTCTTGAACGGCTTGTAACGCAGAATCCGGATAAACATAAAGAGCTGCCGTTCGCTAAAATAGCAAGAACGGCCCAAGATCCTCCGGAGCCGTCGTTAGCGTGCCACGCTTTACGCTTCAGCAATCGACCTGGTCCCAGACATTAGCCTTTACGTGAAAATCATGAAATACGCGATCTCTGTTCCCCGAAGACTACCGTTTGTTCACCACCCGTAAGCTTCGGAGTTAGTATCTGCGGAACGCCCTGTTTCAAAAACGGGTATACAAAGGAAGAGGGATAGTCTCACAAGCTTGCAGTCCTCCGGCATGGTAACTTTTTTGGCACGACGTTATCCACGAGGCATATTCAGTTAGAACTCTGGCAAAGCTGCTCGAATCTCATTTATCGGACCCGTGTAGCCCATGCAAGTTGCCTTTTCGAGAATCTCGCTTAACTCCTTTGCAACGGCATCAGATTGATCACTTTGGGCGGCTTTCGCAAGCGCCCGACCGTAGGCGACGTAGAAATCTGCCCAAGGAAGAGGATCATCCTTTGTGAAGTCTTCCAACATCTGTACATAGTGCCCCAGCTGTTCCCACATTCCACGCTGGGAGCAAGTCATGATTGCGTAATGGAGAAAGTGAAGCACGGCTTCGCCATTCATACCGCTGTCGCACAGTGCGTCGCCCTCTTTTAGCGCCCTGAGCCTGATAGCGGGACTATCGGCAACCAGCGCGAGCACGCCTAGAGTCCATCCTCCAATGAATGCGCGACTAGAGTCTCCCCTGTCCGCTGCCTCTTGGGCCAGCGCCTGGGCACGGCTCGATTCACCATTAAAGAACTGCGCTAGAGCAGAAAAGCTCAGATAGAAAGCTCCCCAGGCTTGTGATTGAAGCTGATCAGCGAGGGCGATTCCTTTTTTGGAGGTTGTTCTCAATAGGTCCGAGTCACCTAAGTCTGCAGCCACCTCGCAGATTCCAGAGAGGGCGGTCACCTCGGCTCGGAGATGGCCAGCCTTGCTTGCCGCGGCGACCGCTGCACGGCAGCTCGTTAGTACTTCTTCGGGTCTTCCCAAGAATACGAAGCAGTTCGCCATTTGCGCCTGGTTGGCAACTTCTACTTTGCCGAGACCGATCTCCCGACAACGCACCACACACGAATGAAATGCATCGTAAGCACGTTGCATACGACCCTGTGCGCACTCCGCATCCGCTAGCCCTCCTAGCGCCCGTGCTTCGTCTTCGACGGAATCGACTTTCCGTGCGTACTTCAGCGCCAGGTCATGTTCCTCGTGACATCCTTCGATGTTCCCGGTGGTGTAATAGAGATTGCCTCGTAAATGATGAATCTGCGATAGCCGACTCACTAGATTGTGCTGAGACGCCACTGGTTGAGCTTTCTCGAGGAGCTCAATTGCCTCAACGAATTCATCTGTCAGTCGTTTGCAAGCCGATAGACCCATCCAAGCATCGCAACGCTGTTCATCGTCGCTTGCCTCATCAAGAACCTCATAAAAAACCGCCATTGAAGACTCGACATCATTGAGCTCGTTCAACACTTCACCTTTCAGGCACATCAACTGATGACGAATAAATCCTGGGTTCGACAATGCTAACCCTCGATCCGTTAATTCTAGTGCTCGTTCAAACCGATACTGCTGTATGTACTCCCGTGCCGCGGTCAAGAATGCTTTCGGCGCTCCAACCTCCTCCGCTTTAGCCAAGTGCTCTGCGTAAAGAATCGAGTCGCTACCTTCGAAGCAATCAGCACAAATCTTGTGCAGCTCTTGCCTCCGTGTCCGGATTAAAGAACCGTATACGCCCTCTTGAATGAGTGCATGAGCAAAGAGGAAACCATCGCCCTCGCCACGCACCAAGTTGTGCTCCTCAAGCTCTGCACAATTGAAATGGTCCACGGCGAGAAGGTGACTCAGTACGTCAGGATGAAACCGCTGACCAATCACTGAAGCAGCTTGCAGCGCTTGCTTTGCCTCAGGTCGCAACCTGTCTATGCGGGCAAGAATTAAGCTCTGTATTGAGTCGGGCAAATTCTCCATTGCCCCTTCTTGGGC
Source organism: Gammaproteobacteria bacterium (assembly GCA_024644945.1). Classification (GTDB taxonomy): domain Bacteria; phylum Pseudomonadota; class Gammaproteobacteria; order Arenicellales; family Poriferihabitantaceae; genus VYFG01. The sequence goes on along the minus strand of JAHEGU010000043.1, from coordinate 5,842 downwards.
ATTACGCAGCAGTTGTTCGAGGAATAGAGGGTTACCAGCCGCACGCTCAAGGCAACTCTTAGCTAATGCGTCTTCCGTATCAATGAATTCACCGATGAACTCGACCGATTCCTGCTTTCTCAATGGTCCAAGATCGATGGACGTAAAAGGACTGCCTGCGATGCTGCTACGCCATTTCTGATCGAGTTGGTCTCCCTCTATTCGTGAAGTCAGGGTAAGCAGTGCGGGGCAGTCTGCAACCGACTTTGCGAGGTCGGCCAGATGCGCGAGCGTGAGCGTGTCTGCCCAATGAACATCTTCGACTATGATTAAGGTAGGCTGGTGGCTGCTGGAGGCGGTCACTAAAGTCGAAACTACTGCCTGCTTTCCGCGATTGCGAGTCTTGCTCTCCATCGCATCGTAGAGCGTCTTCTGCTCCAGGGTTTGAGGAAGGTCTAAAAGGTCGTTCACAAAAACCATCTGGTCGTGCGATAGTCGACCATCTGAAAGTGCGGCCTCCGCCACTACAAGTCTCTCATTCTTGCTGCTGCCGGGCGCGACTTCGAACAAAGCTCTCACCAAAGAGCGAATCGCATCCTGCCCTTTCCCAACTCCGAACGGCAAGACCAGCCCTCGGTGAATCGATAGACCGTTCTTGGCAGCGATTGCAGCAAACTCGTTAACGAGGCGGGTCTTACCAATGCCAGGCTCACCACGCACATAAATCGTTTGACCGTGACCTTGCTCTGTACACGATTCCAATATCCCCCTGAACTGATTGAGTTCCGAACGACGACCTACAAACTGGATTCGACTATTGAGGGCAATCTCCTCCGCCAATCTGACTTGCCGCAACTCAAAAACTGGGACAGGTTCCGTGACACCTTTCACCTGAATTGGCCCCAACGCCTCAACGTCGATGCCTTCACCGGCAATCGCTTGCGTCGTGTTAGTCAAATACACTGAGCCTGGAGACGCCGACTCTTCCATGCGCTTAGCGACATTAATCATCGGTCCCGAGGCATCGAACTCCGCTCTTGCGCCATCACCTACTTTCAGCACGACAACCTTTCCGGAATGCATTCCCACGCGAATTGGTACCCCCATTTCACGCAGTGAGTGCTGCATCTCAAGAGCCGCCTCACAAGCATCTATTGCATGGCGTTCGCTCGCCAAAGGCGCGCCAAACATCGCCATCACCCCGTCACCCATGAAGCGGCAGACTGTTCCACGATTGTTTTCCACTGCTTCGCACATTTTCTGGGTGGCACCATAAAGCAGTTCATGTGCCTCTTCAGCATCGAGGTTCTCAGTGAGCGCAGTCGAGCCGGAGATGTCAGCAAACATTATCGTGACTGGTTTCCGTTCGCCCGGTTGTCGCTCCCAAGCGGAGAGGCTCGTGTCAGTCTTAGAATTACTGGCACCCGAGGAGGATTGTAGCGCAGACGTTGGCACGATATCTGCTGAGAGCTTTTCGATGGATTGCTGCAGTAAGCGTCGGTGACCAAGTTTTAGCCCTAGCTCCTTAAGATCGTCCTCCGTCAGTGTGGGAAGTGTACGAAGGTCGATAGCGTTCTCGGCGAACGACTCGGCAAATTGACCAAGTCCTAGCCTCTCTAACCAGTTCGCAAAGTCGTCGGACATCGGTTACCACCTAGGATTTCTTATGAGCAGTTTACAGAGAATCGTTCGGAATATCTGCAATAGGTTGGTGAGTGGAGTGTCGTAGTGCAATCCACTAAATGCTCGCTGTGTGTCGGCAGCGGAAGACCGCTCCAAATTTACGGGGGTGTGCAACGAGTATCAACTTGCCTTGCGGCCCGATTTATTAAATGCCGTTACCGAAGAATTAGGCGAACTAGGAAAAGCTGACCTTCGTCAAATCTGTCATCTACGCTGAAAGTGCTCCTGAGCCGACCTTCAAGAGACTCAAACCAATGTGTCAGTTTACTCTCAGCGGAAGTCGGAATTGATCAGGCCTGGGTCGCTAATATCGGTTTACTCGAAGACTAATAGTTTACTTAGGCGGTAATGACCTCAGGTAAGCAACGATAGCGTCCAGGTCACTATCTTTCATGTTGTGGTAGTAGTTGTAGGGCATCGGGGGCAGCATGGTTGATCCGTCAGGGCGTACTCCTCGGGTGATCATTGTTTTTATTTCTTCATCTGTTCGAGACGATAGTCCTTTAGGGGTAATATTCGCTGAAACGCTGACTCCCCACGGTCCAGGGAATACCCAACCCCCCGCACCAAGATTGTTCGCAAAATCAGGGCCAGTCGGCGTCATCGGCGTGTGACATTCAATACAGTGGCCAACCGGTCCCGCGAGGTATTCACCATAGGAAACCATATCTTCTTTGGAAATATCGGGAACATGATTTACCGACGGCCCGTAACTGGGTGGAATAGGGATATTAAAAATTGACGGGGGAACCTCGTGTCTTACTGGTGGAACGCTTTTGAGATATGCCACGATGGCTTTAATGTCAGTATCTGAAATATCTCTATAAAGGCCAATTGGCATTATAGGACCGATCATGGAGCCATCAGGGCGCCGACCTTCACGAATCGCGGTGATAATCTGATCGTCGGTCCAATTACCAATACCGGTCTCCTTATCTGATGTAATGTTTGGTGTGTGGATCGTAAATTCGGGGATCTCAAAAAAATCTGCCATTCCGGCCAATTCCATGCCAGGTATCGGTCCATTCTGATCCTGTGTCGTGTGGCAGTTTCCGCAAGCGGCAATCGATTGCATCAGATAGGTGCCGCGTTCCAGAGGAGATTCGGCTCTTGTGTCATCTGTCCCGAATCCCAGGAGTGCAAAGCTTACCCATAGCACAAAAACAAAAAACTTCAGTTGATCGGCCAATTTGACACTCCAGTTAGTATTGAACTATATGGAAGTTTACTATACCGAGGAAATGGTTTTGGCAGATGTCTGGCTTATTTAATCGTTATGAATGCGGTATGGTAAGTCTTGTTGAACCTGGCCTGACATAGACATCCAACATGCCTGTAGCCCGAACATCCCCGACGACGGCCTAATTCCCCTCCAGCCCTGGGGATAGAATTGTTCCGGAGGCTGCAACATACTGCGATTTCAACCGATCGACGCAACACACACATTAAATCGTTCAGCTGGTGTTTCATAGTCTAACGTTTTTCTCGGCCTCTCATCCACCTGTCTTCCCACTTTATTCAATTACATTTGTGATTGTGCAGTCAGGTCAGTTCCGTTTGGAAAATACTGTCTCAATAATCGATTGGTGTTTTCGTTAGACCCTCTCTGCCACGGACTGTGAGGATCACAGAAGTACATCTGAATACCCGTTGCCAGGGTAAATCTCTTGTGATCGGATAACTTTGCATTACTGTGTCTTGTCAGGTGGTACATCTGGCCTTCTCATTCCATGCCAGTATCAGATACATAATCCCGATAAACGATCCGCTAAAAATCAGTATATTTGAGAATGAATTTTCAAATTCGTATGCTGGATGTCCTTTGAACAGTATATGTAGTGCCCCATGTAAAACCAGAAAAAGCCCGACCCCTAAGCGAGACAACCGCCTGGTCCTGAGATTCTTACTCGATACCAACGCAACCAGAACTGCAAATATCGGTATGTGCGCAGCCACGAATACCATCATCCCTGTTTCTTCCGGAAGCGCCCTGATCAATGGCATTACGCGCCATTCATGATTTAGCATGGAATCCAGTTCATGAGCGCAGATTGTTCCAAATCCCAGGTAAAAGAGCAGATCTTTCATGCTACAAATCGCCTTGCAAAGCGGCTGAGCTTCGCCAAGTCCGGCTGCATACTCATGTCAGGCTTGTTCATCTATTTTAGAAACTAAAATTCCAGCGGGAACCATTTCTGATAATACCTCTTTCATATTCTGCACTACCCACAAGTGCCCTCTATGGGGGACGAAGTTGACCGTACAATTTGGGATATTGTTTGCCAGGTATCTCCCCATGTTTCCCACAAGCTGATCTGCTTCCATGAACCAGATATTCACCTTTATCTTTATCTCGTCCAACGGTATTGGCCAATTACCGGGGATAGTCGAATCATAGGCGGAACCGATACCGTTCTGCCGGTAGGCTTCGGGAAAATCGTGAATGAAGATTCTTTGAATTTCAGGTCTATCGAAAATTTCTTTATCCTGGTCTGAGAGTTCGAGGTTTCGAATTTGCGTTATTAATTTTTCGGGATTACGCCTTGCAATCATCGCCATTATTTTCATTTGCAGTCTGACCAACCAGAACAGTGGCCTTGCCACTTTCCATAGGATACGCAGCGACCTGATAACACCTTTGTTCGCTTCAGGAAGATTTGGTCCCACGCTCCCCGCCAGCCCTACCGCATAAAGACGATCAGGAATTTTCCACGCACAGGCCAGTGCATAGGGACCCCCGCCAGAAACACCGACAACGGAGAATTTTTCAACACCCAGGTGATTGGCGAGCGCACATATGTCATCTGGCCAACTTTCAATCGCGTTTCCCCTGAAGTCTGACAGACCGTAACCTGGCCTATCAGGCGCAATAATTCGAATGCCTGCCAGGAAAGGACAGTCTGGAAAATAGCCCCAGGATAGCCTTGAACCGGGATTTCCATGAAACATGAAAACAGGAAAGCCATCGTCATCACCGTATTCCGCGTACCCTAATAGCCTTTTATCGGGTAACGTTATTGTGTTGTTTGTACTTAGAGGCATCATCTGTCCCAGGCAAAAGTTGACGCACACATCAGAGAACCGGCGTTAGCGGGGTCCGAGGACGGGTGTGGGTCAAGAGACGGATATGCAGTATAAAACATATGCCATCTGCTAGAAACACGTCAATGAATCGATACAGTTGCGTGAAATATTCTAATGCGGGCCACTATTGAGAAACCGGATGATTTAAGCAAAGCGGTCAATGGTTATTAATTGTAGTTTAGAGGTTACTGTTGGTATCCATAATTCAAGTTAGTAGTTATTCAATGACCTATATTACAGTCAACGACTATGCGTACTATCTGACTGTAGTTAACATAGCGTTCAATGATCCTAAAATAGATTCAGGTAACAACTTGTGAAAAATGATGAACTGACTGAAAAAGTAGTTATGCTAGGCGTATACCCTTTTTACATTAACCAAGCACCTTATGATCAGCTTTTAGACTCTTTTGACCGAAATTCGGAGCGGATTCATCGAGCCTTAGGAGAAGAGTGTATAGAGTTAATTCATATAGGATCAACAGCGATTAAAGGGATGCCTGGGACACCCATAGTCGACATCATTGCAGTATGCCGTTCACCAAATGAGCCCGACAACAGTCAAAAAATACTGCTTGAAAATGAGGGGTTTATTTACCAGGGTGAAGCTCCGCACACAACGGGCGATTTCTGGTTTTTTGGAGGTGACCCCAATTGCAAGTCAGGCACCATTGGGCGTGCCGTTTTACACGTTGTTGCACGAGGTAACTCTTTCATAGATGAATCCACAGCGTTTGTAAACTATTGCAATGAAACCCCATCCGCTTTTGATCGATATTCTAAGGTCAAGTTAGAAGGAGCTAAATTAGCTGTAAATGGAGAAGAAGGGCAGAAACTCTCCGAATACAAAGTCTTTAAGTCAAATACAGTTAATGAAATCATGAATGAAGCAAAAAATTGGGCGAAATATAAAGCCGAGAGCTAGCTGGAGTCCTAAGCAATGTTGAGAATTCAATAGTGGTTACATCACAATTAATTATTTATTCTGGAACTACGTTCATGGCCGCTTTGAGTATCAATTTACCTTCCAGCCCGATTTCTTAAATAGCCGCTATCGAGGAATTGGACGAATTAGGAAAAGCTGACCTTCGTCAAA
>JAHEGU010000011.1 GCA_024644945.1 Gammaproteobacteria bacterium | reverse complement strand
CACCCAACCGCGAAAAAACATACTTGGCTAAATTGGTCCAGGCAATCGAAGGTCGGCATCAGCGGCACAAAAATCACTGCGAGCATTTGCCACTGGAGGATTATCTGCTGCAGGATATCGGCAGAACCAGGATGGAAGTAGAGTTCGAGTCAGCTAAGGACAGAGCCTTCGGCTGAGAGAATTTAGCTGCTAGTCGAATCCGGGTTACTTTCTAAGGCTCCGCTGTTAGTTTTTCCGTATCCGGGTACACCGCTACGCTAGGCACCTTCCCTTCTTGTAAATCTTTCTGTATTGATTCCCAGTATCCTGTTGTGTGCAATATCCAGTGCTGGTCCGAAAATAATCGCCGTAGGTCCCGGTGTGGAAGACAAAGCCCAGTTGTGAGTTCTTCAGGCAGGAACACTACGCCGTCCTCGAAATACCAATCTGGGATATCCTCTTCACCTTCAATCCGATCCGTGTTTGTGCGAACTTTTACATCGGTGAGTTCTTCAAGCGCATCGTAGTCAAACAGATAGACTTTTAAGTAGGAGGTAACGCCATAATTTCGCGCATCCAGATCTCGATTGAAAATATTTCCGGCGGCATTGTTTTTAATACAGTAACCCAGGTTCACCATCGCCGTTTCAGCTTGCTTTTGCGTGGCATTTTTTAAATATACGGGAAGTGGTGTGAGCTTTCGTTGCACGATCAGATACTTAAACACCAGCGCCTCTCCATCCCGGTGAATACTCTCACTCGCATACTCCAGCAGCTGTTCCATCAAACCAGCATCAAACCAATCGGCGTCCAATCTCAGGTTATAAAACAACATACTATCCAGCATGCTATCGGTCCGGTTTATTTCATGCACTTTGGTATATTTTCTTAAAACAGACTGAACTCCATCAAATTTCCCCCATTTGTATCCACTGGTGGGCGTATCTCGGATCACCTTGAGGACATAGGCGCTATCCGGCATACAGAATCCCATGGCCACGGTGCCCGGAGTACCAGGAGCGGTTTCCATTACTTGGTCTAGGACTTCGCGTTCGCCTTCCAACTCGTTCATAACGGCTACTTTTCCGAGGTGGTTATAGCCGATTGTTGAGTAATGCAGACCTAAAGGGCGCATGGGCATGATGCTGCGCAAAAATCGGCAGAGTTCATGGTAGTGTGCGTTGGTTACATGAAAATTTGCCAACGTGGAGCTGAACATATTGTGCGCATAGGTCGAGCTGGTGATCAGCGCATCTACATACAGACCGTTATCGCCATTCAGCAGCGCAATAATAAATGGACGATATTTGACATCGTCGAAACTGATGCGACCGACGAGATACGCGCCCCTATTGCGGTAAAAGCCGGCCTTGAACATCTCTAACGTCATAGTGCCTTGTCCAAGTCGCCGGTCGAGATCCAGATTCCGTCGTGCCCGCTCAGCCAATAGTTCAGCATCCCTCTGGATATCTTCATAATTAATCGTAAAGTTTTCCTGATTGAGAATTTCAATGAGGGGGGCTGTTTCCATTGTGGTGTCTATGACGTAGCGGTTTAATTGCTCCGCTACACCTTGGTCGGTTTCGTACTTATTGCGATAGAACGCGTAGTCCGCTACCCGCCACTCCCCTTGGTAGATTTTGCGGCGGATCGAATGAAGGTAAGCCATGGCCAGATCGGCTGAATAGTCTCCGACCACCATCGACTGATACGCCGTTTCAACCTGGTCCCATCGCGCTTCATCTGACGCCAATTCTGCGTGTTGCCTCTTTACCTTTTCGCTGAATTCTCGGATGCTGATGCTGTAAAGCTGAATTCTCCGATTACTAAGGCGTAGGGATTCCGCATGATCCCGATGTTCAAATGCTACTTTTGCTTCACTTGGTATCTGCTTGAAAACACTATAAAACAATTTAAACTCATCGAGCACATCACGAGCAACTTCCTGGCTTTCGGATTCTCCGACCTTATTCAATTGAGTAATTCCTTAGGATATTTTTTCAAAACTATAATATTTAACTTATCTGCTTTTACCTGCGCATTACTGTTAATTATTATTGTAAATATTTAACATTAGAGATGGGTATCATATATTTTTTCAATCCTTCATATTGAAATAACTATACTTAAACCTGTTGTTCATAGATCAACCATGCCAGATCATTGGCCCACTAATTTTACTACCTGGAGACGGTGCAATGACCAGAAATATGACTCGTGCAGAGCAGATTGCCGCGTTAGCCAAAGAGTGGGCTGACAGTCCGAGATGGCGTAACATTAAGCGAAATTACTCTGCAGAAGACGTGGTGCGTTTGCGCGGTTCGGTTCAGCCTGAATTGACTTATGCAAGACGCGGTGCAGAGAAACTGTTTGAGCTGATCCATGGTAAGGCCAAAAAGGGATATGTTAACTGTCTGGGTGCCTTGACCGCCGGACAGGCTGTGCAGCAGGCCAAGGCTGGAATTGAAGCGATTTACCTTTCTGGTTGGCAGGTGGCAGCTGACAATAACTCCTCGGAAACCATGTACCCGGATCAATCGCTGTATGCTTACGATTCCGTTCCCACTGTAGTTCGACGAATCAACAACTCGTTCGCACGGGCTGATCAGATTCAGTGGCAGCGTGGCGTAGAGCCAGGTAGCGATGAATATATCGATTACTTTCTGCCCATAGTTGCCGATGCTGAAGCAGGATTTGGTGGTGTACTGAATGCATTTGAGCTGACTAAGAACATGGTCACTGCGGGCGCTGCCGGGGTTCATTTCGAAGACCAACTGGCTGCGGTAAAAAAATGTGGTCATATGGGTGGAAAGGTACTGATTCCAACAGAAGAAGCGATTCAGAAATTGGTGTCAGCACGACTCGCCTGTGACGTCCTTGGTGTACCCACTTTGATTCTTGCCCGTACTGACGCCGAGGCCGCTAATCTTCTGACATCTGATTTTGATGAACGTGACCAGCCTTTCCTTGCCGGGGAACGCACATCAGAAGGATTCTATAGAGTCAAGAACGGACTCGAGCAGTCCATTTCACGTGGCGTTTCTTACGCGCCCTACGCCGATATGGTCTGGTGTGAAACAGGAACCCCAGATCTTGGTTTTGCTCGTGAATGGGCGCAAGCGGTGCGCGCTGAGAATCCTGGACAGCTGCTGGCCTACAATTGTTCTCCATCATTCAATTGGAAGAAAAACCTGGATGACAACACGATTGCATCATTCCAGGATGAGCTCGCAGCCATGGGTTATACCTACCAGTTCATTACTCTCGCCGGCATTCACAACATGTGGTACAACATGTTTCAGCTGTCTAAAGACTATGCACAAGGCGAAGGCATGAAACATTATGTGAGTCAGGTACAGGAGCCTGAGTTTGCTGCATCTTCTCGAGGTTATACTTTTGTTGCGCACCAGCAGGAAGTGGGTGCCGGTTACTTCGATGACGTCACCACTACCATCCAGGGCGGCGCTTCTTCAGTGACTGCTATGGAAGGATCGACTGAAGAAGATCAGTTCTAGTAGCTGATTACCAAGATTCGGGCTAACCACTTCGGTTAGCCCGGATTGTTTCCACATTAGCGACCGAATTCCCCGACTCTAATCGTTTCTTTCTTTGATCGATTGCTTCAGGCCATTGATCATATGTTCGCCCAAACGCGGGTCAAATTGTTTGGGCAAAATGTATCCTGGCCCGAACTCAAGTGTCTCGCTGGCATAAATATCCCTGACTTTCTGAGGCACAGGCTCATGAGCCAGACTTGCCAGGCATTTTACCGCAGCAGTTAAAAGCTGTTGATCAATCTGATCGATCTTTTCATCTAACGCGGCCCTAAAAATGAACGGAAAAACAAGCGAATTATTCACCTGGTTGGGGTAGTCTGAACGACCGGTCGCAACAATAATTGATTCGCTAATTTCCTTAATCTGCTCCGGGTAAATTTCTGGATCTGGATTTGACAAGGCGAATACGATAGACCGTTTAGTCATACACCCGATCATGTCGGGCGTAATTGTGTTTGGTCCTGAAAGACCGACCAGCACGTCGGCGTCAATCATGGCTTCGGACACCGTTCGCATGGAAGTGTTAATGGAAAAGGCTTGTTTGTAAATGTTCAGATCAGTGCGTTCACTGTGTATTACTCCCTTGCTGTCTACCATGGTAATGTGGTCGCGATTAGCGCCAAGCGAACAAAGCAATTTAGCGGTGGCTATTCCCGCGGATCCCGCGCCTTGCACGACGATCCTCACGTCCTCGAGACGTTTGCCTTGAATTTCTAGGGCATTGAGTAACCCGGCACAAACAACGACAGCGGTGCCGTGTTGATCATCATGAAAGACCGGAATATTAAGTCGTTCCTTTAACGATTCCTCTATAGCAAAACACTTTGGAGCAGCAATATCTTCCAAGTTTATTCCGCCAAATGTGGGCGCTATGTTCGCAACTGTTTCAATAAAGGCTTCGGTACTGGGTGCATCAACTTCGATATCGAATACGTCAACATCAGCGAACAATTTGAACAATACCGCTTTGCCTTCCATCACCGGTTTGCCAGCCAGTGCGCCGACATTTCCGAGCCCGAGAACCGCGGACCCGTCAGTGATTACTGCGACTAGATTGCCTTTATTTGTATAAAGATAGGCATCAGACTGGTCTTTTGCTATCGCTTCGACCGGGCCCGCCACCCCTGGCGTATAGGCTAACGACAGGTCATGTTGACTCTCAAAGGGTTTAGTAGGTTGAACCGATGTTTTACCCGGCCGGGGAGACTGGTGATACTCAAGGGCGAGTTTTTTGAAATCCATAGAGGGGCGGTTCGTTTATCGTTGGGGGCGGCGTATTCTACGCTATAGCCAATGATGTAGCGAAATGATTCTAGACTTATAAAGTCTGTGCCCGAATGTAAAGGCCTTGCTGTGACATTGTGTGATTGAGCAGCGATACACAGGCATAAACCGCTTTTAAGGTTGGAACATGGGTATCCGTTGTTTCAGCCAGTTCTATTACCACGCCAAGCATGCCGTCGATCTCGAGAGGTTTCCCGGCCTCTACGTCTTGCAGCATAGAGGTTTTATGTTTTCCAACATTCTCGGCACCTTCGATTCGACGTTCCAGCGACACTCGAAAGCTCGCACCGAGTTTCTCTGCAACCGTTTTCGCCTCGGTCATCATGGTCGCGGCCAGTTCCCGAGTGAGCGGAAACTGACAAATTGCCTCAAGTGTCGAATGGGTCATGGCGCTGATCGGATTGAAGGTCAGATTACCCCATAATTTGAGCCAGATTTCGGAACGAATATCCTCTAGTACGGGTGACTTGAAACCGGCTTCGGTGAAGGCTTCGGATACCCGCTGGGCGCGCTCAGAAACCGTTCCATCCAGTTCACCCAATGGAAATCGGACGCCTTCTACGTGATGTATCACACCTGGTTCCGAAATTATTGCTGCGGGATAGGCGATGCAGCCCAATAGACAGTCAGGATCGATACCAGCCATCAACACGCCCCCGGGATCAACAGTTTCTACGGTCCGATTTTCATATTTTCCCCCGAGCTTCTGAAAGTACCACCACGGTATTCCATTCTGCAGCGTTACCATCACGGTTTGCGGGCCAATCAACGTCGGTAACTTATCCATCACGACTGAAATCTGGTGGGATTTAAGCGCGAGCAAAACGACATCTTGCACACCAAGATCATCGATATCATCCGTTGCATTCACATTGTCGGCAACAATCTCTTTACCATCCTGGAGTAACTTTAATCCATTTTTTCGGATCGCCGCGAGGTGTGGCCCTCTCGCGATCAACGAAACTTCGTGGTCGTGCTGGGCCAGCCGCGCGCCCATGAATCCACCAATCGCACCCGCTCCGACTACGCAAATTTTCATTCTGGTTTGCCCTTTAAAAAACCGTTGATTCTAGCGAATAGGATATCTATGGCAACCGAATAACTGCTTAAATTAGCTATGGTTACCATTAAGAATCGATATGCATTTGATCTCAGAACTTCAACTTTCCTGTGCGTTCTGAGGATGCACTTAAAGCCGCATTAAGAAACTGATCTTAATGAACCATTACGGTGATCACTTTACTATGTCGTAAAATGTGGTCGGTCACACCTCCCAGTACATGTTCCTGCATACGGGAATGGCTATATCCGCCCATTACCAAAAACTCGGCCCCGGCCTTGTCGCAAATATTAAGTATACGCTTGCCGGCCGAAGAAGCTCGTCGATTGAGTATTTCAACCTCCGCTTGAGCACCATGCCATGCAAGGTGTTCTACAACTCTTTCACCACTCTCAATCATTCGTTTAGGCACTACAACCGTGACCTTATCCATCTGCACCAGCCAAGGAATAGTCATCGCCAGCGCGCGGGACGCTTCAAGACTGTGATTCCATGCCACGACGGCGTTCTGAGCGCGGTGAGGTTCCCAGTCTGGGGGCACCATCAGCACTGGCTTACCGGATTGGAGCATGATTGCCTCTAGCGCATTACCATACAGAGCGCGGCCAAGTCTTCCTTTATTCTTTGCCGGCCGCATCACGGCTGTGGTATCGAACAGCCTGGCCCAGCGCACAAGGGTCTCTTTTTTGTTGCCAAGCTCATGATGAAAAGAAAGTGTAATCCCGCCGTCTTTAAGTGGCTTGTCAGATAGATTTACGCTACGCTCTTGTGCAAAAGCTTCGACTCTTTTTCTGATCTCATCAGCATTGGCAATAAGGATCTTCTTCTCTTCATCCAGGACCTTCTGCTTGAGATCTCTCGACATGTTCGTGTACATCGCGCTTTGCAGTGCGCTATCGGAAACGTGCAATACTGTAATATGCGCCTCGAATCGACGCGCCACCACCAGCGCAGTTTCCAGAACAGCTGATAAAGATTCCTCCCCATCTGTTGGAACGAGTATTGCTTTAATCGTCATTGCCGTATTGCTCCTGTTGTGGATTAGAACAAGCCTTCTACCTGACCTTGTTCGTTTAAGCGTATGCTGTTAGCGGAGGGAATTCTAGGTAGCCCCGGCATGGTCATGATGTCACCGCAGACCGCAACAATGAAACCTGCGCCAGCAGAAAGCCTGACTTCTCTAACAGGTAAAGTATGGCCGGTTGGCGCACCCTTTCTATTGGGATCCGACGAAAAGCTATACTGGGTTTTGGCAATACAGACTGGCAGATCACCAAATCCGCCCTCTTGAAGATCCTTGATCTGATTACGTGTCTTCTGATCTGCGCTGATTCCTTCTGCCCGGTAAAGCTTGGTAGCGATAGTTTCAATTTTTTCCCAAATCGGCATTTCTGAAGGATAGCTCGGTGCAAATTTACTTTCGCCACTCTCGGCCATGGCAGATACATGTTCCGCTAGTTCCATAGTCCCAGCACCTCCGTCGGCCCAGTGCGTGGCGTCGATGGCTTTAACGCCAAGGCTATCGGCAATTTCACGTACCGCCGCCATTTCTGCATCAGTGTCCGCGACAAACCGGTTGATCGCCACCACAACCGGCACGCCAAATGATTTTACGTTTTCAACATGACGCTGCAGATTAACGCAACCGTCTCTAACGGCCTGAACGTTCTCCACGCCGAGATCATCTTTGGCAACACCACCGTGCATTTTAAGCGCGCGGACCGTTGCCACTATTACTGCTGCATCAGGTGCCAGGCCCGCACTTCGGCACTTAATATCAAAGAACTTTTCTGCGCCCAGATCTGCTCCAAATCCGGCTTCTGTGACCACAAAGTCTGCCATCTTAAGAGCGCTTCGGGTGGCAATAACCGAGTTACAGCCATGTGCAATATTTGCAAATGGGCCGCCATGGATAAACGCAGGATTATGTTCAAGGGTTTGTACCAGATTGGGAGCAATCGCGTCTTTCAGCAACACTGTCATCGGGCCAGGGGCGTTAACAGCGTCTGCGGTGATTGGCTTCCGATCGCGCGTGTAACCAATTACTATTTTACTAAGTCGATGTTGCAGGTCTTCCAGGTTTTTGGACAAACAAAAAATCGCCATCACCTCGGACGCTACGGTGATGTCAAAACCGTCTTCCCGCGCAAAACCATTGGATACACCACCCAGTGAACTGGTGATCTGGCGCAAAGATCGATCGTTCATATCTACCACTCGTCGCCATGCGACCCGTCGAGTATCCAGTGCCGATTCATTGCCCCAGTAAATGTGATTGTCAATCAGGGCGGAAAGCAAGCTGTGCGCGGAAGTAATTGCATGAAAATCGCCGGTGAAATGGAGATTGATATCTTCCATCGGGATCACCTGAGCGTACCCTCCCCCAGCAGCGCCACCCTTCATTCCAAAGCACGGGCCAAGCGAGGGCTCACGAAGGCACACCATTGCATTTTTTCCAATCTTATTCAGACCGTCTGTCAGTCCCACAGAGGTAGTGGTCTTACCTTCGCCCGCAGGGGTTGGTGTAATGGCTGTCACCAAGATCAATTTGCCGTCCGGTTTGTCTTTCAAGGAATCTATATGGTCCAGACTGACCTTAGCCTTGGTATGGCCGAAAGGCATCAATGCATCGTTAGGAATACCTAGCTTGTCAGCAATTTCACCAATAGGTTTAATCGTTGCTGCACGCGCAATTTCGATATCGCTCATTATCTAGTTCTCTTTTAATCGTGTTTAGTATTGATCCCTATGGTTTAACAGGGATCGTGTCCGTCAATTCTTAATAGCTCGCCAAGTCTCAATGTCCCAGGACGTCTCCTACTTTAAGTCCGGCTGCAGAGACATAATCTGAAGCGGGGACCTTTCCTGCGTCCGCTCTTACCCTGCCAATTTTTATTGAGCCCTCAGCAGCGGCCACCTCAAAACCATCCGAGTCTATAGCAATCACTGCACCAGGTGCCCCATCGCCAACACCAAGACTTGAGTTGAAAATCTTTAATTCTGCATTCCCATGAGTAGTCCAGGCGCCTGGCTGAGGATTAGCAGCACGGATTACGTTATAGAGCTGTTGTGCGGTTTGGGTCCAGTCCAGCTTCGCCTCCTTCTTTCCAAACCACGACTCATAAGAGCCTTGGTCAAGATTCTGCGCGATCTTGGGCGCCTTCCCGTCCTTGAGCAGGTCTAAAGATTCGATCATCGCGTCTACACCCATCGGAAACAGCTTGTTGAAATAAACCTCTCCCAATGTCTCATCCTTACCTATCGGGCATGTCTTTTGCAACAAGATCGGTCCTTCATCAAGGCCATCATCGGGCCAGAAAATGGTTAGACCTGTTTCGGTTGCACCCATGGCGATTGGCCAGTTAATCGACGAGGGGCCCCGATGCATGGGTAGCAGCGATGGGTGATACTGAAATGATCCGTATTTCGGGGTATCCAATACCTTAGTGGGTACGAATAACAGTACATACGCCATCATGCAAACATCGGCTTCGAATGACGCCATAAGCGCCTCGGCTTCGTCTGTCTTCCACGAAGCCGGCTGATGCACAGGTAAGTCTTTTTCTAAAGCAAGTTCCTTGAGAGGATCGATCGGCTTACCCTCCTTGTCGGGAGCGGTGCAGACCGCGACTACATTATCGCCTCTATCCAATAACTTCTGGAGTACTGCCTGACCAAAAGCCTGCTGTCCATGAACTACTATTCTCATAACATTTACTCGGTTGTGTGGCCGTAGGAGTTTACCGGCGCTAATTAACGATGATTAAATTGCGCCTGCTTCGCGCATCGATATGATTTCGTCCGCAGAATACCCGAGCTGCTCAAGTACTTCTTCGGAATGCTCTCCCAAAAGTGGAGAACGAACCACCTCTACTGGAGAATCGGAGAGTTTTACTGGACACCCTACAGTCAGGTAAGAACCACGCTCCGGGTGTTCGACTTCAACGATTGTGCCTGTTGCCCTCAGCGACGGTTCTTCCGCAAGTTCTTTCATCGAAAGTATTGGACCAACCGGGATATCCAGTGGATTGCAGATATCCATAACCTCAAATTTGGTTTTGGTCATTGTCCATTCTTCTATGGCACCGAAGACTTCGTTCAGACGCGGTAGCCTGGCATCGGGAGTGGCGAAGTCGGCATCTTCTTTCCACTCCGTTTTGCCGATCACATCACATATTTTTTGCCATACCGCTGCTTGTGTTATGAAGTAAGTGTAGGCATTAGGGTCACTCTCCCAGCCTTTGCATTTTAGAATGCGCCCAGGCTGACCTCCACCGGAATCGTTACCCGCGCGGGGCGTCGCTTCACCAAATTCTATTCCTTCACCAAATTGTGAGTACTCCCTGAGTGGCCCTGCTTTCAGCCGTTGCTGATCGCGCAATTTAACCCGGCAAAGATTTAACACTCCATCCTGCATTGGCGCTAATACTTTTTGCCCACGGCCCGATTTCTCTCGATGATACAGTGCAGTCATGATGCCGAATGCAAGATGAAGTCCAGTCCCGGAATCTCCAATCTGTGATCCGGTCACTAGAGGTGGTCCGTCAAGAAAACCAGTCGTAGAGGCAGAGCCACCTGCGCACTGCGCTACATTTTCATAGACTTTGCAGTCTTCATATGGTCCGGGACCAAAGCCCTTGACTGAAGCCATGATCATGCGTGGATTGAGCTCCTGAATTCGTTCCCAGCCAAATCCCATTCGATCCAATGCGCCAGGAGCAAAGTTTTCAACCATTACATCGCATTCTTTCACCAACCGCTCAAGAACCTGCTTACCTTCCTCAGTTTTTGTATTCAGAGTCAGTGAACGTTTATTGTGGTTGAGCATCGTAAAGTAAAGCGAATCGGCACCCGGCACGTCAACCAGTTGCTTTCTGGTTGCATCCCCTACGCCAGGGCGCTCTACCTTGATAACGTCGGCGCCAAACCATCCAAGTAGTTGGGTACAGGTCGGGCCAGACTGTACATGGGTGAAGTCAAGGATTTTTACACCTTCAAGTGCCTTCATGTTTTCAAACTCCGATTAAATCAAATAGATTACTTGTACATCGTCTGGGCTTTGGTGCCAGGAGCGTATTCATCTGGATCTACCCATACGTTCACAACCGCACATTTTCCCGTTTTTGCGATGGCTTCCCGGGCACGCACTAATGCAGGCTGTATTTGGCTAGCTTCATGTACTTCTTCACCATACCCACCGATCATTTCGCCAAACTTGCCAAACGGAATATCCCCCAGCTTGTTCCCTATATTGCCGCGCTCTTCGCCATATTTGGCGATCTGACCATAGCGGATCTGATTCATATGAGAATTGTTTCCTACTATGGCTAGGTATGGCGCCCCGAACCGCTGCGCGGTTTCCATATCAAATGAAGTCATGCCAAAAGAACCATCGCCATACAAACAAACCACTTCTTTGTCCGGATTAGCGAGCTTTGCCGCCATGGAAAATCCGGTGCCGACCCCGAGGGAGCCCAGAGCGCCTGGATCCATCCATTGCCCCGGGTTACGCGGTCGTACCGCCTGCGCAGAGATGGTAACGATGTCACCACCATCACCAATATAAATCGTATCTTCACCCAGGAATTCATTGATCTCCCAGGCTAGACGATAAGGATGAATCGGATTTTGATCGGTGGTAAACATAGGCATCAGCTTCTCAAGTTTAGTCGCCTCGATAGCCCGTAGTTCTTTCATCCAGGTCTGACGCTTCTGGCGTGCGCCGTCATCGATTCGGCCCGAAGCCGCCTGGGATACTGCAGCGAGGATTGCTCCCGGATCACCAGCGAGTCCCAGGTCGATGTCTCGATTCTTACCCACAGTGCTGTAACTCTGATCAATCTGCACCAGGGTAGCCTTATTCGAGATTCGCTTTCCGTATCCCATACGAAAATCGAACGGAGTGCCAACAATCAGGATGACGTCGGCATTGTTAAACGCATCGCGTCGAGTGCGATCAAAATGATGTGGATCATCCTGTCCTAACATTCCACGGCTGGCCCCGTTCATGTAAGCCGGAATATCGAGTTCTCGAACAAAGTTGATCGCATCGTTATGGCCCTGTGAAGCCCAGACCTGTTGTCCGAACAATACCGCTGGACGCTCAGACTTGACCAGTATGTCTGCGAGCTTTTCTATGTCTGCGGGATCACCGATGGAACGCACAGAAGCACGATAGGCACCAGGCTCGGGAATCACCGCGCTTTCGATGGGAACCTCCCGGTCTAATACATCCCTGGGGATTTCCAGGTAGGAAGGACCATAAGCACCTGTAAAACATTCCCGTGCGGCCATAGACACCATGTCTGCCACCCTTTCAGTAGAAAACACACCTGAGGCAAACTTAGTAATGGGTGTCATCATGTCCACATGCGGCAGATCCTGTAGTGAGCCCATCTTGTGTTGGGTTAATGAACTCTGTCCGCCGATATGCAGAATCGGACTTTCGGAACGAAATGCAGTGGCCACACCGGTCACCGCATTCGTGCAGCCGGGGCCCGCAGTCGTGACCACGCAGCCAAGCTTGCCGGTCTGGCGTGCGTAGCCATCCGCGGCATGCGCCGCAGTCTGTTCATGACGCACATCGACAATACGTATACCTTCATCGATACAGCCATCGTATATATCAATAATGTGTCCTCCACAAAGGGTGAAAACAGTATCCACTCCTTCGTTTTTCAGCGCTTTCGCCACCAGGTGGCCGCCGGATATCACACTTCCGCTCTTGTCCTTACGGGCCAGGGTATCGGATGCTGTATCTGTCTCTTTATTCATTGGGTTTCTGTCTCCAGTGTAAAGCTGTCAGGTAAAAAATTAGTCGAGGTAATCGACATGTTGCTTAATATGGTTAGCCAGGTACATGGCGTGCTCACGCACCAATTGCTCTGCCATAGTGGCATCACGTTCCTCTAACGATTGAATGATCCTCATATGATCGATAATGGATTCCGCCGCGCGGTCCCTCTCACCGATGGTTTTTCTGCGGATTGCACGCATATGAACGAACAATCCATCGGCGATTTCTTTTAATAGCTTACATTTACTAAGCTCGATAAGACATTGATGAAATTCGATATTTTTTTTGGAGTACTCGTCGATATTCGCTCGCGCCTCGTCGCTGTCGTCAAAGGTCGCAAATAACTTACGCATGGAAGCAATCTCTTCATCATTAGCATGCTCGGTCACCAGGCGCGCTGCCATGCCTTCGAGTCCTGCCCAGACACAGATAATTTCCAGTATTTCCTCCTTGTTTTTCCGCACCACAAACGCGCCTCTTCTCGGATAGGTGACTACCAGACCTTCCTGTTCCAGACGGGTGATCGCCTCACGAATCGGGGTGCGACTGACGCCTAGATCATCTGCAAGCTTGCGTTCGTCAAGCTTTGGCGGTCCATCTCCCGAGTAGATATCCATCTTGGAGATTGCTTCTTTCAAGGACTGATAGACCGCATCCTTGAGCTTTGGATTGACATCTATGGGTTTAAGTCGAACCAGACTATCACTGGCCATATAATTCCCTCCAGGTATTTTGTATCTGGTATACACGGAAATTAATTAAAAAAGCGCCAAACATATCCGTGATGATTAAATCAAACTATTAGTGCTGAAAAAGTAAGGAGCGAAACTGGTCGATTCATTTCTATCGGTCGCTTCTCTGATTTGCTTCGATCCACTGCTTCAACTCGCGGTTTCACTGGCTTTCTTCTTAAACTTCTTCACCAGGGGATAGGAGACAAGCCCTATAGCGATCAGGATGCACACAGCTGAAATGGGTCGCGTGATAAAAATTGACATCTCGCCCTGCGAGCTGAGAAGAGATTGCCGTAATGATCGCTCCGCAAGAGGACCCAGCACTATAGCAAGCACAGCCGGAGCAACTGGATAGTTAAGTTTGCGTAACAGGTACCCCACCACGCCAAACAGCAGCATTAGCCATACATCGTGCATGGTCTGGGTCGGCGCATAGCCACCAACAACGCATAGAATGTAAATAATCGGCGCTAGAATCGTAAACGGGATGGTAAGAACTTTTACGAATAGTGGAATAAACGCAATGTTGATCACCAAGGTCGCAAAATTCGCGATGTAGAGCGATCCAATCAATCCCCATACAAACTCTGGATTCTCGGTAAACAGCAGTGGACCAGGACGCAATCCCCAGATAATCATGCCACCTAGCAATATTGCCGTAGTGGGTGAACCAGGTATTCCCAGGGTGATCATCGGTAACATCGAACCGGTAGAGGCAGCGTTATTAGCTGCTTCCGGCGCTGCCACCCCCGCGACGTTGCCCTTACCGAAACTGTCAGGATCCTTCGAAAAAGTTTTGGCCAGACCATAGGCCATGAGCGATGCAGGTGTCGCACCGGCCGCCGGCAAAGTCCCGACAAAGTATCCAAGGACCGAACCCAGTGAAGTAGTGCCGATATAGGTTTTGACGTCTTTTAGGTTGGATTTAAGCTGGGATAGTGACATCTTCACCTTGTGTACAACTACCTCTCCTTGGGTGGACTCAAGCGTCCACAACATTTCACCGATACCATAAATCCCGATAGCCAATACCAAGAAGTTGATGCCGTGCAGAAAGCCATCGATGTCACCAAAAACCAGTCTGGGCTGGCCGGATATGATATCCAGGCCTACCGCCGCCAGCACCAGGCCAACCAGAATCGAGAATATGGTTTTGGGGATATCGTCGCCGCCGAGACCGATGAAAGTCGCAAAAGCCAGCAACATCAATGAGAACTCTTCCGCCGGCCCAAATTTAAGTGCAAATGTTGCAAGTGGTGGCGCAAACAACGTGAACAGTACGACGGATATTGTGCCACCTATAAACGAGGCAACCGCCGCTGCGGTCAGCGCTTTGTCAGCATGACCCGTCTGTGCCAAAGGGCGACCATCAAACACCGTGGCCACCGCGGTCGATGCCCCGGGTATACCAAGCGTAATCGAACTGATCGCGCCACCGTACATCGCACCGTAGTAAATCGCAGCCAGAAATATAATTGCAGATGTAGGCGGCACAAGAAAGGTGATCGGCAACAGAATTGCAACCCCGTTTACCGATCCCAGTCCAGGCATGGCACCGATCAGAAGACCAAGGGCACAGCCCAGGATAATCATCATAAAGTTCAGCGGCTCCATGGCTTGACTCAGCCCGCCCGCCAGATGTAACAGTATTTCTTCCACCCTACGCCTCTATGTGTCTAATTTTGGTAAATTCGTTTAAAAGGAATACATCAAATCGTAAATCGGATAGAACAACGGCTCACTGATGGATTTTGGCAGCGGGATTTTAAGTGCCCACTCAAATAGACAGAACACAGCAATAGGCACCAGGACCACCATACTTACAGTTAATTGCCAGGAGTGACGACCAACAAACTTAAGATAAAACAGCAGGAAGAAAAAAAGCGCGATATAGATTCCGACCAGATGTGTTGCGATTAAAAGAAACACAATAGAACCTGCGGAGATTCCTACAACCACGACTGTCTCACGAGTCATATAAGGCTGTATGTTACGTGATTCGGGGGTAACACCACGGAACCACCTGTAGATAGTCGCAATGGAGGCCAGCAACATGCCGCCTGACAACCAGAATGGCCAGGCGCCTGACCCTGGACCCCGTTCCGGAACCCAGCCTATCTTTAGCTCGGCGCTTTTCATCATCAAGCCGATCGAGCACAATGCGCACAGGATCGCCATCAGGATTTCTGCAGTTCTAACTGTCATAGTTCTAAAGTTAATTTGCAAGACATGCCTTTCCCGTGACTTCCTGAGAAGTGACTTCCTGAGAAGGCCGATATTGAGTACTCGGTGTTTAAGGTCAAACTAAGGAGCATGGCCAACACCGGACCATGCTCCCTGGAGCGAATTATTCGCCAGTGATTGACGAAGCGCCCACAGCTTCAATCAATTCCTTGTGCAAGGCGATCTGCTGCTGATGGTAAGCGCCAAGGTCAGCACCTGAGACATAAGTATCACAGGCAAGACCATCTTCAACGCAGAACTTCTGCCATTCTTCTGATTCAAAAAGAGTCTTGAACAGATTGATGTACCATTCCTGCGCTTCAGCGGACATTCCAGGAGGTCCATTGATTGAACGCTGCATGTAGTATTCCATGTTCACACCCAGCTCGTTGGCGGTCGGAACATCCGGATATGCCGGCAGCCGCTCTGCGGTAAACTGAACAAGGGGTTTGGTGTTGCCTGCCCGGTAGAACTCGTTTTGTTCCGCTGGGTTGTTCACAGTGGAGTCGATGTGTTTTCCCACCAGGTTCTTGGCCACTGTACCGCCACCGGGAAAAGGAATGTAGGTGACGTCATAGCCAAATTCCTTCTCCATCATGGCAGTAAGAATAGAATCTTCCTGACCTGTACCAGTACCACCAACTTTCCAGCTGTTTCCCGCGGCTTTAACTGCTGCAACATAGCTGTCCAGGTCGGTAATGTCAGTCATATCCTGGTGCACCCAAAGCAGGAAGTTATCAATTGCCATGCGGCCAATCGGAGTAAAGTTGGAGACATCCACACCAATGCCCTCTTGTATAACCGGAGTAGTGTAGAAACTGTTCAGGGTGACCAGAATAGTGTGGTCATCTCCTGCCTTGTCCTGAATGTAGCGAAGCGCTTCAGCACCTGAACCCCCTGCTTTGTTTATCGGAATTACAGGACGTGGAGACAAATCTTTCTTTTCGATCAAGCCCTGTAAAAGACGAGCAATTTGATCGGCGCCGCCACCTGCGCCCGCCATAATAATCAGCTCAATCGGCTTCTTGGGCGACCATTCAGCCATCGCCGGTGCGGACATTCCTAAAGAAGTCGCGGCGGCGATCACGGCCGGAATAGCCGCTTTTTTAACTTTGTGTAGTACGTTAGACATCTTTTTTTTTCCTCCAAGGAAAATGGTTTATAGCTATATTGGTATTTGGTATACCAAATACCAAAGGAGAGAATACTGCGCCAGCAGGCTATTGTAAAGTCTTAGGCAAGAGATTCTGGATGACAGATAATTTAACCACAATCTAACACCGTAAAACATTTCAAAATATTAAGAATACTTAGAAACTTTTCTTATTATCTTTTTGTTTTAAGGTTATTAAGCGAGCGCTTTTCTGACACTCGAGCCAATCTCGACCGGCGACTCGATGACTTTTACTCCAGCGGAGCTCAGCGCCTTTTTCTTCGAGACTGCATCGCCACTTCCTGATTTTATAATTGCGCTGGCATGCCCCATTCGAGTGTCTAACGGCGCATGCTGACCTGCAATATAGGCGAGAACAGGCTTGGAATAATTGCCGTTCGCGAGATAAGCGGACGCGCGCTCTTCTTCAGATCCACCGATTTCTCCAATAACCACCACAGCCTTCGTTTCTTCATCTTGATCGAACATCTCAAGACAGTCAACAAATCCGAGACCGTGTATCGGGTCTCCACCGATACCGACGCAAGTGGATTGACCCAATCCAGCATCGGTAGTCTGCCACGCCGCTTCATAGGTCAGCGTACTGGAACGAGAAATGATCCCGATGTTTCCTCTTTTAAATATTTCAGCGGGCATGATGCCAATTCTGCACTGCTCGGGTGTGATCACCCCCGGGGTGTTCGGCCCTAAGAGTCTAGAACGGCTATTCTTTAGAAGTTCCGAGACTTTCACCATATCGAGGACCGGCATATGTTCGGTAATGCAGATGATGAGCGGCATTTCCGCATCGATGGCCTCAATAATGGCATTTGCCGCATTTTCTTTGGGGACAAAGATAACGCTCGCAGTGGCGCCAGTTTGTGCCATAGCCGTGCTTACATCGTCAAACACGGGTAGACCGAGATGGCTCGTACCACCTTTACCGGGTCGCACTCCACCCACCATTTGTGTGCCAAATGAGATCGCTCTTTCGGTATAGAAGCTGGCCTGGCTGCCGGTAATACCCTGGCAGATAACGCGCGTAGATTTGTCGACTAGAATTGACATGTTGAAAATATAAATGTCGTCAGTGACTGACCTTATGAATAATTTTCTTCAACCACCCGTCATCGGATTCCGAGGCAGATGGCAGGTCTTGGGGAGTCGCTGCAAGATGTGCAGCTAGTTTTGCGGCTTCTGAAAGATTTGAAGCGAGAACGATTCCAGGCACACCTTCTTTTAACCGGCGATTCGCCAATTTAGCGTTGGTGCCAGCAAGCCGCACCACCATAGGCACCTTTATAGGGTTTAATCGATTCACTACTTGTATCGCATCAGAAACGGTGTCGCACCGCATGATGCCACCGCCAAATACATTGATCAGCAAACATTTAATCTGAGGGTTAGACAGCAACAGCTCGAGTGCACTGGTGACTCGGTTGACCTTTGAGTCTGGAGGAAGATCAAGAAAGTTCGCGGGGTTCCCGGAGAACTGCACGAGAGAGTCAAGCGTCGCCATGGATAGTCCGGCGCCAACAGTCATGCAGGCAATATCTCCATTCATCTGGATGAAATTAAACCCATCCTTACTCGCTCTGCGACGACTACCAACCCTGTCACTTTGTTCATCAATCGCTCGAATTTCAGCTTGTCGAAAAAGACTGTTGTCATCGACTGTTATCTTGGCATCGAGGGCAATACATTCGTCGTTAACGATGCCCACCGGATTGATTTCGAGCAACGTCAGGTCATTATTCTTTACTAATTCGATCGCATGCCCAATTAAAGTCTTGAACGAATTCGAGGCTTTTTCTCCGAGCTGGTATCCATCAATAGTATCCGCAAGAAGTTGCTGGTCGACTCCGTGTAAAATACTCACTGGCAATTTGGCAACAGATAAAGGTTGTTTTTTCGCCATTTCCTCCATCGCGACTCCGCCGTGCGCCGATAGCAGTAACATCAGCGTCTTGTTCGCCTCGTCAAGGACTAAAGACAAAGAAAGCTCCTGACTGGGAGCCATTGCCTGCTCAATATAAACCTCTCTCACAGGCAGTCCATCCTGACCTGTTTGCGCAGTTATCAGCGACCGACCAAGCATACTGCGCGCATGGGTCGATACATGTTCCGGGGTTGCTGCTGGCCTTACGCCGGATTTCATTTCGTCGCCTTTGAAGTGACCTTGGCCTCGTCCTCCGGAAAGAATTTGTGCTTTTACCATCCATGATTCACTCGGGAGCTGGTTTGCCACTTGTTCTGCTCGCTCAGGAGAATCGGCCACGTCACCTTCGGGTACTCGGATGCTGTTATCCTTTAGTAGTCGTTTGGCTTGATACTCATGAAGATCCATACTGTTATTTATCCTCTCGCCGAATCAGTGGCAGGCTGCTGAGCCTACATTATGTACCAATTCAAACCCGCAGCACAATTTTTCCAAAGTGAGTGCTGGCTTCCATCTCTCGATGCGCTTGCGCTGCCTGGTCTAGCGGGAAGACATTCGAAACCAGAGGCACGATAGATCCCGTCGCCATGTGGTCTAAGGTGGCAGCCGCAAATGCAGCAATAATCTCAGTTTTTTCATCAACTGGACGAGGACGTAACACTGACCCGATGATCTGCTGACGTTTCACCATCATGAGAGCGAGATTAAGCTCTGCTTTCACTCCACTCATCACCCCAATCGACAGCAACCGACCATAGACAGCCAGCGACTTCATGTTATCCGCCAGATAGTCGGCTCCGATGTGATCCAGAATCACATCTACGCCCTTACCCGAGGTAATCTGTTTAACTTGTTCCGCGAAAGACTGGGTCCGGTAATCGATAACATGATCTGCACCCAAAGCCGCGACACGCTGTATTTTGCCCGTTGAGGCGGTGACCACCACGGTTACGTCAGGCACCAGTTGTTTGCAAAGATGGATCGCCGCGGTATTGACACCTCCACCTCCGCCATGGAGTAAGACTGTTTCGCCATCTTTTAGACCTGCAAGCAGAAACAGATTCAGGTATGCGGTCAGATAAGTCTCGCATACGCATGCCGCCTGTTCGAAGGACATATTTTCGGGAATCGGCATCATGTGGCCCGCATGAGCGACCGCATACTCGGCGTATCCACCACCACCAATAAGCGCCATGACGCGCTGGCCCGGCTGCCAGTTGGATACGCCTTGCCCAAGCTTTTCTACCGTCCCCGCAACTTCCAGGCCCATAATTTCCGAGTCTCCGGGTGGTGGACTATAGTTTCCCTGACGCTGGATAATATCTGGCCTGTTAACCGAGGTGGCGGCGACCTTTATCAGCACTTGCCCCGCATCGGGTGCAGGCGTATCCGCATCACCGTAAAACATCATTTCGGCGCCACCGAATTCTTTAAGGAGTATCGCTTTCAATTTCTTAACTCACTGGTTTTGCGTGAACATATCAAAGTCGATCAGTAAATTACAACGTGCGACAATAATTAGCGACACTTAATCCACAGAAGTTCTCAGTGCTACCGCGCAGATCTGGTCAATCGATCGTGGCGACGTGGAGTGAGTTCGTGGTGCCTGAGATACCGAATGGAATACCCGCCGCGACAATGATCGCCTGCCCCGACGTAGCAAATTCCTCTCGTACTGCAATCTGTTTAGCGGCGTCGATGACTTGTAACAAGTCCGCATCTTTATTAGCAACGTCCAGGATCACTGGATGCACCCCCCAGGCCATGGATAAATAACGTGCGGTGTCGGTTTCCGGGGTAATACTCAGAATGGGTGCGCCTGGACGTTCCCGCGCCGCCCGCAGGCTGGTACTGCCCGAAGTGGTATATGTAACGGTAGCGGTAGAAGAGAGGATACCGGTGATACTTTGCAGAGCATTACAAATGGCATCAGCAGCCGTGTTTTCAGGGGGCGGTCGTTGTGCGTCAAGAATATTTCCGTATAGAGAATCTTGTTCTACCGCACTGATTATATTGTCCATCATCAGTACCGACTCAACCGGATAGTCTCCGGCCGCCGATTCGGCCGACAACATCACCGCGTCAGCACCATCGTACACTGCGGTAGCGACGTCCGACGCCTCGGCCCGAGTCGGCACCGGTGCATGCACCATGGAATCTAGCATATGGGTGGCAATTACTACTGGTTTGCCTACTTTTCGGCAGCGCCTGATAATTTCCTTCTGTGCCACCGGTACCTGCTCCGGCGGCAGCTCTACGCCCAGGTCTCCTCTAGCCACCATTGCACCATCTGAGAGTGCGAGTATCTGGTCAAGATTTTCAAGCGCTGACGGCTTCTCGAGCTTAACCATAATCGACGGTTGATCGCCTATTAATCCACGCAACTCTCTAACATCACTGGCCTGCTGAACGAAGGACTGCGCAATCCAATCGACACCAAGTGACAAGCCATACTCAATGTCCTCACGATCTTTCTCGGTAATAACAGAAATAGGTAAAATCACCCCCGGTACGTTCACTCCTTTGTGGCTGCTGATCTCGCCACGCACCATCACTTGGGTGATGGCATGAGATGGGTCACATTCGAGAACTTTCAGTTTAACTCGCCCATCATTGATCAAAAGTTCGTTGCCGGGTTTCAATGCCGCGAAGATTTCTGGATGTGGCAGTTCGGCACGGTTTTGATCCCCGGGTACCTGCTCCATATCCAGGCGGAATTTGCAGCCCTCGGTGAGCCATATCGACTTTTCGCTGAATTCCCCTAAACGCAGTTTTGGGCCCTGAATATCAAGAAGAATACCAATTGGGCGTCCGGTTTCGCTTTCAATTTCCCTGATGATTCGATGGCGCTCCTTGTGATCCTCGTGACTGCCGTGGCTGAAGTTTAATCGGAATACATCTACCCCGGTATCAAACAGTTGGCGAATTACTTCAGGGCTGGAGCTGGCAGGTCCAAGTGTGGCGACAATTTTTGCTTTTCGGTGACGGCGCATTGCAATAGAAGTGCGTAATATTCCTCAATTTGAACAATGTATTATTACATGACAATTAAAAACACTACCCCAATGGTCATCCACTAAAGGATAATCGACACGTAATCACTCAGCACATACTTAACCTGTGTCAGCAGACAATATAGTTAATGGGCTCGGACTTCCAGTAGGCACGCCGATAAAAGACTGGCGCTCTCCTGAGAAGCCTGACGATCGCTCTCTTGACGGAACATACTGTCGACTGGAACCGCTCGACGCCTCAAAACATGGCGAACACTTGTTCAAAGCGAATCAATCGGATCAGGAAGATCGTATTTGGGTTTACCTCCCTTACGGTCCTTTTGCAGAATTAGATCAATACCTTACCTGGGTCGATACAGTTTGCAGTAAAGATGACCCAAAGTTCTACGCTATCGTCGATTCCAAGACGCAACAAGCTGTCGGCGTCGCCAGTTATCTGCGCATCGACCCCGCTAACGGTTCGATTGAGGTCGGTCATATCAATTATTCTCCACTTCTGCAAAATTCGATTGCCGCAACCGAAGCCATGTTCTTAATGATGCAAAATGTCTTTAATCTCGGCTATCGACGATATGAGTGGAAGTGCGATGCATTGAATCAACGATCGAGAAATGCAGCCACGCGGCTCGGATTTCAGTTTGAAGGTGTTTTCAGGCAGGCAACAATATATAAAGGACGCAATCGTGATACCGCTTGGTTTTCGATCATTGATCGCGATTGGCCAAAACTGCACCGCATTTACAATACCTGGTTATCAACACAAAATTTTAATGATAAAGGCCATCAAAAAAAGTCGTTGAGTGAACTCACAAAAGAAATGTCAATTGATTCAAATGAATAATCCAGTTCGTATCAGAAAAGCGAACACCAGAGATTTTCCTGGTTGGTGCGACCTTTACCGCGGCTATGCTGAATTTTACAAGGTACCCATGAACGATGACATCCTCGAAACCTTATGGGGTTGGATACATGATCCGCATCACGAGATAAACTGTCTGGTCGCATTTGTCGGTGAGGACGATCTGCCAAGCGGATTTGCCCATGTGCGTCGAATGCCAAGCCCACTGCGCGGCATTGATATCGGTTTTCTGGACGATCTATTCGTTGATCCTGATGCGCGTGGTGCAAATATCGGAAAAGCTCTATTTGGAGCCCTCGAAGACCATGCTCGGGAGCAAAATTGGCCTATCATTCGCTGGATTACTGCAGACGATAACTATCGTGCGAGGGCGCTTTATGATCAGCTCGCTACAAAGACCATGTGGAACACTTACCAGATGGACATTTCTCTGAACCCGGAATAGCGCTTTTTAACACTGGTTTCAGATGCCACATTTTTACAAGTCCGGTTACACACAAGTTTTGCGTTGATTGCTCCGGAATCGACGCGAGCATAATTACCTGATGACTTCTGATTTCCTGGTCGGTTCGAGTGAACTGATCTAAGGTTGCATCATTGTCTCGGAACCACTCCCTCACCTCCGCCTCCTGCTGGTGAATGACTTTAATAATGTGTTGCATCATCAATGAAATAAAGAATTGAGTTTTGGTTCCGCTAGTATTTACCATCCAGCTTGTCTTCGACTGACTTAAACAAACCGCGAACCATACGGACTTCCTGGGCATACATATGAATTCGGTTGAACATCCGCGCCATTTTGCGCTGTAATTTGCTGGATCGACCGTCACTGAACTCTATTTTTTTTACGAATTGCTCTAGATGCTCCAGAAAATGTCGCATTTCTTCAGCCGTAGCCAGTTTATCGCTTTTGACGGTCATCTCCTCAGTCGATTGCAGCAATTGCTTTCTGATTTCATACAGAATGACCGTTACTGCCGAAGCGAGATTGAGCGAGGAAAATGATTCTTCAACTGGGATTCTGATCAGAAAATGGCAGCGCTCCAACTCCTCATTTGTCAGGCCACTGCTCTCTCGACCAAATACATATGCAATCTTCGAATGCTGACCGGTTTTAAATGTTTCCACGGCCTTCGAAGGAGATTTTTCGGGCCATTTTATCGAGCGTGAACGCGCTGTCGTTCCGATTACAAGCGTGCAGTCCGCCACCGCTATATCGAGCGTATCAACTACGAGTGCATTGTCCAGGATCTCATCTGCGCCAGCCGCGCGGGCGGTGGCAACTGGACTCGGAAAGTCTACAGGATCCACCAACACCAGCTGGGATACGCCCATATTCGCCATAGCTCTTGCGGTCGCGCCGATATTGCCAGGATGAGTAGGTTGAATCAGGACGACTCGGATATAATCCAGCGTTTTCATCGATCGGATTCTGCATCAAGGTGAGGCGAAAAGAAACGCTACCTCGAGAATACGACGTCGATCATTCAATCAACTGCAACAATCTTGTTGCCCGGAAACTTCAATGGATCCCATCGTAACCGTCGGTATCAAGGCTGCGCGACGTGCTGGCAGCTTAGCTGTGCGTTATCTCGACCGGCTTGAACAGCTTTCCGTGGAGAAGAAAGGACGAAGAGATTTTGTCAGCGAATTAGATCGTATGGCGGAGCAGGATATTATCGAGACAATTCACTATCTCTACCCCAATCACCGAATTCTGGCGGAAGAAAGTGGTGACAAGCACACCTCTAAAGAGAGTGGAGCTGATGAATTTGAGTGGGTGATTGATCCCCTGGACGGCACTACAAATTTTTTACACGGTCATCCACATTTCGCAATCTCTCTTGGCATTCGTCGCGGTGGCGTCATGGAGCATGCCATTATCTATGATCCTTTGCGAGACGAACTGTTCACCGCCTCGAGAAACCAGGGCGCACAACTCGACAATCGACGAATGCGAGTCAGTGGCAAGGGATCATTGGACGAATCCCTGGTGGCATCAGGCTTTCCACTGCGTAATATCGAGCGTCTTGATGGCACTCTTCGTATACTAAGAGCGGTGTTGCCGAAAGTCAGCGATATCAAGGTCAGCGGCTCGGCTGCATTGGACCTTGCTTATGTCGCCTGTGGACGTCTAGACGGTTACTGGGAGGCCGGTCTACAGCCCTGGGACACCGCCGCTGGCAGTCTCCTGGTCAGGGAAGCCGGAGGCCTTGTTGCGGATTTTGATGGCGGTCAGGAATTCTTTGAATCGGGGAATATCGTTGCAGCCAATCCGAAAATGTTCAATGAGCTCATGGGTATCGTCAAAAGCCGTTTTGCCCAAAAAGCGTGAGCGATCGGGATGGTCATACGCCTATGATGCGCCAGTATCTGGCGATCAAAGCGGAATACCCTGACACTCTGTTGTTCTACCGTATGGGGGACTTTTACGAGCTGTTCTATGACGACGCCGAGAAGGCGTCGCGATTACTGGACATTACGCTCACTGCAAGAGGCAAATCAGCGGGATCCCCTATTCCGATGGCAGGCGTGCCTTTTCATAGTGCTGACCAATATCTGGCAAAACTGGTTCGGGCCAATCTGCCTGTAGCAATCTGCGAGCAGATTGGTGATCCCGCAGCATCCAAAGGGCCTGTAGAACGTAAGGTCGTTCGAGTGATCACGCCGGGAACCCTGACGGAGGAAAATTTACTATCTGACCGACGGCAAAATATCACAGCCGCCGTGATTCGTACCGGGGATCGAATTGGCATTGCTACCCTGGAAATTTCCAGTGGTCGCTTCGAAGGTTTTGAAATTTCGGAAACTGATCGACTGCAGGCCGAGCTGGAACGCTTGGGAGTGGCAGAAATTCTGGTTGGAGAAGATCAGCAGCACGCTCTTGGGATTGAATCGGTCAGTGCAATTCCAGACTGGTATTTTGAATCGGCCCGCGCCGAGCAGATTCTTTGCACGCTATTTTCCACCCACGATCTAACCGCTTTTGAATGCCACTCGTTCCCTCTCGCGACCCGGGCAGCGGGAGCACTTATGCAGTACATTCGTGATTTGCATGGCGCCGACACGCCCCATGTTCGGGCAATCAAGTTCCAGGGAGACGATCAGATTCTTATCGTTGACCAGGTTACCCGTGTCAATCTTGAAATTGACCGGAGCCAAAGTGGCAGCGAACAGCACTCTCTGATCAATTTAATAGATGGTTGCGCCAGTCCCATGGGTGCTCGGATGCTACGGCGCTGGATCAGCAGTCCGAGCAGGGATCATCAGATGCTGCGCATCCGACATGACGCTATCGACTGGTTGATCTATGAAAAGCGTTTTAGTGACTTAGTTCCGGCCCTGCGTCAGGTGGGCGATATGGAACGGATACTGGCCAGAATCGCGATGAAAACAGCGCGGCCACGCGACCTGGTCAGGTTGCGGACCGGATTGGCAGTGCTACAGACACTATTTGATCTGCTGGAATCGACATCTTCTGAGATGCTTTCCAACCTGCGCACTCAGCTTAAGCCACAGCCTGAAACTGAAAGCTTGTTAATTCGTGCAGTGAAAGATGAGCCTCCAGCCGTAGTCCGCGATGGAGGTGTTCTGAATGACGACTATGACGCAGAGTTAAGTGAGCTACGCCACCTTCAACGCGACTCGAGCGAATATCTACTGGAGCTTGAACAAAGGGAGAAAGAACTGACCGGGGTCGCCAACCTTAGAGTCAGATACAACAGAGTGCATGGTTATTACATCGAACTGCCCCGGTCGCAGTCAGACGATGTTCCAC
The DNA here is from genome assembly GCA_024644945.1 of Gammaproteobacteria bacterium. GTDB lineage: Bacteria > Pseudomonadota > Gammaproteobacteria > Arenicellales > Poriferihabitantaceae > VYFG01. The sequence goes on along the minus strand of JAHEGU010000011.1, from coordinate 45,487 downwards.
AGCACTATATACGACGTCAGACTGTAAAAAATGCCGAGAGATTCGTTACCGAAGAACTAAAACAGTTTGAGGATCGCATATTAAGTGCCAAGGGCAAGGCTCTGACAAGAGAGAAATGGCTTTACGATCAATTACTGGAAACCCTGGGACAGGATGTTTCCACATTGATGCAATGCGCTCACAGCCTGGCCGAACTGGACACGCTTCAGAATCTTGCTGAGCGAGCGGTCACACTCTCCTGGCACAGGCCGAAATTTAGCGAACAACCTGTTCTTGAAATCAAGCATGGTCGACATCCTGTAGTCGAAAAAAACCTTGATAGTCCATTTATCCCTAACAGCACACGGCTCAATGGCAGCACGCGAATGCAGCTTATCACCGGGCCCAATATGGGTGGCAAGAGCACCTATATGCGCCAGGTTGCGTTGATTGCGTTATTGGCGCATACGGGTAGTTACGTTGCCGCGGAGTCAGCAACAATTGGCCCGATCGACCGTATCTATAGCCGCATCGGCGCCGCTGATGATGTCGCGGGAGGCAGATCCACTTTCATGGTAGAGATGACTGAGATGGCAAATATACTGCGTAACGCTACGGATTTAAGCCTTGTTTTAGTAGATGAAATTGGACGCGGCACTAGCACATTCGATGGCCTTTCTCTGGCCTGGGCCTGTGCCGGTGACCTGGCTCGAAGGGTTGGCGCATTTACCCTGTTCTCGACCCACTATTTCGAACTGACTTCTCTTGCTGACCAGCTAAAGAATGCGGTAAATGTCCACCTGGATGCGGTCGAACATGGCCATAAGATCGTATTTTTATATAGCGTCAATTCAGGCCCCGCCAGTCAGAGTTATGGACTTCAGGTGGCGCGCCTTGCGGGCGTACCCGATGCCGTTATTGAAGAATCTCGCCACAAGCTTGCCTCTCTTGAGCAACAATATGCCGGACTCACAGAATCGGATTCGGGTAAGGTTAAATCGCAGTCCAGCCTGTTTCCCGAAAGCCGCCCTGAAGAACAGGCGGTAATTGCACGGATTAAGGGACAATTGCCTAACGACACCACTCCCCGGCAGGCTCTCGATCTGATATTTGATTTGCACAAGATGCTAGGGCTAAGCCGCAAAAAGTGAAATGCATAAACCCAGCGAAGTGCTTAATAACGCTGCAAAAACGGAAGATGTGCTGCGAAACAGTAACTGATAGTAGTACAATCCGGCCCCTGTAAAAAACCAGTCTAAATCGATTAGTAATGACATACGTTGTTGTCGAATCCTGCATCAAATGTAAATACACCGATTGCGTTGAGGTGTGCCCAGTCGACTGCTTCCACGAAGGACCTAATTTTCTGGTCATTGACCCCGAAGAATGCATTGACTGCAGCTTATGCGAGCCTGAGTGTCCGGTTGATGCAATTTACGCCGAGGATGAACTGCCTGAAAGCCAGGAGCACTTCCTTGAACTGAACACCGAACTTAGTCAGGTCTGGCCCGTAATCACTGAAATGAAACCATCCCCTGCAGATGCGAAGGAATGGGAGGAGGTTAAAGATAAACTGCAGTATCTCGAGAAGTAACCTGCATCCAGAGATCAACCAATTTGGTTGGATAACTCCACTAAATTCTGATCCGGGTCCCTGATGTAAATTGACTGTAATGGCCCAGTTGCCCCTGTCTTCTCGACCGGGCCCTCCACAATCGCAATTTCACGTTGCTCAAGTTCCTGCTTTATCTGCTCAAGTGGTGTGGCACAAATCAAGCAGAAATCGCCGCTCCCGGGAAGCGGTGCCAGTGCTCCGGGTTTAAATTCTCGGCCCTGTTGATGGAGATTTATCTTCTGATTGCCGAACTTAAGCGCTATTCTCTGCTCACCCCCGCCCGTAAATTTTTCCGCGACCATACCAAGAACCTCAGTATAGAACTTCACTGTTTCGTTGATGTCTTTCACTGTTAATACGAAATGATCAAGTCGGGCGATATTCATCGCTATAATTACCTATTAGTTAACTGCAAGATCTGACGTGAAGCACTCGTTGTTTAGCGCCACGCCAGCAGCACCAGTATATCGCTTTAGAATATGAAATAATGAAAACAGACCCTACCCTCATTTACCTCAAGGACTACCAACCACACTCGTTCAAGATTATCCACAGCACTCTTGAAATTGATCTCGAATGGGAGCGCACCCATGTGCGAGCAATTCACCGGGTTGAGCGACAGATGCCGGGCACTGCCGATCTAGAACTCGATTGCGAACGAATTAACATTGATACGATAAAGATCGATGACCAGGAATTGAGTCCGAATTCCTGGTCCCAGACAGAGAATAAGGTGGTCATCCGCAATATTCCAGATCGTTTTCAGCTCGAAATACTCAATAATCTCAATCCCACGGAGAACACCCAGTTGAGCGGCCTTTATCGTTCCGGGGATATGTTGTGCACACAATGTGAAGCTGAAGGGTATCGGAGAATCACACCCGCCATCGATCGACCCGATAATCTTGCGACTTACACAGTCACTTTGCGTGGGGATCACCAGCAATTCCCAGTACTCCTATGCAATGGAAATCTTGTTTCCAGAGAGACTATAAACGGTCGGAATTGCACCGTGTGGGACGATCCCTTTCCTAAACCAACTTATTTGTTCGCGGTAGTAGCTGGATCGCTCTCAGAACTTAGGGACACTTTTACCACTATGAATGGACGGGTTGTTGATCTTCGTTTTTATGCAAGGGACCAGGATATTGAAAAGTGCAAATATGCGATGGGCGCCCTGAAACGCTCGATGAAGTGGGACGAAGAAGTGTATGGCCGTGAATACGATCTGGATCTTTTTAATGTGGTAGCAGTTAGTGACTTTAATATGGGCGCTATGGAGAATAAAAGCCTCAATATATTCAATACCAAATATGTTCTGGCTAATACAGATACCGCCACCGATACTGATTTTCTTAATATCGAACGGGTCATCGGTCACGAATACTTCCATAATTGGTCGGGTAATCGCGTAACTTGCCGTGACTGGTTCCAGCTCAGTCTGAAAGAAGGATTTACGGTTTTTCGTGATCAAGAATTCAGTGCGGATATGGGATCACCTGGCGTACAGCGCATAAACGATGTCAATGTGCTGCGCAATCACCAGTTTCCAGAAGATGCAGGCCCTATGGCGCACCCAGTCAGGCCAGAGTCTTATAGCGAGATTAATAACTTTTACACTGTAACCGTTTACGAAAAAGGCGCCGAAATCGTCAGAATGTTACGCACTCTTGTGGGTAGAGAGCTGTTTCGCAAAGGAACCGATCTTTACTTCGATCGCCACGATGGACAAGCTGTTACCACTGACGATTTCATTGCGGCAATTTCGGATGCATCTGGGGTGGACCTTGATCAGTTCAAGAACTGGTATAAACAAGCCGGCACACCTGAAATTACAGCTACCTCGGAATACGACGAGACAAGACAACTCTATCAATTGCACCTCGTACAACATTGTGCCCCAACCCCAGGCCAAGCCCGTAAGGAATCATTTGTGATTCCAATTTCGGTAGCGCTGATACATCCTGAAGATGGTTTTTTGCCTGATTTGGAGGGCGACGATTCGGCGGTCCTAGTACTCGATCAGAAACAGAAAACTTTCTCTTTTCACGGAATAACGAAGCGGCCAGTGCCCTCATTATTAAGAAATTTCACCAGCCCGGTTAAATTAAACGCAAATCTTTCTGCCTACGAACTAGGCGTAATTTTCAGACACGAAAACGATCCTTTCGCGCGCTGGGAAGCAGGACAACAGCTATTCCAATCTTGCATTCTTGAAAATATTCAACGTTTACAACAGGGAAAAGAGTGCCGCTACGACAACGATTTGATTGAGCTGGTAGGTGAAGTGTTGAAATCTGCTGAGCAAGACCTTGCCTTTGTCGCAAGACTACTCTCGCTACCTGGTGAGTCATGGTTGGCGCAATTATCCAAACCGATAGATCCAGCAGCAATCGCTGGTGCCAGGCTTGGGCTACAGCAGAAGATCGGCGCCACGCTCTATGATCAATTGACTGCCAGTTATCAATCTCTTCAATCCCGCAATACGGGAATGATCAGCCAGGAGCAAATAGCCGTTAGAAGCATGCGGGATATATGCCTCTGGTATCTGGCTAGTCTGGACATCGAAACCACACATCAACTGGCGATATCACAACTTAGAGAATCTATGAATATGACGGATCGAATGGCAGCGTTGTCTGCGATTGCTAGTTCAAGTTCCGTAGCCAGGACCAGCATACTCGAAGACTTCTTTCAGAATTGGCAGAACCACGCGCTGGTTGTAGATAAATGGTTTCGCGTACAAGCCACAGCAGTACAAAAGGATGTGCTCACGACGGTCAAGGAACTTTGCAAACATCCGGCTTTCGACCACACGAATCCTAATAAGGTCTATGCTCTGATCCTAGGATTCACCCATGGTAATCCGTCAGGTTTTCACCAGTCTGACGGATCTGGCTATCGTTTTCTTGCCCACTGGGTTACTGAACTGGACCCAATTAATCCTCAAGTGAGCTCGCGGCTGGTTTCTGCCTTCAACAGCTGGCGGGATATGATTCCTGTGTTAGGCAAACAGATGCGAAACGAGCTGACGCAGATTGCTTCCAGCGAAAGTCTGTCTCCAGACGTCAGGGAAGTCGTATCCCGCGCACTTGCAGATCCAATCGACAAATAAATCAGGACCTGATAATGAATTAGGTCGGATACTATTCGTTCAGATCAAAGTATCCTTCGGTGAGAGATTCTCGAACCTCCTTTGCATACTCGACAACTTCTGTATCGAAGTGATTTGTTAGCGCTTCGACTTGCGGTGCCAGTGTGAAATCACCATGCGAATCAATTATCCCCAGCGCATATAACACGACCTGTTTATTTTGATCCTGCAGTGCCGACACCACCATCTGCCTGGCGACGAAATAATCCTCAGATTCAATCAATTCCAAAACTGCCAGTCGGACGTCAGGAGACTCATCACGAGCGAATATTTTATAGGCTGCATCGAATCCCAGGGGATCCATCATGAGCTCACTTACAGCAATAGCTCGATCTTCGGCTGCCCCAAACTGAAGTCTTTGAACAAGCTCGATCTCCTCAGGTTCGGATCCGAGATTTATCTCTCCCGCCGCTGGAGGTAGTCCAAACTCTATTGAGGTGCCATCGGCCGAGTTACCATCACTTGCTGCAGAAGACCGTTCGTTTGACTGAGAGCCAACTACCAGATTATTTATACGGAAGCCCATTTCGTTAGGAGTATCTCTATAGCCTGTCCGATAATTAATGTCATTCAGTATTTCCCGCAGCACTGCATCCACCGTGACCGACCTTTGTTTAGTTGAGATAAGTTTATCCGCACTATTACTGGCCGCTACTTTCATATCAATTTGAGATGCGATTTCATTGATAATCGTCATCCGACTCGCGCCGTTCGCACTAAGAGTCACAGCTCCATTGTTTAACTCCAAACTATAGCCTCCGGTTAAATCGGTCTGCTCCACAGACGATTGGGTGCTATTCACTTGAACTGCCTGACTAGCCGACTCTGTTGTCGTAATTTGCGTTCCGTTGCCAATATCGATCACTTCTAGTTGTTCGACTTCAGAACTCTGTTGCTCACAGCCCACAATAAAAATAAAATTTATGATAATCAGTATTAGACTCAGACGGCACATCAAGTTCTTCAGTATTAACTTTCTCATCTCTCGCATTCTATTTTCGAGTTTATAATAATATTTTTCAATGATCGATTTAGTGTTCTAACTCAGAGTGGATCAACGCCATGACCTGCTCCAGAGCTCCACGATTTTGTTGTACTATTTTTTCGCCTTGCGTCCCATATTGATCTCGCATCACGCCATCCAAAAGCAGACGCTCGCAAACTTCGGTAAGTTCATCAATACCAGAAACCTGTACTCCAGCCCCGTGCTGGAGAAACATTTCTGAGATTTCAGCAAAGTTGAACATATGCGGTCCAAATACGACCGGTTGACCAAGCGCCGCCGCCTCAAGAAGATTATGCCCCCCTACGGCTACTAAGCTGCCCCCCATAAATGTGACGTCACCAGCGGCAATAAACATTGGAAGCTCGCCCATGGTATCCACCACAAGCACCTCGATATCAGCGGAAAGTTCTGCCGACATTTCTGTGCGTCGAATGGTATTCAGACCTTCCTTGACACACAGTTTTGAGACTGTGTTGAAACGCTCTGGGTGTCTCGGCACCATGATCAGCAGCAACTCTGGCAGAGCCGATTTTATCCTGTTATAGACCTCTATTATCGATAACTCTTCACCTTCGTGCGTGCTTGCCGCGACTAGTACCGGACGATTCCAACCGATCTGACGTCGGATTGATTCACCAGCCTCATTAACGCTTGGCGGTAAATTGATATCAAATTTGAGACTACCGGTGATAGAGAGTTTGTGCTCAGGGGCCCCCAACTGCATTAGACGCCTAGCATCAGGCTCTGACTGCACCGCAAACTTGCTCACCAGTTTTAATATTTGACTGAATAAGATTCTAAATCGATTGTACCCCCGCCAGGACCGTTCAGATAGCCGGACATTGGTATAGATAAGGGGTATGCCCTGCTGGTGACAATAAAAAATGAGGTTTGGCCATATCTCAGTTTCCATGACCAAGCCCAGCTGCGGGGAAATTTTCTTTACAAATCTGCGCACCGCGCCAGGGTAGTCGTAAGGCAAGTAGCAATGAGAAACACTGGAGCCAAATACCTTTTTTACCCGATCTGAACCAGTAGTGGTCATGGTCGTAACCGTAATAGACTTGTCCGGCCAAGTCTTCATTATCCTGTTTACAAGGGGCGCTGCGGCGTTAACTTCGCCCACAGATACTGCGTGTATCCAAAAACCACCTGGATCCGGATTGGTTTCGCTGAAGCCGAAGCGTTCCGCGATCCGTTCGAAATAGCTTCTATTGCTTAACCCACGCAGGAAAAAGCGGAGAATAAGCACGGGCAGTGAAATGTATAGGATCAGGCGATAGATTATCAGCATGATTCTCCAAGCCAATCTCTTGGGACAAGAAACTCTTCGTATAAACGAGCTTCTTCTGATCCTGGCTGCGGATGCCAGTCATATCGCCATTGCACTTTCGGAGGCAGAGACATTAATATCGATTCGGTCCGTCCCCCGGACTGTAGTCCGAAAATAGTGCCACGGTCGTAAACCAGATTAAACTCTACGTAGCGCCCACGGCGATAATGCTGAAATATTTCGTGTCGTTCATTCCATGGGTGATCCTTCCTTCGTTCCACAATAGGCAGATAAGCGTCGACAAAGCTGTTGCCAACGGATTGCACCAGAGCAAAAGCATGTTCAAATCCACCCTCATAAAAATCGTCAAAAAACAAACCGCCGATTCCTCGTGTTTCGCCACGATGTTTGAGATAAAAGTAACGATCACACCATTCTTTAAAACGTGGGTAGTATCCTGGATTTATCTGGTCGCAGGCATCTTTCGCTGTTCGATGCCAGTGACAGCAATCCTCAACAAAAGGGTAATAGGGTGTCAGATCATAGCCACCGCCAAACCACCAGATCGGTTGCTCTCCATTCGGATCCGCTACGAACAATCGCACATTCATATGTGTCGTAGGCACATACGGATTTAATGGATGCAGGACCAGGGATACTCCTGTTGCCTCAAAAGGCTTGCCTGCTATATGGGCTCGGTCGACGGTCGCCGATGCAGGCAACTGTTTGCCACGGACATGGGAAAAGTTAATTCCAGCTTTTTCAAAAATTAACCCTTCTTCCAGTACCCTGGATCGGCCACCACCACCGTTATCATGTTTCCAAACATCTTGTTCGAATCCAGGCCCTCCGTCAGCATTCGAGACACCTTTACATATATTGTCTTGCAGTGATTTGAAGTATCGAATCACCTTGTCAATATCTGGGCCAGTTCCTGTCACGGCCTAATCACCTCTCCGGTTAATGCATGTATGATTCGAGATGGCTGCAGTTGTCGACCAATAGCCGCATCCACTACATAGTCCAGTTTATCTGAAAACACTTTGTTAACTATTCTTGAATAGCGCAGTGGGGGCCGTGTTGCCAGATTGGCGCTGGTTGAAACCAGAGGCATACCTGCAGCCCTGGATATCTTTGCAGCAACAGGATGCGCGGTAACCCTAACACCAAGGGTATCGTGATCTCCCTTTAACCAGGGCGATGTCCCCATACGGGCCGGGCACAGCCAGGTTACCGGACCTGGCCAGCTTGCTAGAATTATTTTCTGCCTATCGATTGGTAGTGGCTCAAGATAGCGAAGCAGCCTGTCGAAACGATCAGAGACCAGGATCAAGCCTTTATCTCGAGATCGTTTCTTTATCTTTAATATTCGTTTAATTGCAGTGATATTATCCGGATCGCAACCCAATCCATAGCATGACTCGGTAGGATAAGCGATGACCCCTCCGTTGCGGACTACTTGCGCGGCCCGATGAATCTGATCCACAACCAAATTCGGCACACTATTCTTGGGATGAACTGGATGATTTCTCACGCGCAACGGCACGGTGCCCTATGTCAGTGCGAAACCATGCTCCCGTCCAATTAATTTTATCCAGCCTCTGATAGGCCAGGGCTTGGGCTTCCGACACTGATTTTCCAGATGCGGTCACACATAGAACACGTCCACCATTGGTCACCGCCATGTCATGCTCTAAACATGTGCCTGCGTGAAAAACTTTAGTCCCGGGCACCTCCTCTTCAAGGCCTGTAATTATATGTCCCTTGGAATAACTAGCTGGATAACCCTCGGAAGCCATCACAATCCCAAGGCATGGCTGTGGGTCCCACTCTGCTACTTCTGTCGCCAATTTACTGCGCATTGCCGCCATGCAATGTTGAACAAGATCAGACCGAAGACGATATAACACAGGCTGGGCCTCAGGATCGCCGAACCTGCAGTTGAACTCCACTACTTTAGGAACGTTGTCGTCTCCTATCATAAGCCCTGCGTACAGAAAACCGGTATATGGCATTCCTTCCGCAGCCATACCGGCCACCGTAGGATTGATCACTGTCTTCAGAATCTTTTGGTACATATTCCTATCCACCAAGGGTGACGGAGAATAGGCCCCCATGCCGCCAGTATTCGGGCCCGTATCGCCATCATAAGCCAACTTGTGATCCTGACTTGAAGCCATAGCCAGTACATCATGACCGTCAACCATACAGATAAAACTCGCCTCTTCCCCTTGCAGAAACTGTTCTATTACAACACGACTTCCGGCACTTCCAAATACATTCCCGGATAACATATCTCTTACAGTGTCCTCGCCGTGTTTGTAGTCCTCTACAATAATGACCCCTTTTCCAGCAGCTAAACCATCGGCTTTAATAACTAACGGATACTCTGCACTTTTCAGATAAGAGATGGCACTTTCCAGCTCGGTAAAGCAAGCATATGCGGCAGTAGGTATCTGATGACGCGCCATGAACTCTTTGGCAAAGGACTTTGATCCCTCCAAAGCGGCTGCCTCTCTGGTTGGACCAAAGCAGGCGACTCCGGCTTCGGTAAAAACATCAACGATCCCGGCGACAAGGGGAGCTTCTGGACCAACAATGGTCAGATCAATTTTTTCCTTGATAGCAAAGCTAAGCAGCTCCTCGATTTCCAGGGGCCCGATATCGATATTCTGCACACCCGACTCTATTGCAGTGCCCGCATTTCCGGGGGCCACATATACAAGTTGAACTTTAGAAGAGCTCGCTGCTTTCCAGGCAAGAGCATGTTCCCTGCCACCATTGCCGATGATCAGTACTTTCACTGGATTAATCTGCCGACCGATATGATCGATCAGTAATTGACTGTCTGCAGCACGTCGTCGTCTGTCAATTCTTTTCCGTCAGGTCCAAGAGACAAAATGACAATTCTGCCCGCTTCACGCTCTACGATGATGGGATGCCCCCATGCATCATGGATTTCTTCGTTCTCAGATTTCTGCACTAGATTATCTACAGTTTTTGTGATGAGCTCCTCGTTGCCCGTACCGATTACGACTTTGAGGCCAGTCGCCATGACGTTTAAAGCCTTAGACGTTCGACCCAAATTAGAATCAGCGGAGCCAATATCGGTTAATACACTTCCGTCACCACGCATTTGTACAAGACCTCCAGATGCATCACCAAATTGCTCACTGTAAGTCTCAAGCATTCTCGTGGCCATCATATTAGATGAAATCAACGATACTGCAAATGTGACCGCAATCCCGATCCACATTGCCAGCTTACTGACTCCACCTTTACGCCTAAGATAAGCCTCACGATCCTCCTCATTTACATCAGATTTAGCTGTTCGAACATGGCCTGCGGCATGACGATAATATAGATAGTTCGTTGCCAATGGCCAGACTAGAGAATAAGCCAACCACAATGGGGATGGTGCGGTATACATAACAAGACCCAGGGTGCACACATAGTTCACACCTGCCCACAGCCACATTTTTCGATATAGAGCCCAGAAAAAAAACACAAACAGCGCTGGCCAGTGCCAGCTTAGGCGAAATTTCGGATTACGCACAGTGCCCATCTGCCTGAATTTCTCTATATAGTAATCTGTATTGGGGCCGATGAAGCGCACCAAATACGATTTAGTGGAAATTTTGATTGCCTCTTTTGGCACTGCTGCCCCGGACTCTTCTGCCTCGGGCTCTGCGGCGTCATCGCCTCCAAATGAAAACCCACTGTCGGCCTCTTTTCGTACCAAGCTGTGTCCGCAGTGAGGACAACTTTCTCCTGTGGGATCGCATTCCTGATGACAATTCGGACAGGCAATGCCTGAAGTGTGCTCGCTTAGGCTGAATCCGCTCAAAGTGCTGTAGTCATCATCAAGCACTTCCAATGCCTGTTGCTGGATCGGAAGCATTTTTACTTCCGCTCCCGCTGCGCGGATCGCACCACAAATTTTTTCGGCCTCCGATCTTGAATACTCCTTCTTAAGGTGTACTTCCTTTCCTCGAACCAGTCTTTCCATTCTTGATGGGCGAGAATGAAATAGCTCGCAAAGCTCTCGGATCACCTGTTCTTGATCTTGATCCGGAAGGATGGTGCCCTTCAGAACCACTTTGTATTTAGTAAATTCTTCCAATGATCGCTTCCTCGATATTTGTTAGTGCCTAAAATGACGCATGCCGGTAAATATCATCGCGATATTATGCTCATTTGCCGCCGCGATCACTTCGTCATCTCTCAGGGATCCCCCAGGCTGTATCACCGCGGATATTCCCGCCTTACCGGCATTGTCGAGACCATCGCGAAATGGAAAGAAAGCATCTGAAGCCATTACTGCGCCTGACACCGAAAGTCCCGCATGCTCGGCTTTTATTCCAGCGATCCTGGCGGAATTAACCCTGCTCATTTGCCCTGCTCCAACTCCAATGGTCATCATATTTTTGGCGTAAACAATCGCATTTGACTTAACAAACTTGGCAACTTTCCATGCAAAAATCATGTTTTGTGTTTCGCTTTCGGTTGGTTTGCGCTCGGTCACATTATTTAAATCTTTATAGAGTTCCTGATCGGTCTGTTGGACCAACAGACCGCCTGCAACTCTCTTAAAATCGTATTGTTCAGACAGTTCAGTCCACTGACCACAAGAAAGAACCCTTACATTTTCTTTCCGCTCTAAGACATCCCGCGCATCTGAAGAAATGGAAGGGGCAATTATAACTTCAACAAACTGCTTTTCTATTATTTCCCTGGCCGTGGCTTGATCAAGTTCCCTGTTAAAAGCGATGATCCCTCCAAATGCCGATTCCGGGTCAGTACTGAAGGCGCTGCGATAGGCGTCAATGATATTCTCGGCAACCGCAACACCACATGGATTGGCATGTTTTACGATTACGCAAGCCGCACCTTTGTCAAATTGCTTTACGCACTCTAATGCGGCATCCGTATCCGATATATTGTTATAAGATAAATCTTTACCTTGAAGCTGAATTGCTGACGAGATGTTAGCCTGTTCAGATTGTGAACCTGCGTTCTCAATATAGAATGCGGCTGCCTGATGGGGATTCTCTCCGTATCGCATTCCCTGCTTGCGGCTCATCTGCATATTCCATGTTCGAGGAAACTCCGATTTTTTTTCCAGGGTTTTGCCAAGAAAGTTTGAAATCACCCCATCATAACGCGAGGTGTGCTCAAATGCCTTCAGAGCGAGATCAAATCGTGTGGCCTTGTCGATCGATCCATTCCCAAAAGTCATGGCATCAAGAACTCTCTGATAATCGTTCTGATCTACAATTACAGTCACCCAGGCATAATTTTTAGCCGCCGCGCGCAGCATTGCCGGGCCCCCAATATCGATATTTTCGATAGCGGTCTCAATATCGCAGTCTTCGGCCTCAATTGTCTTCTCAAATGGATACAAATTGACAACAACCAGGTCAATGGGCTGTATATCATTGTCCTGCATAACCTGATGATCGGTATCCCTCCTGCCCAGAATACCGCCATGGATCTTTGGATGAAGGGTTTTCACCCTTCCACCCATAATTTCATTGAATCCGGTATGTTCACTTACATCTACCACACTAATTCCATTTTCCATCAGAAGCCACGCGGTTCCACCCGTAGACAGAATACTAATACCTTGGTCTACCAGATTTCTTGAAAATTCTACTATTCCTGATTTATCCGACACGCTTATCAAAGCGGTACGAATAGGTTGGTTCGTCATGTGCGATTCTCTACTTCCGTGATTCCGTATTCATCTAGTTTTTTTCTTAAGGTGTTGCGGTTTATCCCAAGCAATCTAGCCGCTTTACTCTGGTTATTCTCACTATGTTGCATCACTATTTCCAGCAACGGCTTTTCAACTTCATTAATAACCATTCTATGCAACCTTGTCGCGTCCTCGCCATTTAGATCCTTTAAATACCGCGTCACTGATTTTTTTACACAGTCCCCAAGACGGTTGCGTTTGGTATTTGCTTTCTTTGCTTTGTTTCTCGTTTTTGCCAAGCGAATGCCTTCTGGAAGCGATCAGTTATTTCAAAATAATACCGCGCAGTCATATTTAGCTGCTGTCGCGGGGTTACGGCCCGGTTAAATGCAATTCGGAATGAACCTGGATCAGAGTGATCTTGCGTGTACCATTTTATATGTTTTCGGGCAATTCGCACACCCCGCTCCGAACCATAGAAACTATAAATTTGCTCTAAGTGGTTAAGAACAATCTTTGACTGGAATGAAATTTCGGGAACTCCTGGTTTCACGCCTGATTCCAGAAATTTGGCTACCTGGCCAGGCAACCAGGGCGCCCCATGGGCTGCTCGGCCAATCATTATTCCATCGGCACCGGTATACCGAAGCACTCTAGCCGATTGTTCGAATCCGCTAATATCACCGTTGGCAAAAACCGGAATCGAGACTGCTGTACAAATCTTTTTTATGGTTTCGTATTCAGCAATCCCATTGTATTTACACGCGCGAGTTCTTCCATGCACGGCAAGACAACTGATTCCCGCAGATTCCGCAATCCGGGCAATAGTCAAACCGTTGCGCTGCGCAGGGCTGACACCGGTTCGGATTTTAAGCGTCACCGGCACCTCTGCGGCCCCGACCACTGCATCGAGAATTCGCCCGACCAAAGCCTCATCCTGCAATAGCGCCGAACCTGCGTAGCGCCGACATACTTTCTTGGCGGGACAGCCCATATTGATGTCAATAACTGACGCGCCCTGGTCAACATTGTAACGTGCGGAGTCGGCCATTATCTGTGGGTCCCAGCCTACAATCTGGATCGCTCGCGGGCCCGGCTCATCAAGATGTACGCCTCGTAGCCGGCTCTTCTCGCTTTTGTACAAAGCGGGATCCGATGTCATCATCTCACCGACTACATATCCTGCTCCCAGTTCCCGACAAATCTTCCTAAACGGCAGGTCAGTGATACCTGACATGGGGGCCAGAGCAACATTATTCGGAAGAATGTAGCCTCCGATATTCAAGAAGATCTGGTTTTGGTTACGACATCCACAACAAAACCTACGGCCTTCTCATGGGGATGGGCCAGGTCAAACGTGACTGTTCCAAGTTCCCCGGAGGCCAGCTGTCTGCGCTGCGCAACCGCGAGATAAAATTCTGGCTCAAATGTGCGGCGTCCTACTACTCTGCCAACTCGATCTGTGAGAGTGAGTTGTAATTTCGGAAACGGTTGTGTGAACTTCGCTTGATTAAGGAGTTTCACCGTAATTCGGAGTGCACCAGGTTCTTCAGGATGCAGATCAATTCTTGTATTGGTAATTGTAAATCGATAAGCGTCGCGTCTTGGAGGTAACTCACATTGCGCTATCTTGCAAAAGAGCCCCAGGTAAGAGCGGTATCGGTCATCCTGTGCATATTTTTCTACAAAGAAGTATTTAACCTGCAGGCCGAGTAAAATCACGAATGCGATAGATACTAGTGACCAGAATATGTTCACTAAGGGGTTGGGTTGATCAGCAATGTAGTGATCAACACCACTTATGTTTATGCTTGGCTTTTGATCTTCCGCTGACTCTGTGCTCGCGGTATCACCTGTAGAGAAGGGATTGTTATCGAGCAGTGAATCCGGCTCGGCGTTAAACCAGTTTTGCACCTGTGGTTTTGTCGTAGAGTCTTTACTGGTCTCGGCTTTATCTTGCCCAACCGCTTCGCTGCGATTTTCTATATACGTATCCAGGACAGCTGACTCAACTTCCTGCTCGCTGAATTCGAGCCACTCCTTGTCCCATTCCGGATCTTGAACATAGGCGCTGACAACATCAAGCGAAGTCGAAGATTCTTCATCTTTTTCTTCAGCATCGCTGTATTCTGAGCCCAGATGTTCGCTTTCCGGAAGGGCGCTGTCTGTCTCGGCGCTGGAAACTATATTCTCTGACTCCCCCACCAGCTGATCCGGGCTCTCTGCTGCTGGTGAAACTCCTTCCGCCGTTTCATTTGGTTGCGTGAGAGGCTCGTCGTCTTCATCAGCACTACTCTCTAGCCCCGGACTATCGAATGGTGCGGCGTCAGCAGGAGTTCTGTCCTCGCTCCTATATTCCTCATCGGTTACATCGATTGGGACCTTTTCAGTCGCCGATTCTTCTGTTCCGGTTTCTTCGGTAACGGACTCCTCTCCTAAGGTCTCTTGAGTTTCAGACTCTTCTAATAAGACCTCGTCCTGCACAGACTGTTGATTCGCAGTGTTTTCAAAGGTGGCTTCAATGTTTTCCTTAATTTCGGACTCAGGGTGGTCTGATTCGACAACACCAGATCTACTAATTGAGATATTGGAAACCAGAGCGCTCTCGTCGCGGCTCAGTCTGCGAAAGCCGCCGTTGTCGTCCATCTCAACAGCATGCTCAAGCGCGTTAAAAACTTCCCTGCAGGCACCACAGCGCACTTTTCCGTGTCGGGCACTAATTTTTTCCTGGTTAGTACGAAATACCGCCATGCAATAAGGACAACGAGCGTACTGGTTCGGACTGTAGCCTGGCGGTACTATATTGTCTGGTGTAAGTTCAGTCATTCTTTTTTTGATCGTTTAGTCCCAACTAGCAGCAGCCAGTGCTGTTGCTGTGTTTGATCAAATTCGAATTCAGCAGCATAACTATCTTTGATTTCATTTCCCTGATGTTCCAGGACACCCGATAACAAGATAGTGGCGTTTGACGCAGCCAAACTTGTCAATTTTTTCCGCAAGTCAAGTAAAGTGCTTGCCAGGATATTAGCAATGACAACATCAGCCTTATATCCCGCATAGTTCTCGTCAAATTGTTCGGGTGAAACTCCTGTAAATCTGTCCTCTACGCTATTTTTACGTGCATTTTCCACCGCTGCCTTGACTGCCTTGGGATCGACATCAACGCCTATCGCTCGACGCGCACCGAGTGCCAGTGCCGCAATAGCCAAAATACCGGATCCGCACCCATAATCAACAATGTTCTTGTTTTTTAGCGGGTGTCGGGAAAGATAATCGAGAATCTGAGATGTGGTTGGATGGGTGCCTGTCCCAAATGCGAGGCCGGGATCGATAATCAGATTAACAGACTGTGGATCAGGTGGCGTGAGCCAACTTGGACACACCCAAAGATTCCGTCCCGTTTCAATTGGTACGAACTGATCGAGCCATTTACGCTCCCAATCTTGATCCTCGAGCCTTGAAATTTGAGGTTTTTCGATCAAAGAAAATCGAGATAAGCCGGCGCCTAGGGAATCCCCTGGCAAATCGGATCCAAATAATGCTGTGAGTCTTTGAACTTCCCATGTGGGATCTCCTGGCGTTGCACTATCATAAATTTCCTGTTCATTTGCGCTTTCCACAGTCACCGACAGGGCACCTTGATTGTTCAACCAATCGGATATTGTTTCCGCATCTCTTCGTTCGGCGGTTACCGCTACCTGCAGATATTGCATACTCAAAGGTTCAGCTTTTTTTCCAGATAATGTATGTCGAGTCCACCCTCAACGAATTTCGGATCGACTACAAGCTCTCTGTGCAAGGGGATGTTTGTTTTAATGCCGTCTATAACCATTTCTTGTAGCGCCCCATTCATACGTGAAAGTGCCTCACTTCGATTCATACCGTGAGTAATGACTTTTCCAATCATTGAATCGTAGTAAGGGGGCACAACGTAATTACTGTATACGTGTGAGTCAACTCTAACCCCTGGCCCACCTGCTACGTGATAGTTTGTTATACGCCCTGGAGACGGCGCAAACGTCTGCGGATCCTCCGCGTTTATCCGACATTCAAATGCATGGCCTACAATGCCGATTTGTTCCTGGCGAAATCTGAGCGGTTCACCTGCCGCAATTCGAATTTGTTCCTGCAGTATATCGATACCGGTAATCATTTCCGTAACAGGATGTTCTACCTGGATACGAGTATTAACCTCAATAAAAAAGAACTCACTATTCTCATATAGAAACTCAAAAGTCCCCGCACCTCGGTAGTTTAGGTATTTGCATGCCTCAACACATTTCGCACCCATCTCTTGACGTTGTTGCTCTGTAATTCCTGGTGCGGGTGCTTCTTCAATTACTTTCTGATGGCGCCTTTGCATCGAGCAATCACGTTCTCCGAGATGGATTGCATTACCCAGACCATCAGCTAAAACCTGAAACTCTATATGCCGAGGATTCTCAAGAAAGCGCTCCATATAAATTGTATCATTACCAAAAGCCGCCGCCGCTTCCTTTCGAGTCAATTGTACCGCCCGTACCAGATCGCTTTGATCCCAGCAAACGCGCATACCTTTTCCACCCCCCCCGCCACTTGCCTTTATCATGAGTGGAAATCCAATTTGATTCGCCAGCTCCAGGATTTCTAAACCGTTTTCAGGGACTGGACCATTCGATCCAGGTACACACGGCACGCCGGCTTCCTGCATTACCTTTATCGCCGAGATCTTGTCACCCAGTGTGCGTATCGTTTCCGCCTTAGGGCCGACAAAAACGAAACCACTTTGCTCTACGCGGTCAGCAAAATCGGCATTTTCCGAGAGAAAACCATAACCAGGGTGAATTGCATGCGCTTCGGTCACTTCCGCGGCAGCGATAACCGAGGCGATGTCCAGATAGCTGGAGGAAGCCTGAGCCGGTCCAATACAAACAGATTCATCCGCGAGCCGCACATACTTTGCATCGCTGTCTGCTGTGGAATATAGCGCAACCGTCTTAATACCAAGTTGATGGCAGGCCCTTAAAATTCTGAGCGCAATTTCACCGCGGTTGGCTATCACCAACTTGTCTATGCTTCCGATCATACTCGGGACTAAGCGATCGTGAACAAGGCTTCTCCATACTCCACTGGATCCCCACTGGACTTGTGAATCGCCTTAACTGTACCGTCCATCTCCGCTTCGATCTGGTTAAATGTTTTCATCGCCTCGATGATACAAAGCGTATCACCCGCCCTCACCCTGGACCCGACTTTGACAAAAGAATCGGTGTCTGGCGATGGCGCATCGTAATATGTGCCAACCATCGGTGATTCCACTAACGTACCATCGGATTCATTAGCTGCGTCTTGGTTTGGGCCCGGTTGCAATGCATCTGGGTTCGTGACGGGTTCGGCCGATTGAACCGGGGTAGTCGCCTGCTGCATAACTGGAGTTGCTACGACATTTGAACGACTCAGGCGAATAGTATTGTCACCCTCGGTTATTTCCATTTCAACCAACGCTGATTCCTCGAGCAATTCGATTAGCTTTTTTACTTTTCTGAGATCCACAATTGCTCCAAATATTTAAAATTGTCATTCATGCGTCGACAGGTACTTTATGGCGCCCAATACTGCAAACTCATATCCCTGTGCGCCCAAACCAGTGATTACACCCTCAGCAATATCCGAAACGTAAGAATGATGGCGGAAATTTTCTCGGCGATGTACGTTCGAAAGGTGCACCTCTATGAACGGTATTGCCACTGCGGCAAGCGCGTCCCGTATCGCCACACTGGTATGGGTAAAAGCCGCTGGATTAATAATGATGAAATCTATGCCCTCGGACCCAGCGTGCTGAATCCATTCAACTATCTCATGCTCAGCATTGCTTTGGCGGCACTCGATCGTGACCTTGTGGCTCTTAGCCACTGCGCCTAGATGCCTATTGATATCATCAAGTTGCACGGTTCCATAGTGAGCCGGCTCTCTAGCGCCAAGCAGGTTCAGGTTCGGTCCGTGGAGAACAAGCAGTTTCGACATAGAGAAATGTAGCGGCGGGTGATGCGCCATTATCGCATTGCACGCGATTTAATGTCCAGATTCGGGAGGTTATGCGCGAATTGGTGAATTTTAGCTTCTAATTCGCCGGAATTAGGATATTTTAATCGGAACCTATCGGAGAGTTATGCTGCGGGCTGTGCGCACGAATTCTGCCGCGGATTTGGCGTCATCTATTTCGCTGGCCAATTGGTCCAGAGCGGATTCAATATCAATTGTATCCGGCAAATCAGACACAATTAATGGCGCCACGGGTCCAACATAGTCCATTAGCAATTCAACAACACCGGCCCTCATAACATTGGTCAGTTGCGGCCCTATCGGTTGAACCGGTGGCGGTTTGTTTGAAGGGGTTTGAGGTAACGCAATTCCATCAATTAAATCCCCAGATCTGACCAAATCGGCATTTTCATGGAATCTAGCAGAGGTCACTGCAACGTTCTTTGCCACATTGACAGCTTCGCGCCCTTCCTTGTTTCGGTAGCGCGCCGTGGCTAAAACACCGCTTACCACATAGAATCTACCGAGGCTATTGTCCTCAAAAACCGCCATGATCGTACCCGTTTGCTCAGAAGCCAGATACTGAGAAATCACATCAAGGATTTGGTTTTCTGCCATATTTAGAGTGTTTCGTAATGTACGCACCCTGCGAGTGCCGGACTGGTCAATCGAGCGGTACCGATTATCGCTAAAGATCTTCTTGCTGATCTTGGGCGATCGGCATCGTCGCTCGGATTGTATCTATGGCTGTCGATATATTGTCCGACGTCTGCCCCCCATAATTCCGCACGAATAACCGCGGATTTTGCTTATTTGGAGACCGATCCCGAGGAAAAAAACACCGGAATACAACCTCTTGGAATAAATAGTTATTGTTATTAGGCGATAAATATTACATAAATAGCAGCAAGATTCCACATGTAACTCGCGAAAAATCCGCCTACTCCTGCTCCAATACCGGCAGCGCTGTGGTGTATTTCATCTGTTCCATCGCAAACATTGAGGTCATATCGGTCAAGGCGATCTTTCCAATGATGTTTTTATACAGGGCATCATAGGCCGGTATGTCCGGTACGACAATGCGCACTAGGTAGTCTACTTCGCCGCTCATTCGATAAATTTCGACGATTTCAGGAAATGAGGACATCACTTCAGAAAATTTTTGGCTCCAATCGGCGTTATGTTTATCAGTCTTAATGGCCAAAAATACGGTAATTCCTGCTTCGACCTTATCTGGATCGAGTAACACTACCCGCGAGCGGATTACCCCGTTTTCCTCCATTCGCTGGATTCTCTTCCAGCATGGGGTGGGTGACAGATGCACCTTTTCCGCCAGCTCCTTGATAGTAATGCTGGCATCCCGTTGCAGAAAATGAAGGATTTTACGGTCTACCTGGTCAAGCGATATTTTTTCTTTATGTGGCACTTCAAAAACATAAATTTACTTCATGGCCGCAAGAGTAGCATATAGACAGTAATATTTTCTGCATATTGTGTTATTTGGAAATGAGATTTTTTTAGAACCAAATAATCTTCTCGAAAGTCCGGGAAACATCAGAATATTGGTTTTCAATAATTTGAAAGCCTCACCGGCGACATTCCATCACCCATATTTATTGCCGTAGTTCCGGTACCACATTGGTGGCTCTGAATAACGCTGAAATATCCACCGCATCGAAGTCATATTTCTGATTACAAAACTCACATTCGACGCTGACTTCTCCTGAATCTTCAGCAATCTGCTCAATTTCCGACTGATCCAATTGAATTAATACTGATTCGATTTTCTGCCGCGAACACCCGCAACGAAAACGAAGCATGACAGGTCGATAAACAGTAATAGACTCTTGATGATACAACCGGTGAATTAGATCCACCGGTTCCAGCTCTACGAGTTCAGTTTCAGAAACAGTATGGGTAAGCGCCACAAGGTGATCCCACTTAAACCACTCCTCGTATTCGCCGGGATTCTTCTGCAGTAAAATACCCCCAGCGCGTTGTCCGCTTGACGACAACCAGACGCGAGTCGGTAATTGCTCCGACTGATCGAAGTAATATTCGATTGCCTCGGCTAGATTACCACCTTCTATGGCTACGACACCCTGATAACGTTCGTTGCCACTAGCATCGATAGTCAATACTAATTTACCATCACCTACCAGTCCGCGAAAATTATTGGGCACAACGACTCCCTCAGCACAATGAATCATACCGCGCAAATCTCCATCATCCGTAGCCTGAGCAACGAGGGTATTCACGGGGCCATCCCCTTGAACCTGCAATATCAGCGAGCCTTCCATTTTTATCGTATCCGCGAGCAAAGCGGCTGCGGTCATGGCCTGCCCAAGTAGTGATGAAAGTGGTTCAGGATAGTTTTTATGTTCAAGTGCAGTTTTAACGCTACCTGACAGCGATACAATCTGACCTCGAATTCCGCTGTGGTCAAAAATAAATCGATGGCAGCTATCTCGCGAAACTTCGGTCACGTCGCGCCTGCAGGAACCTGCAATCGATTTTTCACTCGATCACAGAAGTTTCTGTATAGGATAGCCGAAACTCTATTAAACTCCGCCATATGTTGATCCGCTAGCGCTTTCATATTTCCCAGTGCGCTTTCTCCCATTGCTGTTTCGAGGGCCGAAGCGTAAACCGGAACTTCGCCCCATTCGGAAACGGTGTTTTCAGTGAGCTCAACATGAAATTGTACCGAGACCGCGACATCTCCCCAAGCCATTGCATTAACTTTACACGCTTCCGACCGCGCGAGTATCTTGCCCCCCTCCGGTAGTTCTGTGATCTCAGCTGAGTGCCACTGCAAGGACATGATTCGCTCCTGACAGTTGTTAAAAAACCAATGATTGCTTCCAAGATCTGTAAGTTTCACTTCAAGCACCCCAATTTCTGGGATTACAGATGGTCCAACCTGCCCTCCAAGAGCCATCGCAAGCAACTGATGACCAAGGCAAAAGCCAAGGTAAGGTCTGCCAGATCTCACCCAGCGGGCGATCGCATCAATTTCTGCAGCCAACCACGGATGCTCCTGCTGCTGCCACACATCCATTGGCCCACCCATAACGAGCAAGGCATCATAACCATCAAAAGGCGGTATCTGCCCACCTTCATCTAACTGTACTGCATCCCATTTAACATCGTCAGCATGCATCAAGTCCCTAAAGATCCCAGGATGTTCACATGCTATATGTTGGAACACTAAAAACTTCATCCTCATTCCCCAATTGATGTCTGATTCAATTTTAGAGCACGTCGATTCTGCATTAAAGGTTTTAGGTCTGTGGTTGAATGATCTCACACCGAATTGAAATCTGCGATAATTCAGCTATGTCTAAACAAAAAGAATACCCAAACCACCCTGTCATTGTAATTGGTGGTGGACTGGCCGGGCTTTCTTTAGCATTACATCTCGCCGATCGGGGCATCAAAGTCACTATTCTGGCAAAAACGGAACTCGGCGAGGGCTCGACTCGATATGCGCAGGGAGGGATTGCCGCGGTACTGACAGAAGAAGACTCCTTCCAATCGCATATCAGTGACACTCATATTGCTGGTGCGGGACTATGTCAGGATGAGGCGGTGGAATTCGTTATTAGACATGCCCCGGATTCAATCAAGTGGTTGATCGATCGTGGCGTTAGTTTCAGCCTGTCGGACGAACTGGGCGAAAACGAATATCATCTTACCCAGGAAGGTGGACATAGCCACCGCCGAATCATCCACGCCGCGGACGCTACAGGGGAAGCCGTTGAACGCACATTGGAACAAATCGTTAGGCGCCACCCCAAAATCACACTCCTAGAAAACCATATTGCGATCGACCTGATTACTTCACACAAACTTGGAAAGCCCGGTGACAATCGCGTCCTGGGTGTTTACGTTCACGATATTGAGGGCAACCGCACGGTCACTCTTCCCTGCCAGCATATGGTGCTAGCAACAGGAGGTGCCAGTAAAGTTTATTTGTATACCAGTAACCCAGATACCTCGACCGGCGACGGAATTGCCATGGCCTGGCGTGCTGGCTGTCGCGTAGCTAATATGGAATTTGTGCAGTTCCATCCAACCTGTTTATATCATCCTCACGCCAAATCGTTTTTGATCTCTGAAGCAGTTCGTGGTGAAGGGGGGAAGTTACTGCTCGCGGATGGGACTCGTTTTATGACGAAGTATGATGAGCGAGCCGAGTTAGCGCCGCGAGATATCGTAGCGCGCACCATCGATTTTGAGATGAAGCGGGGCGGACACGATTGTGTATTCCTCGATATCAGCCACAAGCCTGCTGAATTCATCCATAAACACTTTCCGACAATCTCCGCTAGATGCCTTGAATTTGGCCTCGACATGACCAAACAACCTGTTCCGGTAGTGCCCGCTGCTCACTATACATGTGGTGGCGTCATCACCGATCTCAAAGGTCAGAGCGACATTTCCAACCTTTATGCTGTCGGTGAAACCAGCTATACGGGACTGCATGGCGCTAACAGACTGGCCAGCAACTCATTACTGGAATGTCTCGTTTTTGCTCAATCAGCGGCTGGTCAGATTGCCGAGCGTATATCTGAATTCGAAAACATTCCACCACTTCCAGGATGGGATGAAAGTCAGGTTACTGACCCAGATGAAAGAATTGTGGTGTCCCATAACTGGGACGAGCTGAGAAGATGTATGTGGGATTATGTCGGTATCGTGCGCACCGACAAACGACTTGCCAGAGCACTAAACAGAATACTATTACTCAAAGATGAAATTCGGGAGTTCTACAGCAATTTCCGAATTAGTAATGACCTGATCGAACTACGCAATCTGGTCCAGGTTGCTGAACTAACGGTCCGCTGCGCCATGATGCGCAAAGAAAGTCGGGGGCTGCACACGACGCGAGATTATCCTGAGTCGGATGAATCGACTCCTGCGCTGGAATCGATCTTAACTCCGGACTCATCCCTGGTCTAATTGAATCTCGCCAAAACTCGCATTTTGTGCCAGTGATGTTTAGATTGGCAGGCTGCAGTTGTCACCCAGCTAATGGACTCACCATAGCGCTTCAGCTTTATTATCAGGAACGGACCAATTATGGCTATCTGTTCTAGATGCACAGAACATGTCTGTCCATCCCAACGGACAAGTTGCCATTGATTTACACCTAGTCCTTGCAATTCATCGTATTTGTTAATTGTATTTTGCTGCTCAAAATAATAGCGCAATGAAACCATCGCACCACCAAGAGCCAGAAAGCCCCAAAATTGACCTATTGAAATCAGCAATATTGAAAAACTAGAAAAGTGCAGACCAACTATAAAAAATTTCAAATAATCCCGGTGGTCCAGATCAATCTTTACCGGAAAACAGAATCGACAGTCCATGATCAACCTCCACGCAGATCCAATCCATGATCGCGTTTTTATGCAGTTCGTGATCGCTTAGCGTACCATTTTTTAACTCAAATTACTGATTCGAATCAAATTGTTAGGCGCCGCAATCTCAAAACTATTTGCTTTCGAGTATCTTTGATACTATTTCCTTGTATTCTTTTACAGGCTCCTGTCCAAGACACAGCCACTCGATGAGCACCGGGTCCTGCATTTCAAGAAGCTTGTTAAATTGCTTCTTAAGAGATTGGTCTAGAAATTGATACCTGCTCTCAGCAAATTTACCAAGTATCAAATCTAACTCCTTAGTGCCTCTTCGACAGCGCCATAGCACCCTTTTAATATCGAAATCAGGCAACGTGTAGACCTGGTTTAAGGTTGTTTATGTTGCTGACTTATTTTCTACTGATGATGGTTTTTTTGATGTCAGAAATCGCCTTGGCTGGATTCAATCCCTTGGGACAGGCATTGGTACAGTTCATTATTGTATGACACCGATACAACTTGAAGGCGTCGTCAAGTTCATCGAGTCTTTCACCGGTCGAATCGTCACGACTGTCAGCAATCCAACGATTTGCCTGTAGCAGTGCTGCTGGACCCAGATATTTATCGCTGTTCCACCAGTAACTAGGACAGCTGGTGGAGCAGCATGCGCACAGGATACATTCATAGAGACCGTCTAGTTTTGATCGATCCTGCTCGGACTGCAGTCTTTCTCTGTCCGGTGCTGGACTGTCGGACTGAAGCCAGGGTTTGATCGAAGCGTATTGCGCGTAAAAGTTATTCAGATCAGGAACCAGATCCTTGATCACTGACATGTGAGGCAACGGATAAATGTTGATATCACCATCTATTTCCACAGCAGATTGTGTACAGGCAAGAGTATTGATGCCATTAATATTCATCGCACACGAACCACATATCCCTTCACGACAGGATCTGCGAAATGTAAGCGTGCTGTCAATATTGTTCTTAATTCTAATTAGAACGTCTAGAACCATCGGCCCACATGCGTCCATATCGACTTCATAAGTATCCAGCCGGGGATTCTCGCCACTATCGGGATCCCATCTGTACACCTTTACACTGCGCAATCGCCCGTTACTCGGATCTTTATGACGCTTGCCGCTACTAATCCGCGAGTTTGCCGGTAATGTAAATTCTGCCATGGTATTTAATAGACCCGCTTTTTAGGTTTAATATATTCGACCTCATCGGTCAGGGTAAAATTATGGACAGGGCGATAATCAATATTCGGCTTGTTTCCTAGTTCATCCAGCCAGATCAAAGAATGTTTCATCCATTTTTCGTCATCTCGATCGGGAAAATCTTCCCGTGCATGGGCACCTCGACTCTCCTCCCGGTTCTCAGCAGAATAGATGGATACTTTTGACTGCTCAAGAAGATTTTCCAGTTCAAGAGTTTCGACTAAATCAGTATTCCAGACCATTGATCTATCAGTGATCCCAATATCGTTGAACCTGCCGCAAGTTTTCTCCAGTTTTTCAATCCCTTCACGCATCACTTCACCCGTACGAAACACGGCGCAGTAATTCTGCATGGTTTTCTGCATATCGAGCCGTATCTCAGACGTAGGTGATGTTCCTGCTGAGTAACGCAGTCTGTCAAACCGGTCCACAATATGATTTCCCGCCTCGGGCCTGAGACGCACTCGGCCTTCGCCTGGCTTGATTAAATCCCGGGCTCTATGTGCGGCAGCACGACCGAATACAACAATATCTAACAATGAATTGGATCCGAGTCGATTGGCTCCATGCACCGACACACAAGCAGCCTCTCCAATAGCCATCAACCCAGGTACAACGGTTTCCGGATTGCCATCTTCTAGGGTAACCACCTCCCCATACATATTGGTCTGAATCCCACCCATGTTGTAGTGTACCGTTGGCAAAACCGGGATGGGCTCACGCGTGACGTCAACCCCGGCAAAAATTCTTGCCGACTCCGATATGCCAGGAAGCCGCTCCGCAAGTACTTCCGGCCCAAGATGCTCTAAGTGAAGATGGATATGGTCGGCTTCCTCCCCCACGCCTAACCCGGCTCGAATCTCAAGGGTCATCGACCGACTCACTACATCCCTGGAAGCAAGGTCCTTGGCATTGGGTGCATAGCGTTCCATAAACCGCTCACCCTTGGAATTGGTTAAATAACCGCCTTCACCTCGGGCCCCTTCGGTAATCAGGCACCCTGCTCCGTATATTCCAGTAGGATGGAACTGAGTAAACTCCATGTCCTGCAGCGGTAATCCAGCGCGCAATACCATACCGCCTCCATCTCCGGTACAACTATGAGCCGAGGTTGCGGAAAAATAGCTGCGGCCATAGCCCCCGGTCGCTAAAACTACCAGTTTGGCTGCAAATCGGTGCAACTCTCCCGTGTCGAGATCCCAGGCCATTACGCCCCGACATTCACCATTCTCCATTATCAGATCAATGGCAAAGTACTCGATAAAAAACTCTGCCTTGTGCTTTAATGACTGTTGGTACAACGTGTGCAGAATTGCATGACCGGTGCGATCTGCGGCGGCGCAGGTCCGTTGAGCCTGACCCTCGCCGAAATGAGTGGTCATGCCGCCAAAGGCACGCTGATAAATCTTTCCTTCCGGTGTGCGCGAGAATGGCACTCCATAGTGTTCCAGCTCAATAACCGCATCAGGCGCTTCACGACACATATACTCAATAGAATCCTGATCACCAAGCCAATCCGAGCCTTTAACGGTGTCGTACATATGCCAGCGCCAGTCATCTTCACCGTTGTTGCCAAGGGCGGCACTCATCCCTCCTTGGGCCGCTACGGTGTGACTTCTAGTAGGAAACAGCTTGGTAATACACGCAGTGCTCAATCCCTCTACCGCCATTCCGAAGGTCGCGCGCAGGCCTGCGCCACCGGCGCCAACGACGACTACATCGTATTGGTGATCAATGATCGGATAGGCTTCTGACACGTTTTCTCCGGATTTATTTCTGATTAATGTTCAGATTGATTGATCTGTTGGAATTCTCAATGCTTCTAGGATATGGCACGCCTTCATAGTGCAAGTCGCAGAACAGACAGTATTGAGGCAAGACCGGCAACTAAAACAATTCCCTTCACTAATAATAGTGAGACAACCTTTACCCACTCTGTGTGAACATAGTCTTCTATCACTACCTGGATCCCAAGTTGCGCGTGATAAAACATAAATCCAAGGTAGAGTATGAGTAATAAAGCAACTGACGGCTGGGCAATCCAAGTAGTGACTTCCTGATGTGAATTGCCGATGTGATTGATTATAGAAAACACAAACCACAGAGACAGGGGAACCAGCGCGATGGCTGTTACCCTCTGTAGCCACCAATGATGAGATCCCTCGCCCGACGCGCCAAGTCCTTTAACTTTAGCCAGAGGATTTCTAAGGTTCATGTTATCCATGCCAGTATGGTTAACAATACCGCCGCACCTATCACGATTTTGCCTGCAAAATATGCTTGCTCGATATCAAGCGCATAGCCAGCGTCCCAGACCAGGTGTCGAATCCCGTTGCACAAATGATAAAACGTGCAAAGCGACCAGATAAACAGTAATAGCATACCGAACATCGAATTAAAGAATCCGTGTGCGTTGTCGTAGGAAGAAGGACCCGACATTATTGACCAGAACCACCACGCAATCAGAATTGAACCAAATGCCAGTAGAATGCCACTGGCGCGGTGCAATATCGATAATACTGAAGTTAGCTGCGGACGGTAGACCTGAAGATGGGGCGACAGCGGCCGGTTTTTGTTAGTCAACGAACTTTCAAACCCTGGCGGTTAAAGAATTGTATTGTAAATCAGGCAGGTGTTTTTTCCCACTCAGCATAAGATCATTTGTGCTCATATCTTGGTTCTAGATAGCCGCAGAATGCACTAAAAATCAATGCACCGGCCATTTTTCTCCCAATCGCCATAGCGGGTAGGATCAGGCCCCGGGCGACCGCCAATTTCTTCTTGTACAACAGTATTATCTGAGTCTAATGTTTGTCCAGGATCAGTAGAATCAACACCAGACGTGTTTGCACTGCCATCTGATTGGAGTTCACTACCAGTTTCTTGGTCAGACTCAGCAAAAGGGCTAGGCTTTTTATGGATTTCTTGAGGTTTAGAACTTTGACTCATTGGATTATCAGTATGAAGACTTACTTTATGACAGGCAGTGTACCGGAAACAGAATGAGTGATTTGCGGCACGACAGGCTGCAGAATCCCGGAATTCAGGACTTTAACATGACAGACACCTCAATCAACACGCTCACTATTGATGATTTTTTTGCTCGAGAGCAGCCTGCAACCGATTTCGAAAGTCTGCCGCAGACTCTGGTTCGCCTGGAAGAATATCGCTGTATTCGGCTTACTGGTGAAGATTCAGAAAGCTTTCTTCAGAGTCAGCTTACAAATGACATCGCCGTATTAAAACCCGGCGCCCACCAGATAAATGCTTATTGCAACCCAAAAGGGCGCGCTTTGAGCGTATTCAGATTACTGAGAACCGAGCAAGAGTTTTATATGCTATTGCCGTCAGAACTGGCAGCTGCGTTGTTAAAACGTCTTCAACTATACAAAATGCGGGCAAAAGTAGAAATTACTCTTGCAGACAATATGTTAATAGTTGGTGCATTGAACTTTGACATTGATAACGCAGATATTTTTGTTCAGACGTGGCAGCTGGATGCATATAGAGCGATAGGATTAATCGACCTGAAAAAACAATCAGATTTCGAGAACAGGTATGGCAACAATCTGCCAGGTTCAGAATTGTGGCGCATTGGAGAAATTATCAGCGGGACGCCCCAGGTTTATGAATCCACTTTTGAAGAATTTATTCCTCAACACATCAACCTCGACCTGATATCGGGTATCAGCTTCACAAAGGGTTGTTATCCGGGTCAGGAGATTGTCGCTAGACTCAGATATCTCGGTAAATTAAAACAGCGTATGATCGCTGGAGCAGTGACGAATGCAACAAATTGCGAACCCGGAAGTCCGGTTTATATAGCCGAAAAAGGCGATCAGAAAGCCGGTGCAATAGTCGAATCCGTGCAGTGTGGACAAGCACACTATATCCTTGCAACAGTGCCTTCGAGCCATATTGAGAAAGGCGTCATTAGAATCGGAAACTCGGACGGGCCGGTTATCGATAGAATCACACTGCCCTATCCGGTAACAATTGAAAAAAGTTGAGCTAATCCTAACGTGCTGCGTGAATTATTCGCCGTGTTCTAAAACTACCGCGAATATACTATTCGATAATCTGGTAAAAGGTTTCACCGGACTTGATCAAACCAAGCTCGGATCTAGCTAACGTTTCTATAGTTTCCCCCCCCTGCTTCAAATCGATTACTTCTGCCAGCAGTTTTTGGTTACGTTGATGTAGTTTAGCATTGTTGATCTCGGTATCTGTTACCGCAGATTCCAGTCGCTGTAGATCAATAAAATTCTTGTCTCCAATCCACAGTGCATACTGCAACAAGAGTAATATGGTGATGAGTGTTATAGGTACGGTCTTTCTCATCCGACTGCCATTCCAGATTGTGCTGTTTTAACTGATCGAGCATCAGTCGCCGCAAACTGGCGCATATCTGGGAACTTGAGCCAAAGCGCACACAGTGAAATCGGTGCGTATTTGTGGACCTGTGAACTCAAGTCTCTTTTTATCATAATCTAAGACTATGGTTAATCACTAATCAACTCCTTAAAAGCTGAGGTTGGTAAATGCATTTTTCCCGGGATAAACCGCTCCCTCCCCCAATTGTTCCTCGATTGTAAGCAATCTGTTGTATTTTGCAATTCGTTCTGAACGACATAGGGATCCGGTTTTGATCTGTCCCGCAGCGGTAGCCACGGCCAAATCCGCTATTGTGGTGTCCTCTGTTTCCCCTGAGCGATGTGAGATAGTAGAACAGTACCCTGCTTTGTGACTTAACCTTATAGCGTCGAAGGTTTCGCTCAAAGTGCCAATTTGATTCACCTTGATCAATATCGAGTTCGCCACCTGCAGTTCAATGCCTTTCTGCAGGATTTCAGTATTAGTCACGAATAGATCATCACCAGTGAGCTGCACCTGATTTCCAATTCGCTTTGTAAGAATTTCCCACCCATCCCAATCTGCTTCCGCCATCCCATCCTCTATGCTGATAATCGGATACTTTCTTACCCAGTTTTCAAGGTAATCAGCAAACTCTTCGGCGTCCATTGAAAGTCCTTCGGCTTCAAGATGGTAACGTCCGTCGTGATGAAACTCAGAACTGGCTGCATCCAGACCAATCATGACCTGATCGCCAGCACGATAACCAGCTTTTTCAATGGCCTGCATAATAAGAGAAATCCCTTCCTCGTTAGATTTACACTCAGGTGCGAATCCGCCTTCATCCCCAACGCTGGTTGCAAGCTTTTTCTGGTTTAGAACAGATTTCAGGGTATGAAATATTTCAGCACCGCAACGTAGTGCCTCAGAAAAGCTGTCCACGCCCACCGGCAAGATCATAAACTCCTGAAAGTCAATCGCATTGTCCGCATGTTCGCCGCCATTAATAATATTCATCTGGGGAACCGGTAAACAATAGCGATCGTTGCCGAACGATTTCCCAAGTTGACGGTAAAGAGGCATATTTTCACAGGCTGCAGCGGCATGCGCCACGGCAAGGGATACCCCTAGAATCGCATTGGCGCCTATGTGGCTTTTATTCCCTGTACCATCTAGGCTGATCATCGTAGCGTCAATCACTTTCTGGTCACGAGCGTCCAAACCAATAATTGCTTCGCTCACCAGCGTATTGACATGGCCAACTGCAGTTAACACTCCTTTTCCGAGATATCTGGACTGATCACCATCACGCAACTCTAAGGCTTCCAAGGTCCCCGTTGAGGCTCCTGAGGGCACTGAAGCAAGTCCGCGCACCCCGCTTTCCAAGGCAATTTCAACCTGTATCGTTGGATTGCCCCTGGAATCAAGAATTTCCCGGGCGTGAACATTTTTAATCGCCGCCTTTTCCTGTTTTGACATGATCGAGACTTAGTAATTAATTTTTGATTTGACAGAGATACAACAGCTGGGTGATTCCGTTTTAATTTTTAACCACGCGGTCCAGTTGCTGAAGCTTGCGTAATAACCCCTCAATTTTGTCAAGCGGCCATGCATTCGGACCGTCACTAAAGGCATTATCCGGATCTGGATGAGTTTCCATAAAAATTCCAGCCACACCCGCAGCCACTGCAGCTCGCGCCAAAGTGGGCACGAACTCTCGCTGACCTCCAGATTTACCACCAGCGCCTCCAGGTAACTGTACCGAATGGGTGGCGTCGAAGACCACCGGGCATCCGGTATCTCGCATTATTGCCAGACTTCGCATATCAACCACCAGGTTGTTGTACCCAAAAGACGATCCCCTTTCACAAACCATGATTGGCGCAGCTGGATTTACAGCTTTTGCTTTCTCAACCACATGATGCATTTCCTGCGGAGATAAAAACTGACCCTTTTTAATATTGCATGGTTTACCACACCGTCCCACTGCTTCAATCAAATCAGTTTGGCGACATAGAAATGCGGGCGTTTGCAGTACATCTACAACCTTTGCTGCCGCCTCTACGTCTGCTACTGAATGTACGTCAGTTAAAATTGGGGCTCCCGTTTTTTCTCTTACGCGGGCTAATATTTCAAGCCCCTGATCCCGTCCGGGACCACGCTCAGAGTTAGAAGAGGTTCGATTCGCTTTGTCAAAAGACGATTTATAGATAAATGGAATTCCCAGTTTTTCCGTGATGTCTCTTAATCGAGATGCAGTAGACATGGCCATGTCTTCTGTCTCAATGACACAGGGGCCTGCAATCAGGAAAAAAGGGTGGCTGTCACCAATCTGGAAATCCAGCAATCTCATTCGCTTTACCTGTTCCTAAGAACGGCCTCGGTCAGGCAGCCTTACTAGTTGTTTGGTGCGCCAACGCCGCGGATATAAAAGCCGTAAACATTCGATGGCCTGCCCTCGGCGTAGAAGTAAATTCCGGATGGAACTGACACGCTACAAACCATGGGTGACCGGGGATTTCTATCACCTCAACCAGCCCATTAGCAGACAAGCCTGAAACTAACAGCCCTGCTTCTTCCAACTGCTGCATGTAATTATTATTGAACTCATAGCGGTGCCGATGGCGTTCTCGAATAACATCTGTCTGGTAAATCTGTTGATAGCAGGACCCCTTCTTTAAATGAATATCCTGGGCGCCAAGACGCATTGTTCCACCCAGGTCGGTATCCGCGTTCCTTGTTTCAATTTCGCCATCATCGCTGACCCATTCCGTTATCAGGGCAATTACCGGATGTTTTGTGGATTTATCGAATTCCGTGCTGTGAGCATCCTTGAGATTAGCCACATTGCGGGCAAACTCTATGGTCGCAACCTGCATACCTAAACAAATGCCAAGGTAAGGGATTTTATTCATTCGCGCATAGCCTGCCGCTATGACCATACCCTCGACTCCTCGTTCTCCAAACCCTCCTGGAACAAGAATCGCATCCACGTTCTCCAGTACGGCAGTACCATCACTCTCCAACGCTGATGAATCTACATACTTAATATTAATTTGCGTCTGCGTCTGAATGCCGGCGTGCACCAGTGCTTCAGATAAAGACTTATAGGATTCAGTCAAACTGACATACTTACCCACCATCGCGATCGTTACCGCATGACGGGGATTGAGGCTGTTGCGTAATACGCGGTCCCACTCCCGCATGTCTGGAGTGCCTGCATCAATTTCCAACTGTTCAGTCACGATCTGATCCACTTTTTGTTCGACATACAGTTGTGGAATGCGATAAATGTTGTCTACATCAACGCCGGAGATTACTGCTCTTTCTTCGACGTTGGTAAAAAGTGCGATTTTTCTGCGTGCCGATTCTGGCAATGTTTCCCTCACACGGCAAAGCAGTATATCCGGCTGTAGCCCGATTGAGCGCATCTCTTTGACTGAGTGCTGTGTTGGTTTGGTTTTAATTTCGCCCGCCACACTGATTTCTGGCACTAGCGTAAGATGCAGGAAAAGAGTGTTTTTACGACCCAGTTCCATCCGCATTTGACGTATGGCTTCAAGAAATGGCTGAGATTCAATATCTCCGACCGTACCCCCAATTTCAACCATCGCCAGTTCTGAACCTTCAGCACCAGCCCGAATACAGTTTTTTATTTCGTCTGTGATGTGAGGAATTACTTGTACCGTGCCGCCCAGATAATCACCTCGGCGTTCCTTTCGTATGACCCGCTCGTATATCTGACCAGTGGTAAAATTATTACGCTTACCCATTACGGTGGAGACAAATCGCTCGTAATGCCCTAAATCGAGATCGGTTTCGGCTCCATCTTCTGTGACGAACACCTCGCCATGCTGGAACGGACTCATGGTGCCTGGATCCACATTGATATAGGGATCCAGTTTCATCATGGTCACTTTAATGCCTCTGGCTTCAAGTACGCTACCTAGGGACGCCGCCGCAATGCCCTTTCCTAATGAAGAAACCACTCCGCCTGTGATAAATACGTACTTTGTCATTGCCATGTGAATGAGCGCCAACTCCAGCAGTTAACTCAACCAGCGAGTTGTCGCGATTACGAGGACGGACCTATTACAACTTGCACTTTCCCAATCCAGCTGAAAAATACTCGAATACAAACAATTCAGACGCTGTTTGTTACATATGTATTTGAATGACTGGAGGATAAGCAATATGACGCATCCTCGAATATTGGAGCACGCTAAACGACGTGTTCCGGACGGGAAGACAGGTTATCAAACTTCCGCCCAGGCCTCAAGACGAGACGATGGATTAGGCCCAATTATTCCACCGAGGGATCATAATGAAACCTAGGCAAAACCTGCTCAGTTGATTTTTCGGAAACGGTAAAATCTCTAGCAACACCGATACCGTGCACCCACACGATTTCACCGTTGCTTTCAAGGTATGGCAACAATCTTCGTTCCCATTCAGGCACTCTCTGCTGTTGCAAAATCTTTTTAAGGCTTGAGCGATGCTGCCGCTTTAGCAGTTTAATTTTTTCACCGCCATGACGCCAGCACCAATTGAGTTCGCCACTGTCTGCCAGCGGTCTGGAAATACCGCCTTCGTGTACTTCTTCAAAGTCCACCCAAAACCCTGGCGCAAAATTAGTTTGCTCAAGTCTGCATGGGATTACCGTCGATGCAGTTTTAAGTTTATTGCGAATCAAGAATAAGTGACTTCCATAGCTTACGACAATCATGGTTTTCCAAGATATTTTACCTTGAGCTACACGTGTGTCTTTACTCCTGTCACTAATCTGGTTTTGATCACGCGTCAACTGACTGTACAAAGACACAAGTTGAGCCTGACTGGGGGAAACTAATCCAGCGCTGTGGACCCAGTATCGAAGGAGTTGACAAAATTCAAATTTGGACCGCCCGATCAGTTTATCAACCCTTAGAGGCGGCGCCAGGCAGAAAAGGCGTCTGGCGCTATCCTGTTTAATTCTTTCCAGGGATCGGCCCAGCTGTAAATCGAGCAACTTGTTTGCCTCGGTCAGATTGGCCGCACTGACACAAATCGATCCTAATGCGGAAGGCCAGCGACGCTTGATAAGAGGCATTAATTGCGCCCTTATATAGTTTCGGGTGTATCGTTGATCCCGGTTAGCGGGATCTTCAATCCAATCTAACCGGGCCCTATCCAGATAGTCCACCAGTGATTCTCGAGGAAAATCCAGCAATGGCCTGCATACTGTTCGGGCATCATTAAATCCCAACGAGCGCCTTGCCGGAATTCCTGCGAGACGCGATAAATCACGTCCTTGAAACAAATGCATAAGGACAGTTTCGGCCTGATCATCGGCATGATGTGCAGTTAGAAGCACTTGGTCTGGCTCAACGACTTTGCTAAACCAGTTATAGCGGGCCTGGCGTGCTTCCGCTTCGTTAAGTTCATCCGCGCGAGGTGTAGTCCAGGTGTTTAAAAGTATTGGTACATCGAGTGAATGACTCACCTGTTCACAGAATCTTTGCCAGCGGTCCGAATCAGGATTTATTCGATGATTAAAGTGCAGCGCAGTGATCAGATTAGATCGGTTGGAAGATTCTTCGGACGGATCTTCATTAAGTGTCGACTTTTTAAGCGCCGACTGTAATGCGCTTAACAAAGCCATGGAGTCTGCACCACCGCTAAAAGCGACCGCATAACGCTGGTCACTTGTAAACCGATGTCTCTCCTTCAGCACCTGAGAGAGAGCCTCAGCAGTAAACAATGCGTTGATCAGCTGCTCTTAACCTCGAACCGGCCAAGCTCCATCAAACGTTGATAGCGTGCTTCAAGCAGCTCAGTTCTACTCATATCCTCCAGATTCTCAAGCGCGCTTACAATACTCGACCGCACAGACTCAGCGGCCCCATCATAATTTCGATGTGCCCCGCCAAGAGGTTCCTTGATCACTTCGTCCACAAGACCGTGTTTGGAAAGCTCTGCGGTAGTCATTTTCATTGCATCAGCGGCATCAGCGGCCTTGTCTGCGCTCTTCCACAAGATTGAAGCGCAGCCTTCTGGGGATATTACCGAATAAACCGCATATTCCAGCATCACCAAGTGGTCGCAAACACCGATGGCAAGCGCTCCTCCGGAACCACCCTCCCCGATAACAACGGAGATGATCGGCGTCTTTAACGAAGCCATGAGTTCGAGAGAACGCGCGATCGCTTCGCTTTGACCCCGCTCTTCTGCACCGACACCGGGATAAGCGCCAGCAGTGTCGATCAGGGTTATAACCGGCAGGCCAAAACGGCCAGCCAGCTGCATCACTCTCTGTGCTTTTCTATATCCTTCAGGCCTGGGCATGCCGAAATTTCGACGGGTTCGTTCTCGTGTATCACGGCCTTTCTGATGTCCAATCAGGACCACGCTGTAGCCTTCAATTTTTCCGATTCCGGCGACAATCGCCGGATCATCTCCAAACATTCGATCTCCATGCAGCTCTTGAAATTCAGTACAGATTCTCTCGACATAGTCCAGCGTATATGGTCTCAAGGGATGTCTGGCGATCTGAGTGACTTGCCAGGATGTCAGACGTGAAAATATTTCTTCGGTGAGTACCCTGTTCTTGGTCCGCATTTTCTCGATCTCATCGTCGAAATTGAGCGAACGGTTCTCACTCACCCGTTGCAGTTCAATAATTTTTTCTTCAAGTTCCGCTATGGGCTTTTCAAATTCCAAATAGTTGAGACTCATGTGGCAACCCAGATATATCCTGCTGTAGCCGTGGATTCTAAACTATTTAAGTTCCATTATTGTCTGTAACGCATGGGATATGCTTTGTTTTCTGATCCCTGCACGGTCTCCATCAAATAAACAACGCTGGGACAACTCAATATTGAAACCCAGATCTGCTTTCCTAGCCCAGGCGAAACATACAGTCCCAACAGGCTTTTCTCTGCTTCCGCCATCCGGACCCGCAATTCCGGTCACGGAAACCGCAATGTCGGCGTTGCTGTTAGTTAGCCCACCTATCGCCATGGATTCGGCCACTTCAATACTCACTGCACCGTGTTCCTGAATTAAACTAAGAGGAACAGCAGCCAGTTCATTTTTAGCCTGGTTACTGTAGGTCACTAAACCCCTGTCAAACCATTCAGAGCTTCCAGCGACGGAGGTAATGGCATACGCAATGCCGCCACCCGTGCATGACTCGACGGTCACCAGGCTAGAATTCCGCGCTAGTAGCCACTGCCCTACATCAGATGAAAGCGAAGAAATCGAGCGCTGGATAGATTCAACCACTACAAAGCCGGAAAGAAACTGGCCGCCTTCTGCCGAAAAGATTCGGGCTCACCTATACTCTGCCAACCATCGCCTCCCAATGCAGATTGAGATGCTCCCTGCCTGCGCCCCGGTGATTGAATCACCAGGTGTCGGCGTTCGGGTGCTGTAAGCGTTTGCAGAAAATCTTGAACATCTTGCTTACTGAGCTGTCCGATCTCCTCTGCGAGGCGTTCGCGGCTGTCAAAACCAAAGTGCTCAAGGTCAATTTCCCCCCAGAATCTATCTGTCCGATTGGACAGTTTCTTATCACGGCGCAGTATCTGCGTAATCAGACCCTTTCTAGTCTGCTCGAACTGTTCTTTGGTCATGCTGTCGAGCTGTGCTGGAAACCCAGCAATAAACTCATCGATAAGTTGACTGATTTCAGTGGCGTTATGACTGGGACTTTGAATCGATAATAACAATCCTGGGACTTCCAGCATATCCATGTGAGCGGCAAATACCAGATACCCGACTCTGTGGGTGGTACGTAAGTTGAAGTAAAAAGGAGACTCCAGCAGCTGCCCTAATAATGCCGCCTTAGCTCTGGCGGTGATGGATTTTTCTTGCCCCTGGAAATAGTAACTGAGCGCTGTATCCCCGTGGTCTATATCCATAGTGCGCAGATAAGGTTGACCCTGCCCCAGGCGGCGAATACGCGGTCGTGCAACTTCATCGACATACTCGGCCCCGGGAAAAGCATCCTGTACCATTTGCGCCATTTTTGCCGCTTGAGATTGAGACACATCTCCATGAGACAGCGCGGTCACTTCGATCCGGCCAAGCAAACTCGCTAAATGTTCGGTCAGTTCTTCGATAGTGACAGTGTCGATCTCCGCCATCCGCTCACTCTCAGTCCAGTAGGGGTCCATCAGGAGACGATATAGCTCATGCACAGTCTGGCTCGATGGTCTTTCTTTAAAACTGTTGCCAAGTTCGCGAGTCAACTCTGCCTTGATCAACTCCAAGCGCTCCTGATTGAGTACCGGATTACTGATCGCATCGAGTATCACCTGAAGCAGTTCGCTTTGCCGATCCTGATAACCCCCTAGACGCGCTGAAATTCCGCGGCTATGTCTGTACAGACTGTAACGCATGCCGGCAAGTCGTGCTGGATAGGTTTCTGTGTTTAATCGATCGTTTAACAATCTCACCAGGATCTCAGTCAGTACTGCCGATCGTGCGGAATCGCTTGCGAGTGGAGATTTTATTGTGATGTAAAAGCTTGCTCGTGGCGTTTGAAATTCCTGGTCAGCAAAATGCCATGATTCAATTCCACTATTGATTTCAAGACGAACAGGTTTGTCTGTGGGTGAATCTAGTTGCTGCAGCGCCAGTCGCTCGGGAATAAATGGATTTGGTGGTGGCAACATAAGGTCTGGAAATTGCCGAGCATCGACTTCGCGCCATAGATCGAGAGTTTCGGAGTCTATCTGTTCGATGTCGTACTTGACCTGGTACCAGGGCGAAACCTTTCGTACCTTATGACGATTCGAGACAAATTGCAGATAGACGTTATCCGGATTCAGATAAGATAACAGCTCACGAATTCTCTCTGGGTTATAGTGATCTAGGAGATATGGCCCACTCAGAACTTCTTCCATCGGGTAACTATGCAGTCGCGATGCCAGGGATCTGGCCAGACTGCCTGCATTGCTCTCTTCAGCGAATCTGAATCCTAATTCGCCCAATTGTCGTTCCTCTTCGAAGCGCCATTCTTCGACCCCTGATTCCATTAAACGGTGGATGCTGAAAAACAACATCGAACCGATTTCCTCAATGTGTTCGAGGCCAGGCTCGGTCAGTCCAATCGAGATTTGTACCGTACCCTGATGTCGGTCCATGAATCCGGCCCCTGCGCTCAAGCTATCTGCCCAACCCTTTTGTTTCAGCGCAGCGAGTAGCGATCCCTCGGCTTCATGACCTAGCAGATTCGAAATATAGCTCAGTGGTTTACTGCGATATTCCTTGTAGGTGCTGGGTACAGGGAAAATAAACGACACGGTATTAACATCCTTGGCCGGCACAACCTTGAGCAAAGCCGACTTCAAATCTCGATTAAGGTAGGATTGAATATACAACGGTGGTTCGATATCCCGAGCTGGAATCTCCGAGAATCTTTCGCGCACCCAGGATTCAAGTTGATCTAACGATTCCCGACCGACAACGGACAGCGCCATGATATCCGCCGAATACCATCGATCATAAAATTCGATTAGTTTGTCTCGGACACTAACCCCCTCTCTGTCCTGCAGCGTTTCATTCGAACCAACAGAAAATCGTGAAGCCGGATGGCCTGGATTTAGAATTTGTTTTTGCGCGGCCCAAATCCTTCTGCCTTCATCTTTCAACCTGGCTTGATATTCCGAGTGCACAACCGAACGCTCGCGCTCTACATAGGTCGCATCGAAAGTCGGGTCAATAAAAAATCGGGAAAAGCGATCAAGGGCCGGTAACAGGCTATCGTGACTGACGTTGAAAAAATAGTTCGTGTGCTCGTAAGCGGTATACGCGTTATGTCCACCGCCACGGCTTTGGATAAACTCTTGGTATTCCCCAGCATCTGGATATTTCTCTGTTCCGAGAAACAACATGTGTTCTAGAAAATGAGCAAGTCCATTCCATCCGGCGGGATCACTTCCGCTTCCAACGTGCACGTCGAGTGAAGCTGCAGCCTGATCGGTGGTTGGATCCGATACCAACAAAACTTTCAAGCCATTATCGAGCACCAGACCACGATAAGATTTTTCGTCAACCTCACTCTTAATTGGTTCAGTGACTTGAGATTCAGCCCAGGTGAATTGCGGCACAGTCACAAGAATCACCACCGCAACCAGCGAGCCCAACATTAGTTTGAATTTGCCAACGAATATCATGAAAATAAATTGTTTAGTTCAGCGAGAAGCTCTACTTCAGCCATTCAAAGATTAATTCTTGTAATGATTATGGGACGAAAAAAGCGCTTAACAAGTGATATCCTGAGTCTACCGGCAGAAAATAGACGTCAGCTACCGAATAAAAACGGCCCAGGTTGATTCCTCAACCCAGGCCGAACCTCTTCGATACCGTCATTCCCTTTCCATGGCTTACGGATTAACTCCTGTTATGGCGTTGCATCCACGCCTCCTGCGTTTCCATTTTGACACACATTCAATCCTTGGTTATGTGTCACTTTCAGCCTGACGGTCAGGTCATCCCCTGTGACCCTGTTTCGAGGTCAGAAATATTATCTTTGATACGGATGGTTTACCTCTGTGCGAATTGTCACAAAGAGAACTGAAAAGATACGATGTTGAAAGAAGTTACGCGCCTAAGTCATGCCAGCAAAGTCTGGCGTAACAAAAAAAACCCGCAAAAGAAGCGGGTTTCAAATGTTTGAATGGCGTCCCCAAGGGGATTCGAACCCCTGTCGCCGCCGT
Source organism: Gammaproteobacteria bacterium (assembly GCA_024644945.1). GTDB lineage: Bacteria > Pseudomonadota > Gammaproteobacteria > Arenicellales > Poriferihabitantaceae > VYFG01. The sequence goes on along the minus strand of JAHEGU010000011.1, from coordinate 5,096 downwards.
GAAAGGGCGGTGTCCTAGGCCAACTAGACGATGGGGACTTGATCTTTCTTCAAGTCAGGATCGGCATTGCACGGATCATGAATCTGGTGGAGCCAGGCGGGATCGAACCGCCGACCTCAACACTGCCAGTGTTGCGCTCTCCCAGCTGAGCTATGGCCCCAAAGGCGGCGTATTGTAAAGTTTCGATTACCCTCGATCAAGCTTTATTTAGAGCCGGATAGAAGCTTGATTAGGCTCTCTCGCGGATATGTTTTACCGCGCTTTCGATGCGTGCAAGGGTGCGTTCCTTGCCCACCAGTTTTACCGTGATATCAATCGAAGGCGTCGCAGCATCCCCTGAGATCGCCACTCTGAGTGGCAGCGCTAATCTTGCAAATTTGATTCCCGCATCTTTGACCACCTGCTGGATAACTTTGTTAATTTCTTCTGTCACCCAGGTGTTCAAAGCCTCCAGTTTTCCTGTTAAAGCCTCAAACAGCGGAACGACCTCTGCGGTTAAATGTTTATCCGCTGCGGCAACGTTATACTCATCGAATTCAGCATACAGATAGAGAATTTTGTCAGCCATTTCTTCAAGAGTACTGGCCCTCTCCCGCATAACTTCGACCACTTCATTAATCTTAGGGCCGTGACATAGCCCAACCCCCCTTTTGTGCAGTCGTTTTGCTAATTCATTTCCGATGCGATCCGTGTCGGCGATCTTAAGATAGTGCTGATTGACCCACAGCAATTTGTCGAGATCGAAACTGGCAGGCGCTTTATTTATATTTTTGATGTCGAATAGATCGATCATTTCGTCAAGATCGAATATTTCCTGGTCCCCATGAGACCAACCAAGCCTGACCAGATAGTTGAGTAATGCTTCAGGCAGAATTCCCATTTCACGGTATTCAAGAACGCTTACCGCACCATGTCGTTTTGATAGACGTTGCCCATCGGAACCTAAGATCAGCGGAACGTGAGCAAATATCGGGAGCGAGGCGCCCAACGCTCGAAATATATTGATTTGCCGCGGCGTGTTATTAGTGTGGTCATCCCCTCGCACTACATGTGTAATTCCCATGTCAATATCGTCGACCACGACGGTAAGGTTATAAGTCGGTGAGCCATCGCTGCGAGCAATAATCAAATCATCCATTTCCTTGTTGTCTATGACAACCTTTCCTCTCACAACATCATCAAATACCACAGCGCCTTCAACGGGATTCCGGAATCTGATCACGGCCGTTTCCCCTGCATCCGGCACCCGACCTAAATCGCGGCAATGATGATCATAGCGGGGTTTTTCTCCCGCTCGTCGTTGAGATTCTCTTATCTCATCAAGCCGTTCCCTTGAACAGAAACAGTGGTAGGCATTACCCTGGTCGAGCAGCAGCTGGATTATCTGCTTATACCTGTCGGTCCGACGACTTTGAAAAAAAGGTCCGCTGTTCCAACCCAGCCCCAACCACTCCATTGCTGATAAAATGACATCCACCGCCTCCTGGGTGGATCTTTCAAGATCAGTGTCCTCAATTCTAAGCACCATCTCACCGCCCATTTTACGCGCATAGAGCCAGTTAAACAGGGCCGTGCGTGCTCCCCCAATATGTAAATATCCGGTCGGACTGGGAGGGAAACGGGTAACAATTGACATAAATATTCAGATCGACAAAATCAGGCGGGGAATTCTAATTCAAATGGATTTATGACGACAGAGCCTTGGCTCCGCTAAAACACATAAATTAGGATAGAATATACGATGAATTAAGAGTTAGATGGAGGGCGGGTCCGTATGGGCAGGGACTGCCAATTTACTCGCTTTACCGCCCCTGATTAGCCGATATGAGGATTAACACACTATCAATTATTTCAAAAATTGTCCTGGCATTCATCTTGTCCGGACATTCGGTCTATGCGCTGGCCGAGGCTACTTTACTATTCGATGGCGATTTTGAAAGCGGCACGTTTCAAGGATGGACGCCGGGTGGCGAAAATGGTGGATTTGCCCAGGTGGTCTCAAAAGGTAGCTGTTACTCCTCCAATGACACTACTGCGATTTCGTTCAATGGAAACCCGACAAGTAACTTCGTAGCGCTGCTGCGCTCCAATCCCGCAGGTAATACGGACTCTGTTGGCAAATTAAGGTCAAATCCGTTTACGGCAGGGAATGGCGTAATTTTCTCTGCTCTTTCAGAGACCCTGGATGGCGATCCGGGCCATAAACCGGTTAATTTTGTCGTCAAGATTCTGAACAGCGAGGGCAATGCCGTCTCAGATCAGCCCTACAACACTGCGGTGATTAAACTTGCACAAGGGTGTCCAAGTGTTAAACGGGATGCGGCGTTTAGCAGCCATTTTATCGACACCCATCATTTGGCAGGCCAGGAAATTTCTATCGAGTTTTCGCAAAACACAAAAAATGAATCTCTGGGTTACTTCACCCTGATCGATAATGTTTTGTTTGTGGATAGTGGTCAGTTTCTCTTGAGCAGCAGCCAGCCAATTGCAGTGGCTGGTACCGGGCTGACAACGAGTGGCACATTTTATCTTGATCCCAGAGCCTCTAAAGATCCTGATGACGGGCCGGTGGCACTAAGTTACAGCTGGTTTATTGATGGGGAAGAGAGTGTCAGACATATCGATATGCCCTGTGTGAATTTAAATGAGGACTTTCTACTTTCACCCGGGAATAACAAGGCGACTCTTTACGCTAACGATGGATTCAACTACGCCGCAGATACCATCCGGTTTGTGATTCCGGAATCTGACAGCAGCGGCGGTACAATCAATAATAACGATAACGACGATCAGCAAAATGCAGGCGATACCGATCCCGATGCAACTGACGATATCAATGATACCGATAACACTACCGGCGTGACTTTGACCGATCCATTAGACGAGTGTGATGTCGATGTTAGCGAAGTCGTTGTTGACAATGGTGAAAACGGTGGAGACGGAAGTGGTACCGATGGAAACTCTCCACCAGTAATCACCGTAGGTGGATCTGATGGCGAAGTTCCTGTTGTCGATTTCAGCATTTCAGGGGGCCCTGTCAGCATAGCCAGCAACGTCACCATTTCCGACGCAGACGGCGACAATTTGGAATCCGCAACTGTTTCAATTCAGAATCCCGGTACCGTGGACAGGCTGCTTGCAGATTCTATTGCCGGGTTTATTGTATCCGGGTCGGGCGGCACTTCTGTCACTATCGCAAATAGCGACCAGGACAATCCTGCGTCTAACGAAGCATTTGCCGCCGCTATAGAGACCATCGAATTTGATTACATTGTTCCCGCAGGCGACGATCCCGTCACAAGTAATCGAACAATTACCTACACGGTTAACGACGGTATCGACACCAGCGAAGCTGCTGAATCAATAGTAGACGTTGCCTTATGATCGTTTGCTGATAATTGCCGAACCGCACCTTTCAAGAAATCCGGCGGAAGACCTTTGTGAAGGCCTTGGTAATTATAAGTCCGGAAAAAAATAGAATGTTCTAGATAGTGCCTGCTATTTTAGTACTTCTCTAATCTTGATCCAAACAGTCTTTAGATTCCGCACAAATATTTCCTTTCCTTATCGGGGCTAGGAAGCAATTTTTGATGAATTGGTCGGATTGAGAGGATTTACTCCGCGCATCCTGCCCCTCACCCTGCGGGCCGCCGCACTGGCGTGCGACGTTCGAAATCGCTCCTGCGATTTTGTGAATCTCTTCTTCGATTACATCTCATCTCCCAAATCGATAACGTAAAATTCCTTTCTCCGCGAGAAAGCAAATTTTCGGGATTTGGTCGGGGTGAGAGGATTTGAACCTAAGACCAATGGATTATGAGGAGATTACTCCATCCACCTGAAGGGATCTTGAATCCCGAAACTGGACCACTCATCAGACCGATGATTCACCGGCGGTTTGATCTATATCAGCGTTGTATTTCACCTAAAGTCATAGTCTTTAGTTATGAATAGAATAGACAAATTATTTACAGGGCAAGCCGTTCTGGCTTGGGGCCGAGTGCTATTCAGTATTCTTGCGATTGCCTTTGGTATCACGCTGCCTCTTACGCTGAGTGCACAAACAGAGATCGGCGATATCAATCTTCTTGTGCCCACTGCAACTGCCCCCCTCAAGGTCGCAGTGGGAATTCAGGTTGACCAGATCGTTTCGATTGATCAGAAGGCCGAGAATTTCGGTGCAGTAATTACTGTTCGAATGATCTGGGAGGACAAGAAGCTTGCCTTTGATGCAACGGAATTTGGTGAGGACTACAAGCTACTGTCCACAAATGAGTTCGTTGACCTTGCGGCCTCGGTCCAGACCACGACACCCTTTTTCATTTACCAGAACCAGCAGGCCCAAAGATGGAAACAGGAGGCATTCGTTGTTGTTCGCGACTCTGGCGAGGTGCGGTTCATGGAACGTTCCACCCTGACGATGCAAGCCCCGTATTTCGATTTCCGACGGTATCCCTTCGATTCTCAACGGTTTTTCGTTGAGATCGTCTCGATCCATCCTCTCGACACCGTCGTATATACATCACTTGATACCCAGTCCAGCCTTGGCGACCTTCTTGGCGAGGAGGCGTGGATCCTTGAAAATGCAGAGATACAGCTTTCGACGGAAAAGGGACTTTCTGGAGCGATCAGTTCCAAGGTCTCGCTAGGCTTCACCGGGAGGCGGCACATTCAGTATTACGCCCTCCGTATATTTCTTCCTTTGTTGGTTCTGGTCGCCGTTTCCTGGATGAGCTTCTTTCTTGATGACTACAGTAAACGGATCGACATCGCCGGCGCCAATCTCTTTGTTTTTGTAGCGTTTAACTTCACTATCTCCGACAGCCTTCCGCAGCTTGGATACCTGACTTTTCTAGATTTCATCCTGCAGTGGATGTTCCTGGTCACTGCCGCGGTTATCGTGATCAATGTCGGGCTGAAGCGGATGCAGATTGTTGGGCATGAAGATATTGCGCGGACTATCGATAACAATGTCATCAAATGGATATTCCCGCTCGGCTACGGCGCGGTGGTGTTGTTTGCAGTCTACAGTTTCCTTATTGAGTGAGTTCCGCTTCCGCCCTCTGCGCCATGAACTGTGGAGAGAGATAAAAATC
>JAHEGU010000088.1 GCA_024644945.1 Gammaproteobacteria bacterium | reverse complement strand
TACCGGGCGGCCGCTGATCATCGCGATCATATCCGGGTGCAGTTCCAGCTGGTCATCGCCGTGCACTGCGTCGTAGCGTCCAAGAATAGTGAGATCATAGAATCGCGCGTACCGTGCGACTGTAGGATCACCTTCACCGGACTTGGATATCCAATGCAGTTTATCGGGGGCCGAATTGGCGGTGATGCGCTGCTTGAATCGATTTTCGATGTTTTTGACAGTCTGGGCCTGGGCTTTCCGGATGCTGACCTGGACTTCTTCCGGTATCCAGCTACTGACGTTTTGATTTACCGGTGCGAAATTGTGGGCCAGCAGGCCGGTGAGGTGCGCGTCATACTTGTCACGGATGAACAGTGCGAAATCCAGGGCGGCATCGGATGAATCAGAGCCACCATATGCGACGAGAATATTTTTAAGTGCCATGGTTGTCTAACCTTGTCCGACTCTCTGATGTAATAAAAGACAATGGGCTTACGGGCGTAGTACAATTTTCGGCGCGGCTGCCTTGCCTTCGTGGATCTCGCGAAATGCTGCCGCACCCTCGGAGAGCAGACGCGTGTCAACCCAGTCCAGCGGTCCGAGAGCGCCACGGTATAACGCCTGGATAGCCGCACGCAGATCAACTGCGCTGTAGGTATAGTTACCGAGGAAGGTGATTTCTTCGAGGGTAATCCTGCGGGTGTCTAGACCCGGCTCGTTATCCTGCAGCCCGACGTGAGAAATAACACCACCCGCTTTGACGAAGCCGCAGGATGCTGCGCGCGTGCGCCCGCTGCCCACGGCATCGATAACCAGGTCGAAACTGTTTTCTTCGGGCAGATCATCTCCCAGGGGATCATAGACCGTGCAGCACCCCAGCTTCTCTGCCGTGAGTCTTCTCAAAGGATTGGTATCGCCAAGCCAGACGTCACTGCAACCTTTCCCTTTCAGCATCAGCGCCGCAAAGGCACCGATTGAACCGCCGCCCAACACCAGCGCGCTGCACTCCGAGAGTGGTCGATGCAGCACTTTCTCGGCCAGATAGATTGCGTGCAGTGAGGTCGCAGCAGGCTCGGCAAGACTGGCGATTACGGGATCCATGTCCTGGGGCATGTCCAGAAGGTTGCGTTCGGGTATGGTGATGTATTCCGCGAATGCGCCGGCAAGGCGCATGCCGATGAGCTCCCTCTCTGCGCACAGGTTGGATCGCCCGCCCTGGCAGTGGTCGCATATACCGCAGGTCATGAGCGGATTGAGTACCACCCGTCTGCCCTGTTGAGCGCCGTTCTGCACCACGCCGACCGCCTCGTGACCGAGTATCAGCGGTGGGATCCTTCGTGCATCATGACCATGATAAGCGTGCATGTCGGAGCCGCAAATACCCACGGCCTCTATTTTGACCAGCGCCTCACCGGGGCCAGGTATGGGATCCGCTTCCTCACGGTACTGCACCTCAAGAGTGTCTGTGTATACCAATGCCTTCATGATGTTTGTCTATTTTGCTGTGTAGCCGCCATCCAAACCGATGATCTGGCCTGTGATGTAATCGGATGCTCTAGCGGCGAGAAAAATTGTCAACCCATCGATATCCTCAACTTCACCGTTACGACCGATCGCGGTCATTTCGGCATTGTGCTTGACCAAAGCCGGATCATCATAAACCTTTGACGTCAGTGCGGTACGAAAAAATCCAGGAGCAATTGCATTGGCCATAATGCCCTTCCCTGACCAAGCCTCCGCCATGGCGCGGGTTAACTGGGCAATACCGCCCTTTGATGCGCCGTAGGGTATGGAGTTGGCAAAAGCGCGGTACGATTGCAAAGAGGCGATATTGATGATCTTTCCATAGCCCTTTTTCAGCATACCGGGAACACAGGCGCGGGCGAGAAAGAACGGGGTAGCCAGATTGATGTTAAGCGTGATATCCCAACTCTCAGAAGTGATCTCATCATAAGGTTGGCGTAGATTTACACCGGCTGCATTGGTAAGAATGGTAGGCGCGCCAAAGTGTCCAGCTGCCTCTGCAACCACATCATCCAACCCCTCCCTGTTCAGCAGGTCCGCGACGACCCCTGCAGACCGACCATTTCCTGCGGCACTGATCTCCTCTACTGCCTTTTTCAGGGCCTCCTCCTGCCGGTCAACCAGTACCACATCGGCTCCAGCCTGGGAAAGCGCCCAGGCCATTCGCTGACCAATCCCCGATGCTGCACCGGTACACAACGCAACGCCACCAGTTAAGTCGAATAGCTCGTTCACTCTGTCTCTCTCCAAATTGGGCCAACTGCATTATATGGATCGCTCACCTCTGCTTTCCGCCCTGTCCCGCACGATTAAACATTGCAGGACAGGGGTTCAGAGATGCAGGCAATACTTAGTGACCGCGGTTAATCTTTTCACCAGTGAAGTACTTAATAGAGTCGATCATCACCTGTACGAACGTGCGCCTCCATTCCTTCCAGGCGCGAAGCCTTTGCACAGGCGGCGGCTACCTCGCGATAAGCTTCACGGCCATAATCTACATTACTCAGGCTTCACCAGTCAGATCGAATTCCTCATCAGGAAAATACTTCTTCAAACGAATATCCGCAGTACGCGCATGTCCTTCCATACCCTCCAGACGTGAAATTCGCGCAGTTGCCAGAGCAACGGGCTTGGAACCCTCACGTGTCGCCCGTTGCCAGGTAACGATCTTCATGTATTTATGCACCGATAGACCTCCTGTGTAGCGGGCCGCTCCCGAAGTAGGCAGTACATGGTTTGTTCCAGAAGCTTTATCACCGAAAGCGACTGTGGTTTCCTCACCCAGAAACAGTGAACCGTAGCACTTGAGTCTCTCCAACCACCAATCCAGATCTTCAGCCTGAACAGTCAAGTGCTCGGGTGCGTACTCGTCAGATGTTTGCGCCATTTCCTCGCGGGAATCGCAGACGATTACCTCGGCGTAGTCACGCCAGGCGGCAGTCGCATTATCCCGATTAACTTCCGGTAGGTCGTCAATGTGCTGTGGTACCAATTCCATGACCTTTTCGGCCAGAGCCCGATCATCGGTGACCAGCCATACCGGGGAGTTATAACCATGTTCAGCCTGCCCCACCAGGTCGCAGGCCACCACATCCGGATCTGCTGTTTTATCCGCCAGAATCAGGCTGTCAGTTGGTCCGGCGAACATATCGATGCCCACCCGCCCAAAAAGAATTCGCTTGGCTTCCGCGACGAACTGATTGCCTGGACCTACTAGAATATCCGATTGCGGCACACCAAACAGGCCAAAGGCCATTGAGGCAACACCCTGTACGCCCCCCAAGGCGAGAATCGAATCAGCACCACACAAATCCGCCGTATAGATAATGGCCGGGGCGATACCTACTTCCGGCCTGGGTGGAGAACAAACCGCGATATGTTTGCACCCTGCAACCTTGGCTGTGGTCACCGTCATGATTGCTGAAGCAATGTGGCTGTAGCGACCGCCGGGTACGTAACATCCGGCTGCATTGCAGGGAATACTTTTCTGCCCCGCGGTCAAACCTGGCACTACCTCGGTTTCGAAGTTAATCAACGTCTTCATCTGCGCCTCGGCAAAGCGCCGCACATTATCATGCGCAAACTGGATATCATCCTTTAGTTTTTGTGGCACCAGCGATGCGGCATGAGCAATTTCATCTTTAGTCAAAAGAATATTGCCTTCATAACGATCGAATTTTGCTGCATAACTCTTTGCAGACTCTTCTCCACCATTTTCTATATCGTCGAGTATCGACTGCACGGTTTCACGTACGTCCCCCGCATCTGTGGTTGAGGTTTTAACAGCTTTCTTTAAATACTCGATAGTCATTTGCTTCTCCTTGGGCACTTGATGGATACGGGGTCTATGCTACCCACTTAATTAGTTCGTCAATACAATGGAAGGAATGATGATAGAAAAGTAACTCTGGTTGAAAGCAAACACTTTATGAACGCAAAATATGCACCGAACAATTTGAGTAGCGCATAATTCGTGCAGCAGTGGAGCCTAGAAAGAAGTCACTCAATCCAGGACGGTGGGCACCACAAATAATACAATCAGCGCCAATTTTGTTTGCATAATCAGTCACTGTTCGACCAGCATGTCCCTCTAGCACTATGGGCTCGATATCGCCTAAATCGCCAACCCGCTCCATGATGCTTTCCTTCGCTGTTTTTGCGATTTCGTCTTTATCGATATCGCCAGCGTACACCCTCGAGAAACCTGGTACATGGTCTACGACGTGGACCGCAATGATTTTGCTATCATCCGAACCAAGAAGACGTGCCAGTTCTACTGCTCGTTTTCCATGGCCCTGGTCCAGCGCCAAAGCAATCAGGATTTTCTTATACATTCTCCTGGCACCCTCTATTTGTAAATATCCGGTAAAAATGTGGTGGAAATCTCCGGAAGATAACCGATTAACAGCACCACGATAAACATACACAAAACAAACGGGACAGCCTTCACCGCTATTTTCAGAATCGACTCACCCGTTATGCCAGACACCACGAAGAGGTTCAGCCCCAGCGGCGGAGTAATGAAGCCTACACCAAGGGCAGTGATCATCATGATGCAGAATTGAATCTCATTCATGCCAATCTCTTGCGCCAAAGGCAGAAGGATCGGAGCCAGAATTACGATATTTGGCGTGGTCTCCATTACGCAGCCTGCCGCGACAAGAATGGCAATCATCAAGATGATCAGCATCCAGGGCTCATTGGTAATTCCGGTAACCGAAGCCACAAAACCTTGCGGCACACCCATGATGGCCAAAGCCTCAGCGAGTGGAGCGGAAAAGGCGATGATCGGCAAGATCACCCCGTTCACTTTTGCAGAGCTAACAAGCATTGCTGGAAAGTCTGCAAAAGATAGGGAACGTAAGATAAAACCCATGGCAATGGTAACAACGACAGCTGTCGCACCAGCCTCAGTAGGTGTTAGCTTTCCTGAAAATATACCGTAAAAGATGATGCCCGGCACAATAAACGCATACCAGCCTGATTTCAGCGATTTGCCCAGGTTGGCCAACCACTCACCCATGGTCATTTGACCGCCGCCTTCGTACTTGTAGATCCGATTGACGATGAGGTTGGTGATCAACAGTGCGAACAGAATTGCAAGTCCTGGGATCAACGCTGCCAGAAACAACGTAGAAGCCGAAATACCCAAAACAAGACCGATGATGATATAGGCAATTGAAGGTGGGATAAGAATGCCTGTACACGCGCCCGCTGCAACCAGGGCGCAGGCGTAGGGTCGCGGATAACCACTTTCTACCAGGCGCGCAATCGTCATCCGGCCGACCGCTGCAGCTCCTGCCGCATCCGAGCCTGAAATCGCTGCGAACATGCCGCACACCAGGACTGTGGCAGAACCAAAACCGCCCTTGGTAAAGCAGGTCAATGCCTCGGCGACATCGAGAAATTTTTTGGAAAGCCCGGTTCGAACCAGCACGTCTCCGGTCAGGATGAACAGTGGAACGGCAGTCAGCGCGAACGCGTCAATCCCGGTGAAGAGCTTCTCGCCCACAAGACTGAGCGGTAAATCTCCGGACATGACCAGCATGGTGATCGCAGTAGTTCCGATAGCCGCCCAGACGGGCACGGCCAAAGCGATCATCATTACAAATATGATTATCGGCAGATAGAAAGCCCAACCCAGTTCTACAGAATGCTGCATTGTTTGCCAAAGCATCGTCTTAGATCCTCAATCAAACAGTTTGTCACCTTCGAAAACAGGCTGTCCCGTTCGAAGGCTGTGAATGTCGTGACGAAGCGATTGCAATAAACGCCAGATCATCAGAGCAAATCCCAAAGGCACTGCCATTAAAAACCACACCTTGGAAATGCGAAGACCGTCAGTTACTGAACCGAATTTTGCCGAGACTAACACCGCTTCAAATGACCAATAGACGGCGATGATAGCCACACCGAACATGACCAGATCACCAAAGACATAGAGGAGTGCTTTAAGTTTGGGGCCTAGATAATGCATGATCACATCGATACGAATGTGAGCACGCTCTTTAACTGCTGCCGCAGCCCCGATCCAGGCAAGGTAAATAAACGAGTACCGTACGATTTCTTCGCCCCAAATCGACGAGTATGAGAATATCTCACGCCGGAGCACTTCAACAGCCATTGTGGCAACAAGCATGACGTAGAAAATCAGCAGCAACCACCGCTCACCATTGCGATCAAACTCACGTAAAATATTCATTTGTACGGTACCCGTTGTTGCCAGCGCTTAAGCGTCGTGGACGTAATATTTACCTTGTGTACCAGCGGCCTCTTCCATCTTGGCAAAGTTATCCATCGAACCCGCCAATTCGACCTTGAACTCGTCCCATTCGGACCGCTGATAGCCGCCCGCGGCTTTCCATTCAGCTAATTGACTATCTGAAAGTGAGTGGAATTGCACACCTGCTTTTGAAAGTTCAGCCATTGCGTATGCACGCGCCGAAGGCACCTTGGACAGATTTTGGTGTGCGGTCATTTCTGAACCCCATAAGATACCGTCCTGTACCGCTGACGGCATGGACTTGAACCACTCAAGGTTACAGGAGTAGACCTGACTATCGGGTACTGCCTGGGTGAAAGTCACGTGGCTCAGAATATCCTTGAACCCGAACACATAGAGTGCACCCACGGATGGGTCGAGCGCATCCGCCACGCCCTGCTTAATCGCTGAAGGTGTTTCGCCCCAGGCAACAGGCGTCGGATTAGCCCCTACCATGCGATAGTACTGCTGCAGCATCTTAGATCCCGGTACCCGGAATTTGAGACCTTTAAGATCACTCGGGGTCAACACCGCACCAGCTGCGCCTTTTCGTACTGCCACGACACGCGGGTCAATATTGATATAGAAAAGAGGCTTGAAGCCATTCTCTTCAACCTTCGGCTCCACTGCTGACTTCCAGAACTTGGAATTTACGAGGTTGGTGAAGCGCTGATTTGAACCGCAAAGGTAAGGCATGTTGATTAAATCAACTATTGATGCAAAAGGTGCGAAATTCGATAGCGAGTGCTGTGCGACCTGGATGGTGCCACCCTGTACAGCTTGAACCAGTGCACCGCCTGCCCCGAGTTGGCCACCCGGTGCGAGTTTCACATAAATCTTGCCATTCGTGGCATTTTGAATATTTTCCTTTAGATCAAGTTGCATGATGGGGTAGCTGCGCGACGCGCCCAACACATAAGCAGTAGCGAGGATCATTTTGTGATCTGCCTCTTTCTCACGCTGGCGCTCTTCTTTCGCAGTCTGCGCAGCCGCCTCCGGTGAGGCCAGTGTTCCTGCTACACCAGCCACCACAGCAGCAGTAAAAGCTCCGGAAGCACTCAACTTCAAGAAATTGCGGCGCTCTGCGTCAATTATTTCTTTCTTTTCGATATCCATCGATTCCTCCAGGTTAGGTGAATTGTTTTTACGAGTGATTAATTATTTGCCAGGCTTTGAGTCTCGCTCAGCTTCTTTCTTAAGGATTGCCACTACGAATAAAATAGTAGCGACGAGGAGTACGAGCATTTCACCTACGTCGCCCAGCATTGCACTGCCCGTGAAAGCGCCAAGAGTGACGTTCGCAAAATAGAGAGTAAAGACTATGGCAGAGGCTATTAGTATCACTTTAAATTCTCTGTTTAGGTTGGGTTGATTTTCTGATACTTCCTTGCTACGCATATCAGATATAGTTTTATAGTCTTCCAGTTACATATAAGCCTATTAGTAAAAAGATAAGAAGAGCCGATCCGTAAGCGGACCGGCTCTTCATTGCTGATTAAATTAGGCGCTTTCATAAAGCCTGGTGAGTACGAACTCCCGGTGACCAAGCGCCTCTGCTGCGGTCAGGCGCCCATTGACGGTTCGGAACATCGAGTCCAGCAGTGCATCACCGGCTTCGTCAGGGTTCATCTCCTTGCGCAGCAGACCCGATACATCGACATCGACATGCTCACTCATGGTCCGAACGGTGCGTGGATTGGCACAGATCTTGATCACGGGAACAATCGGATTTCCAATAATATTTCCCTGTCCTGTGGGGAAAAAATGAACTACGTAGCCGGCTGCTGCAGCCAGGGTGACCATCTCGGCGGCAGCAGATGAGGAATCCATAAACCAGAGCCCGGGGCCAGTGGGTGCCTCTGCTTTGTCGAGTACACCGTCAACAACGCACTCCTTACCGATCTTCTGGATATTACCCAGTGCCTTCTCTTCAATCGTTGTCAGTCCGCCCTCGATGTTCCCTTTCGTCGGCTGCGATTCGGAAAGATCGGAGGTCTTGAAACGATTGATCATGTCCTGGTAACGATTGAACATAAACATGAAGCGTTCGCGTACTTCATCGTTACGGCAGCGTTCCGCTACCAGGTGCTCGCCGCCGGTAATCTCGGATGTCTCCCCAAAAAGCAGCGTCGTTCCTTTTGAATACATCTTGTCGAAGGCGTTCCCGACGGTGGGATTCGCGCCGCAGCCGGAAGTGGTATCTGACTCTCCGCATTTTGTGGATACCCACAACTCACTTAAAGGCGCCTCTTCACGGCGCAACTCAGAGGCCCACTGAACATACTCTTTGGCAACTTTGGAGGCTTTCATAATGGTTTCATGATCACCGTGCTGCTCAAT
>JAHEGU010000042.1 GCA_024644945.1 Gammaproteobacteria bacterium | reverse complement strand
TTGGTGCCGAGAAGAGGACTTGAACCTCCACGGGGTTGCCCCCACTGGCACCTGAAGCCAGCGCGTCTACCAATTCCGCCATCTCGGCATTTCGATGGGGCTCGGGAATGTACCTATTGTACCTTGGTATGTCAATTGAGGTGCCGCAAAAATCCGCTTGAAATCAAGCAATAACAACACTTATCCCCTGTCTTTTGTAGTCTAAATTCGGTATCCTGCGCGCACTTTAAAAACCCTCTTTACGTTCCATGGATATCCCCAACGAATTGATCGAATCTCTCGAATCTGGCAGCGAGCGTGTGGCCGCGCTCAGGGGGTTTCTTTGACTACGATGAAAAGAAAGAGAGGCTTGAGGAAGTAGATCTCAGGCTCGAGGACCCCGAACTTTGGAACAATCCTGAAGAGGCCCAGGCATTAGGACAGGAGCGCACCCGTCTGGAGCAAGTGGTCAGCGGCCTCGATGATCTCGATCGCGATATCAACGATGCAAAGGAATTGCTTGAACTTGCGGGAATGGAAGACGACGCTGATACGCTTAGCGAAGTAGAAAAAGAAGTCAGTCGGATTGTCGAAGATATTGAGAAAATGGAATTTCGTCGCATGTTTAGCGGCGAAGCCGACAGCGCCAACGCTTTCATCGATATCCAGGCTGGCTCCGGCGGCACCGAAGCCCAGGATTGGGCGGAGATGTTATTTCGGATGTATAGCCGGTGGGGAGAAGCCCAGGGCTACAAGCTCGACATCATAGAAAAATCTCCTGGAGATGTAGCCGGAATCAAGAGTGCTACGATCAAGATGAGCGGCGAATATGCTTATGGTCACCTTCGAACTGAAACCGGCGTGCACCGTCTAGTACGCAAGAGTCCATTCGATTCAGGTAATCGCCGCCACACATCATTCGCTTCTGTCTATGCGTATCCTGAAATTGACGACAGTTTCGAGATCGAGATCAATCCGGCGGATCTGCGCATCGATACCTACCGCGCAAGCGGCGCCGGTGGTCAGCACGTTAATCGCACTGATTCGGCGATAAGAATTACCCACAATCCGTCTGGTATCGTAGTGCAGTGTCAGAACGATCGCTCACAGCACCGCAACAAGGCCGAAGCCATGAATATGTTGAAGGCTCGGTTGTATGAGGCTGAAATGCAGAAACGTCGGGAGCAGTCCCAGAGTGTGGAAGACAGCAAGTCGGACATTGGCTGGGGCAGCCAGATTCGTTCCTATGTGCTGGATCAGTCGCGGATCAAGGATCTACGCACTGGAGTGGAAACCGGCAACACACAGTCCGTGCTGGACGGCGCTTTAAATCAGTTTATCGAGGCGAGCCTGAAAGCCGGCCTTTAATGCACAAAAATCATCATTAAACAACAATGACTGAAGAGAGCGATCTGCTTAAACTACGACGCGAAAAGCTGGAAACGTTGAGAGCCCAGGGCAATCCGTTTCCCAATGATTTTCGACGCGACGCCTTAGCCGCGGATCTGCATCAGCAGTACGACGCAGGATTACCCGACGAGCCTGTTCGGGTCAAAGTGGCAGGTCGAATGATGCTCCATCGTATTATGGGCAAGGCAAGCTTCGCCACAATCCAGGATATCAGCGGCCGTATCCAGTTGTATGTGCAGCGTGATGCTTTGCCTGAAGGTGTTTATAACGAACAGTTCAAAAAATACGACATCGGCGATATCGTCGGTGCAGAGGGTGAACTGTTTCACACCAAGACAGGTGAGCTGAGTGTCAGGGTGAGCCAGATCAGGTTGTTGACTAAATCATTAAGGCCGCTACCGGATAAACATGCGGGGTTGACCGATGCTGAAACCCGTTATCGCCAGCGTTATGTCGACCTGATTATGAATGAAGAGGCGCGGGAGGTGTTTCTTAAACGTTCCGTGGTGATACAGAAAATCCGCGAGTTCATGATTGAGCGGGATTTCCTGGAAGTTGAGACGCCGATGATGCATCCGATTCCGGGAGGTGCTGTAGCGCGTCCATTTGAGACGCACCACAATGCCCTCGATATGTCGTTGTTTCTGCGCATCGCACCGGAGTTATATCTCAAGCGCCTTACGGTAGGTGGACTCGAGCGGGTATTTGAAATCAATCGCAGTTTTCGTAACGAAGGCGTGAGTACCCGTCATAATCCCGAGTTCACCATGCTGGAGTTCTACTGGGCTTATACGGATTATTACGCGTTACTCGATTTTACCGAAGAGATGATGCGTGAAGTGTGTCAAGCAGTGACCGGTGGGTTGCAGTTCAGCTATCAGGGCCAGGGCATCGATTTCGCGCAGCCTTTTCAACGCATGACGTTGCTGGAGGCGATTTTGCATTTTAATCCGGATATCTCTCTTGAACAGGTAACCGATATTGAGTCTGCACGCTCTCTCGCAATCTCTCTGAAGATCCCACTTAAAGACAGTTTTGGTCTTGGCAAAATCCAAACTGAAATTTTTGAACTCACGGTGGAGGACCAGCTGATACAGCCAACTTTTATTACCGAGTATCCTGTCGAAGTCTCTCCGCTATCCCGGCGAAACGATGACAATCACGATGTGAGTGACCGCTTCGAGTTATTTATTGGTGGTCGCGAGATCGCCAACGGTTTTTCGGAACTCAACGATGCCGAAGACCAGGCGGAGCGTTTTCACAAACAGGCGGCGGAAAAAGACGCTGGCGATCATGAAGCGATGCATTACGATGCCGACTACATACGTGCCCTGGAATACGGCATGCCGCCGGCGGCAGGTGAAGGTCTGGGTATTGATCGACTGGTGATGTTATTGACCGACAGCCCGTCGATCAGGGATGTGATCCTGTTCCCGCATATGCGTCACGAGGTCTGATGATCCGCCCCCTCGAACTGCTGATTGGTCTGCGTTACACGCGGGCAAAACGACGTAATCATTTTATCTCGTTTATCTCGGCGACCTCGATGATTGGAGTGGTGCTGGGAGTGTGGGCGCTGATCACAGTCATGTCGATCATGAACGGTTTTCATAAGGATCTGCGTGACCGCATTCTGTTTGTGGTTTCCCACGTAACGGTCAGTGATATAAGCGGGTCACTGGCAGACTGGCAAGGTGTTTCGACGCTGGTCGCGGGCAATCCGGAGGTTCAAGCACAGTCTCCGTTTATTCTTGGCCAGGGCATGATCACCAAGGGCAGCGAGGTGACCGGCGCGCTGATTCGAGGCATCCTGCCGGAGCAGGAGCGTCAGGTTTCGGAGGTCTTGGACCACATTATCGAAGGCAATCCGGATGCGCTGCGTGCTGGTGACTTCGGCATCATCCTCGGTGACACTCTGGCACGGATTTTGGGTGTGAAGGTTGGTGGCAAAGTCACTGTGGTGGCACCAAAGGGCAAGGTCACACCAGCAGGTCTGTTGCCTCGTCTCAAGCGTTTTACCGTGGTCGGATTATTCAAGATCAACATGCATGAGTATGACAGTGGCATTGCTCTGATTCATATCGAGGACGCAGCGCGCCTGTTGGGAATGAAAAATGAAGTCAGCGGACTGCGATTGAAATTGAACGATGTTGATCTGGCGCCACGGGTCAGTTACCAGATCGTACAGGAATTACCACCGAACTATCGTATCCGTGACTGGACTCAGGAACATGCTAACTTTTTTCGCGCGTTAGAAATTGAAAAGCGCGTGGTGTTTATTGTGCTGATGCTGATCATCGCGGTGGCGGCATTTAATATTGTCTCGACTCTGGTGATGATTGTGACCGACAAGCAACCTGATGTCGCGATCCTGCGCACTCTCGGTATGAGTCCCGGTAGTGTAATGAAAGTCTTTATGGTTCAAGGAACTGTGATCGGTGTAGTCGGTACCTTGCTCGGTGCTGGGCTCGGGGTTTTGACCGCTCTTAATGTGCGAACCATAATTCCGGCAATTGAAAGGTTCTTTAATACTGAGCTGTTTCCCGTCAGCGTGTATGTGATCACTGATTTTCCGGCAGAGCTGCGTTGGTTGGATGTCACATGGGTGGTAATTATTTCCTTGATACTGAGCTTTTTGGCAACCCTCTATCCGGCCTGGCGCGCTTCGCGTGTGCAGCCCG
This sequence comes from Gammaproteobacteria bacterium, assembly GCA_024644945.1. GTDB lineage: Bacteria > Pseudomonadota > Gammaproteobacteria > Arenicellales > Poriferihabitantaceae > VYFG01. Next base: position 22,665 of record JAHEGU010000042.1, on the reverse strand, counting down.
CCGATGCCCTGAGGTATGACTGATGGATAACGCTACAGCACCCATTGTCGTCGCGAACAACATCAACAAGTCATTTAAAGAGGGCCCGCTAAGTGTCGAAGTCTTGCGCGATGTCGACTTCCAGGTAGATCAGGGGGAACTGGTTTCCATTGTTGGGGCGTCTGGATCAGGTAAAACCACGCTGCTGCATATTCTTGGAGGACTTGCCGCGCCTACCTCAGGTAGCGTGCTGATCGATCAGCAGGACGTCAACCGGCTGTCGCAGAAAGCGCGAGGTGATTTGCGTAATCACTACCTTGGGTTTGTATATCAATTTCATCACTTACTGGCTGAGTTCAGCGCTCAGGAAAATGTGGCGATGCCACTATTGATTCGACGCACCGATTCGGGCGAAGCAATGGAACAGGCTGCGCAGATTCTGCAGCGGGTTGGGCTTGGTCAGAGGTTGCGTCATAAGCCCGCGGAATTGTCGGGCGGTGAACGTCAACGTGCGGCGCTGGCACGGGCGCTGGTAGCCAGACCCCGGTGCGTGATGGCCGACGAGCCTACCGGCAACCTGGACTCTACTACCGCCGCATCGATCCATGAACTGCTGGTCGATCTGAACGAGGAGTTCGGAACCAGTTTGATTGTGGTGACGCACGATATGAAACTGGCCGAACATATGGGTCGTATTGTGACCATCGAGGATGGGCGGATTGTTGGACAGTAGGCAGTCCGAATCAACTACTTGTAAATCATTATCCTTCCGCCATATTAGCCGGTGTATTAATCAGTAACCTGATTCAATGGAACAATCGCCGGAACATTCCCCCGAAGAATCTAAAACCGCTGAGATCGTGACCGATCTGGCGCGCCCCGAGGATGTGCTCCCGGGGCAGTTATTGTTGTTACCACTTGAAAAAAAGCCCTTTTTCCCTGGGCAGGTGCTGCCGGTGATCATGGAGGCGCGCAAGTGGAATAAGGTGATTAAGAACCTGTTCAAGTCCGGAAATCCGGTTCTTGGAGTGGTTTATACCGGTGGCGTTGCGCCAGATAAAGTCAAGTGGACCGACTTCAAGTCGATGGGGACGGTTTGCAAGATTCACCAGGTCGAGCAGCAGGACAACCAGCTGCATGTGGTGCTGGCGGGAATGCAACGATTCCAGGTAAATTCCTGGGCATCGCGTAAACAGCCGTTCAGCGCCTACGTCAGTTATTTTCCAGATCTAAAGCCGAAGGAGACCATGGAGATCAAGGCGTATACCACGGCTATCGTCAACATCATCAAAGAACTGCTGCCACTGAATCCAATGTATGGGGAGGAGCTCAAGATGTTTCTCAACTACTTTGGACCCGGTGAGCCGTCACGCCTGGCGGATTTTGGTGCCAGTCTTACTACCGCCAATGCCGGGGAGCTGCAAGCGGTGCTCGAGACCGTTGACCTGCTGCCACGCATGGAGAAAACCCTGGTTCTGCTGCAGAAGGAAGTAGAAATCGCCAAAGCGCAAACTGAAATCCGCGCCCACGTCGAAAGCGAAATTACACAACATCAACGCGAGGCGTTTTTGCGTGAACAACTCAAGTTTATACAAAAAGAGTTAGGGATTTCCAAGGATGACCGGACTGCCGAGATCGAAGAGTTCAGGGATAAGTTGAAGGGCTGCCAGGTGCCCGAGCATGCCAACAAACGAATCGAAGAAGAGATCGATAAGATTTCAGTCCTGGAGCGTGGGTCACCCGAATATACCGTGACCAGGAATTATCTGGACTGGCTTACAAGTGTCCCGTGGGGCAAACACAGCCGGGATTCACTCGACCTGAAAAAAGCTGCGGCGATCCTCGATCGCGACCATGAAGGTCTTAAGGAAGTAAAAGACCGTATCCTTGAGTTTATAGGTGTAGGCAAGATGCGGGGAGAGATTGCAGGCTCAATCATCCTGCTTGTAGGTCCCCCGGGAGTGGGAAAGACTTCCCTCGGGCGATCGGTTGCCAATGCCTTGGGGCGGAAGTTTTTTCGTTTTTCTCTTGGCGGTATGCAGGATGAGTCCGAAATCAAGGGGCATCGTCGTACTTATATCGGCGCAATGCCTGGAAAATTCATCCAGGCCTTGCGCGAAAGCGAGACCGCCAATCCGGTGATCATGCTGGATGAGATCGATAAAATCGGTTCGTCTTATCGGGGCGATCCTGCTTCTGCGTTGCTGGAGGTGTTGGACCCGGAGCAGAATCGGGATTTTCTCGATCATTATTTAGATGTCAGAGTCGACCTGTCCAACGTGTTGTTTATCTGCACCGCCAACCAGCTCGACACTATTCCAGGACCGCTAATGGATCGCATGGAAGTGATGCGATTATCAGGCTATCTAGCCGATGAGAAAGTAGCTATTGCGCGCAAACACCTTTTACCCAAACAGCTCGAACGGGCCGGGTTGAAGAAACGTGGTCAATTGCGTGTCGATACCGCTGCGATTCGAAAAATTATCGAAGGCTATGCCCGTGAAGCGGGGGTGCGAAAACTTGAAAAACAATTAGGCACGATCGCACGCAAGGCGGTGATGAAAATTCTGAAAAGAAAAAAGACACCAATACATGTAAAAGCGGGTGACGTTGAAGAGTATCTTGGCAAGCCTGTTTTCACTGATGAAGACCGAATCAAGGGTACAGGCGTGGTCACTGGACTCGCCTGGACATCGATGGGAGGTGCCACGCTGGACATCGAAGCGACCCGGGCACATGATTTCAGTCGCGGATTCAAGCTCACTGGTCAGCTTGGCGATGTAATGAAAGAGTCCGCGGAAATCGCCTATAGCTATGTGGTCGCAAATGCCCAATCACTGGGTGTCGACCCCGAGTTTTTCAAAAATTCGATGATCCATTTGCATGTTCCCGCCGGAGCAACGCCGAAAGACGGGCCTAGCGCGGGTATCACTATGGCTTCGGCGTTGATCTCTCTGGCGAGGAATAAGAAAGTAAAGCAATCGTTGGCTATGACAGGTGAGATTTCATTGACCGGGCAAGTATTACCGGTAGGAGGAATCAAGGAAAAAGTCATCGCGGCACGTCGAATGAAAATACGCAACCTGATATTGCCGCATGCGAATAAAGGTGATTTTGTTGAACTGCCGGAGTACATTCGCAAAGGGGTCAAAGTGGCTTTTGCCTCAACCTATGACGACATTTTGCAAAAAATCTTCTAAGGTGATCTGGCAACGATATAAAAACAAAAGGGTTAAGAATGTTACCAGTACTTGCGCCCGTCATGTTCTAGCCAACCGTGAATGTGTTTGCTGCGAGGGTCTTTATGGGTCCAGTGAACGACACCGCCTTTATTGTTCCATTCATATTCACCGTTAAAGCGAATGATGTCACCTCTTTGCAGACTGTCCACTCTTGGTGCAAGATCGATATTATGTGCGATCAGCACTACGTCACCGGAATCAATTTTGACCAGAAAGCGCTGGTGGCGACTGCCTTGGTTGTCATCGGCTAGCAGTTTGACCACTTCACCTGATCCGGTGACCTGGATATCGCTGAGCTGGTCAGCGATCACCTGGTGCAGCAGCGCGTTTTCCTGGGACGAATCTAGACTGGAATCGGAGCCCGGAAAGCGTTCGCTAACGGCATAAAACGCAATTAAAATAACCGCGATCGCGATATGTATCAGTTTTTTCTTGTTGACCATTGGTTCCTGCAGCGAATTCTTCGCACCATATTCTAACTAACTGGGTAACCAAAAAAATGCCATTACGAGATTGTCAGCATTGGATTTTTGATATGGATGGAACCCTGACCATTCCGGTTCATGATTTCGAAGATATCCGCAGACAGCTTGGAATCGAATCAGGGACTCCAATTCTTGAAGAGATTGGAAAGATGCCGGTGGATCAGGCCAGAGAAACCCATCGAAAACTACATGAAATCGAAATGGAGATTGCCGCTCTGGCGACACCGCAGCCGGGCGCCGTGGAGCTTTTGACGCAGCTCACTGAAAACGGAATGCGTCTTGGAATATTGACCCGTAACGACGAAGATATTGCTGAAGCGACGTTAAAAGCAAGCGGCCTCAATGGTTTTTTTGATTCGGCATGTATTGTTGGCAGAGAGACTTGTGCACCCAAGCCGTTACCGGATGGCGTGCTTCATTTGCTTAGAAAATGGTCGGCGCCCGCAACCGATACTGTCATGGTCGGAGATTTTCTCTATGATATTGAGGCTGGAAAACGAGCAGGAGTGAGAACTGTGCACTTTGATAGCAGTGGCACGTTTAGCTGGCCGCAATTCACAGATCACAGAGTGACCAGCCTGTCAGATATTCAGCTGCTGATTGGGCAATAGAGGGTTTAGTCCGGGCGCAGGTTCGACCTGAACGAAATTCGATGGGTGTTAGCCCACGCCGGTGTAAAAAGAAGTTTTAGCAATTTGCGCAAGCCCAATAAACACAAAAGAGTAGACCGACACCACAAACAGCGATAGGGCGATGCTGCTGATTACCCTGTGATCAACGAAGTGTCTGACATGGTAGTACACTATCGAAAGGATGGGTATCAATGGCGCCATATAGCGCCCCTGGGCCTGAAAGTTTTCGGTCCACGAGTTCCATATCGATGCAGCGATCAGCAGCCCCGAGCAAATACATGCAATCATGATCAGGGCGTGGATTTCAGGCGGACCTTTTATTAATGCATAAAAAAGGATTGCACCGAGCAAGAGCGTGACCAGCACTTTAACAATGGCAAAGTAAGTATCGGATCCGAAATACTGTGTATAGCCATAAGAGCCGAATGCAGTTGCAAAGGTAATGGAGCCCCAGTTGAGGAACTGTAGCACCACGTCCAGCTCGTTGCCGCGGTCTTTCAGATATAAGTACACATGTTTCTTCTCAAGCGGGGTACTTGGTTTAAATTCTTCTTTCGCCGTCAGCTCGAGGTATTCATTAAACTTGGCTTCAGGGTCAGGACCATTGGCTGAATAATCGAGACCCACTCGAATACCGTACATCGATGCTGCAATGATTCCGATCATCAGCACCCGCAACCACAACCGCAGTGGCTCAGGATAGTAGCCATTGACCAGTCTCCAGATCAAATACAGGAACAGGAACAGCAGAAAGAAGTAGAAATTGAGTTTGGTTAGCAGCAGTATTCCCGCGAGTCCGCCAAAACATAATAACGAAACCACAAACAGGCGCGGTTTTTCCTGACTTAAAAACCGGTTGAGCGCGCTGTCTGAAACCGCAATTTGATACGAGGCAAACAGGCTAACCGCCAGGGCAAAGCCGTCGGAGTTTGGGTAGCTGAACATATACCAGATCTGCGGTGAGATGATTAGAGGCAGGGCAAAGTAGCGGAATCGAGAGCGAGCAACGGATAGCAATAAAAGCCCCAGTAACAGGCATACACTAAACGCCCTGGCATTGATCAGCTCGGGGGATTTTATTGGTCCGAGCAGGCGAGTGAAGTATCCTGCCAGGGGATAGTATATTTCGTAAGTGCTGAGCCGGGATTTGCCGTAGTCGCTGAAACTATTGACTATTTCCGGCGAATCCAGCGAAGGAGGCAGCGTGTGCTTGGTGTAGTAGTTGACTGCTTCAAGATGCACCCGCTCGTCGGGGTGCACATGTATGGTGGTAACACTTGCCATCACTGCTGCCAGCACCACTGCGATGGTCAACGCGATCATAACGTAATGGTGTTCACGTTGCAGTGCGGTCATAGTCCTGCGTAAAGCGAAACAGCTCGCAATTATCAGTATTGCATTGAGTGGATGTACCCAGGGGAAGCCCCCGGTTCGTACAGGTGAAACCCGTATTTCAAGGTTTCCGTCCTTGCCATTGGTGATCACCCGAAGTCCATCCGGTTCGAGATCTGTGGATTCAATCTGATTGAGCGGTACAAGCTGTTCAAGTTGCCGTGATTCAAATTGGATTGAGTCAAATCCTTTCTGGCTGAGGACAATAGATTTTATTTTTGCCTCGCCTTCATACTCGACCGGATCAATGCGGAGTTTATCGATACTGCCGAGGTTGCCGAGAAATAGTTTTATCTTAAAATTTCCGCCTCCAATTCTCAGCCGTTTGCTGTTTGATTCTGAATAATCTTTGTCAGCTTTGGCCCAGTAGACCTTAAAAAAAGTGCCCTTACCAACGTAGGTCTGCAATTCGATCTCAAAGTAGGACTTAAAAGCAAAAAGAGAGAGGTACAGACACGCCAGGACAATTCCGGTCACCAGCGCAAGGCGGCGTTCACGTAACCATTCAATGGATAACGGCGACGGATTCATAGAGGGGGAGGGAATTCAGACGAGCGGAATAATATCAGGAAACAGGTACGCGATCAGACTGGTTTGTGCTTCTCGTGTGTACAATCATTTCATCGGTTTGGGTACCACCACAAGCTGTGAAACCACAACATGCTGCGGCTGCGAAAGCACGTACATGACGGCATTGGCAACGTCCTCCGGATTCAGCCATTTTCCAAAATCATCGTAAAATTTTTCCGCTTTTTTTTCATTGCCGAAACGAGCGGTGGCGAAACCGGTGCGCACCATTCCAGGAAGAATCTGTGACACCCTGATACCCGTTGACTCGAGCTCTTTGCGCAAAGACTCACTAAATCCATTCACCGCGTGTTTGCTGGCGCTATACACTGCGGTAGTCGGCACGGGTTCTAATCCAGAAGTTGAACCAATATTAACGATGTGGCCATGATCCCGCTTGAGCATATGCGGCAATACGCTATGGGTGATACGAATCAGGCCGCTGATATTAGTTTCAATGATATCTAACCACTGCTGACAGTCGCCGTCAGCAAAAGGTTGTCGACCGCCAACATCATGCCCTGCATTGTTGATCAGCACATCGATGCTGTGCCAGGTCGAGGGTAAGTCTGCGAACATGGCTTCAATCGAGGCTGGATCGTTAAGATCAAGTGAACGAGCAAGGAATTGCTCTGCAAGCTCTTCGGTTAGATCGCTCAGCCTATCGAGGTTCCTGGCAGTGCCAATTACGCGATATCCCTGGGTAGCCATCTGACGCGCCAGGGCTTTACCGATTCCGCTGCTGGCTCCGGTGACCAGGGCGCAAGAATTTGTGTTCTGCATGATCGTTCTATTATGGTTCAATGAAGCCGATTAGGCATGAGTGATTATGGCAGACAATTCAACTCGCAGTGCCATTCACTATGGTCAACGACTATGAGTGTCATAGAGGGGAAATCCAGAGGGCTACGATAAAGGGACACAAACCCATGGCAGCTTACCCATGTTTAGGTGCGTTCAGTTCCAATAATTGCGCTTACCTAAGTCCGAACCTCCTGTTTTATCTGGTTAAAATGAATTGCGCACATGCACATTGTTTCTGTTACACTCCGCGCCATAATTTTCGGGCCCCAAGCCGGTAGGTGCCTGTAGTGACAATTGAGAGCAATCTGGATGTTGCCGAAAATTCCTCTTAAGCCGTACGCCGTTCTTTGAGATTGCTCAATATCAGGCATCCCGCTTCACAAGAATTCGATTAATCCCGCCCAAACCGTCTCCCGCCAGCAGTTGCTGTCGCCGGGGGGGCAACATAACGAGTAAAAAATAAATGTCATTTGACAAACTAGGCCTGTCGGCCGAAATCCTGCGTGCGATTAATGCCCAGGGCTACAACAATCCAACCCCTATCCAGAAACAAGCTATTCCCATGATCCTGCAAGGCAGGGACGTCATGGGCGGTGCCCAGACAGGCACCGGTAAGACCGCTGGTTTCACTTTGCCATTGCTGCAAAAACTTTCGGAAAATACAAGCGATAAAAAACGCCGTCCAATACGCGCGCTAATTCTCACGCCTACCAGAGAACTGGCAGCGCAAGTAGGAGACAGTGTACGGACTTATGGTCGCCACCTGCCGTTGAGGTCAGCAGTGATTTTCGGCGGTGTCAAGATCAATCCACAGATAGAAAAATTACGACGCGGTGTCGACATACTGGTCGCCACACCAGGCCGGCTGTTGGATCACGCTAATCAAAGGACACTGGATCTGTCGAAAGTTGAAATCCTGGTGCTGGATGAAGCGGATCGTATGCTGGATATGGGTTTTATTCCCGACATACGCAGAATTATTGCGCTCTTGCCAAAAGGCAAAGAGCGCCAGAATCTAATGTTCTCTGCGACATTCTCCAATGAAATTAAAAAGCTTTCTATGGGGATGCTTAACAACCCTGAACACATCGAAGTCGCTGCTCGAAACGCCACAGCAGATAAAATTGAGCAACTGGTTCATCCGGTAAACAAGTCTCACAAACGAGAAGTACTTAGCCAGCTGATCGGTTCAAACAACTGGCGCCAGGTGTTGGTTTTCACCCGTACTAAACACGGTGCTAATCGACTAAGCGAACAGTTACAGAAGGATGGCCTGAGCTCGGCGGCGATCCACGGCAACAAAACACAAGGTGCGCGCACGCGTGCGTTGGCTGAATTTAAACGGGGAGATGTGCGTGTGCTGGTTGCGACGGACATTGCGGCCCGTGGCCTCGACATCAATCAGCTTCCTCACGTGGTTAACTACGATCTACCTAATGTGCCTGAAGACTATGTGCATCGAATTGGTCGTACCGCGCGAGCCGGGAACGCCGGGGAAGCGATTTCCCTGGTTAGTGGAGAAGAATACGGTTTGCTGGGTGACATAGAGCGCCTGTTAAAAAGGAAAATACCCAGGGTGACCGTTGAAGGTTACGAGCCCGATCAAAAAGTGAAACCGATTCCTCTGCCTGAAAAAGGCAGAAACCATGGTCGACCCAAGAAGGCAAAGCCAAACGCGAGCCAAAAGCGTCGCAGACCGAAGAGCAAAAAGCACGCTGTTATTCGAAAAGCGGCCTGATACACGCACAGAATTGGAGCGATAGACCTCTTACTCGATTCGATTCAGGGTCATTTTGTAACTAGCCGCGGAGTTTTCTGGCTACTAAACGGCGTTAATCAATCCCGCACGCAATTGTGAGGCGCACGGCGGGTAGTAGTGCGAGCAAGTTTTGATCGCTCATTCCATTTGAAGCGCTGAAGAGGGGGTTTAAAAGGCTAACTGGTCATGTTTTATTGAAGCTCCATGCAGTCTACGTAGCCGCGGAATTCCAGTTTGTGATTATAAAAGGCGCTGGCCATGGGTACACCGCAGGGATGAACGCCGACGATGCTGTGAGAGATCTCGTTAAAAATCTCATAATCCGATTGAGAGAAGTGAACCAGCTGCTGCTCGAGATATTCCACTGGTAAAACCGGGTCGAGGGCGCCGTGCAGGAACAATGTTGGAATGTCAGTCACGACCGGCCGGCCTTCGATAGGCGGCGCGGCCGGTACTGGCGACCGTGCGCACTGTTCGCGACTGTATTTGAGTAGCGCCACCGCAGACTCACTGAGCTGCGGACGCAGTCTGGCTGCGGCTTCAATAGCCTTAGGGTAATCAATGAAGGATGATTCTTCGTAGCAAAAATGTGCAGCGGCGCTGGCGTCTCCGAAACTCGCATCCGTTTGAAACTCGAGCCAGTCATTCACTTTTTCTTCAAAAGCCCCCAGTTGGTTGTTTTCAAGGCTAACAACAATTTGCGGAAGTTCGCTAAATTGTTCTGCGTCATAAAGTGCAGCGTAGAGTATGCTGAGGAAGCGGTTGGCATTGAGCACCATGTTCAATTTCTGTTTGTTTAATGGGTGCTCGATAGTTATTTGAACTGGATAACGTTTGAGTGCATCCACTAGCGACCAGAATCGTTGCTCTGGGTTTACCAGTTCATCTAAACACGAAGCTGTGTCTGTGCAAATGGAAATAAGGCGTTCAAAAGCGTCCTCGAGGTTTTCCGCATATCGATCCATATAGCGCACGTTTGGAAATACCGTTGCATCCAATACCATCGACTCTAATGTTTCCGGATACTCCCTGGCCAAGGTCAGGGCGTAGCGGCTGCCATAAGACACCCCGTACAGATTCCATTTTTTAATCCGCAGCTGCTGGCGCAAAAGCTCGACATCCCTCGCGACCGAGAGGCTGTTGTAGGCGGACATGTCGATTCCTTCTTGCACTAGTCTGTCCATGCAACGTTGATTAGCCTCGATATTCCAGGCGACCTCCTGCTCAATGGTCAGGTCGCTTTTGAGCGAATTAAGGAAAGCAGGAATGTATTCTGTACACACCAGCACAGGCTCTGCGAAGCCGACGCCGCGAGGGTCTATCAGGTAAAGATCTCTGCCATTTTCTACAGACATTTCCTGGTACCAGCTCCAGAGCCAGTCTTCAATCGTGCCAGCATCGAAGCCCATCGGGTTGCCCGGTCCGCCTCCACCCAGATGCAGCACAGGGGTTTTTTCTGAATCCTTGCTCGCACTGGATAATTTGATCACCGGAAAACTGATTAATCGGTCTCCAGGGCCGTCGTGATTTTCGGGAACATACATTTTGAAACAGCTTGCATGTTGCGACTCACTGCTATTCTCAAACCAGCATTCGATTTGCTCAAGTCTGGGTAGTGCAGAAGTCGAGGGTTGTCCAGGCGAAACAGCAGAAACCGTATCTCGTTTAGCCTGTTTCGGATCGAGGAGTGCTTCTTCCGGGCCTCCACAACTGCAAAGCGATGCGGTCAGAGCGGATAAACTAATCACGTTAACCACTCTTCGGATCGAGTTAGACTGTACCTTCACTTGCAGGCTGGTTTGTTTGAGTTGCCGAGGTAAGGTGACTTCACTGTTGTTCATTCCGACTGCTTAGTATGTCGGGAGCGCAGCAGCTGCAAGTATTCAGTCTTGGGGCGCGTAGTCGAATGAGTCGAAGAAGAAATGATCGGATTGCATTCCTTTGGACGATAAACTCTCCCTGATTGCATCAATCATCACCGGCGGGCCGCTGGCATAAACATCAACCCCCCCGAAGTCTTGATAGCTGTCTGCGACGGTTTCGTGTACCCATCCGGTGGCGCCAGTCCAGCTGTCTGAACTTGAATCAGAGAGGACAGGTGTGTACTTAAAGTTTGGATAGGTTTCAGTCCACTCTCTGGCAAGATTGTCGAGATACAGATCCTGCTGATCACGAGCACCCCAGAAAAGATGGATGTTGTAATCCGGATTGTCCGCCATGGCATGTTCGATCAGACCTTTGACTGGCGAAAATCCAGTACCCCCCGCGATCATGATGATAGGTCGGTCCACTTCAGTTTGCATGAAGTATGTACCAAAGGGCCCCTCCAGTCGCAGCAGGTCCCGTTCCTTCATGGATTCGAATACCCTGGGAGTGAAATGCCCTCCGGGAACATGTCGAATATGTATCTCAAGACCCTGTTCTTTGGAAACCGCAGGCTGGTTCGCGATTGAGAAACTGCGACGCTGGCCATCTTTCATCAGGATGTCGATATACTGACCAGCAATGTAGTTGAACTCCTGAGATTTTGGTAAAGCCAGGTAAAGCCGTATTACATCTTCAGCTAGCCTTTCCAGTTTGCCCACCCGGCAGGGCAGAATCTTGATCTGAATGTTCTGTCCCGACATGACCTCATCGACATCGATTACCACGTCCCCGAGCGGGACCGCCTGGCAGATCAGCATCTTTCCGGCCTGCTTTTCCTCATCGGTCAGAGCGAACTCCTCGTGCTCACCGTAATCCACCGTGCCACTAACCAGCGTGCATTTACAGGCACCGCATACGCCACTTCGGCATCCGTATGGAAAGATGCGATTGTCACGCAGAGCAGCGTCCAGAATAGTTTCATCCGGATTGGTGGTAAAGCTGGCGTCATTGCGCTGGTTGGTGACTGTGAAAGACATAATTTAGCGTCGGAATAATGTATCCTTGAGGCCGCGATTGTAACCACTTTGCACTGAAAAACCATGCCCGAACTACCCGAGGTTGAGACAACACTGAACGGGATAGCGCCATATCTTTCGGGTCAAACTTTGTCAGGAATCAAGGTGCGGGACCGTCGTCTACGCTGGCCTGTGACACGGGGTCTTGAGCAAAAAGCATCTGGCCAGAAAATCCGATTTCTTGAACGGAGAGGTAAATATATCTTGCTAGGCCTTGAGCACGGTGGATTACTGATTCACCTGGGGATGTCGGGATCGATGAGAGTATTGACGGAACCAGCGCCGCCTCAGGCCCATGATCATTTTGATCTGGAAACCAGTGCAGGACAGGTGATCAGGTATCGAGATCCGCGTCGCTTCGGATGTCTGTTATGGCATTCCGGCGATGTTAGAAAGCATCCGCGTCTTAAAAATCTGGGTATTGAACCCCTCGACTCTGTTTTCAACGGCAAGGTTCTTTACGACGCCGCCCGGAGTCGGCGAGTGGCGGTCAAGAATTTGATTATGAATGGAGAAGTTGTCGTTGGTGTCGGCAATATCTACGCTTCTGAATCGTTATTTGACGCCGGCATCCACCCTCACCGGAGCTGCCATCGCATCTCGCTTGAGAGGTATGAGCGGCTATCGCAATCCATTCGTAAGATACTGGCGAACGCCATACGGCAGGGTGGTACCACGCTTCGGGATTTCGTCCGCACAGATGGCCGCCCAGGCTATTTCGAGCAGCAGTTGTTAGTGTATGGGCGCGAAGGCCAGTCCTGTGATCGATGTGATGGGGAAATTCGCAAGACCGTTATCGGCCAGCGGGCTTCTTACTATTGCCCAGGATGTCAGCACTGAACATGCAACTGTCTCGCAATCGAAACACCGCTAATCTCTTATGGTTCGGCTTGCTTGGATTAGTGGTTATCTGGTTTATGGCTTTGATTTTTGAAGCGATAAAAATCGAGCGAGGGCTTCATCATACGGTGTCAGGTCGGGTTGACGATGCCGGATATCGACGCGTTGGCGTTGAGGCCAGGGGCCGGGACATTCTTCTAGATGGCCATGTCTCGGGTCGCCAGGCAATAGACCGAGTAGTCAGCCTGGCGTCATCTGTCGCCGGTGTCAGGGTGGTAAAACCGGCACTAAAAGTTGCGGTACTTCGCTTGCCGCATTTGCGTATTACCGCCAGTAAAGAGGGGTTATTTGAATTCACAGGTGAGTTACCGGATCAAGCCCATGCTGATCTGCTAGCAGAATTACTTGGGCCGAGAGTAGTCAATTCGGGGAACATGAACATAGCTATCGAACCCGAAACAGCGGAGCCAGAATGGATAGTCGCCGCTGCACGGTCATTTATAATCGGCAAGGAGGTCGACGACCTGGAGATCGAGATTGGTGCAGGCAAATTATCCTTTGCGGGTCGAACGGTTAATCCTGTGTTTTATCAAGATATTATGGACGGATTGGCTATAATTGCTGGTGAAAATGGGTTACAGGTGATTAATCGACTGGCTCTGCTGCCAAACAGCAGTTGAGAACAGGTACGATGCACACCGCTGATTTTGTGAAAAAATACCTGTATTTTCAGTTAATTAAGGCTAAATATTCTGGACAGGGAATAGCCATGGGGAATATAATAGGGGGGTGAGGAGGTCAGCAGGTTTATATGATTTCGTTGTGAATAATCTGTTTAAAATCAGAAAGTTAGCGAATCACCGCCGCCAAGGCAGCAGGCGAAGGAATCGTTCGTTTAGGGCTTTTTCCCGTTCATTGCTGGCGCCATCGATTGCTGCAGTCACCGCAACCTCTGTTTTACTCAGTTCTTCCATGGCGTATGGCGCCGGCTCCGATGATCAGCCGTTGACCATCGATGATCTTGGTTTCGGCGGTGTGATGAACGACCAACTGTTCTCCTCCAGCTACCGAATTGACAGTAATTCTGCAGTGAATCCGACTCCTGGTGGACGCATCGGTCTTAAGTCGATGCTTGAAATTGACTCCTCTGACTCGAAGCTTGCCTTGGGGTCATCGGCGGATAGCCTTGTTTACCTGGGCCAGGGTCTTGGTTTTGAAGACGAACAACAAATCAAGGTACGGCGTTTTTCCACTGCACTGGAAACCCAAAGTGGCGTTCTGACCGTGGGCAATGACTGGTCTAATTTTCAGGATTTTCTGCTCTCGGACCAGACCTCGCGGGGTATCGTCGGTTCAGGGTATACCAGTCTTGATCGGTCGACGCTTAGCCGGTCAAACCTCACCACCGAACAAATCAGCTGGGAGACCCGGAACGGTTTTAGTGTTGCCCTTGAAAACGATCTAGAGTTAGAGGGTGAAACCTTGATTTCACAGCCTGGATACAGCAGTTCTCCCAGCCTGGTACTTTCGTGGAAGGGCAGAGATGACCGCACTAATGGCGAGTATAGCTTTTCTGCCATGGGCAGAAGCCTTCAGCTGAATGATTCTGTGCAGGTTGACGATAACGATACACTCGGTTGGGGCCTTAACCTGGCCGGCGGCTGGCGATTTGGTGATCTCTTCGCCGCTCTGAAAGTCACCCTGGGTAACAGCATAGACAGCTTTATTCTTGGTCAGCTTGGTGATCGAAGCACTGCAGCCTCTGCCCTGCAGCCTACTAGTGCTGAAGGGTCCTTCAATGTTAATCCAAGCCTCAATTACCGCCTGGGAGAAACTTCAAATCTACATTTCTCTCTCAACCGATTTCAGTCAAGTAGCCTAAACACCTCCCACGGTATCGATACGCTTGACACCATCCATCTCGGTTACACCTGGAATCCGTGGCCAAGCACTCGAATTGGAATAGAGTTCGTCGGTAAAGATGTAGAGGGTGTGGGTGAGATGAGTGATTCCAACGAAGTTAATTTCGCCGCTAGCAAGCGGTTCTAATCGGCCTCTTCTCGGATAACTTCGAATCTGCAGTACCCGCAGTATTCTTTTTGTTCTAGTGCATGTTCGCCTGCCCTTCGGGCAGCAGTTCAATGGGACTAAACCTAATATCCTTCGATTCGCTTTTAGAGCAGTTAATTGCCGGTTAGACGCTATTGGGCTAGCCTGGCGGAAGAACCAGCTGACGCATAAAACGATATCTCACAGCGCCCACAATACTTAACCGATTGCAGGGATCTCGCCAAATCGTCGACTGAAGCGCGCCGGTTGATCCGGATTCGCGGGAGTAATCGCCGGGCTCGAAGACACCGCACCTCGGCCGGTCGAGGCTGGTGATGACGATTTTCTAACTGGGTGGGAGGGTGTCTCTGGTGATAACGGCCTCTCAATTGACTGGCCGGTTATCTCAGACGGTATCGGAGCCTCAGCGGGTTGAACTCGCACTTCCTGTGATGCCGGTTGCGCAACCGATTGTGTTGCTGCCTCCGGTGATAATGGTTCTTCATTTGGCGTTGCTGGAATAACCTGCGCAGTGGCAGGTTTGCCTTGAGTTCGAGGTGACCTGTCAGAAACCTGTTTGGCGCCGCGTGGTCTGCGGCCTCCAGGCTGTCTATCATCTCTGCGTTTCCCGGATCTGTCTTTACGTGGACGTTTGGGTGTGGGCTCGATTGATTCGAGTAGACTCGGGTCGATATCCTTTCTTGGCAGCGGATGACCGATGTATTCCTCGATATCCAGAATAGAGTATGCATATTTTTCGCAAATGAAACTTACCGCTTCTCCGCTGGCCCCGGCACGTGCAGTGCGACCAATCCGGTGCACATAGTCTTCGGCATCCTGAGGCAGGTCAAAATTGTAAACATGACTCACGGAAGGAATATGCAGACCACGGGCGGCCACATCTGTCGCCACCAGAATTTTACGTTCACCTGACTTAAACTGTTCTAACAGACGCTCACGTTTGTTTTGAGGGACGTCTCCAGACAACATTGCGGTGTTAAATCCATTTGCATCCAGAGTACGTGATACGTCTTCCGCCGCGAAACGAGTGTTTACGAACACCAGTACTCGTTCCTGGTCGCCCTGCTTAACAAGGTTTACCAGTAAAGGAAGTTTTTCTTCGTCCGCTGGATAGTAACTATATTCAACAATCTTGTCAGCAACCACTTCATCGGTGTCGATCTTGATTTCCATTGGATCATTCATATGCTCGTACGCGAGCTCCATGACCCGAAATGATAGGGTGGCGGAATACAATAGGTTGAGCCGCTGCTCAGCTGGCGGCATTTTTCGCAGCAAGTAACGAATGTCTTTGATAAATCCAAGATCAAACATACGATCTGCTTCATCCAGCACAGCTACCTGGGCATGCTTCAAAGAGAATAGTCCTTGCTTGAAAAAGTCAATCAATCGGCCCGGTGTGCCGATAAGGATGTCATTCTTTCCAGAGAGCATTTCTTTTTGCTGCTCGTATCCGGTGCCACCGTAGACCAGTCCAATCGATAATCCGGTGTATTTATTAAGCAGCAGGGCGTCTTTATGTATCTGTATCGCCAGCTCCCTTGTGGGTGCCAATATGAGTGCCCGGGGCTCTCCAGTTTGATAGCCCTCCATGGGACTCTTTGTGAGCAAAAGGTTGCAGCAGGCCAGCAAAAACGCAATCGTTTTGCCAGTTCCTGTCTGTGCCTGCCCGGCCATATCGTGCTCTTCCAGAGCAGGTGGCAGAGATTGCGCCTGTATTGGTGTGCAGAATTCAAAACTCGCGTCCTTTAAACCAAGTTGTAAGGCTTCAGCCAGCGGTAAATCCGCAAATTTTTGATCTGTAAGATGTTTTTTTGTCATTTAGTTTTTCTGTTCCGCCTGCAAATTTGATGCAAAGCGATTTTATTTACTTAAAATACTTGATTCAATTGATCCGTGACTGCATATTAGCCGCAAATTAGTCACATCCGCACAGAGTTCAATGTCAAATAAAATAGTTCATGTCAGCGATGATACTTTCGCTGACGAAGTCCTGAATGCCGATGGTCCCGTTTTAATCGACTATTGGGCCGAATGGTGCGGTCCTTGCAAAATGATTGCGCCGATTTTAGACGAACTGGCAGAAGAATATGGCGAAAAGGTTAAGATCGCGAAGCTGAATATTGATGATAATCCAGAGACGCCACCAAAATACGGCATTCGAGGAATACCAACTCTGATGCTGTTTAAAAACGGTAACGTGGAAGCAACCAAGGTTGGCGCAGTATCCAAATCACAACTGGCCGACTTCATCGAAAGTAACGTTGAGGCCGCTGCCGGATAAATATGGCCTTAATGATGCTGGCCACAGCCTTGAAATTATAACAGATTGATTCAATTGCCGCCGGACAATGGCCGCGGATATTGTTCGATCTGACGAACCAACGCCTTTTTCCGACGGCTGGCGCTGAGAGATCTCTTGTTCATCTAAAAAACCAGGTAAACGAGAGGCGTTGAGGTGCTGGACATCTGGATCGAACCGGCTTATCATTACTAAAACGCTTTCTCCAAGCGGTCATTCGGGCCGCTTGCTATAACAAGATTCCCTAGATTTTTCCCGTTCAGCGCGAGGTTCCGCGCGTTCTAATTAAACCTGCTTTTTTCTTTCTAATGACAATAAGTCCAGAAACTAAGTCTAAATCTCCACGATCCCGGCAGCAGCAGCACATGCCGCCTGAGAATCCAGATCTTCCTCCAATCAGCCTGACCGAGCTTAAGGAGAAAAAACCGGTAGAGCTGGCCGAACTTGCAAGAGAACTCAATCTAGATAACATCGCTAGGTTGAGGAAACAGGATCAAATTTTCGCGATACTGAAAGCCCAAGCCAGAAAAGGACAAAAGATATTGGGTGAGGGTGTAGTAGAGATTCTCCAGGACGGTTTTGGTTTTCTTCGATCTGCTTCGTCTTCTTACCTTGCAGGCCCAGACGACATATACATGTCGCCTAGTCAGATTCGAAGATTTGGTCTTCGGACGGGAGATACCGTTGCCGGCCAGATTCGCCCGCCTAAAGATTCTGAGCGCTATTTTGCTTTGCTAAAAGTTGAGCAGATCAACTTTCAGAGCCCCGAAGAAGCCAAGCGCAAAATTCTGTTCGAAAACCTGACGCCTCTACATCCAGATGAGCGACTCATGCTGGAACGGGAAAACGGCTCTACCGAGGCACTCACTGGCAGAGTCATTGATTTGATTGCACCGATAGGCAAGGGGCAGCGTGGACTCATCGTTTCCGCGCCAAAAACCGGTAAGACCGTGATGCTGCAGCAGATCGCTCAGTCTATTACCGGACTCAATCCAGATGTCATTCTAATGGTGTTGTTGATCGACGAACGACCGGAAGAAGTCACTGAGATGCAGCGCACGGTAAGAGGCGAGGTGGTTTCTTCTACCTTTGATGAACCGGCCTCGCGCCATGTTCAGGTCGCCGAAATGGTGATTGAGAAAGCTAAGCGGCTGGTTGAACATAAGAAAGACGTGGTTATTCTGCTCGACTCGATTACCCGACTTGCACGTGCCTACAATACCGTGGCGCCTGCCTCCGGCAAGGTGCTGACTGGTGGTGTGGATGCCAATGCTTTGCAACGACCTAAGCGATTCTTTGGCGCGGCAAGAAATATTGAGGAGGGGGGTAGCCTGACGATTTTAGCGACCGCCCTGATTGATACCGGTTCAAAAATGGATGACGTGATCTATGAGGAGTTCAAAGGCACCGGTAATATGGAAATCCATCTTGACAGAAGAATTGCTGAAAAGCGGGTGTATCCGGCGATGAATATCAATCGCTCTGGAACCCGACGAGAAGAGCTGCTTACCGATCCCGCCGAACTTCAGAAAATCTGGTTACTGAGGAAACTGTTGCATCCTATGGATGATTTGCAGGCGGTTGAATTCTTAATTGATAAACTCAAAGCGACCAAGAACAACGCCGAGTTTATCAAGTCGATGAACCGCTAAAGCGCAGTAATTACGAAACCGGGGAAGCATAGGACTGTATTGCTCTTACAGCCGGTTTATTGTGGAACAAGCTTCCGGCTTTGCCCTTGATTTAGCGATATTTTTTGACTACTATCGCGGCCCCGTTCGGAACTTCCGATTAACCGCAGCGAAAGCTGCCATTCCAGGAGTCAAACATGAAACCAGGCATCCATCCGGAATACCAGGACATTAATGTAACCTGTGCATGCGGAAATAGTTTCAAGACCCGGTCAACCCTGAGCAAGGATCTACAGGTAGAAATCTGTTCAGCCTGCCATCCGTTCTACACGGGCAAGCAGAAAGTAGTCGATACCGCGGGACGTGTGGGTAAGTTCCAGGCTCGGTACAACCGCAAGTAATCTTTTCCAGGCAAACAGAGCGCCTGCCACGCAATAAGGGTTGAGCGCTAACTGAACAATCAGTTGTTTTCCAGAAGCAGTAATAGAAAGGCGCCACTAGTTGGTGCCTTTTTGTTTTTCACGCTCACCTTTTTTTTACAGGGAGCCTCCGCTGATCGGTCGCAAACCGTCGAAGTGAGTTTTGTCCTGGATGGAGATACGGTGATTTTGCAGGGCGGTGAAAGAGTCAGATTGATCGGAATCAATGCTCCCGAGAAAGAATATGAGGAAAGACCGGCACAGCCCTATGCATTGGAAGCATTATTGGCATTGCGCGAATTAGTTCAGGACGAGCCGACTGTTTTAGTCAAGGGAAGGCAGAATGCCGATTCTTATGGACGTACCCTGGGCTATCTTGAATCTGCCGATGGAATTGATTTTCAACAGGCCCTGGTAGCACGGGGATATGCGTTTGTGGTCGCGTTTCCGCCAGACATTGATCGTGCAGAGCAGTACCTGGATGCCGAAAGAACAGCCAGGGCAGAGCGGCTTGGTGTCTGGAATGTGAAGGAGTTTCAACCCGTCGATCTTGACCTGGGACAGACGCTTGAAAGTGGCTTTGGTCTGTTCCGTGGAAAAGTACTGTCGGTTGGACGTTCAAGAAAAAATGTGCGCCTGGAATTTGGCAGCGATCTGGTAGCAACAATACGTCACAGCGACTGGAAAAGTTATTGGAACCAGGATCCTGATTCACTCGAAGGCAAGACTATCGAACTGAGAGGCTGGTTACGCAAAGCGGGTGAAATCAATAACGCCCGCTATTACCTGCGACTAAGACACCCTTACATGATGCAGATTGTGCAGTGAATTCTAAAGTTAGCACTCCGAGCACTGTTCTCGAATTCAGTGCGGACAGCAGTCTTGAAATTATTGTCGACCAGGTTGCCGCGGTTTTGGCTGATTCTGACCTTAGCTTTGGTCATGGTGCCGAATCCGCTGAAGATGAGGCGGTGTGGCTGGTGCTGCACGCCTGTCAGATAGAGGCTTTTGAGGACGTGCAGTGGGACCGCAGGTTAAAACTCGAACAACGGAGAACTGTTGAGTCGTGTCTTTCAAAACGACTACAGAGTAAAAAGCCTATGGCATACATTCTGAAGCAAGCCTGGTTTGCGGGATTCAGTTTTTATGTCGACGAACGGGTATTAGTGCCACGGTCGTTTCTGGGTGAGTGGATACCCGATCAGTTTGTGCCCTGGATTGAGCCAAGACGGGTGCATTCAGTACTCGATCTTTGCTGCGGGTCTGGTTGCATCGGAATCGCTTCCGCTCTAGCGTTTGAGGACGCTAAAGTAGTGTTGAGTGATGTTTCACCGGAGGCGCTTGAAGTGGCGAATAAGAATATCGATCGATACGATCTTGGTAATCGGGTTAGCACACACTGTGGCAACCGATTCGAAGGTCTCAGTCAGAAGTTTGATCTCATCCTGTGCAATCCGCCCTATGTTTCGGACCAGAGGATGGCTAAACTACCTGCAGAGTATCTCGCCGAACCAGAGATCGGGCTGCGCGCAGGTGTCGATGGCCTGGACTTCATCAGGCCTTTTCTAGCCGAGGCCCGAAACTTCTTAACTGATAAAGGTTATGTGGTGGTGGAAGCTGGCTCCGCGTCTGGCGCTGTGGAACTGGCATGGCCCGATGTGACCTTTACCTGGCTTGGTACAGAACATGATGAGATGGTACTGTTTCTGCTCAGTGCTGACGAGTTTGACCAATACGAATCGAGTTTTCTAACTTCGCGCACCGCTGACTATTGAGTTTCCGGTGATTCGCAGATCAGAGTGATTAAATATGAGTGATAAAGAACTTTTCCAACAGGCCAATCAGGTCATCCCGGGCGGGGTCAATTCTCCGGTAAGGGCATTCAGATCGGTAGGCGGAGATCCAGTATTTATCAGGCGGGCTGAAGGCAGCAAAGTCTATGGCGAGAATGGCCGGGAATATATCGATTATGTGGGATCATGGGGTCCGATGATTCTCGGACATGCCCATCCGGATGTGGTTGCCGCGGTTCAAGACAAAGCCAGTGACGGGTTGAGTTTCGGTGCACCAACGATAATCGAGACAGAGATGGCTGAGCTGGTGTGTCAGCGACTACCATGGATAGAAAAGGTCCGAATGGTGAACTCTGGAACTGAAGCGACAATGAGTGCGATCCGGCTTGCTCGAGGGTTTACCGGGCGGGACAAGATCGTCAAGTTCGAGGGTTGTTATCATGGTCATGCAGACAGTTTGTTAGTAAAGGCAGGGTCTGGCGCGTTGACCTTTGGAGTGCCGACTTCTCCCGGTGTGCCCGCTGATACTGTCAAGGATACGCTCACGGCGCACTACAACGATTTGGATTCTGTCACCGCAATTTTTGAGCAGGTGGGTGATCAGGTCGCAGCTATTATCCTGGAACCAGTGGCTGGAAATATGAACTGCGTTCCTCCACAGGAGGGTTTTCTCCAAGGGCTGCGTGAAATTTGCGATAGCCATGGTAGTTTGCTGATAATGGATGAGGTCATGACGGGCTTCCGTGTCGGTTATCAGGGCGCGCAGGGGCGCTTCGGGGTGGTCGGAGATATCACCGCACTCGGCAAAATCATTGGAGGCGGAATGCCGGTGGGAGCTTTCGGCGCCCGTGCCGAAATCATGAATCACCTTGCCCCGGAGGGCGGCGTGTATCAGGCTGGCACCCTATCGGGTAATCCGGTAGCGATGGCGGCGGGCCTGGCTACGCTTAGAGGCACTGAGGCCGAAGGCTTCTATGATCGACTTGAACAAAATACCGTTAGTCTGGTGCAGGGAATACTGCAAGCGGCCAGGGAAAATGGTGTGGCTATGGCCGCCAACCAGGTCGGCCCTATGTTTGGCCTGTTCTTTACCGATCATTCAGAAGTCTGCAGCTTCGCCGATGTCAGCGCCTGCGATGGTAATAAATTTAACCGGTTTTTCCACGGTATGTTGGAGCAGGGTATCTATATGGCTCCTTCTGCATTTGAAGCCGGGTTCACTTCATCCGCGCATGATCAGGTGGATATTGCTGCCACCATCGATGCCGCGGCCAAAGTCTTCTCGACCCTTGCATAGCCTCCCCTGACAAGCGGCGCGCGGCGCGCAGACCGCTTTCTTTGGAGTTTAGTTGAGTCATATTCGTCCGGGAAAATTCCTGACTGGCGAATAATCGCTGCTTGCGCTAACCACTATCCGATTATTCAAGGGGTACGACGTCTTCTGCTGCGAATCCTCTGTCTCGCTCAATAAGACCAAACTCTACACGTTGGCCTTCCAGCAGGGTTTTGAAGCCTTCGCCACGAATTTCACGAAAGTGCACGAATACGTCATCACCCACATTGTCGCGCTGTATAAAACCGTACCCTTTACGGTTGTCGAACCATTTTACGGTTCCACTATGGCGCTCTGTCATCTCACATTGCCTCCAGGTTTTGGTCGCGTACCCGAAAACCGGCCAGAAAATGGGGATCCGAACATCATCCCAGGTAAGCTTGTTATACACGCTTAAGGCATGCGCCTTGCGCGACTGTTTATGAGTGTCTGTATGTCTCCTGTTTGATTTACTTTGTCGCTGTCGGTTCGTGGC
>JAHEGU010000149.1 GCA_024644945.1 Gammaproteobacteria bacterium | reverse complement strand
TCGGACAGCGCACCGACCTTTCTCAATGCGCCAGAGATAACTGTCGCTCCTAATGCCAGAATATTGCTCGAGGATGTTCCCCAAGCGACCATCGACATGCCTCTACCCTGAAACGCCGCCACATCGGATTCGAAGCCAAGGGTCTGGCCACCATGTCCCCAAAGGTCCTTACCTTTCAATGCCAGTCCGAGACCGTAACCCAGCAGGGCCGGATTAGTCGTGCGGACAGTTTTCTGCATCATTAACAACGTCTGAGGCGAGCGGAACAGATCGCCCGCGACAAGTGCCTCTATGAAGATATGCATGTCATCCACGGTCGAAACCACGGCACCGGCAGCCCAACCCTGCGACATGTTCCACTTTGTGGTTTCAAAATCAAAAGGAGCCGCCAAATAGGACCTGGGCAAACCGAACGCAGGTCGAGGGATGCCATTCCACATGTAGGTCTGATCCATGCTGAGTGGGTTGAATATCCGCTTCTCGAAAGATTTACCTAGTGGCCTTTGCTCGACTTTCTCGATAACCATGCCAAGCAGCGTGTACCCGGTGTTGCTGTAGCTCCATTTACCTTCGGCTCCCGGTGCGAACCCCGGCACCCCGTGTTCGATCACGAAATCGATCATTTCCTGCGGGCCGATTTTACGGCGCAACGCTTCAGGATCCGATGTCCCGGCTTCCATGAGTCCTGGCGTTCCATCTGCGGTATCGTCGGTGTAACTAAACACACCGGACGTATGCTGGGCGAGTTGGCGCAATGTCATTTGCTCGCCGTTTGGCAGCTTCGCCGCAATTTCGGGCAGATGGGCCGAAAGGGGATCATCTACAGACAACACGCCCTCTTCATGCAGCTGGAGCAGCACCACCGCAGTCATCATCTTGGTGTTGCTACCGATCTGAAACGGCATGTTGCAGTTGATCAATTTGCCCGTATCTGGATCGGCAACACCGATCGACTTTACATACCGCCATCCAGACCCACGCACCGACAGCACGGCGCCGGGCGCGGAGCCCAACTTTGATTCAAGAATTTTCTTCAGGACCCCATCCAGCTCGACCTCGACAGTCTCCAGCGCGGTCGTGTTGGTGTTACACGTTCCAAAGGTTGCCGGCTCAGCACTGGTCAAACCTGAGGTAGCCGTAAGCACTATGGCAACTGCGAAGAGTAATTTGCAGCCAACAGACATGTATGAGTTACGCATTATCTTCTCCGGTTGTCACAGCAAGCATGGATTGGTTAGCAGACATTATGCTAGTGTCCTTTACTTTGAGCAAAACATATAGGTTATCTGCAGTTCATCACAGCTCCATCCAAACGGACGATCCGGATGCTACCACTGTCTCTGTGGGCGATAGCGAAGGGCGTCCAATCGACTGAGATTGACGTCATCGCGACGATACTCAGTTGTGCCTCGCCATCCGTAAAAAGAATGCCTTTTGGAGCAAACTCTACCGATCCGGACCTAAATGGCCCGGCTCCGGTACAATCTACTTTCTGGCCAAAGGTTCCAAGTGGAAACTGCAGTAGATAGCGCGAAAGTTGTTTCCCTAACACGCGATGATCGATGCGCCGATACCTTCTTCACAGCTATAATAATCGCAGCAACCGTAATCTTCTGGCTCAATTTATGAGTCTTGACTTGTCTTATGATTTTACGGCTGTTCGGTGCAGAATGGAACCGCTGCTGGCGAGATACTGCTCGCCTGGCAGCGGCAGGGGACGGATCGCGATCTTGCAGGCCGTTTTATGGGCCGGGCTAGAGTATGATCACCCCTGTCTTTTCCATGAGGCCTGAACGGATACCCGGGACATGTGGCCCGAATGACAAGCATAGGACACGGAAAAGATGAACCATATTAGCATTGGTATTGATGTATCGAAAGACCATCTCGACATTCACCGCCTGCCCGATGGGGCCGGCATCAGGCGTGCCAACAGCAAGGCAGGCCACAAGGCACTGATCAAATGGTTGCTGGCAGATGCGCCTGAACACGTCGTGTTTGAGCCGACGGGCGCTTATCACCGTAAACTGGAGCGGTGTTTGGCTGAGGCCGGTATCAGCTATGTAAAGATCAATCCGCGCCGGGCCCGCCGGTTTGCAGAAGCGACTGGAACCCTGGCCAAGACCGACCGGGTCGATGCCATGATGCTCGCCCGCCTCGGCGCCGTGCTGGATCCTGCAGCGACCACAATCAGGAGCCAAACTCTTGATGTCCTTGCAGAACTGGTCACAGCCCGGCGTGCCCTGGTAAAAGACAGGACAGTAGCCAGGAACCGGCAACACAGCCTGATGTCAGCTTTGCTGAAGGCTCAGGCAAAACGCCGTCTCAAGCAGATCGATACCGACATCTCAGCTATCGATGCACAATGCCGCAAGCTCGTCCAAACCGATGAAGACCTCAAAACCCGTTTCGACATTATTAGCTCCATCAAGGGTATTGGCGACGTCGCCGCCATGACCATGCTTGCTGAAATGCCCGAACTGGGCACCATGGACAAGCGTCAAACCGCCTCGCTTGCAGGTCTCGCCCCCATCGCCCGTCAGTCAGGCAAATGGCGTGGCAAGAGCTGTATCCAGGGCGGCAGAAGAACGTTGCGGCAGGCTTTGTACATGCCGGCACTTGTCGCCGTGCGCCAAAACTTTCAACTCAAAGAAAAATACCAGTCGATGATCAATGCCGGAAAACTTCACAAAGTCGCCATAACAGCAATCATGC
>JAHEGU010000041.1 GCA_024644945.1 Gammaproteobacteria bacterium | reverse complement strand
ACCCGAGCGTTTGTGGATAGAAGTTTAGTGCCGTAACTTTACCTTCTGGTCAAATGTTATCTCTGGTGGTCCTGTGGAACATTTCCGCGCTTTTTGGTTAATTTTCTAGAGGTTAACTTTCCCAGATTAATTTTTTTTTCAACGGTGGACTATAATCGTGCCCACTTTTTAAGGGCTGAACAACTTGCCCAACTAGAGATTCTCAGCGCGTTAGGCAATCATCATTTTGAGCCTGTTGCTTGCGCCTCTGTTGCAGTTGTCCGCGTAGCACTCTTATTTTGCATGGGGCCCTAAGCGGTCTTGAACCGGACTTCAAGTTAGCTATATGTTGCGCTCACGAAAATGTGCATAGAGTGCATTACTAAGAACCTTGACCCGTCTTGAGACCAGGCGACCAGGAGGATAAACCGCGTACATACCGACTTCCGGACGTGGATACTCTGTCAAAATAGCGACCAGGTCACCAGCTTCGATATAATCCCCCAGAAACGCTACAGGACCACTCACAATCGCATGGCCGCAGCTGGCGACCTTAGCCAGAAACTCGCCATTGTTTGCGCTGAGCCGGTGTTTCATCCGTGGGCTTACCCGCTTACCATCTTCATGGTAAAACCATTGGCGACCCACCGCAATATTGCTATAAACGAGCACTTCGTGTTGTGCAAGTTCTGCTGGATGGCGAGGTTCCCCATACTTTTTGAGGTAATCCGGGCTTGCGCAAACGGCAACATGCACACTAGCAAGTTTACGCGCTATGAAGCCCGAGTCCTGCAGGTCGCCAACCCGAATCGCCAGATCGATATTCTCCTCAATCAGGTCAACCTGGCGGTCGTTGAGATCTATATCGATCCTGATATCACGGTGTTCAGCCAGGAAATTGCCGATCGGTTCCGCCAATTGACCGACGCCGAAGCCGAGCGGCAGCGCGAGCCGTATCTTGCCGGATACTTCGCACTGGGAATCAACGACAAATTGTTCCGCTTCATGCAGATCGGCCAGAATTTGCGTTGCACGCTGATAAAACTCTCTACCTGCTTCGGTCAATGACTGGCGCCTGGTAGTGCGCTGCAACAATTGCACCCCGAGACGCTGTTCGAGTTCGCTGACACGTCGGCTCACCATCGACTTCGCGAAGCCAAGCTTTTCACTCGCATTGCTGAAGCCCCGAAAATCAACCACTGCAACAAACGCTTCAAGCTCTTCAAAGCGATTCATATTGTTCTCATATATGCAACAATAAATTTTAAAAAATGATATTTATCTATATTTTAAAACAATAATAATAACCATAACAATCACCTAAGGTAACTAAACCGATGTCGAAATCCTTAACTAACATTTCAATGCTCGGCGCCCGGGCGATGCTTGCGGTGGTATTCATCACGGCAGGATTCAGCAAGATCGGCGCTGGTTATGCGGGAACCCAGGCTTACATGGAATCGATGGGGCTACCCGGCCTACTGCTGCCAGCCGTCATCGCGCTTGAGATCCTCGGTGGGATCACAATCTTGATCGGTTTCCAGACCAGGATCGCCGCTTTATTACTGGCCGGTTTTACTTTGCTGGCCGCAGTAATTTTTCATAGCGACTCCAGCCAGCAGATGCAGATGATTTTATTCATGAAAAATATCGGTCTTGCCGGTGGATTGCTCATGCTGGTTGTGCAGGGACCGGGGAACTGGGCCTTCAATCCAGCTTTAAAATTACAGGAGGCTTAATCATGCGTAATACAAAACGTATTCTGCGACTCGACGCCAGTGCCAATCACGCTGATTCGAGCAGCAAAAAACTTGGCGACTACTTGCTAGACCAGCTGAAACAGATTGATCCGTTAGTGGAAACGCGGACACGTGATCTGAACCGGGAACTGTCATTCATCGATGCTAACTGGATCGCGGCCAACTTTACCGCGCTCTACGATCGTGAACCCGCGCAATCTGCGCGGTTGGCTTTTTCGGATCGGCTCGTCGATGAGCTCAAATGGGCTGACCATATCGTGTTGACCACACCAATGTACAACTTCGGCGTTCCGGCAACACTGAAAGCCTGGATCGACCTGATTTGCCGCGCCGGTGTAACCTTTCGCTACAGCAACAATGGCCCCGAGGGGCTGCTCAAGGGCAAGCGCGCAGATATCATTATTACGACGGGTGGTGTGTTACTGGATAGCCCGGTAGACTTTGTCAGCGGTTACCTGAAGCAGGTCTTTGGTTTTATCGGTATCGAAGATATCAATATCGTTGGGGCAGACCAGATGAACATCGATGCCGAGGCAAGCTTTACCAGGGCGATGTCAAAAATCGAACAACAATATCAGGCCATTGCGGCCTAGGAGCAAGCCAATGGACACGCGTAAAGTGCAACAAGTCGTTATCGGGCAAGCAACAACCGACGGTGCCGGTGTGGATCTGGTGCGCGTTATTGGACAACCCGCACTAATGGATCTCGACCCGTTCTTGTTGCTCGACGCGTTCCGCTCGGATGACCCGACAGATTATATCGCGGGCTTTCCTGCGCATCCGCATCGAGGTTTTGAAACCGTAACCTATTTGCTCAACGGGCGAATGCGCCACAAGGATAACGCCGGCAACGAAGGTGTCATCGAACCTGGCGGCATACAGTGGATGACGGCCGGCAGGGGTATTGTGCATTCCGAGATGCCTGAACAACAGGATGGTCTGCTGGAAGGCTTTCAACTCTGGATAAACCTGCCAGGCGCACACAAGATGGACCGGCCCGCATACCAGGAGCATGACGCCGCAAATATTCCAACCGAATCCAGGGACGGCACCACGGTTAAGGTAATCAGTGGCGTGACCTCGCGAGGTACCACTGGCCCGGTCAGTCAACCGCTTACCGACCCGGTTTATCTCGACGTAACGCTGCAACCAGGCACCGAATTTAACGAAAACCTGACTACAGATCACAATGCGTTTGTCTACGTTATTAACGGCCAGATAGTGCTCGAAGATGATGAGGGAAATCAGCTTAACTTGGGCCGCGATCAACTGGCGGTGCTCGGCAAAGGCGATACAGTCACGTTGCAGAGTGGTAATCAGGAAAGCCGGTTCTTACTGGTCGCGGGGAAACCTTTGAACGAGCCGGTGGCACGCGGCGGTCCTTTTGTTATGAACACCGAGGCTGAGCTACGCCAGACGTTCATCGATTATCAGAGTGGAAACTTCTAACAGCATACCCGCGCAAACAGAAATCCAGCTAATACTATTCTCTCGAATGTCTCTTCATTCTGCGACAATCCAGTGTCTCCACTAAAACAAGACTGAACTTCTATTTGGTTTCGTGCGACCGTGTTATGTGGTTGATTCACCAGTAACCTTGTTATTTGCTAGCGGTCGGTTTCTGAACAAATCCGCGAATGCCTGCTCAGCAGTGAGTGCTCAATTTTCTATGGCGTTACGGCAAACACGCAATCTAATCTTCGATCACTGCCGATTCGTAATAGAAAAACGATGCTCCGCTGCGCACTTCCTTGACTAACGGCAGGTGCGCGGAAAGATGCTGACTGTTATGAAAGTCCCTTAGAATCAACTATCCGTTGGCCGCAACAAAACATGCCCTGGCGTGATTGTGGTTGATCCGCATCTGCATGTTGGTGCTATCCGTTACGGTAACCGAATGTTGAGGGGGTCGAATAGCAGCACGCCCGCCAGATCTCTTTTAACCAGTTCCGATTTGATTCGCTCCAGACGAAACTCCCGCGTCGCGGCCAGATCAGGGCATTCAAGACCCTGTGATTGCCATTCTTTAAAAGCCAGGTTGGTAGGGCCGATCCCTACACGGTCATTGTCCGCGGGAGAGCCGTCTGCTTTTAAAAATCCAGCACGTCTGCGCGTCGGGTCGATCTTGCGGTTTGAAAAACCACTTACCAGTGCAATACTCACCCGTATGGTCCTGAAGAAAACATAAAATAGAATCCACCAATTCTGTGCCGAAGGCAAAATGTATACGTTTTAGTTATCCATGCATTGAGGCTCAATGACGGCTGTCGCAAGTCGATAAACACTGAAAACTTTAGCTATATTGATTTGAGCCGACCGTTTGCGAAGTCAACTGATCGTAATTAAAGAAAACCAGTCCACTACAAAGATACATGAAAAAACCAGAGAGCCCTGTGATGGAGGCCGAATTTGATCTCAGTGTGCTTCCGGAATTTAACTTCACAGAGATTATCGATGAGGTGCTTCGAAACCGAACCAACGATCCAATCGTTATCGCCTCCCGAGCTAAAGACCTCGCGGCTATGCTACCCGATAAACTGCCCGCAGCAGGTGCGCCTATAAAAGAGGTGCTGGAAAGACTCAACAATCTGTTATCAAACCATTGCCGGCGAACCACCCATCCTGGATTTTTTGGATACGTCGCTTCCGGGGGGCTACCCGTTGATCCGTTTAGCCATGCCTTAGTGGCGGCGCTCAACCAGAACGTGGTCGGCTATCCTGGTGCACCGGCTGCTGCCACAATCGAACAGACCGTTATAAAGTGGCTATGTGAGTACGCAGGCTATCCTGAACAGGCTGATGGTGTTTTTCTGAGTGGTGGATCCATCGCCAATCTGACCGCACTTTCCGTAGCGATTGCCAGCTGTGTTGGAAGTGATATTCGGCGGGTTGGTCTTGCACAGGCATGCGACGGAAAACGGCCTGTCATTCTTTGTTCGACCGCCACCCACTTCTCCATTCAACGTGCGGCAGCAATGCTCGGCGTCGGAACCGATAATGTGATTTCTGTTGAAACAGACGACTGTAATCGAGTTCGAATGGATCGGCTCGAAGAACAGTTTCAATATGATCACACAGTGTTATGCGTAGTGGCTAACGCGGGCTCTACCACAACCGGCGCAGTAGATCCGCTCGCTGATATTGCCGATCTGTGTTCGGCACATTCAACCTGGCTGCACGTTGATGCCGCTTACGGAGGTGGTGCACTACTGTGTCCCGAGCTTCGTCACCTGTTCAACGGAATCGACCGTGCGGATTCAATTTCGATGGACCTGCACAAATGGTTTTTCAATGCGATCGACAGCAGTGTTTTACTTTACCGAAACCCTTCTGCGGCAAGGGAATTCTTCTATGAATCTTCCGACTACATTCTCTTCCCGCCTGATGGGCCTCCAGAGCAACATATGTTCTTTCACCTCGGCCCAGAACTGTCGCGAAGGTTTCGTGCATTGCCAGCTTTTATGGCGTTTTGCCATTATGGAGCCGAAGCCATGGGTCGAAATATTTTCCACAATGTGGAGTGTGCCCGGTATCTTGCAGAGCTTGTCGATTATGATGATAACCTGGAAATAGTCGCATCGCCGCAGCTGTCAATCGTAACCTTCAGATTTATCGATAAATTCTTAAGCGCGGTGCAAATTGACCTGGTGAATGAGAGGATACGAGAAGAGATTGAAAAACAAGGTCAGTTTTTAATGTCTGCGACACGCCTGCAAGGTCGACCCGTTTTAAGAGTGTGCATAGTCAATCACGCTACTCGTTCAATCCATATAGAGGGATTAATAGACACTGTACTTGAACTGGGTCAAAAGTCGGCCAAGGAATTTCATCTGCAGTAAAGCTGGTAGCAGGATGATTCTAGACTATTGTCTATTTAGCTTAATGCCATCTCGAGCACACACGCAACATGCAGGGCCTGGCGATCGGTATCTGACTCAATTTGCTGGCGGCATGAAGTGCCGTCGGCAACGATTAATGTCGAAGGTTCGGCCGCTCTGACTTTAGGCAGAAGGCTGGCTTCTCCCATTTTACGCGATACTTCGTAAGTTTCTCTGGCATATCCGAATGCGCCCGCCATGCCACAGCAGGAAGACTCAATGGCTTCGACCTGCAATCCCGGTATCATCCCAAGCGCTTTTTCGACGTGGCTCATCTGTTGATATGCCTTCTGGTGACAGTGACCGTGAAGCAGCGCTTTTTGTGTTAATGGCTGAAGCTCGAGGGAAGTTGCGTGTTCAGCAATGAACTCTTCGAACAGCACGACTTGTTCTGCCACAACTATCGCTCGCTTGTTTTTTAGTAATAACGGTAGTTCATCACGCAGCCCTAAAGTGCAGCTAGGTTCGAGCCCAATAATGGGAACGCCCTGTTGCGCGTAATCGTGCAGCGTATCAACCAGTCGCGACATTTCTCTTCTGGCACGATCAACCATACCGGAAGTTAGCCAGGTCCTGCCGCAGCAAAGTGGTCGATTTGGGTTTTGAGGTTGGGGAGAGATCACGCGATAGCCTGCCGCGGCAAGTACTCTGGTCGCGGCCTTTAGGTTTTCCGGTTCAAACCAGGTGTTGAAGGTGTCGGCAAACAGTATTACCTGTTTACCTTTTTCGGGTCCGGTTTCAGCGTGTTGATAATAATCTTTACGCCACTCCGGAAGTTGGCGCTGTTTTGAAAAACCAGTCACAGCTTCGAGCAAAGCGGACATTCCCGGTAGTTGGTTTCTCAAATTGGCAAGCCAAGGGGCACGCGCAAATAGAGGCGCGTATGCGGGTAGATTTGCAACCAGCCTTTGATGCAGATTGTGTCCGTGGTGCAGATATCGTGCAGCGTCAACTTCAATTTTCATGCGCGCCATGTCGACACCGGTCGGGCATTCCCGTTTGCAGGACTTGCACCCCACACAAAGCTTCATGGTTTCTACCATGTCGTCTGAATAAAACGCGTCTGGACCCAATTGCCCAGATATCGCAAGCCGAAGTGAGTTGGCGCGTCCGCGAACAGAGTCTATTTCATTGCGTGTCACTCGATAGGATGGACACATCGAACCTCCAGAAAGTTTGCGGCATGCCCCATTGTTATTACACATCTCCACAGCTCCCTGAAACCCATTACCCTGGCCTGGCCACTGCGACCAGTCCAGTTCCGTATCCATGCTCTCGACTTTGTACTCAGGTGAGTAGCGAAACAGGTTGCGATCATCCATACGCGGCGGATCAACTATCTTTCCAGGATTAAGTATGCTGTCGGGATCAAACAGTTTTTTAACTTTGGCAAAACTGTCTACAATTTTCTTGCCAAACATCTTCTGATGAAACTCCGAGCGTACCAGGCCATCGCCATGTTCTCCGGAATGGGAGCCTTTATACTCAAGCACCATATCAAAAGCTTCTTCGGCGATGGCGCGCATCGCCTTGACATCCTGGTCTAGACGCATGTTGAGTACCGGTCGAACATGGAGGCAGCCGACCGACGCATGGGCATACCACGTGCCCATAGTATTATGCTTTTCGAAAATACGAGTCAGTCTGTCGGTATATTCGGCAAGATCTTTCAGTTCGACCGCGCAGTCTTCCACGAAGGAGATCGGCTTCCTGGCTTCCTTCATCGACATCATGATGTTAAGCCCGGACTTCCGAACTTCAAATATTGCGGCCTGGAAGGTCGGGTCGATGGCTTGTACCACACCGCCCCTTTTCTTCGATTCGTTCTCCCAATTAAAACCCAGCTCACTCATTCTGTGTTCCAGGCCTTTCAATCGACGCAGGTTTTCTTGCGAGTCGGATTCTGCAAATTCGACTAAAAGCAGCGCCTCAGGCTGCCCGCGTACGAACTTTTCGACGACTGATCGATACATCGGAATATTCATCGAAAGGTCGAGCATGGTGCGATCAATCAACTCGACCGCGGTGGGCCCAAGCTCGACCAGATGCTGGGCCGCATCCATCGCTTCGTAGAAGCTGGGAAAGTGGCATACACCGAGTAGCTTATGTTCTGGCAGTGGTGACAATTTGAGTTCAATTGACTCAGATATAGCCAACGTGCCTTCAGAACCCACCAGCAGATGTGCAAGGTTGATAACTTCCTGTTCAGGAGTCAGTGCATCAATGTTGTAACCTCCGACCCGACGCATTACTGCTGGAAAACGTGCTCGGAGCTCTTCCTGTTCCTGCTCACCGATTAATAGCAGTTGCTTTACCAATTCGGCTTTTTCACTCTCGATTGTAGAGAGCGGACCCATATGTAACCTGTCTCCATTGGCTAGAATGCTGTCAATCGAAATCACGTTATCGCGCATCAGCCCATATCGAATGGAACGGCTGCCACATGAGTTGTTTGCGGTCATGCCTCCGATAGTGGCTCGCGAGCCTGTGGATACGTCCACCGGATACCAGAGCCCATAAGGCTTAAGTTGCTGGTTAAGTTGATCCAGGACAATGCCGGGTTGCACCACACAGCGCCGACCTTCAGCATCCAGTTCAAGAATTTGATTGAGATATTTGCTGTTGTCGATGACCAGCGCGGTGTTAACCGTCTGTCCACATTGCGAAGTGCCACCCCCCCGTGGCAACACCGGTATGCTCTCGGCACGGGCAAACTCCAATGTGCGGGATATATCCTCACTGGATTTTGGAACCACCACACCTAATGGCATCATCTGGTAGATCGAGGCATCGGTAGCGTAACGACCGCGATCGAAATCACTGCTCAAGACCTCACCCTCAATATTGGCGATCAGCCGACTGAAAACAGGTTTCTGAGATGTCTGACCGAAGTTAACTCGGACAGAGCTAGATGAGGTTGTAGATGCCATCGGAAAATTATGTCGTGTCTTGACCGCCGACTTCAGATATGAAGCCTATTTGACTTCCTGTGACTCCATAGTGAAAGCTCATTATAAAAATACACAGATTGTATTGATTTGTTGCTTGCCCATGTCCTGAAGGACTTGGGGATGTTAGTATAATTCGACATTGTAAAATTATAGTTGAACGCGGAACGATTTTCAGTTTCCACTTTCATGTGCATTGTCCTTATGTTGCCAGTCGTAAACTAACAACTAGTCTAAGAGAATTGACCGTGCGATCAGATCGCTGTGGTGAATTTTTAGATCCAAACAACCTAATGTGATCATTTATTGATGTCCGACAATCAGGATCTGTTGCTTGAGCGTGATGGCGAAGTTGTGATCGTCACGCTCAACCGTCCGCAAGCACGAAACGCGCTGACTTTTGATATGTATGCGGGATTAGCGGAATTTTGTGCTTCGCCATCTGACGGGGTCAAAGCCATCATTGTTCGCGGTGCAGGAGAAAAAGCATTTGCTGCAGGCACAGATATCCGTCAGTTCCGCGGGTTTAAGACTGCGGAGGATGCCATCAGCTACGAGCAGCAGATTGATTGGGTGCTGGAACAGATCGAAACCAGTCCAGTACCTACAATTGCCGCTATTTCGGGAGCCTGTACAGGTGGTGGCGCCATGATAGCCTCGGTATGTGATCTGCGAATTTGTGCCGCCAGCCTCAAGTTCGGATTTCCGATTGCTCGAACCCTTGGCAACACCTTATCCGCACAATCCTTAGCTCGATTGAATGTGCTGGCCGGCGCAGGCCGAGTGAGGGAGATGATTTTTACCAGTCGCCTGGTGGAAGCCGATGAAGCCAGTCGGATCGGTATTGTTTCGGAAGTACTCGACAGCGCGGAAGCACTGTTTGAACGTGCCATGAAATTGGCGCAAAAACTCGCAGGCCAGGCGCCGCTGACACTGCGCGCAACAAAGATTCTGCAGCATCGTTTGTTGAAGCAGAGCATCGAAGACCATGACATGCTGTTGATGTGTTATCAAAGCGAAGATTTCAAGCATGGCCTCGAAGCTTTTCTTGACAAGCGTAAGCCGGACTGGAAAGGGGAATAAGGTGAGCGGCCCGCTTAAGGGATGCCGCGTAATCGAACTGGCGCACATAATGGCTGGTCCAGTGACAGGGAGGATGCTGGCGGATATGGGGGCTGAAGTGATAAAGGTAGAGAAAGCGGAGGGCGATGATACTCGCCGTATGGTGCCACCAAGCATAGGGGGAGAGAGCGCGGCGTTTATGATGATGAACCGGAATAAGCGCGGAGTTGTGCTGAATTTAAAAAGTGAAAAAGGTAAGCGAGCACTATTGCGCCTGCTCAAGGACGCAGACGTGCTAATCGAAAACTACCGTCAAGGCACAATGGAGAGCCTGGATCTTGGCTACGAGCGGTTAAAGAAATTCAACAAGGGGCTCATATACTGTGAGATCTCAGGATTTGGCCGCACTGGACCTTATGCAGACCGCGCCGGATTTGACCTGATTGCTCAGGGTATGTCTGGACTGATGTCAATAACCGGGGAGGCCCCGGGTCGACCCCCTGTGAAATCAGGTGCGCCAGTAACTGATATTACTGCAGGTATCCTCGGTGCAATGGGGGTTGCGGCTGCATACGCTCATAAGCTGCAAACAGGACTTGGACAGAAGGTCGATACATCACTATATGAAGCTGGAATTTCGCAAACCTACTGGCAGTCAGCTATTGCCATGGCAACAGGGGAAGCACCAACTGCAATGGGTTCCGCGCACCCTCTCAATGCCCCTTACCAGGCCTTTCAGACAAAAGATGGCTGGATCAACGTCGGCGCCGCTAATCAGGCCAACTGGGAAAGGCTGACTGACTTGATCGGAAAGCCGGAACTGAAACGAGATCCACGCTTTATGTCTAATGATCTGAGGATGAATAATCGTGAAGCGCTGGTTGAAGAGTTAAATATAATATTTAGGATGCGCACTACCGCAGAGTGGTTTGACCTGCTTGATCAAGGAGGCGTGCCAGCCGGCCCGATTCTTTCCATTAGCGAGATGCATCGGGATCCCCAGACCATTGCGCGAGAGATGATTGTAACCACCACCCACCCCATGGCAGGAGAGGTAAAGACCATTGGAATGCCGGTCAAATTTTCGCGGACTCCAGGTGGCGTGCAATCCCCTGCACCTTTGCTCGGTCAGCACACACGACAGATACTTGCTGAAGCAGGTTATGATGCAAAAGAGATAGAGGAAATGATTCTTGCGGGGGACGCCGCAGAACCGGATTTAAGTCACTCGTAGGGATAGCACTGCTTGACCGCTAACGTATTGCCCTCTCTGATTTTCACGAATTTATCCCAAAAAGCAGCATCTATTTTTTTCAGCGAGTCAGACGTGTCAGCTTTTCGATAACGATTCAGATGCCGGGGGCCGCCGTTGTATGCCGCATAGGTAGCACGAGCGAGATTATCCAGCCCGCCTTTTCGTTTGTGCTCACCTTTTCTGATCGCATAACGCACCAAATACCTGTGCAGGATCTCGCCGCCGGCAGCGGCGTTGTATTCGATGCTGTTTCCCAGCGAATCTGAATCATAAAATCCGCGCCAGACGATTGGCATGATCTGCATCATACCGAGCGCACCGGCACTTGAAGTCACTGGTCGCAGTCTTCCCCTGCGAAGCTTGTATTGACGCCAACAGGTTTCCTGCCACGCGGTAGTGAATATCATGTGATGAAACAGCCGATGATATTGGCGCTGCAGTGGATTGACCATCAGGGTGCCATAACTGGTATTTCTAAGCAGCTCCTTAACCCGAAACAGGTAACGGTCAATGTTGTCTCGGTTTGGAACTGTTTTATCTAGATCTACTATGTCTTGATCGGACTCTATGTTCGCCAGCACCGTGGGTGATATCATATTAAGCCAATTGATCAGCGGTTCATCTCGAGTAGGTATTCCCTGCGCCGGCGGTAATTCCAGCGCTGGACCAAAGTTAAAAATCTGCCGAAGTTCAGGGTCGGCCTTTTGGTCAATTTTAAGCGGATCAATGCCAGGATCGTCTATCAATAGACGCGCAAGTCGACGCAGTCCATCAACGGTAATATCCCAACCTGTCACAGGACCAATCTTGTCAAGCGCTTCGAGAGCGTCTGCCGCGGCGATAAAACTGAGAAAATACAAAGACTCACGACCCTTCACATCCGTCGAAACCTTGCGAAAGACGGGTGCCAGCTGTTGCCACACCTGGATAAAGTTTTCGCGTATCGGATCTGCGTTCGATGAGTCTCGACTGGTGAGAACATCGACGAGCAGATATCGAGTATCGATTAAGGTTTCGAGTAAAAGATTTACCTGGTCACTAGTCAGGGTATTACGTCCCGCTATCTTAATAATAAAACCAAGAAAGGCATCCCATCTCTCCCAGGTTTCCTCAAACTGTTCAAGTTCAATTGTCGAGAGCTGTTTCTGGGGCAGTGGTTTGACTTCCCGTCGCACTGTGTCAATATCAAAACTGACCATGGCTGATACTTGTTGTGGTTCTACAGATAACCTCTCTATATGCAAGCTGTTCACCACTTTTTTCGTGCTGCCCAAGACGCCGTTCGCAAGAAATAATGGAAGCAGTTCTCTAATTTCATCTACTGCCGCAATCAGGTCGATCGATAATTTATCGAGCGGGATATGGACATTCTCTTTGGCCAGATTCCAGATTGTGTTGCTCACCAGGGCGCGATTTCCTTGACTGTCCAAAAGCTCGGTATCTAAAGTTGAAAATGAAATCAACCCCCTTGAATCAATGACATCAGCACGTTGTAAAGCTTTGACCTTTCCCTGCCAGTCGATCAATGTAATACAGCGTTCACCGATTACCCAACCCGTCAGTGCTTTGACGTCTGCAAGCACATAAGGCTTGTTGTCTTCGATGATTACCACTGGATTTAAGAGTACAAGATCATTGCACCCCGACTCGTCACCCCATATTGATAACGCTTCACTATCCTTGAATACTGTCTCTTTAAGTAATCTTGTTAGATACTTCGTGCTGAAACCTATAGGGAACTCAAGGGTGGTCGCAAAAGTATTGTAGCTTATGCAGAACAGGGCCAAGATTAGTGCGAGGGTTTTCATGAGTTTACGGGCGTAAGAAAATGCCGTCATCTGCACAGAACATCGCATTGATATATTGTAGCAATATTGACCCGTCTTTCAGGATTTAAGCGGGAACTTTGGCCAATTAATTGCTTCAAAAACATCATGAATTATTTGTCAAATATGTTGAAGGGGTGTGTTTTCAGTCTAATTTTCGCGCTCGCAATGCCGGTTCAATCAGCGCAACTAAGGAACGCGCTTTTAGATCATCCCGCTCCTTACGTGGCGCTTCATGGAAATGATCCGGTTGCCTGGCAGCAGTATGACAGGCAAGCCATCGAACATGCACGCCAGGAAGACAAATTATTATTTGTCTCGGTAGGTTACTTTGCCTGTCACTGGTGTCATGTCATGCAGCAGGAGAGCTATCAGGATCCTGAGGTCGCTGAGGTGTTGAATCAAAGTTTCGTTTCTATAAAAGTCGATCGTGAACTTGAGCCCGCGCTGGACAGCCGCCTAATGGAATTCGCACACGCAACACTCGGTCGAGGCGGTTGGCCGCTTAACGTATTTCTAACTCCCGAGGGACATCCAATATTTGCCCTCCTTTATGTACCTAAGGAGCAGTTCCTGGAAGTGCTGCGCAGGTTGCAGCAGGTCTGGGCGACCGACCCAGATAAAATACGCTCATTGGTCGCGCGTGAAGCCAGTAGCGTATTTGCTGAAACCGGGAGCAACATCGATGTGCCAGCAATGCAACTGATTATTGATTCAGCACCGGCAAAGCTGCTCGAGGGCGCTGACAAATTTCAGGGAGGATTTGGTGATCAGGCGAAATTTCCCGCCGTGATTCAACTTGAATTTCTGTTAGATCAGTATGAACGAACAGGTGATTCTGAGCTGCGGGATTTTCTTGAACAAACTTTGGACGCAATGGCCTCTCAGGGCATGCATGACCATATTAGTGGTGGTTTTTTCAGATATACCGTGGACCCGGGGTGGGAGATCCCTCATTTCGAAAAGATGCTGTACGACAACGCGGCACTTGCGGCAATTTATATTCGCGCCGCGAAGGTCTTAGACCATCAGGACTACCACCAGATAGCCAGACGGACCCTAGACTTTATGCAGGACTATATGTGGTTGGATCAAGCTTTTGTTTCATCATTTTCTGCAGTAGATGATCAAAGCATTGAAGGTGGACACTATTTGTGGGAGCGGGAACAACTTCAAAAGATCCTGACTGAGCAAGAGTATAAATTGGTGGCAGATCTATGGGGTCTCGACCGACCTGATGAGTTGGAGGCCGGTAACCTACCAAGATGGCAGTTGTCGGTTACTGAGCATGCCAGGAAATCTAGCCAACCGGCTTCTGAACTTCTTGAAGTACTCGATTCGGCTCGTAGAAAAATGCTGGAGGTCCGGAAGCTGCGCAGCCTTCCAGTGGACGACAAATTAGTGGCAGGCTGGAACGGTCTTGCGCTCACTGCATTCACCCTGGGTGTGATCGAGTATGACGATGAAAGTTACAGACAAACCGCTTCTTCTTTAGGGAGCTTTCTCAGGACAAAGATGTGGAACGGCGAGCGCATGACGCGCGCATTGGCCAAAGGACATCCTCATGGCACGGTATCTCTGGAAGACTTCGCTTATGTTGCTAAGGGCTTATGGGATTGGGCACAGATAAGCGGTGATCAAGCAGATCAGCGCGCCGCGGAAGCCATCGCGCGAAAAGGCTGGCAGGTTTTCTATCAAAATAACGCCTGGTACCTTGAAGACAACAGTCTACTGGTGCCACCTGAAGGGAGTGAGTTAGTGGAAGATGGTCCGACACCCTCTCCTTCGGGAGTATTAATCGGTGTCAGCTTTGACATTGCTTCGACGGTCAAAGATGAAGAGTGGCTCGAAGCCATTCACGCTGCACTAAACAGAGGGCAGCGGCAGATGAGCGGCGCTCCGTATTGGTTCGTCAGTCAGATGCGGGCTCTGCAGACCGCCTTGGATGCCCAGGCCAGCATTTCCACCCTAGAGTGAGAGCAATCGCCACTCCTTTTTAACGAAGCCGAAGATCGGCCTGAATTGAGTTTTGTACGACATTTTTTTACACCCTTCAATCCAATAACCCAGATAGAGCCAGTCCAGCTCCATGTCACGAACATAATCAAGCTGCTTGAGAATGGCGTAAGTACCGAGGCTGCGTTTCGGCATCATAGGATCAAAGAAAGTATAGACCGCGGACATACCGTCTTCGGGCAAATCGCAAACTGATAACCCCACGAGTTTGCCTGCCAGTCGATATTCGATAAACGCGGTATCTACCGAGGACTCCACCATAAATTCTCTGTATCGTTCTGGATCAGAATGATCCATGATGTCGCCGGTATGGCGCCAGCGCTGATAATCACAATAAAGCTCAAAGTGTTCCTGCTGAAAGGTGGCAGGCACAAGTGTGGTAGTGATGTCGTTGTTTCTGTTGTAGGTGCGCTTCTGGGAACGGCTGGCACGGAACTCTCTTGCTGGAATCCGGACTGATACACAGGCATTACAATTACGACAATGAGGTCGATAAATAGTGTCGCCACTGCGCCGGAATCCGGCTTTGATCAATATGCTGAATAACGAATTGTCGACTTCGTAATTAGGATCCAATAGAACCGTCGACGCGGTCTCTGGCTCGATATAAGGACAGGGATGCGGTGCAGATAGATACAGCTTGGGTGGGTCAGACTGGATGCTCATTGAAAAACAGTCAGGTTTTTATACTGATTCTAGTGTCCTGGTTTGCTGGCCAATTAGATGAGACGTTGTTTTCACAAAGGCCACATTCTAAACGTTTCATGAACTCGGTGCGAGGTATTTCAACCGCTCCCAAACTGAGAATATGGTCTGAGGAAACCTGGCAATCAACCAGAGTAAAGTGCCAGGCCACTAAATTTTCGATGAGAAAGGCCAGGGCAACTTTTGAAGCATCGGTTCTTGTACTGAACATGCTTTCACCAAAAAATATCGATCCAAGGGCGACGCCATAGAGACCGCCGATCAATTCATCTTGTTGCCACATTTCCGCGCTGTGGGCGATACCAAGTGAGTGAAGTTGAACGTAGGCTTTTTTCATGTCCTTGGTGATCCAGGTGCCGGGCTGGCCTTTTCTTACACCTGCGCAGCGGTTGATCACCTGCTCAAAAGCAGTATCGAGCGTGAATCGATATCCACGATTACGCATGGATTTCTTCAAACTGCGCGATGGTAAGAACTCCTCGGGAAAAATCACGCAACGTGGGTCTGGTGACCACCATAGAATTGGATCACCGTAGTTAAACCATGGAAAGATGCCGCTCCGGTAGGCAAGAATCAGTCTCTCAGGGCTCAGGTCTCCACCCATAGCAAGCAAACCATCTTCATTGGCAGCGTCCAGTGGTGGGAATGGTTCTACATTGTGTTTTCTAAAGCGCATAACCTAAAAATACCTTTATCAAGTCTTAATGTAAAATCGCGCGATGCGAATTCTAGGTATAGAAACTTCCTGTGATGATACCGGTGCGGCAATTTATGACACTGCAGCTGGGCTGGTATTGCATCGCCTTGCGTCTCAGGTCGATCTGCACAGGCAGTACGGAGGCGTGGTACCAGAACTCGCGGCAAGGGACCACATCCGTACGCTACTTCCTTTGATAGACAGTATTGTTACCGATCCCGCTAATCAAGACTCAAAAATTGATGCCGTAGCCTGGACCGCTGGTCCCGGACTCTCAGGAGCGTTGCTGGTGGGTGCATCTGTGGCGTGTGGTTTGTCCGAAGCCTGGGCAGTACCCAGTATCGGCGTCCACCACATGGAAGGACACTTACTGGCGCCGATGCTTGAGGCGCACCCGCCGCAATTACCCTTTGTTGCATTACTGGTTTCAGGGGGACACTCGATGCTTGTGGATGTTGAGCGGATCGGGCACTACCGAGTGCTCGGCCAGTCTCTGGATGACGCCGCCGGAGAGGCATTTGATAAGACAGCAAAATTGCTTGGACTCGGTTACCCCGGAGGTCCGGAAATCGCTCGGGCTGCGGTAAATGGTGATCCTAAGCGGTTTGACTTTCCGCGGCCAATGGTAAATCGGCCCGGACTCGATTTTAGTTTCAGTGGCCTGAAGACCTATACGCGCACCACCGCTCTAAAGCATGAGCTAGATCAACAGACGGTTGCGGATATCGCGCGAGCGTTTGAAGATGCCGTGGTGGATACACTGTGCATCAAGTGTATTCGTGCTCTGAAGCAAACGGGTCGTAAACGAATTGTGATCGCAGGGGGGGTCGGCGCTAACATGCGGCTACGGGCAAAGCTGAAGAACGAGGTCGAAGGAACGGGCGCAGTAGTTTATTATCCAAGACCTGAGTTCTGCACCGATAACGGCGCCATGATTGCTTATGCGGGCAGTGTCCGTCTCAATATGCTCGGGGGCCAGATCGGTAATAAACAGCAGGGCTTCGAAGTGCGACCAAGATGGAGCATTGAGGATATTCAGTAAGGGGAAAATCGACGGGGCTATTGACCACAATAAACACACTGCAAATATTAAAGTAGATTTTCGGTTATGCGTTAAAAATAAATCAGTCCCGAGACAGCTTTATCTTGCTTTCTTCTCCCCGAATAAGTCGCGCTATATTTTCACGATGTCGCCAGAATAGAAAAG
The DNA here is from genome assembly GCA_024644945.1 of Gammaproteobacteria bacterium. Lineage (GTDB taxonomy): Bacteria > Pseudomonadota > Gammaproteobacteria > Arenicellales > Poriferihabitantaceae > VYFG01. The sequence continues at coordinate 9,803 of JAHEGU010000041.1, read as the reverse complement.
CGGCAATCACGCATGCCATAATAAAAAAAGGAAATCCTGGAACAAGCAACCATACTAATAATGGAGCGGAAATCGTTGCAACTAAAGCGGCCAGGGAGGAATACCTGAAGACAAAGGCTGTCGTTAGCCAGATGCCGATCAATATCAGTGTAACGACCCCACTTATACCAATAAACACGCCAGCAGCGGTGGCCACGCCCTTACCTCCTTTGAATCCAAAGTACAACGGGTAGAGATGCCCTAAAAAAGCTGAAATACCAACCAGCGCAATAGTCGAGCTGCTTGCTGTCAGCATTTTGGCAACTAATACAGGTAGAAGACCCTTTAGCACATCGCCTAATAGTGTAATTACAGCGGCCTTCTTTCCACCCAGTCTAAGCACATTGGTCGCGCCAGGATTGTTTGATCCGCTTGTACGCGGGTCAGGCAAGCCCATTAACTTACTGACTATAATAGCGCTTGAAACTGAACCTACCAGGTAGGCGCAGAGCGGCAATAATAAATTTAGCATTTACTCACTAGACTTTAGTATTTCACCAGATTTTTCTACCCTTAAATTCAGCATACCATGGATATCATTTACCTTCACGACCTCAAAGTAGATTGCGTTATTGGGGTTTGGGATTGGGAGCGCAAAATTAAACAGACCATAACCATTGATCTCGACATGGGCTTTGATATTCGCAAGGCTGCTGCGAGTGATGCGCTAGAGGATACGCTTAGTTATAAAGATGTATCAAAACGTGTGGAAGCATTCGTTAAAGATTCAGGTTTTCATTTGGTTGAAAAACTGGCTGAGGAAATTGCCGGTATTCTGCTTAACGAATTTGAAATCAAGTGGTGTAGGGTAAAGATTAATAAGTTCGGCGCCGTGCGCGGCGCCGGGGATGTAGGAGTGCTGATCGAGCGCGGGACGCAATAATGACCCATGTAGTGCTCAGTCTGGGCAGCAACATCGATCGCGAAAAGAATACTCGATTTGCAATTGATCAGATACGAAAAAAATATGGAGAACTCGATATCTCTCCTGTATACGAAACTTCCTCTGTAGGATTTGTCGGCCCCGCGTTTTTCAATTTGATTGTCGGCATACATACTGACGAACCGCTACACGAAATTATCACGGCATTAAAGCAGATCGAGAATCTGGCCGGCCGAACTCGCGGACCCAAGGTATTCGATAGCAGGGTTCTGGATATCGACGTAGTTTTATACGGCAGTCAGAATTTTCGTGATCAAGGTATCAACGTGCCACGGGACGAAATTGAAAAATATGCCTATGTCCTTAAGCCATTAGCGGACATATATCCAGATCTGATTCACCCCGTGACCAATAATACGATTGGCCAGATGTGGGAGAATTTCGAAATAAAGGATCAAACTCTGTTTATCGCGGAATTTCCCGTAGAAGAAGAAAAATAGACTATCCGCAATCTTCGATCTGTATCTAAAAACCCCTTTCTCGCAGCGCCGCCATCCTGACAAAAGTGTGCGCCACGAGGTCAGGGAACTTAGAAATCTGCCAATTATCTCGACCAATAATCCGGAGTCTCTGTGAGACCCAGGAAGTCTGGCCTATTTCCGAATCCCCTCAATTGAAAAGTAAATGTTTGCGGTGCGGGAAGCGGGTCCGAGGTTATAGTCCATACCAAAATCGGCCATTGTGATTGTAGTGGTGCCCTCAAAACCCGCCCGGTAGCCACCCCAGGGATCTTTGCCTTCTCCAATCCTGGTCAGTTCGATGGAAACCGGACGGGTTACACCGTGCAAGGTGAGATCGCCACTCAGAATACCGTTACCGCCACCTGATTCTTCGTAGCTGGTGCTGATGAATTTTGCGGTAGGGTGCTTCTTAACGTTCAGAAAATTACGTCCTCGAATATGCACATTGCGCTCGGCATGGCGGGTATCCACTGTGGTGGTATCTATTTCAACTTCTGCACTTGATGCTGACGGGTCATCCGGATCGTAGCGAAAAGATCCCTCAAAATCAGGAAAGTCTCCCAGCACAAAACTGTAGCCAAGATGAGAAACTTTGAACTGGATAAAGGCGTGTTTGCCACTCGTATCGATTTCGTATTCATTAGCGTGCGCCAGCGGCAGCAATAGCGAAAATGCCAGCACAGTAGCGGCCATTTTTGTTATTTGCTTGAAGTGCATTATAAAGCTCCTATGAGTTGTCCATGATTATTCATTTTCAGGCCTTGGGCCTAGGCCAAGCATTCGTCTTAGAGTTTCGTCATGATCGATGAGATGGTGCTTAAGCGCGCCCAATGTATGCAGCGATGCCAGTGCGATCACTGTCCACGCCAGCCAGTAGTGCCAGAAGACACTGAGATCTTCCTGACTGCCTCGAAGGACCAGCGCGGGCAGTTCAAACCAGTCAAACACCTTAAGCGGATCTCCCTCTGCTGTACTCAAAAGGAATCCAAACACTATTACCCCAATCACAATCGTTGACATCAGGGTCTTGACTACAAAAGATGCCAGTTGTTCCCACTGCCCAACGCCAGCACCGGGTGCCGGTCTGATATTCCAGGCCGACCAGAAAAGTCTTACTACAATCAATACCGCCAGGACCACGCCTACACTTTCATGATAATGAGGTAGGATGTTGTAGAGAGGGTGATAGTATTCAAGGCCTGTCATGTAGAGCCCGACGCCGAATTCCGCAATAACGATAAAGGCAATCGACCAGTGTAGAAGTATTGCCACCTGTCCAAACCGGGAATCAGTGTTTCTGAGCATAAACTTACGCTGGACAGCGGTCTTTTCACCGCATGCATCAGTTGAGCCAGTCGTTTCGATGAACTGATTGTAGTTGATCGTAGGACGGGGCTGCGAACAATAAGTTCATCCCATTTCCAGAATTTATAAACCGGAAAAAACTACCCATTTAAGCTGGTTTCTGGTATAAAACGCGCCCCCGAAAGGCAAATGTAAAGATTTCAAGGTAACTGGCTATGGCTAGAGTATGTCAAGTGACCGGGAAACAAACCGTAACTGGAAATAACGTTTCCCACGCACACAATAAAACCCGTCGTAAGTTCCTGCCAAACCTGCATCACAGGAGGTTCTGGGTAGAGGGCGAAAATCGTTGGGTCAAACTACGAGTGACCAGCGCTGGACTGCGAGTGATCGACAAAAAAGGCATCGAAGCTGTGCTGTCTGATCTGCGCGCCAGGGGTGAAAAGGTCTGATTGCGAGTAACTTGAGCTAAGAAATCAGGAGACAATTCCCATGCGAGACAAAATTCGATTGAATTCAAGTGCCGGTACCGGTCACTTCTACACTACGACCAAGAATAAACGTACCATGACCGAAAAAATGGAGATCAAGAAATACGATCCCGTGGTCCGGAAGCACGTTATTTATAAGGAAGGTAAAATTAAGTAGTTCTCTTAATCAGATGAATAAAAAAGCCCCCGCCGAGTAATCCCGCGGGGGCTTTTTAATGCCAGGAGGGCATGTATCCCGGGAGCGCAGGAAGCGCAAGAGCGGGGAAATGCCAGGAGGGCATGTATCCCGGGAGCGCAGGAAGCGCAAGAGCGGGGAAATGCCAGGAGGGCATGTATCTTGAATTATAATTATAATGACATCTTTGAACCGGCTCACCCAACTAAGGAGTCTTTAATGCTTCCAACCCGCCGCACTCTGCTTAAAGCCGCAACACTGTTAATACCGAACGCCACATTGGCTCAGGCGCGAGATCTCACCCAAGCGCAAGCCGAAGGCCCTTTTTATCCCACACAAATTCCTCTAGATGCCGACGCCGACTTGGTGCAGGTCGAAGGCAAGTCTCGTCCGGCTACCGGGATTGTCTCGCATCTAACCGGCCGCGTACTCGATCAGAATGGCTGTCCGATTCAAAATGCAATAGTAGAAATCTGGCAATGTGATGCATTCGGTGCATATCATCATCCCTTAGACAGAGGCAACATCGCAGAGGCTGAATTTCAAGGTTACGGATATACGCAATCTGGAAATAGTGGACACTATCGCTTCAGAACCATTCGCCCGGTTAGTTATCCAGGACGCACACCGCATATCCATGTCAAGGTCAGTAAGTCTGGAATGAATGGATTGACGACACAATTGTATGTTGAAGGAGAGCCAAAAAACCAAAAGGATTTTCTATTTAATCGGATACCCGAGGAAAAACGTGAGGGCGTCCTCGCCATGTTTCCCGGTTCTGAAGCGGAGTCCGAAACCGTCGTGCCGGTATTCGATATCATTGTAGGGCAGACTATTGCATGCGCATAATTCTTATGAGTTAGAACAGTCAGATTGCTGTTCTCGTTGACATCTAATAACGTCTGCAACATCCTGTCACTCTTCGACTACTTATAAACAACAGCAAAGTGCGCTAGAATTGAACCACATAAAGATATCTTTATGTTATTGACCTAAAACTTTGTGATGACACCTTATGGCTGATGACCGGAATCCTCTGAAGAAACTTCTCAATGAGAAGGATGTGCTTCTAGCAGATGGTGCCACGGGCTCAAACCTGTTTGATGTGGGTCTGCAGACCGGCGATTCGCCGGAGATTTGGAACGATATCCACCCGGACCGGATTGCCGATCAATATCAGAGCTTTATTGACGCGGGCTCTGACATAATTTTGACCAATAGTTTCGGAGGCACTCGCTATCGGCTCAAGCTACATGACGCCGATGACCGGGTAGAGGAGTTGAATATCAAGGCCGCGCAGATAGCGAGGCAACAGGTCGACAATGCAAACAGAACAATACTGATCGGAGGTTCTATAGGTCCGACGGGAGAGATCCTGGAGCCGCTCGGAGCGCTGACTCAGGAACAGGCCGCGGCTGCCTTTGAAGAACAGGCTATGGCATTAGCTGCTGGTGGAGTAGATATCTGTTGGATCGAAACGATGTCGTCCAAGGAAGAGGTTGCGGCGGCTGTGACTGGTGCCACAAGAGTTGGTTTGCCCATTGCAGCAACTTTCAGTGTAGATACAAATGGCCGCACCATGATGGGCCTGGCTCCAGCAGATATCGTCAAACTTACACACGAATTAGAACCGATTCCCTACGCAATAGGCGCTAACTGCGGTGTTGGTGCGTCGGAGTCTATTGCTGCAGTAGTAAATATGAGGCGTGCCTGCGTGCAGCAAGGTGTTGACCCTGTCATCATTGTCAAAGCAAATTGTGGCGTGCCGGAATATATAGACGGTAAAATTGTCTATAGCGGTACCGAAGAAATTATGGCCGAGTATGTGAAACTGGCCGTCGATGCCGGGGCCTCAATTGTTGGAGGCTGCTGCGGCACAACTTCCCGACATGTTGCGGCGATGCGGAAGTCGTTAGATGAACACCGTAGGGGTAATGAGCCTGACCTCGAGCGCATAGTCAGCAAACTAGGGGAAGTTTCTACCGGTTCAAGAGCACAACTGCGAGGAGAAATGAGTATTGCGGCGGGGGCATTATCGGATCGGGGCGAGCGTCCTCGGCGAAGGCGTCGAGCTTAGATTGAGCTGATTTTCGGTTGCCAGCAGGTGGCGATTCAGAAAGTAAAAATTGCGGTAATTGCTCTGCTGCAGGATTTGTTGTGGGCGCTTTCGTTGCTTCACACATACTGCATTGCAAACCTTGCGAAATCACGGATTTATTGAGACTCTTAAGTTTTTCGTCCGCAGTTTAATTCAGTGACAGACGCCTTAGCACGTATCAATTACTTCGAAGGAACCCACCGGCTTTTTCGCCCTGAAGCAACCCTCGAATTAGTTCAGCGTCACCTGCAAGTAATGGGAATCACCCGAGTTGCAGATGTCACCGGATTAGATACTGTTGGGATTCCGGTCGTGATGGTTTGTCGACCCAACTCCCGGTCTGTGTCGGTTTCACAGGGGAAAGGCAACGATTTATTGGCTGCCAAAGTGTCTGGTCTGATGGAGAGTATAGAGGGCTACCATGCTGAAAACATCTCGTCACCTTTAAGGCTTGGATCATTCAATGATCTGCGCAGTCAGGTAACAGTAATAGAGCCAGAACTCCTGCCTGGATTGCGGGATACACTGTATCACGAAAATCTGCCGATGAACTGGATTGAAGCAATAGACCTGACGAGCGGTGGTAGTTACTGGTTGCCTTATGAAACGGTGCATACCAACTATACTAATCCGAGACCAACGGGGTCAGGTTGCTTTCCGGCAAGCAGTAACGGGCTGGCTTCGGGGAACAGTATAGATGAAGCGACGGTGCATGGAATATGTGAAGTAATAGAGCGGGATGCAATCTCACTTTGGGATCAATTCGGTGCGGTCAGCATAGATAGAGTTTCAGTTGATCCGAATAGTATTGATGATGATTATTGCATCGAAACACTCGAGAAGCTGAATCTTGCAGGACAGGAACCATACATCTGGGATATTACTTCAGACACGGGGATACCTACTTATCTATGCGTAATCATGGAGAAGAGTACGGGGTCACAACATGTGGGTGTTGGATCAGGGACTCACCTATCACGAGGTGTAGCGTTGTTGCGTGCTCTGCATGAGGCGGTTCAGGTTCGAACCACCTACATTGTTGGTGCACGAGACGACATCACTCTGGACGAATACTCTTTTGAGGGAATTAAATCAAAGCGCGATTTTTTTCAGAAAAAGATTGACCTATCGTCATTCTCCAGCTCGTTTAATCGCACCGAAACACTCGATTCAGAATATATTGATCAGGATCTTGAAACGCTGCTGTTACACCTGCAGGCGGTTGGAATAAACCAGGTAATGCGAGTGGACTTAAGCAAATCTGAATTTAACATTCCAGTTGTGCGCATAGTCGTTCCCGGTCTCGAGTCGCCTCACGATGATTATGGCTATGTTCCAGGCACGCGAGCGCGCATCGCGCAGGAGCAGTTTGGGTGAACGTCGTGTTTGCGGGGCCGACCATCAGTCACAAAGAGGTGCAGAAGTATCTGGACTGTATTTGTATGCCTCCGGTTTGTCATGGTGATCTGCTTGGATTGATCGATCAGCGGCCTGCAGCAATCGGAATTATTGATGGCTACTTCGAGGGCGCACCATCGGTATGGCACAAGGAGATACTTTACGCGATGAATCAGGGGGTAAATGTCTATGGTAGTTCCAGTATGGGAGCGCTGCGCGCGGCGGAACTGCATACGTTCGGCATGCGTGGAGAGGGGAAGATCTTTGAATGGTATCGTGACCTGGTGATTGAGGATGACGATGAAGTGGCGGTATTACATGGCCCTGCAGAAGTGGGGTATACGGCAGCATCAGAACCTATGGTCAGCATTCGAGCGACACTTGGCTTAGCTCTGGAGCACGGAGTGATTGACCATGCTGTGCATGATGAATTGATTGCCGGTGCGAAAAATACCTTTTACAAAAAACGCAGCTGGCGTTCGCTACGAGAGCATGCGTCAGAATTGATCAATGACGCCGCTCTTGTGCAACTGGAAAGCTGGTTAGATCAAAACCGAATTGATTTGAAGAAAAATGATGCCATTGCAATGCTCAAGACCATGGCGTCGGAACAAGAAGAGTTTAAGCAACCATTCGAGACCAATTTCAATTTTGAATGGACCAATGTCTGGGACAATGCTTACCAGACGCTGGGGCCGAAAGCCTCGGCAGGGGGAGATCCAAGCGCAAACGATCAGAAAGTTTTGAACCAGTTGCGGCTTGATCCAGAGGCATATCAGAGATACCGGGACAAAGCTCTACTTGCCTGGATCTGCAGTAGGCGCACGAATATAGATGCAGAATCTGATCAAGTTCAATTTGAGTTGCAAAAATTCAGAGAGACGAATCGGCTCGATACTCGACCACAGTTGCTGGACTACATGTCTCAGACAGATCTTGACGAAGAAAGGCTGACCAGTGCACTGCGCGAGGCGGCCCGGGTAAGGCAAGCATTTCAGACTGCAGGCGATCTTCGAGCCGGAATCATCGCCCAGTTGAAGCTCAGTGGTAAATACCTCGATATGCTGGATACGGCGAATCGCAAACAAAGCGCCCTGGACAGCGCTGGCTTGCTACCCGATCAATCGGGATTGTTAAGACCTCAGCTTCTCGCATGGTACTGCAGACAGCGCATCGGCAAGCCAATTCCGGACGATATAACTGAAAGTCTTGCTCAGATCGGCCTGGAACACCCGGATGACTTCTATCGCCTAATCGCCGAAGATTATTTATACTGGCAGCTATCACGATAATCACAGGGCCACAAAGGGATAGACGAGTGGGTACGCTTTTCAGGCTTTTTCCGCAAACACCGACACATGAAGGCAGTTTGCCGGCGGAAATTGTGGAAGTTTCGCCGACCGCTGGGAGTCTTGGTCCGGGACCCAGCGATGACGGTATGTATGTCATATTCCCTGTTGGTAAGGAGATCGAGTATGGGGTGCATGAGGACAGTAGGGGGCAGTCATTTGTTTATTTGCCGCCATGGGATGGACCTGTATATGAACAGGCCGAACCAGACCCGGACGGACATTTTCTACACTATCAAGATGTCAATGACGGCCGCTTCCATGCCGCCCATGTTTATGCGTCTATTCGTTTTACTCTGGATGTTTGGGAGCGATACTACGGTCGTCCGATCAAATGGCACTTTCGTAGTCACTATGATCGGGCAGAAGTGATAATCCTGCCGGAATTTGATAATGCTCAGATAGGTTATGGATTTGTTGAAGTTGGCACTAACGTGGACAAAAAGGATGGCTCCCTGTCGCCGTTTTCTCTCAACTTTGATGTCATTGCGCACGAAGTTGGACATGGCTTAATTTATACCGAAGTTGGTTTGCCTCATCCTGAAACAGAACAAGCCGAGTATCTTGGCTTTCAGGAATCATGTGCCGACATCGTATCGATGATTGCTGCCCTCCACTTTAATTCCATTATCTCTGAAGTGCTCAATTCTACCTCCGGCAATCTCTATATGCACAATCATCTGAATCGATTTGCCGAAACCTCGTCCAGTAGTCAGATTCGACTCGCCTCTAACGAATACAAGATGTCCTATTTTAGCGATGGCTGGAAGGATGAGCACATTCTTGCGCAACCGCTCACCGGCGCGATATTTGATATTCTGGTGGATGTTTTCCATGAGGAACTGGTCAGGGTGGGCGCTATTTCCACCGAACTGGAAGAAATTTCTGATCTTCTTGAGAACTCACCTGAATATGGAGAGCAGTTGCAAGACGACTTTGACCGGGCATACGCGGACCATCCAGACCTTTTCTACGATGCGTTGATCCATGCTCGAGATGAGCTCGCTACACTGTTGATTGAAACCTGGGCGCGCCTTTCCCCGAACTACCTGGATTACACTGATGTTCATCAGGCCATGCTGATGGCTGATACGGTGCTTTTTGACGGTCGCTATAACACTATCATTGATGTCAATTTCGAGTGGCGCGAAATTGGTGCAGTTTCGGTAGGGCCACGTCTACCAAAGGGTGATGATGAGATCGAGAGTCATACTAACTCCACTCGAACAATGTTCCTGCTAGATGATGAGCCACCGGTAAGACGTTCGTATCATGAACGATACTGTGCGACGCGTAGAGCACGCCTAAAATCGGCAGAAATGTGAACTAACTACCCTCGACACAGGACAGGGGTCTAAAATAAAATAATCGTGTGATAACACTTACCAAGAGGAAACGGAGTCATGGCTGAAACACTACTGAGTATCTCGGAAGTCTTGCTATATGGGCGGGTAATGGAGGATATTCAATTTACTTACCAACGTCCTTCGACAGTTCCACCCGACAAGGGACCGGATTACGATCCTCCCCGACCAGGTATCGAA
>JAHEGU010000040.1 GCA_024644945.1 Gammaproteobacteria bacterium | reverse complement strand
ATAATAGAGGTCATTGTACTCTGTGCGGTTGAGATACTTTCCTCCGCCACATCCACCATGCTGGTATGTATTTCATGGGTAGATTTTGCCAGCAGAAATAAGCCGCCGACGATTAAAACAACATCACGCCCGGAAATTTCCACGTCGAAAATTGTGAACCAGGGCGCGGTCAGACTTATCACCCAGGCGAGGCTGAACAGCAGCGCCAGACGGGTCAGCATGGCAAAACCAATACCCAGTCGTCGTGCGGTCTCCCTTTGTTCTGGTGGTAGTCGACCCACCAGAATCGAGATAAAAATGATGTTATCGATGCCCAGCACGATCTCCAGGGCAAGGAGAGTGGTGAGAGCAATCCAAGCTTCAGGATTGGTTATCCATTCAAACATTGGTTAAACCTTTGGGGCGAAAAATCAAAAGGAATCTATTTTAATGTATGCATTGCTTGCCGACTTTAACTGGAGTTCGGCAAAGTCAACATCGAATATAACGTATTGTCAGTGCAAGTATTGAGTATGCGAGGCTCAGGCACAAGTGCTCAGTTCAACAATAGTCATAGATCGCGGCATCCTGAAGCTGGCATCTTCGGCTTGCCACGACAATCCGTCAGAGGTCCCGGATCAAGGTCCGAGAGACGGTGTAATTAGCCGGTCTGGGGTGCGGGAGTAACAAGCTGGTCCAGAAGTGAAGTTAGGGGTATCCAGTCAGGGGGGGCTATAGAGACGTCTAAGAAGCACTTATCTCTGCATAATACTGCATATATTGACGGGCGATCCATTTATGAAAGTGGTGTGAGCAGGTGTCGTGGACCGGTGAGAACGCGCCGCCGAGATATCCCGGGGAATTTCTTCCGATTTGCATGCGCTCACATGGGCCGACATCCTCGTTGAAGACCTGGGTCCAGGCTTGCAAATTGGCTCTGCGGGTATCAGTGAAACGATCTGAGTTTGCTTCGTCGCTGACGTAGAAAATCATCAGCTCTTCACGACACTTTGTCGGGCTGAGCGGATGAATAATCATTGCAAAAAGATGATTTGCCTGAAATCCCAACAATACGTTCGGATAAACTGCAGGATATTCGCCGGTTTCAAGGCGGGACTTATCCCAGTCCGGAAACAGCGGCAGCGGATTATCTGAATCGAGTTTGGGATCGAATGTAGAGGTAATCTGGCCGGCACATTTTTCTCCGAAAATTTCGTTACGGTGCTCGGCCAGCGGAGAGTAGGTGTTCAGGCTCGGATGAATGAAGGGCAGATGATAAGCCTCGAGATAGTTCTCCACTGCCAGCTTCCAGTTGCATTCGAGGTCCATGGTCAGCCCGGCGTCGGTCGCTGCGCACCGAATGCTGGGCTCTCCTGAATCCCCCATCAGTTTGCGATAACGCTCAATTACACCATTGGCATCCTGTTCAAATTCGGCTGCCTGACGATCCAGGTTAACAAAGATAATTCCGAGCCAGATATGGCAACGGATTTCCTTAAGACCATGATTCGCGCATTGAAAACCGTCAGCTTGGTGCACACCTACGCCGCCGATATGGGGGGTCGCCTTGAGTTCTCCGTTAAGAGAATAGGTCCAGGAATGATAGGGACACACCAAGAGGCCGTTAGTCTTTTTCTGTTCTTGTACCAGTTTCATTCCACGATGACTGCACACATTATGGAACACCTTGACCTCACCCCGTTTTGTTTTACTGATCAGAATGGGTAGTCCCATGAAATCTACGGGTTTAACCGAAGCCTCTTCGAGCTGGTCGACAAATGCGATGGCGACCCAGTTTGAGGCGAAAACATGTTCTCGTTCAAACTCGAACAATTCTTGATCGATATACGCAGCGTTAGGCATTCCTCTTGCCTGTTCTATAGGCTGATCGACAGCGCGCAATTCGTCTGCGGAGATTTTCGATGATATGGCCTGGACAGGGAAGTTCATTGCGTAGAGGGATCTTTGATTAATAGCGACTACACCTGAAATTTACCTCAGTGTGGGTATCAGACAAGCGATTTTTCAGCAGAAATACATGAGAAAAATTCATGCAATAATGGTTTAATACAACCATGAGCCGTCGTCGTTTACCCCCTCTGAAAAGTCTGGTTTACTTTGAAGCCGCCGCCCGCATGCAAAGCTTCACGCGTGCTTCGGTCGAACTCAACGTAACCCAAGGGGCGGTCAGCCGGCAAATTCGGCAGCTCGAACAGTTTCTTGGCCGGGATCTTTTTACTCGTGAAAAACGGCAGATATTCCTGACCGATGACGGTCACAACTATTATGTGTCCATAGCCCACCTGCTGCAGCAACTCGGGGATGTTACCGCAGCCCTGGTCGGTCCGAACGAAACCGATCAGGTTAATCTGGTGACATCAAGCGCACTGGCCTCGATGTACCTGCTACCGAGAATTCCTGCCTTCCGCCAGGCATACAGTGATATTCAGATTCGAATCGTGGCGCGCGATGACGTGGCCGATTTAGACAAGTCCGAATTTGATGTTGCACTTTACTACTGTCGGCAACCGCCACAAAAATATGAATCGATCAAACTGTTTCATGAGAGGGTGTTTCCAGTGTGCAGCCCCTCTTATCTCGACGCGCATTCGCAACAGTTTGATTCGGTCGAAGGATTGAATACCAATCTGATCTGGCTAGAAAGTGATGAAGACTGGATTAACTGGCCCGAATGGTTGAAGGCGCTGAATATTGAAATTCAGGATTACCGCAACCGTCTGGTGGTCAACCATTATCCTATGGTGATCCAGGCCGCAATAGCCGGCCAGGGGATAGCGTTGGCCTGGTCAAATCTGGTCGATAATGAATTAGAACAGGGCACATTGGTGCGGCCTACTGCAATGTCACTGGAAACCGAAGCGGGTTTTTACTTAATGTTGTCGTCCAGCCATAAGCTTGGAAAAAGTACTGCCATATTTAAAGACTGGCTAAGGGAACATCGTTAGGCCGCCGAACTTTCAGCAGCTGAAGAATTTAGGGAAAGGTGAGTCCAGCCCGAATCGGGTTTAAACCGATCACCGTATTTTTGATGTAAGGCCTCTAGAGTTTCCAGCATAGCCTGTTGTCCTTTTTCCACGATATAGTTCACCGGACCTCCTCGAAATGGGGCAAACCCGGTGCCGAATATTAACCCGCCATCGGCGAATTGGGCGTTCTCGACAATGCGCTCGTTAAGGCAGGCTACGGTTTCATTAAGGTAGCGAAACACGAGTCGTTGCTCAAGATCACCCGGGGCAGAATAATCACTCGGAATTTTGGTCTTCTCGGGTTTGCCCTTAGACCACTTGTAAAAACCCTCGCCGCTTTTCTTGCCAAGCTTACCGGCCTTCACCTTTTGAGAGAGCGCTTGTGGCATCTCACCGCCATAGCTTTCGGTGAGGTTCTGGGCGACATGCTGACAAATGTCGAGTCCAACCGTGTCTGCCAGAGTGATGGGACCCATGGGCATTCCGAAGTCGGTGGCGACTTTATCGATCACAGCATTCGGTACACCCTCTTTATGCATCTCAACCGCCTCCATCAGATACGGCATCAGAATTCTATTCACCAGGAAACCGGGGCTGCTCTTTACCGGTAAGGGCAACCTGCCGATCTGGGTAGCAAATGCGGTGGCCTTGGTGGCCACTTCTGCCGAGGTTTGATTTCCGCTGACAATCTCTACAAGCTGCATCTTGGCTACCGGATTAAAAAAGTGCAGACCCACCAGGCGGCCCGGCGTTGACAGCGCATTGCACAAGGTTTCTAGAGGGATACTTGAAGTGTTGGTGGCAAGGACTGCTTCGGGCCTGGCTTTTTTCTCAAGTTCTGAAAAAAGACTCATCTTAGCTTCGGCGTTTTCAAAAATGGCTTCGATGATCACATCCGCACGATTGGCGCCGGTGCCCGCGAGGTCGGGTTGGAAGCGATCCATAGCGCTTTGAATCAATATCGGGTCACGCAGCTTGCGTTTGAATAGCTGATGCGCGCGCGAAGTTGCACGGGCCAGTGCATCTGGATTCTGATCCTGGATCGTGACATGGAGTCCCTTGAGTGCGCCCCATGAGGCAATATCACCCCCCATTACTCCAGCACCCACCACATGCAATCGCTCGACATTCTCTAGATCTTTATCGAATTTGCCCAGTCCTTTTAATTGCTCTTGTAGAAAAAATACCTTGACCAGGTTGCGAGATGTTGGTGTGGTCACGAGGCTGGATGCCGACTGCTGTTCTGCCACGAGCATGGCGTTGCGGTCACCACCGTGCTGCTTCCACAGGTCGATCACTGAGTAAGGTGCAGGATAGTGTATGCGCGATGCGCGAGAGGCCACTTTCTTCTCGAGAATATAAGCCATTAAGAGTCTTTGCGGGCCAAAACCCAACCACGATTGCCACCCTTTGGCTTTACGCACCGCGGGCTTTTTAGCGATCATGTGATCCGCGGCTCTTCGCAGCTGGCGCTCAGGCACTGCGAGATCTAAAAATCCCATCTTGGCGGCTACTTTGGGAACTACCGTGCGGCCGCTCAGTATCAAGTCCATGGCTGACGGCACGCCGCACTTTTCGATCAGGCGAACGGTACCGCCAAAGCCTGGATGGATGCCCAACATCACCTCCGGTAATCCTAGCCTGATCGATGGATCATTGCAGGCAACGCGGTAGTCACAAGTCAGCGCGAGCTCCAGTCCGCCACCGAGACAATGACCATTGATCATTGCGACGGTGGGAAAGGAAAACCGTTCAATTCTGTCTAACACGGAATGGGCATGGCTCACAAAACTCAGAGCCTGTTCGGCGGTTTCTACTTTGGAAAATTCACTGACATCCGCACCGGCAATAAACCCGCTCTTCTTACCAGATTTTATGATCAGGCCGCTAGGACTGAGTGCGCCGATTTCATTGACCAACTGCTCCAGTTCCCGGAGTATCTCGGCCGACAGCACATTCTGGCTGCTATCGGTCTTGTCGAGGGTAAGCACGCAGACACCATCTTGCTGCTCTAAAGTCCAGTTTTGCATTTCTTATCTAAGATATTCAGTTGCTTTAAGCAACGCGTTCAACCAGCATTGCACCACCCTGACCACCACCGATACACAGAGTCGCCATGGCCCTATTCCAATCGTTTCGTTCCAGCACATTCAAGGCATGCAGCACAATGCGGGCGCCGCTTGCGCCCACTGGATGTCCCATGCTGATGCCTCCGCCATCGAGATTCAGTCGTTCCTGATCAAGAGAGCCCATTGCGCGGTCGAGTCCGAGTTCTTCTTTGCAGTACTGATCCGACTCCCAAGCAGCGAGACACCCGAGCACCTGTCCTGCGAATGCTTCATTAATCTCCCAGTAGTCGATGTCGTTCAGCCCGAGACCGTTGCGCGTCAGGATCGGAGTGCTGGCATGCACCGGTCCGAGTCCCATCTGAGTGGGATCAAGTCCGGCCCAGTTGGCGTCGAGTAATTTGCCGCGGGGCTTGAGCTGGTATTTCTGCAAGGCTTCTTCGCTTGCCAGAATCACCCAGGCACAACCGTCGGTGATTTGTGCGCTGTTGCCCGCGGTGACCATGCCAGTAGGTTTGTCGAACACTGGTCTCAGTTTTGCCAGCTTTTCCAACGTGGAGCCACGTCGCAGACCATCGTCTTCGGTAAAGCTATTACCTCGAGTGTCGTAGATCGGCACTAGCTCATCATCAAAATATCCGTTATCGATTGCTGCCGCCAGGCGATCATGGCTGCGGATAGCAAACAAATCCATTTGCTCTCTGTTGATACCGAAACGCCAGGCAATTTTCTCGGTAGTCTGGCCCATCGATAAGCCCACAACTGGATCCTTGAGTCCTTTTAACAATCCGATAACCGGCGCCAGCGACGATAGTTTTAATTTTCCCAGTACAGATAGTTTTTGACTGATGGATTTTGCCCTGGCCCAGTTTGATAACCAGGTGACAAAACTATCGCTGAATAAAACCGGTGCATGGCTCATCGACTCAGTGCCACCTGCTAGAATCAGGTCTGAGCGACCGAACGCAATATTGGTGGCGGCCGAATCGAGGGCCTGCATGCCGCTGGCGCAGTTGCGTGCTACGGTCCACGCTGGAACCGATTCCCCGCATCCCAGCCTGAGGGAAACTACGCGACCAATGTTAGCTTCATCGGCTTCTGGGCCGACGCAGCCAAGAATTACCTCGTCCAGTTGTTCTGCTTCAAATGGCTGTCGAGCCAGTAACGGCCGGCCAGCTTGGAGAGCCAGATCGGCAGCCGCAAATGGTCCTGGCGCGGCCGCTTTGAGAAAGGGAGTGCGGCTGCCGTCAACGATATATACAGGTCTTCCGTTGTACATGCTGTCTGTCGCCATTGAAATATAATCACGCATTATAACGCGATGCGATAAGTTGGATTTGTCAGCACATGCCAGCCCTGTATCGCTCTCACTTTAATTAACTATATGATGCCAGAGTCATCGAACAACAACCCGTCGCACAAACCTGTTCGGAGTTATGTGTTGAGAGAGGGTCGAATCACCAAGGGGCAGGCGCGCGCCCTGCGGGAACTGTGGCCGCAGTTTGAACTGCCATCCCCAGACGCGGTTCCGATAAATTTTGAGCAGGTGTTTGGACGCCATGCGCCAATTATTCTGGAAATCGGATTCGGAGATGGTGGCGCCCTTTTTGAAATGGCCAAAGGACACCCCGATCAGGATTTTATCGGCATTGAAGTTCATCGCCCTGGGGTAGGTAGCCTGATGCTCAATCTTGAAAAAGAAAATATCAGCAATGTTCGAATAATTTGCGGTGACGGGGCGGAGATACTGAAAAACAATATCGCGGACGCTTCCCTGGATCGCGTTCACCTTTTTTTTCCCGATCCCTGGCCTAAGAAGAAGCATCATAAGAGAAGGATTCTGTCACCTGGATTTGCAGAACTGGTGGCGGACAAGCTGAAAAGCGGCGGCGTGTTTCATTTTGCCACCGACTGGGAAGACTATGCCGAACAGGGTCTCATGCGGCTTGAGCAATGCTCGAGGCTGGTTAATCTTGCCGCTGCCGGAGGATTCTCTCCAAGGCCCGAATCACGACCTGAGACCAAGTTCGAACGACGAGGACAACGTCTTGGGCATGACGTCTGGGATGTATTGATGCAGAAGCAGTAGCGACTGAAATGACTGTGTGATCGTTCGACTGAACGCCCTGACTACGTTACCTGGTTTAGCGATTGTTGCGCGGATTCGAGAGACTCTAGCGGCGATGAACACTCGAAGCCCCTGCAAATATAGGCAACAGTTTTACCCGGGATCACAACTTTTTGTGCCAGTGCTTCAGGTAAATCGGAAGCGCTATCGGGTATTGGATATATCCACGTATCGGGTCGATAATGTTTTTCCAGGGCCTCTGTCCAAGTGTGCAGATCATCCCGCCGCCCACGGATCACGACCGTCCTGCATTGAGACCGCGCGTCCAATCCCGCCATGGTCACCGAGGCGTAGACCGACGGATTGTTACCTGCTTCTGCAGAGAACAATTCCAGGGTCCTTTGAGCGCTATCGATATAGCGGGATTCACCTAGTAAAACACCGACGCGATACAGCACGCTTGCCGCGGCGCCGTTTGCGGCGGGAACGGCGTCGTCGGCACCCGGCTTGGGGCGATGCAGAAGTTGTTCATGATCATGGGAAGTGAAATAGAATCCACCGTTTTCGCGGTCTTCAAAATGCTCGATCATGGCATCGCAAACCACCCTCAACATCTCAAGCTCATTGCTCTTCCAGTCCGCTTGCAGCAACTCCAGGATGCCCTCAGCGACAAACGCATAATCATCGAGGTAGCCATTTAGTTTGGCTTCCCGCTCGCGGTAACTGGCCAGCATCCTTGAATTCTTCCAAAGGTTAGTGCGAATGAAATCAAGCGCCTGGCGTGCCGATTCGATCAGACCGGCCACAGCCAGCTTGCGTCCGGCACGCGCCATACTCTTGATCATCAAACCGTTCCAGGCAGTCAGGATTTTATCGTCAAGTGCTGGTCTGACTCTCTCCGAGCGTTGCGTGGTTAGTTTATCGAGAGCCAGTTCGAGATCCGCAGACCAATCTTCACCCAGTTGTTCTGGATCCAGATCTTCGTTGATATTGAAATGCCAGCTGCCTTCGAAGTTCGGCTCGCCATAGAGTCCAAAGCGGGATTCCACAGCGGTATATTCAGGCGCGCTCAGGATGGCACGCAAATCAGTCTCACTCCAGACATAGTATTTGCCTTCGCTGCCTTCGGAGTCAGCATCCAGAGTCGATGCGTAGCCACCATGCGGCTGCTGCATTTCAGCGCGCACCCAGTCGGCAGTGCGGGCTGCACTTTCAATGAAGTGCCGATTGCCAGTGAGACAGTAACCGTCGGTATATAGTCCAAGAAGCTGCGCATTGTCGTACAGCATCTTTTCGAAATGCGGAATCTTCCATTGCTTATCGACCGAGTATCGATAGAAGCCTCCTCCGAGCTGGTCGAACAATCCACCCTGATGCATCTTGCGGAGAGTTTTACTGGCCATGGCGAGACTCACGTCGTGTTGTTCAGCGCCTGTTACGGCATGACGCAGCAACAGTTCAATCTGAGTTGGATGAGGAAATTTTGGCGCATCGCCAAAACCGCCGTGAACCGGGTCAAATTGATTTTTCAAAACCTCTATGGCATCCGTTAGCCAGATATCCGGTGACACTTCTGGACTCGACGCGGCGGGCGGGTTCAACTGTGCCAGTGCGCGCTGAAAAGACACCGCATGACCCTGCATGCCGTCTTTGTTTTGCCGGTAGTGCGCGGAAATTTTTTCAATCAGTTCGCCAAATCCTGGCATGCCGTGTCGAGGTTCTGGCGGGAAGTAGGTGCCGGCAAAAAATGGCGCATGGCCGTCCGGGGTCAGAACCAGGGTAAGCGGCCATCCTCCCGGGCGCTGGGTTAACATTTGATGGGTGGTCTGGTAAATTTTATCGAGGTCTGGTCGCTCTTCGCGGTCGACCTTGATGCAGACAAAGTGCCGATTCATTTTTTCTGCGATGTCCGTATTCTCGAAACTCTCCTGTTCCATCACGTGGCACCAGTGACAAGCGGAGTAACCAATCGATAACAGGATGGGTTTGTCTTCGTTCGACGCCCTGTCCAGCGCTTCTTGGCTCCAGGGATACCAGTCAACCGGATTATTGGCATGCTGCAGTAGATACGGGCTGGTCTCGTCGATTAATTTATTTGGCATAAGGGTGCGGCGATAGGAAGGCGGGAGATACTACCAAGTGTTCGGAGAAGCATTCCCCTAGTCTATAATCGTGTAAAAGTCGGGCTGTAAGCTCGGTTTTCAATGCCCACATTTTTTCTGCCTGATCCTGCAGCTATGAATATCCGTGATTGAACACCCAAATTTTGATCCTGTAGCGGTTTCTATCGGTCCTTTATCCATCCACTGGTATGGTCTTATGTACCTTGCCGGCTTTGCGGCAGGCCTGTTGCTCGGGCGGTATCGGGCAGGACGGCCGGGATCGGGATGGAACCCGGACGAAATTATGGACCTATTGTTCTACATTGCTGTCGGGACGATTGGAGGAGGCCGCATTGGATACGTGTTGTTTTATAACCTCCCGTTTTATCTCGAACACCCATTGAGCGCATTCGCGATCTGGGACGGCGGAATGTCATTTCATGGCGGATTAATCGGTGTGATGACGGCAATGTGGGTATATGGGCTTAAAACCGACCGCCAATTTCTGCAGGTGGCGGATTTCATTGCGCCACTCGTGCCTGCTGCGCTGCTGTTCGGGCGCTTGGGCAACTTCATTAACCAGGAGCTCTGGGGGCGAGTCACTGACTTGCCGTGGGGGGTGCTGTTTCATACCGCACCGGGAGGTCCACGGCACCCCTCCCAACTTTACGAAGCCGGCCTCGAAGGGATCGTTCTTTTCGTCATTTTATGGTGGTATTCTGCGCTGCCACGGGCCGTTGGTCGGGTTTCGGGTATGTTCCTCCTAGGCTATGGGGTTTTTCGCTTTCTGGTAGAATTTGTCCGGGAACCGGATTCTCATCTCGGCGCGGTGTTAATGAGCTGGATGAGTATGGGGCAGCTTCTGAGCGTGCCGATGGTCTTATTGGGGCTATATCTGGTGTTCAGAAAGCCGCCGTTGGGTGAAAAAATGGGGGTCGCCGATTAGTCCCAATTACAGGTATAATAAGAGGTTATCGGGGTTAGTTCATGGGGAAAGTAATGAAAAATAAGTCTTTTAATACATTGGCTGTGCTGAGCGCAGCAGTTTTTTTTACTACAGTTGCAGCATCCGGAAGTCTGGCTGCAGATATTAAAAAGTGTCAGGATGCAGACGGCAAATGGCATTATGGAGATTATGCTGACGAGGCGTGCGCTAAATCGGTAGTAGATGAGCTGGATGAAAGCGGCACCAAAGTTGGCGAAGATCTGCCGCCGCCTACCGCCGAGGAACTCGCAAAACAGGAGGCCCTCGCCAAGCTCCAGGCTTCGGAACAGAATACCGCTGAAGGCCAGCGCAAGAAGGATCTGGAGGTGGTCCGGATTTACGGATCCGAGGAAACCATCATCTCGACACGGGATCGCAAGCTGGCATCAATAGACAACAATATCGATATCACCAAGCAGATCAAGGCTGGCACTCAGAAGGATATCGAGAAATTGCTGAAGATGAAGCAGACCAAGAAAGTGCAGCGCCAGCTCGAAGAGCGGGAAAAAGCGATCAAATCCTATGACAGGGTTATCCGGCACAATATGGCCGAGCGCGATAAGCTGGAAGAGAAATACAGCGTTGTTCTGGTGGAATTCAAGGAAGCCCACGCTCGCGTTTACGGCGATTAAATCAGAAATTACCTGCTCCAACAGGTCGCTCTAATCAATCCCAAGGGCATGGAACGAATAGGGCCGGACCCGGCTGCATGACAGTTTAGCTATTCATCTTTCCGTTCTTACAGAAGCCTGGTTCATGCCGGGCTTTTGTTTTTTGCGGTGTTAAAAGCAAATCTATTGGCGCCTGTTTCGAACACCTTCTACAATCGATTGACCAGCGTATTTACAATTAAGATCGCCGACATGCAAAATGATGACGAAGTCAAACAACTTCTAACTGAGATCCGAGATAACCAGAAACTCGCACTGCAACGCCAGGAGGAGCATCTCGAACTTGCTCGACTGCAGGTAGATCGTGCCGGGAGTCAGGTTAAAGAGTCTATTCAACTACAGAAAGAAGCGATGGATCGTTTTAAGCGGGTCGGGCGTGTCGTGTTTCCGCTTATAGTCCTGTGTATCGCCTTGATCATCTATCTCATTGTAAGGTTTCTTTAGTTCGTAGTGGCCCTTATTAGCTTGCTAGTTGCCAGGTTTGGTTTCTGATTCAGGGTATACTCGGTTGACACAAAATGCTGGTTTCAAAAATGCAAAAAGCGATCAGGTTATTTCTTTTATCGGTAATTTTTTTGAGTGGTGCGGCGTCAGCGCCGGCCATGGCTCAGCTTTGGTCATGGGCGACGGAATCGCCGCTTGCGCACTTTACCCCTGAAGATTTCGAGTTGTTCTATGCAGCCGCCGACGAAGCCCTGAATCAAAATACCGACGATTCGGAAGTGTCCTGGAAAAATCCTGATACCGGCCATTCTGGCTCGATAAAGGTATTCGGTACTCAGCAAATTGATGGTAAAACCTGCCGCGAGGCGCTTCTCAATAACAGCGCGGGAGCCATTACGGGCTCTTTACAATATTTTCTCTGTAAGCAAGACGATGGTAAATGGAAGGTGTCGACGCCGCAGTAAGAGAGTCCCTCGATCCGGAGACAGAATTCACGCATCTGAATCAGAACGGGTCAGCTACCCGCCGTTGCGCAGAATTTGATTCGGAACACCGGAAATTATCGGCCTAAAGCCAGGCAAATTTAAACCAGATATATTGAAGAGATATATTGAAGCCGGCGCCGTGATTTTCTATCTGCGGTGACGGCTGAATGCAGGCCGTTTTGTCTAATAGAACTAGTGCAGCCGGTCAGGGGACTTGTCAAACACTTTCCATCCGATCGCAGATAGACCCGCTTGTGCCTTTTCTGAAACTCTTCCATGGATCCAAGCTTCTTGAGCCTTACTGGAGGAGGCTTTTTGCATTTCGCCTGCGGTTCTCTGGGCAGCATCTTTGACAAGTTCAGTCCACAAGAGATAGTCGACTGGCACGATCAACACCATAGTCTCGCTCTGGGTCAGCGCAAATGGCAGGCCAGAACCGCTGAATATGTTTGAAATTGGTGAGCGAGCCTTTTCATACGCGACCAGGGTTTCGGCGATCTGGCTGTAGATTCTTGCCTCTAACTCGGACTTTGCCTGAACTGAATCCGCAATGAGGTTCGTTTTACCTTGAGCGCTCTTAAGTTGAAGCAATGATCCAATTAACCTGGTGCGCATGGTAATAGTGTAAAACGAATTGTCATAAAAAGCTTTTATCAGAGCCTCGTCTGCTCCCATTTCACTCATTGTCTTCTCAGTTTGCAATTGCAGATCAAGCGGATTGGTATCCCATACCAGGCTGTCCAATTCTCCAATGTCGCCAATTACACTAGGCATTGAGCTGATTTTGCTGGTGGCAAATGAACCTGCAGCCATAGCCCATGCGACATTGTTCATTTCTTTTTGAAGCACTTCGTTGGTGGAGTAAGGATCAACGTTCAGCTCTTTGGCGAGTTGCCTGATCGCGCTATTGAGGCCAAGCTGATCCTTGGTGAATTTCGTTCCGGCATCAACCGCTTTCGACGTATTGCTCGCTGATTCCCCTTCTCCATCATTGCTGCTCTCACTGGAAAGCTCCCCGAGTTTTTCGGCACCATCGCTGACAATTCTACTGGTTCGGTTCCACAACCGTCCGATACCTTGAGGAATTTGTTTTACGGTTTCCACTGGTTGCTCTACCACTCTTTGCGCAGCGTAAACGGGCTGGACCGCAGATTTCGCCAGCGAATCAGTAAATGCCTTGGTTTTTGACATCTGCTGCAATTCGGCAATCGCTGCGATCTCTCCGATCAGAACGCGGAGGTGTTCATCGCTTTTAGCTGAAAACTGGCCGAAATCAGACTTGATGGAGAAATTGTTCATAAACCCTTCCACTGCAGCTTGTTCGCCAACCTGATAATTCTGGCCGCTCATCAACTCCTCCGGAACCAGTTCGGAGGCTTTGATGGTCAGCTTATCGGGATCAAATTCATTTGCGTTTGCCGGCAACAGCGCTGCAAGAAATATTGCTGGTACCAATAGAAACTTAGAAATCGCTCGATGTTGCATGGGAAATAGGGCGCTGAATTCTGATAAATGTTGTGACATTATGAAATAGTAGTAATCGTGAAGGTTTGTTATTTAGAGGATTGCAGGTATGGGGGCCGCAGGGTTTTTGAAGAAAAGCCAAATGCAGTCTCGAACGTCATTTCCTGAGCCTTATATTTTAACTATCACAAATAGTTAAGTTACGTCCATACTAACGCACGAACCCTTGGCCAGTCGCCACGAGCAGGTATTGAAGCACTAAACTGCATGAACAGGCCTCTCTCAAGTCAAGCCTAAAACATCTTGTGCTTGAACGGTCTTCATTGCGTCCTTTCGACACGCCATCTATTCAGTACTCTGCATTTTGCCTGCACGGTTATACGGTCCGGTGACTCCGGCCACCAGCAATAGATCAGTTCATCGTCGTTGGTAAGAATCCAGGTCGCGTCTTTGTCACCGGTCATGGCGATAGCGGTTCTAGTATCGCTCGATTGAGCGGAGACGTTGAGGTTAAACAAGCCTGCGATGATCACAAGCGTGGCGCAGATTACAACAGTTTGTTTCATGTTCATGTGATTTCCAATTAAATCTAATTCAAAGGCTAAAGCTGCGATTCGATCGGCAGCCATCGTAGTAATCTGGCGCCTAAACGACGCCAGAACCCCGCACGTGGTTCTCTAGTGTAAATCTGGTTAATTCCATCCTCAAGTCTATGCCAGAGTATCTTATCAGCGCCATTATCACTGGCTGCCAGCTCAAGTCTGAACGCGAGATCCGGTACGCCTTGTTCTAGCCAGACCACCAGATCCGAAGCCAGCTCTTGTGAGTCGATCATGACCCCCAGCTCGGTATTCTCGACGATAGAGCGTGGATCCATGTTTAACGAGCCTATAAAAACCCGTTTGCCATCGATCACGAATGATTTGGCATGGAAACTGGCTTTTGACGATCCACCACTTCCCTTCATGCTTTTACGTTGCTTGCGCGTCAACTTCCTGTCGAATTCCCAGATCTCAACGCCGGCGCGAAGAAGGTTCTTTCGGTAACGAGCGTATCCGGCGTGCACCACGCTCACATCGGTGGAGGCCAGGGAGTTTGTGAGAATTCGCACTCTGATCCCTCTTTCACGCAGCGCTTTCAACCACGCGACTCCTCGCTTGCCAGGCACGAAATAAGGGGAAAATATGATCAGGTCTTCTTCTATACCGGACAGATACTGGTCCAGTTGGGTGATCATATGGAGGTCCTTGCGGCTGCGGGCCGCCAGGATTTTGTCTGGATTGTCGTAAAGTACTTCTCCGGCACCCCAATCATAGTCTAGGTGACCTGTTCGCAGTTTAGTGGCTAGATCTGAGTTTCTCAGCGCCACCAGATAATCGGACCCGGATTGTGCAGCGCTAAACTGCTTTACTGCTGTTCGCAGATTTTCGACCTGCGTTTCGGCGGACGAAGCCGGTGCTAATGAATCGATCGGATAGGCCAGTTCGTGATTCCAGTACAGGTCGAAGGTTGCCGAAATATCCTTTACCACTGGCCCCACTGTGAGCACATCAAAATCGCCGAAGACCAGATCTATATCTGCATCAAAGTACTCGTTACCAATATTGCGGCCGCCAACCACTGCGATCTGATTGTCGGCGGTAAAGGATTTGTTGTGCATGCGCCGTGTGACCGATCCAAAGCGTGCAATGAATTGAGCGGGTCGGGGAGCGTTACGGAAAAAAGGATTGAATATTCTGACTTCAATATTTGGATGCGCGTTAAGCGCGGTCGCGCCCGAGTCGCCATTGTCTAAGGCCATGTCATCCACCAGCAAACGTACCCGCACGCCTCTATCCGCGGCATTGACCAGAAGACCTGTAAACAATAGACCTACCAGATCGCCATGATAAAGATAGTACTGAGCGTCGAGGCTTTGTTTTGCTCGTTCGGCCAGGACAGCCCGGGCAACAAAAGCATCCAGACCATCATCCAGCAAATAGAAGCCCGATAGTCCCGGGTGGGCTGCTTTGCGTGACGAAAGTGCTTGACCAATCTCCGTTGAGCCGGTGTCGGCTAGTGCATAAGAAGGCTCTCGAGGAATTTGTTTGGGCAGGCTCGTACATCCGCTCAGTATGAAAACGGTTGTTAACAGCCATATGAACTGCTTGGGGCACACTTGCCTGGGGCACACTTGTCTCGGGCGAATATTTCTGCCTGACAAAAATTTGACTAATTGATACGAATGGAGCATTGCAGCGCGATAATGTACTATTCCAACGATTATAAAACGAGGGGTCAGTGTCGATACGACCTACGAGTATTCCTCATGCAAAAAAATATTTTGGTAAATTTGGTTTAAGCCTTTGAAGATTGGTCGCGTAGTCAAGACTATATTGTTGATTCTCGCTCTGCAGGGGGTGAGCCCGATGCTGATGGCGGCGGAGCCAGAGACTGCCGCGCAGACAAATGCGATTCCAGAGCGCCTTACCGAGGAGCAGATCGATGATCTCGTAGCGCGTATGTCGGATCAGGAGGTCAGGGAACTGCTGATAGCACAACTTGATAAGGTGGCCGCGGAGACGCCGGAGTCGTCACAGACAAATGGTATGGATCAAGTATTGGAGGGAATGGCACGGTTTAAGTTGCGATTTCAGGCCTCCATCGATGCGCTAGACCAGGTGCCAGGGGCGATTGCAGAAGTCTGGCGGCGCAGTGCCGAAGGGTCTCCGGACTCAACCTTAAATGTAATATTCAAGATCATTGTGTTTTTTGGCTTCGGTGTCCTGACGGAATGGTTGTTTCGAAAGAAATCGATCAGGATGGATGGGACCCGAGAATCGGACACGCTGCTTCCGCTTTGGGTCAGGCTTAAGCTCTGTGTGCCGAGGCTGATATTCGAGGTGTTGTGTATAGTATTTTTCATGTTTGGGGCGTCAGCGGCCTGGTTCGTGATTGGACTGCCCACTGGCTATGCGAGGCATCTTTACGCCAGTCTCTTTGGCGGAGTAGTGATGTTGAAAATGATTAACGCGGTCTCCAGGCTATTTCTTGCACCCGGTATAGCACATGCACAACTTATCCCCATTGAGGATGAAGTTGCGCGGGCGCTGCACAAGAAAGTATTGATCGTCGCGGCAGCGATTATCTTCCTGATCTGGTGGGTCAGGGAGTCGCTGAATTATTTCGAAGTGGAACAGGCGGTTTCAACAGCAACTATTTTACTGACTTCCGCAATTGCGGTGGGAGTCATGATTGCCGCGGTCTGGTTTGCGCTGCCGGTCAACCAAGGCAATCAAACAGATAATAAATCATCGCGCCTAGATCTCGATTGGCGGGCAGTGATCATCTCGGGAGTATTGATATTCTATATACTCGCGATTGGATTAGGACTCGCCACGGATTCCGAAACTCTGCCGCCTTTTGTGCTGAGCTTAGTATTTATTGGCCTGGCGATGGTGGCCGACATGGGTCTGCGCTCAGGCGCACAACATTTGGCGGACCGATCGAACTTAAATGATACGGGCCAGCCATCAACGGCGTCTCTATCAGAAATTGGGGAAGATAGTCATGTGGCGCCCGATCAGTCTGATGTCGCAGCGACCACTGCTGAGGAATTGTTATCCGGTACCCAGAGTTACGCTTCGGTGCTGATTAATAATGGCCGCATTATTCTCTCCATCGCCGTCCTGTTCGGTATTGCAGAAATTTGGAATCTCAACCTGATGGGACTTCTTTCGGAAATAGTCGGCGAGCGCACGACCAAGGTGATGGTGAACTTCGTGGTCACCGCGCTGTTTGCCTATGCCTTATGGGCTATCGTCAACACTGCGGTATCGCGCCTGGCCGGCCCCCAGCCGGAGGCAGGTATTAGTGGTGGCGAGCCGGGTGGTGCTGGCGGTTCGAGGGTCGGCACGCTGCTGCCGCTGATGAAGAAATTTCTTTTTATCACTCTGTCGGTGATGTTGGTCCTGATCTTATTGTCTTCCATGGGGGTGAATATTGGCCCGCTGATTGCCGGCGCCGGTATCTTTGGTATCGCAATTGGATTCGGTGCACAGACTCTAGTAAAGGACATTGTCTCAGGCTTGTTCTTTTTGATGGACGATGCTTTCAGGGTTGGTGAATATGTGACGATTGGAAGTACCAAAGGCACTGTTGAAAAAATTTCTGTGCGTTCTTTACGTTTGCGCCACCACAACGGGCCGCTGCACACAGTCCCGTTTGGTGCAATAGAGACGCTAACCAACTGGAGCCGAGATTACGCGATCATGAAGTTCGAGATCCGCGTGCCGTTTGAGACCGATGTCAATATGATTCGCAAGCTGATCAAGAAGGTCGGTGAGGCTATGCTCGAAGATCCTGAACTGGGGCCGCAGTTTCTGGATCCGTTGAAGTCTCAGGGCGCAAATAGGATGGACGATTCCGCGTTCATTGTCCGTTGTAAGTTTACCTGCAAACCCGGCAACCAGTTTTTACTCAGACGGGAAGCCTATGCACGCATTCAGGCAGCATTCGAGGAGAACGGTATCCGGTTTGCACCGCGTCGCGTGGTGGTTGAAACCGTGGCGCCACCGAATTCTACTGAGGCGGCGGCAGCTGCGGCTGCTGCAACAGATACTTCTCAGGAAGAAAAAAAACAGGGCGGTCATTAACTCAAAAAACTTGAATCTGATTTTATAAATCGAATCCGACGCGTCGGCTCTGTTAGTAAAAACAATTACTCCTAATTGTACCTGCGAAAATACGTGATAATTCTAGAATTGTTTTTACCCGCTCAATAGTAAAACTCATTTGAGCCGGCTGGGACTTTGCTGTTAACCGGAAAGCAGTGACTAAAGGTATTATCGTTCCTGGCTATCGCGCTCGATCAAACGAACGCAACAGTCGACATGGTGCTGCCGACTCAACTTCATCTGGCGATAAGATTAGGATGAATATTCGAAATAGTCCGTAGAACCGCCATAGATCTCGACCTGACATCATTCGATAAGAAATCTGGCTGACCTTTCGATTCATTGGCGTGTGTCTATCAGATAATATGTGCTTTATACTTCCTATAACTTTGCAGACACTTAATATATGGGTTTAAATTAATTCCGCGAAGTTAAAAACACCACCACAAATAAATCAGATGGAGAGCATTATGGAAATTGAAACTAAAGCAGTTCACTCGGGCTATAGTCCCGATCCCACAACCAACGCCGTTGCCGTTCCAATTTACCAGACCACGGCATACGCATTCGATAACACCCAGCATGGTGCGGACTTGTTCAACCTCGCGGTACTCGGCAACATTTATAGCCGTATCATGAATCCAACCAACGACGTGCTCGAACAACGCATCGCCGATATGGAAGGCGGGGTCGCTGGATTGGCACTGGCGTCCGGCCAGGCGGCGACGACATATGCCATTCAGACCATTTCCGAGGCGGGTGACAACTTCATCAGTATGTCGACGCTATACGGGGGCACCTACAATCTGTTCGCCCATACTTTCCCACAAATGGGCATCGAGGTTCGCTTTGCCGATCCGGACAACCTGGACGGGATGGCGGCAATGATCGACGGCAAGACCAAGGCAGTGTACTGTGAGTCGCTGGGTAATCCTGCCGGTAACATCCTCGATATTGAAAAGGTAGCTGAAATAGCGCATGCGCATGGCGTTCCGGTCATTGTCGACAATACGGTGCCTTCACCTTATCTATGTCGCCCTATCGAATGGGGTGCGGATATCGTGGTGCATTCACTGACCAAGTATATCGGGGGTCATGGCACCATCATCGGCGGTATGATTGTCGACTCGAACAAATTTGACTGGGTTGCCAACAAAGACCGCTTCAAGCGCTTAAATGAACCGGATGTTTCCTACCACGGCGTGGTCTACACTGAGACCGGCTTGCCGCCATACATCTTACGTGCGCGGGTGGTGCCGTTGCGCAATATGGGCGCGTCATTGGCGCCGATGAATACTTTCCTCGCACTGCAGGGCCTCGAGACCTTGCCATTGCGCATGGACAGAATCTGTGAAAACGCGCTCACGGTCGCGCAGCATCTCGAAAGCCAGCCCAACGTTGAATGGGTACGTTATGCCGGACTGGAGAGCAGTCCGCATAAAGCGCTCGCGGACAAGTACATGGGCGGTAAGGCTTCCGGAATTCTCTCTTTTGGCATCAAAGGCGGTATTGAAGCCGGCACCAAGTTTATCGATGCACTAGAGCTCATCACCCGACTGGTTAATATCGGTGATGCCAAGTCATTGGCCTGCCACCCAGCATCGACCACGCATCGCCAGCTGGCGGACGAAGAGCTGGCGTCTTCGGGTGTTACCCCGGACTTAGTGCGTTTGTCGATCGGTATCGAAAACGTGAAGGATATAATCGCGGATATCGACCAGGCATTGGCCGCCGCATCTTAACCGGAGAAGCTCGATTACGGCCGGACTCATCGAGTCCGGCCTTTGTTCTTTAGGCTGTAATCTGCGCGATTTAGCTTCTCCCTGTTGAAACCAGAACTGAAATTTTCGCGTCCTAGTACAGCGGATCATTGCGAATGATGTAAGTTCAGGAAGTGCTTCACCGGTGCGGACGATACATTGCTGCGGCAATTCGAAGCAGGCCAGGCGCGCAGGTCAGCCGCAATCAGCCCGATTTTGATTGAGCCTGGCGTTGAATGAAACCAAATGAAACTATATGACGCCGATTAGGTGATTCAGTTACGAATCAATTTACTGAGATAAGACAACAAAACTAGAAGCCTGTCCGGACTGTATAATTACTATAGCGCCTAATCAAACACTCCAGTGGGATAGGAATCCTTCGGTCGGTCATGCTGCTCAGACACATCGTCGGTTTAAGTTTTTCCTTTGTCAGCTGCTTTAATGTGAACAAAGTTTTAATATTAATTCTGACTATTTGCGTGCAGCCAGTATCGATGCTGTATGCAGAAGATAAGCAGGCGGAACAACATGAGCAATCAAAGTCGGATACGGCGAGTCCTGCTCAGCCAACCTTAAATTTTACTGTGCAGCTCGATGGTGTCGAAAATGCGGCATTACGCACAATATTAGACGGCGTCGTTGAGCAATCGATTGCATCAAGACGCCGGCCTCAGTCGATCGGGACCCTGCGGCGACAGGTCAGCAGTCATGTTACCGCCCTGCAATCCAGGTTGCGTGCCGAGGGGTACTACGCCGCCGGCGTGCAATCTATGATTACCGATGATGCCGACCCGATTCTCGTCGAGCTCAGCGTCGAAACGGGACCAGCATATACTCTGAAATCATTCAGCCTTTTGTATTTCGGCCCAGACTCGACCCACCCCGACCTGCCACGAACTGCGGGCGCGGTGAACGTTCAAGCAGGCGTTCCAGCGCGCTCAGATTATGTGCTCAGTGCCCAGCGGCAGGTGTTGAAACATCTCGCGGAAACCGGCTTTCCCTTCGCGGTTATCGACGATCGAGAGGTGTTGATCGATCATTCCGATGAGTCAATGGTGGTTACGTTGCAGATCTCTCCAGGCCGACAAGTCAGGTATGGCGAACTTTTAATATCCGGTCTGTCAACTGTAGATCTGGGCTATATCAGGGAATTTACTGGCTGGATACAAGGAGAAATTTTCAATCAGTCTCGCGTCGATGAATTCAATCAAAAGTTAAATAGCACCGGATTATTCGATTCTATTAATATTGAAATTTCGCAGAATAATTATCTCGAAGGTAAGGTGCCTATATCAGTTGAACTGATTGAAGGAAAGCATCGAACTGTCGGGCTTTCCGTGGACTGGTCCACAGACGAGGGGGCAGGTGGAGAAGTGTTCTGGGAACACAGAAACCTATTTGGCAGGCAGGAATTGTTTTCCGCAGGATTACAGCTGAAGGAAACCCGCAATCGGCTGAATCTGAACTTTCGTAAACCGCGTTTTCGGCGCCCCGATCAGGCACTGGTAGCCGCAGCATTTGTTTCCGACGAAGACACAGATGCCTACGAGGGGCCAATTGCTCACATCGACCTTGGACTTGAACGCACCTTATCAGATCAGTGGAAGCTAACGCCGGATCTATGGGCGGAAATCAGTCGACTCGATGACTTTCAGGGCGAGCGCAAGATTAACCTGGTCGGTTTTTCTCTTATCGGTGAACGAGACACTTCTGACGACAGATATAATCCAAGCACAGGCTCCCGCTTAAGACTGTCGCTTTCTCCGTATCAGGGCAGCGGTGACTCCGATTTCAGTGTGTTCGAGACAATTCTTGATGCCAGCGCCTACTATCCCGTTACGCGAGACGGCAGATACATCCTAGCAGCTCGCACTAAGCTGGGGGCTGTCAACGCCGATGACTCCGCTGAACTTCCTGCTAACCGACGTTTCTATGCTGGAGGAGGTTCGTCGGTCCGTGGTTATAGCCTCCAAAGTATAGGACCTAGGAATGCTGAGGGAATTCCGCTGGGCGGCAGATCGGTTTTTGAGCTCGGTGCAGAAGTCAGAGTTAAAACGACTGAAACCTTAGGTGGTGTCCTATTTGTTGAGGGAGCAGGTGTCTATGAGGATGAATATCCTGACCCTTCGGATGAGCTGAGGTGGGCTGCTGGATTTGGCTTTCGGTATTTTACCGCTGTGGGTCCGATTCGATTTGATATCGGTTTTCCTCTGGATCGGCGCGAACAGGATGATACCTTTCAATTTTATATTAGCGTAGGTCAGGCGTTCTAAAGTGTTAACGGTGAGAGATATCGTGTTCCGCACAGTCGCAGCGCTCGCGTCGACGCTTTTGATTGTGGCGTTTATCCTGATTGGTTTATACCTCTATGTGCAGAGTGATTCGGGGCGGGGCAGGCTGGCTCATTTAATATCAGAAAGTTTGAGTAGCGAAAGCTTAACTCTTGAACTCGAGGGTATCGACGCTCTGACCACTGAAAGAATCATTGCCAGCGGGATAAAGGTTGGGGATGCTGATGGAGTCTGGTTGTCCCTGGACGCCCTCGATATTTCATGGAATCCGGTAGCTCTTTTTAGAGGACAGGTCCATATCACCAAGTTGATGTTGAGCCAGGTTATAGTTGCGCGAGTACCGTCGTTCGACGATGGCAACGACAGTGCTGAAAGCAGTGTCTCGCTGCCAGTGGCAATGAAAGTGGATCAACTTAAGTCGGATCGCGTATTACTTGAACAGGCGGTGCTGGGACAAGAAGTCAGCTTTCGTATTGCAGGTAATGCCGAGGCCACGGACGGAAACCTGGCGACTGGGCAACTGACGATCGAGCGAACCGATAGTATTGAAGGAAACGTTGACCTCGCAATTGAATATGACCTCGGCAGCAGTCAGCTGGATATTAACGGCGATGTTTATGATGGACCTGGCGGGTTTTTGTCTAGCGCCCACGATTTTCAGGGGGTAAATATATCCATAGCGGGCGATGGACCGATCAAGCATTGGGCCGGGACTGCCAGCCTGGTCAGTGGCACAGGTGCAGAGGTCGATGCCGATATTGAATTCTCGAATAAGGGAGAGTTTCTAACCGTAAGCGTGACTGGCAGAGCAGAGATTACGACACTAATAGAGACCTCTCTGCGCGAGCTCGTCAAAAGTGGTGTTCACTTTGCACTGGAAGCGAGTTTCGATAAAAATAAAAACGCTATGATTAAAACCGGTCGAGTTTCCAGCGATGCGGCATTGCTAGAGGTTGCGGGAAATCTCTCGGAGAGCCAAGTTGCGCTCGAGGTTTCCGCACAGCTGATGGATCTGGGGGAACGCTGGTTGAACGCGCAAACCCCTGGTTTCGAGGCGAAGGCACTGGCGTTGCGGGCGCAAGCTACCGGCCCTATGCAAGAAATCGCAGTGCAGTTAGAGATCAACATGGATGCACTCTCTCTATTAAGCCAAAACCAGACACCGCTCAACATGGAAAATGCGGTTTTGAACCTTTCAGCAGATTTCAACATGGGATCCGGCGAATTTGTGATGCCCAGCTTGATCAGCAGCCAGGGCCGTATCGATCGAATCAGCAGCAGAGATGAAGCGATGCAAAAGATACTATCCGGTCCGCTTTCATTTTCAGTGGACTCGCGGGTCGATCCCGGATTGAAAAATGTTCGCCTGAGTCAAATCGATGTTTCTACTGGATGGGCTCAGATCGATGGACAGGGAACCATTGAACTGAAGCAGAGCCAGACAGGGATTCCGGACGGAATTGGTGCGATCAATCTCGATCTCGAAACTGCCGTTCCCGCACTCGCCCATTTCGAACCCATTGCCGGTCGCCGGCTTTCGGGAGCGGTAAAAATCAAATCGGACATCGAGCTGTCTAGCTTATCCGGGCCGTTTAAAATCGTGCTGGACGGCGCATGGGATCAGCCGGCGCTGGATGATCCAAACCTGGATGCTGTACTGGGAGACCGGGTTGACATTGCAGGTCTTATCAACGGTAGCGCTGACGATCGGCTGGATCTTTCTGATATACGACTGGCCAGCAATGCGGCCACAATAGAAGGGGGTCTGGGATACTTTCCACTCTCTCAGGAAGTACAGGCGGACTTCCTGGTTCAAATTCCAGAGCTGGCAGAAATATTGAACCTGGCTAACGATATTCGGGGCAAGGTCAATGTTTCTGTTGCCGCAACCGGCTCAGTTGACGATCCTGCGATTAAAGCGCTGGTCAGGGTCGAGGATCTGCTAATTGATGAAATCAGTGCGGGGGTGATCGACGCAGATCTTTCAATCGACCACGCAATCAGTGATCCGAACGGACATGTGCGGGTTACGATTCAGCAACAGCAGATCGGTGTAGCAAAGCTGAAGACTTTGTTTCGAGTACCGGAATTTAAACAAATTTCCTTTAGCGGGATAGAGTTCGAAGCCCTGGATATTCGAGCGGCGGGTGCGCTGGATATTCCTTTTTCTCAAGCACCACTCGAAGGCGCGCTGACTGGAAATATATCTAGCCTGGCTTCGATATCTGAAGTTGTTGGTCAGGATTTCGCGGGGGACGTAAGCTTTAGTGTTGCCCTTGAAAAGGAAAATACCAGTCAGCGCCTGGTTGCAAGCGCCAGGATCAATCAAGGGGAGATCCGGACACCTGGATTGGCGAACGCTGTGGTCAAAACAATAGATGTTAACGCGAGCCTTTTGAATCCGTTCGAGACCGTTTCTGGTCAAATTGAAATAGGCGCTCAGGGACTGCAATACAATGAAACGACAATTGATCAGTTGGATTTGCACATCAAACCAATCGGGTTTAATGCTGCAGAGGTTGACATATCCGCTTTGGGAACGAAGCCCGAGCCATACGAACTGTCAGCAAGTGGACAAATAGAACGCAACGAGAGCAACATAATCGCCAATCTGGACATGCTCGATCTGGCTCTGAAACAACACCAAGCAGAGCTTGAAAAACCGGTACGGGTTTCGATATCGCCGGAAGAAATCTCGGTTACAGAAATTTCCTTGATAAGCGCGGACGGCGAGCTGCTTGCGAGTGGAAGATTGTCTGAAAAAGAGATCAAGGCAGACATTTCTGTGAAGGATCTGTCGCTGTCTTTGTTGAAAGACTATAGGCAGGATCTGGCAATAGAAGGCAATCTGTCCGGAGAATTCGAAATTGAAGGTGCATTGTCTTCACCAGCGGCTAAGCTTCGCTTGCAGGCGGATAGCGTCAGGTTAAAGGGAGATGACACCCTAGATTTGGACGGATTGGCGGCAAAGTTAGTCGGCACATTGGCGGACAACCAGCTTCGTCTGGACGGTGGAATAGAGGGACTGACCGATACCGAGTTCGCGCTAACTGCGGCGATTCCCTTGCAGCCGGGCCACGACAATTCATTCCCCACCCTTTCACAGACCGCGCCACTCAATGCAGAATTGATATGGGTTGGACCTGTAAGGGAGGTGGTGGAATATTTGTCCTTGGATCAACACAGCGTGACCGGTAATGCGGATATTAAACTGCGCTTGAACGGGCGTACTGATGCGCCGTCTATTAGTGGCTTCGCCAGGCTCAGAGATGGTGTCTATGAAAACTTTCAAACAGGCACGCTGATCAAAGATCTCACTCTTGATCTCGATGACCATAAGAATGGGATCAACCTGTCAGGGAGTGGAAATGATGGTGCCGGTGGATTACTCCGACTACGCGGCGACCTGGATATGGCATCAGGAGACATGCAGAAATTTCCCGTTGAACTGAAACTTGAGCTGGAAAGGTTCATGTCAGTACGCCTCGATCAGCTGTCTGCAAGCGTGAGCGGGGAAATTGATCTTGATGGAGATCTCTCCGAGCTGCACCTTAGGAGCCGGCTATCGACCGAACAGGTAGACGCCAGCTTAACGGCGTCATCAGGTTCTCAAGTCGAATCTCTCGAAGTGATTGAAAAGAATCATCCAAACGGTTCGCGTAACGCAGTTGATTCGAGAGCTCCAGGTGGGAACTTGGTGCCCGTCAATCTCGATCTGGCGCTTCTAATGCCACGCCGAGTGTTTTTGAGGGGCGGCGGTTTGGATTCAGAGTGGTCAGGCAACCTGGGTGTTACCGGCACCGCGCAAAACCCTGTTGTTTCTGGTGCACTCCAACCGGTGAGAGGTGTATTCACTTTCTTCGGCAAACAGTTTTCACTCAACACCGGCAGCGTCAGGTTTAACGGTTCGGCGGATTTCGATCCAATACTGAACCTGCCCCTTGAATACCGGGGCAGCGACTTTACTGCGGAGTTGACTATTTCCGGCTCCGCCTCAAAACCGAAGTTACTGCTCAGTTCACGTCCTGCCATGCCCGAATCTGAAATTGTATCGCGAGTACTGTTTGATCGTGACTCCGGCACCCTGACGACAACGCAAAAGCTTCAGCTTGCAAGCGCGCTGGCTTCGGTCAGGAACAGTAATCTGGGCGTTATCGAGAGAACGAGAGACAGACTGGGTTTGGATGTGCTTTCTTTGAACGAAAGTGACAGCCAAAACGCTACGGTCACTGCCGGTAGATACCTTACCGAGAGAGTTTACCTTGAAGTAGGGCAGGGTGCGGACAGAGCAGACAGCTCTGCCACTGTTGAAGTTGAAATTTCACCGAATGTAAGACTCCAAACTGGAACTCGTGGAGGAGATGCGGGCAGGGTCGGTCTTCAATGGCGCTGGGACTACTGAAAGTTATATACATTTCTCAGAAATCCGAAACGATTTACACTTTTTTTCTCAAACGATTTGATTTATTAAAATTCTGAATGCTGTAACGATTTAGTTCTCTATCGGGTGATAAGTCCTCGGCTCCTTAAGTAACGATACCTGAATCATTCGTAGAGCAGATTAAGCTTATCCATTAATTCTCCGGTGATTTTTGCCTGGTCACGAATAGATTCCTGAATTTCGATTCCCTCAGCGAAGAAACCTATATTCTTCCTTCGGTTTGAAACGCTCCGATAAAGAGGGCGGGTCTGCATGAGTGACTTACCGCTGATTAACATCGCTTCTAATTTTTCGCAGTCCTCACGCAGCTGCTTTATTTCTGATAAAGACACTATTGCAGATTTTTCGTAGATAGCATCCGATTGCGTTGCGGGATCCTCCGCCTGCTCTATGATTTTATTCAGTCCAGCTACGATCTCGGTGGTAAGCATGGCTGCCTGTTGCGGGGAAGGTTGTTCCGCATAGGTTGTGTTGATAAAAACACCGCACGCTGTCGCAAGCATCGCACACGCTATTCGGTGTTTTAAATTTATTGATAAATTCATATTAGTACGGATACAGAAATTAGTTGTTGAAGAATAACAGAGCAACCCCCTTATTTGATGCTGCTAATTCTTTACCGATCGAATTGCTTGCACATCGAGGTGTGCGTCGACTGCAATAAATGTCGCCTGGACAGCAACCGAACCAAGAACAGCAAAAATAAGCAGGCCTTGAACAGCAATTGCTATTGCAAGAAATCGACTAAATCCCCTCTCGGGCCGAAAATCACCATAGCCAACAGTGGTTGCCGTCACGCAAGACCAGTATACGGCTTCGCCTGGCTTCCATTTTTCTAAGCGTCCCACGATGAGTCCCATAATCATAATCGACGAAACTTCAGTCAGAATTAGTGGTGCGCCAAGCTTAATGGCGAGATAAAAAGTTTTAAGAAAGGTTATGGTAAATTCCAATTTTCGACTTTCAGTTTATAGTTTCC
>JAHEGU010000148.1 GCA_024644945.1 Gammaproteobacteria bacterium | reverse complement strand
TGATCCAACAAGGGCGTCTCATGCTTTGCCATGATTTCCTCCTTTGAATTACTGTTTATACTGCAACCTTAACCAAACTCTTACTGTAAACAGAAAATCTGTAACCGACTTCCGGTTTATCATATTCAACGCAAACAGTTAACCACTTCCCCGACTCTTATGCCAGCAGAACATGGAGCATTCAGCGATCGTGATTTTTCATTCAGCGTGTGAGAATATCTTTGCTGCGCAATTTTGTCAACAAAAATCCATTAGTTTTCCAACTGGCAACTGAATCACTATTCAGCTGAAAAATCTTCGTATAGCCCGCATTTCGCACCAGTTCAGGTGATGTCAGCTTCAAAGTTTTTGCCGGTAAATCATAGTCGTCTATATTTACCGACAAAATACTGCCGATGGGCGTCGCATTGTCTGGCCTCTGGTGTGGGCTAGACCTCGTCCAGCACCTGAGTGAGAAAGTCCCGGGCAAGGCTTTGCCGGCTGCCTGAACGATTGTTCATAGCCTCAAGAAAGGTGGTAGCAAGCTGCTTGCCGAGCTGCACACCTTCCTGGTCAAAAGAATTAATGTTCCAGGCAAACCCCTGAAAGGCGATCTTCGCCTCATAGACGGCGAGAAGTGCGCCCATAACCTGTGGCGTCAGCCTGTCGGCCATCAGCAGACAGGACGGTCGGTTTCCAGGGAAATTTCGGTTCGGGTTGTCTGATGCCTGGCCGACGGCCATGGCGATCACCTGGGCAAGGAGATTGGCCACCAGCTTCTGCTGTGATGTTGAGCCCTCCACCTGCAGATCAAGACCCCGCTGCGCCCTCCTGAAACCTATGAATTCCGCCGGCACAACAGTGGTCCCCTGGTGCAGGAGTTGATAGAAGGCATGCTGCCCGTTGGTCCCCGGTTCACCCCAGATTATCGGGCCGGTTTCATAAGGCACCGCTCTTCCGAACCGATCAATGGATTTACCATTGCTTTCCATATCACACTGCTGGAGATGGGCGGGAAAGCGGTGCAGTGACTGGCTGTAGGGCAGTACAGCAAGAGTCTCGTGACCGAGAAAGTTGCGGTTCCATATTCCTATCATGGCGAGCAACAGCGGCAGATTTTTTTGCAGCTGCACTTCTTCCGCCAGCAGATCAATGACGGAGGCCCCCTCCAGAAACTCGGTTAACCGATCATAGCCAATGGAGAAACCGAGCATCACCGCGCCCACCATAGAAGTTGAGCTGAACCGTCCCCCAATATAATCAAACATCAGAAAGGACTGCAGGTAGTCACTCGGATTATCCATCGGGCTACCCGCCCCGGTAACACTTATGCAGTGTTGCCTCGCATCAAGGCCTTGCTGCTGCAATGCATCCCGAACCAGACGCTCGTTGGTGAGGGTCTCAAGGGTCGTTCCGCTTTTTGACACTATCGTCACCAGGGATCTCTCCAGATTCACTCCGGCCAAAACCCGGGCAGCGTCATCGGGATCGACATTGGCGATGAAACAGACGTTTCTCCCGGCGACCCTGTATCCCTGTAGAGCCTCATAGATTGACCGAGGACCGAGGTCTGATCCACCAATACCCACATGAACCATGGTGTCAAAACGCTCTCCTAAATGATTGCAGACTATGCCTCTGTCAATGTCTTCAAGGAATTTCTTCAGCTTGGCCAGTTCGTTTTTCGCTTCCTCCGTGGCCGACGATTCGGCGGGGACGGATCCGAAAAGATCACGACAGGCGGTATGAAGAACCTGGCGGGTCTCGCTTTCAAACCCTTCGATATTGTTGAGGTAGGCCCCGCGCCGCATCATCTTGAACTGCTCAACCAGCTGCAGTTCGTCGGCAAGTTTCTGCAGAGCGGCAAGCACCCTGTCATCGAGCCGCTCGGTACAGTAATGCAGATCAAGAAGACTTGACCGGCAGATATAGCGACTGAGCCGTTCATTATTCTGCAGCGCTCCGCTGGCAGTCAAGTCATAGGGACTTTTCGCCAGCTGGGTCAATTCCTGGTATGCCGTTGTCTCGGTAAATGCTTTAAACACCTGGACCACCTCATCCGTTATGTTCTTTATCGATACCTTGCCGCACCTTTTTCGGCCTGTTTTCTTAAACTGGCGATAGTTTCTTCATAATCATCGCTGTTATACACCGCCGAACCGGCAACAAAGACGTTGGCTCCCGCTTCTGCTATGTCAGCTATGGTAGTGGTACTGACACCGCCGTCGACTTCAATATCCACTTCAAGGTCCATGGCATCGATACGCTGCCTGAGCTGCCAGATCTTAGCCAGCGTCGAACCGATAAACGACTGGCCGCCGAAACCGGGGTTAACCGCCATGAGCATGACGAGATCGACCTCTTCAAGGATATAATCAAGGGCAGCGAGGGAGGTGGCCGGATTCAGAACGACACCTGCCCTTTTGCCAAGCTGCTTGATTCTTGATACAGTCCGGTGCAGGTGACTGCATGCCTCGACATGCACTGTAATCCAGTCGGCTCCGGCTTCCGCAAAGGAATCCACATACCTGTCCGCGTCACTGATCATCAGATGAACGTCGAGCTCTTTTTTCGTCACCCGCCTTGCCGCCCTGACCACCAGCGGACCGATGGTAATATTCGGTACAAAGTGTCCATCCATTACATCGACATGGATAATGTCTGCACCGCTCACATCCCTGATTTCATCCCCCAGCCTGCTGAAATCGGCAGAGAGGATTGAGGGAGCAATAAGAATTTTTCTATCCATAGTGTATTCCTCGCAAGCAGCCGTATGGGTTGTCCCATAGCAATG
>JAHEGU010000087.1 GCA_024644945.1 Gammaproteobacteria bacterium | reverse complement strand
AAGCACGCTGCGTGAAAATAAGATCATCTGTCGATCAGCCCAAATTACGCTCCCATCAGCCGATACCACTCCAAGCCGATCCGCATCACCATCAAACGCCATACCAAAATCTGCAGAGGTATTCTTAACCTCGCTGATCAGATCTTCAAGATTTTCCAGCTGACTGGGATCCGGATGATGATTGGGGAATGTGCCATCCACTTCACAGAACAGCTCTGTGACTTCGCAGCCAATTCTGCGAAACAAAGATGGCGCCACAGCGCCACCCACACCATTGCCACAATCCACAACCACCTTTAAAGGGCGAGCCAGGCTTACATCAGACACGATTCGGTCACAGTAAGTATCCAGCACCTGTTTCTCCTCATAGTCGCCCTCTCCACTGACAAAATCTCGATCGATGACACGTTGCTTTATTTTTTGTATCAACTCTCCAGACAGGGTGGTGCCATTGATCATCATCTTCAGACCGTTGTAATCAGGCGGATTATGGCTGCCAGTAACTTGTACTCCGGTACCTGTTTGAAACTCTTTTGTGGCGAAGTAAAGCGCCGGAGTAGGCACTTGACCGATTTCGATGACATTACATCCTGTAGAGAGAAAACCTTTCGCCAGTGAAGCACTCAGTGTTGGTCCGGATAATCGACCGTCTCTTCCAATAACCACAGTATCGACACCCTGCTCCTGTGCCTCGGTACCCAGTGCGCAACCTATTTGCTCCACCAGATCATTGGTTAATGTGCGATCAACGATTCCACGTATATCGTAGGCTTTAAAAATCTCGTGCGGGAAACTCATCGACGCCTCTACCCGAATTTATGGATGGCTCGCTTATCTACCGCGAGCGCTGCCTCATGCACTGCCTCCGATAACGTCGGGTGTGCGTGAACGATACGCGCCAAATCTTCAGAGCTGGCATGAAATTCCATCGCAACCACACACTCCGCAATAAGCTCCGAAACATGCGGTCCAATAATGTGCACACCCAAAAGTCGGTCTGTTTCCGCATGGGCCACCATCTTGACCATTCCCACGGTATCCTCCATAGCCTTCGCGCGACCGGTCGCGGCAAAGGGAAAACTCCCGGTTTTTATCGGAATCCCCTCTTCCTTGCATTCATTTTCAGTTTTTCCAACCCACGCAATTTCTGGCGAGGTATAAATCACCCAGGGCACGGTATTGAAATCCACATGTCCAATTCCTCCCGCAATACGCTCTGCTACGGCGACGCCCTCCTCTGAGCTTTTGTGTGCCAGCATGGGTCCGCGCACCGCGTCTCCTATTGCCCAAATGCCATCTTCCGAGGTTAGACATCTTTCATCAACCTCTATGAATCCTCGGGCATCGGTACTGACCCCGCAGTCCGCAGCCAGTAGTCCATCCGTTGCCGGCTTGCGGCCAACCGCCACTACCACCCTATCTACTTCAAGTTTGTGCTGTTTTCTTTTTTGTTCGTAGGTAATCTCGAGTCCATTGGGTGAAGAGGCGACTTTTTTAACCATGGCACCAAGACGAATATCTAGACCCTGTTTTTTGAATTGACGTGCCGCTTCTCGTGAGATCTGATGATCTACAGTTGCAAGAAATTTATCCATAGCCTCGACCAGCACCACTTTCGAGCCCAAACGACTCCAGACACTGCCTAACTCCAGTCCTATTACCCCCGCCCCTATTACTCCTAATCTCTGCGGCACCCGGTCGAATCCTAGTGCGCCGGTAGAATCGACTATGAACTCATCGTCAAATGGTATGCCAGGCAATTCGACAGGTGTGGATCCTGGCGCCAGAATGATATTTCGCGCACTAATCGTTTGCTTGAGTTTACCCGTTTCTGGATCAAGCACCGCCACATGCTTATCCACCATCAATCTACCAAATCCATGTATCGCTGTGATCTGATTCGCCTTGAACAATACCCCAATACCGCTGGTCAGGTTCTTCACAATTTCCTGTTTACGCGCCTGCATTTTGGATACATCAATCGATACATTTTCTGCAACAATTCCATGTGCGCCAAATTGATGCTGGAGTCGGTGAAATTGTTCCGATGAATCCAACAATGCCTTCGATGGGATACACCCCACGTTGAGGCAGGTTCCACCCAGCGAAGGATTACCTTCGGAGTCTTTCTGTTCGTCAATACACGCCGTGGATAGCCCGAGTTGAGCACACCTGATTGCGGCTACATATCCACCAGGTCCACCGCCAATAACAATCACGTCAAATAAATCAGCCATATTGATCTCTTCAAATATTAAATCTTACGTAAATTAAGGCACCGCATGCGCGGATTATCTTCAACTATGAAAACATCCTTGATGCTCTGCAGGCAGAGGACCAGGTCGAGAGATGAGGAACTTCAGCAGTCCAGCAACAGCCTTGCAGGGTCCTCGATCATATCCTTGATCGTTACAAGAAACTGCACCGCTTCCTTGCCGTCTACAATACGGTGATCATATGAAAGCGCAAGATACATCATAGGCCTTACCACGACTTCGCCGTTTTCCGCCATGGGCCTTTCTTGGATCTTATGCATACCCAAAATTGCACTTTGAGGCGGATTGATAATAGGAGTCGATACCAGCGAACCAAACACCCCGCCATTAGTAATTGTAAAGGTTCCTCCGGTCAGATCTTTTAAAGCGATCTTTCCATCTTGTGCTTGCCCACCAAACTCTCGAATGCTCGATTCAATTTCAGCAAATGTCATGTCCTCACAATTTCGCAGTACCGGCACTACAAGACCTCGAGGTGAGGAGACGGCAATGCCAACATCGTTATATGAGTGTTGCACAATATCGGTGCCATCAATATAAGCATTCACTAAGGGATATTTCTGCAGTGCCGCCACACTGGCTTTAACGAAAAAAGACATAAAGCCCAAGCGCGCCCCATGGATTTTTTCGAACTGCTCCTTGTAGCGACCACGTAGCTCCATCACCGGCGCCATATTGACTTCGTTAAAGGTGGTCAACATGGCAGCGGTCTGCTGGGACTGTACTAGCCGGTTGGCGATTGTCTGACGCAACCGAGACATAGGCTCCCGCACCTCGTTCCTGTTTCCAATCACTTTCGGAATTGGCGCGACAGCGCCTGCAGATGCAGCGGAAGCTGTCGCCATTCCAGATGGTTTTGCTGCAGCAGAAGCCGGGCTTCCTGGATTCACCTTATTTGTGATAAAGCTCAACAGGTCTTCCTTGGTCAATCTCCCCCCGGGTCCAGAGGGCGTAATCTTGCTCGGATCTAGACCATGCTCTTCAACCAATCGCCGTACCGCAGGCCCCATTAATCGATCTTCGAATTTGTCCGCACCGCTACTGGAAGCGTCATCGGAGCTAGAAACTGTGGCTGCCGGTGCAGATGATTCCGCTGCTGGCGCATCCTTACTGACTTTACCGGCTTCCAGCAGCGCAATTATTTGGCCGGATTCCACGGTATCTCCAGCCTCGGCACGCAACTCCTTAAGCACTCCGTTTTCTGGAGCCGGCACCTCAAGCACCACCTTGTCAGTTTCGATCTCAACCAGCACTTCATCCCGGTTAACACTATCACCGGGTTGCTTATTCCAGTCGA
The DNA here is from genome assembly GCA_024644945.1 of Gammaproteobacteria bacterium. Taxonomy (GTDB): domain Bacteria; phylum Pseudomonadota; class Gammaproteobacteria; order Arenicellales; family Poriferihabitantaceae; genus VYFG01. The sequence continues at coordinate 5,419 of JAHEGU010000087.1, read as the reverse complement.
GCAACAAACCATCCGCAACCGATTCCGGCAGCACGGGGACTTTAATTTCTAGGGACATGATATTTGGGGTTTGGGTCTATGCGTAAAGTATTATTTTTTCACTGTGAGGGCTTCACTTACTAACTTGCGCTGTTGCTCAACATGAAGCTTGTAGTAGCCCACTGCGGGTGCAGGGGAGCCCTCTCGCCCGACATATTTCAGTTTTTGATTAATCTCTTCGTTACGTAATTGTCGCAAATAATAAAAAATCAGATACCAGGTGCCCTGATTTTTTGGCTCCTCCTGACACCAAATCAACTCAGGGGCATTGGTATATTTTGACAGCACTTTTTCGAGATAGGTTCTAGGAAACGGGTGCAACTGCTCAATCCGAATAATGGCAACATCAGTAATACCCTGTAATCGGCGCTCTTCAAGGAGATCATAGTAAACCTTGCCCGTGCACATTACGACCCGTTTAACTTTTTCTGGGTCCATATCATCAATTTCATCAATCACTGGCTGAAAACGACCTTCGGTAAGATCCTGCACGGAGGATACCGACAGCTTATGTCGCAACAAGCTTTTCGGTGTCATCACAATCAAGGGTTTTCGCAGAGGGCGCAACATTTGGCGCCTTAGCATATGGAACATCTGGGCTGGTGTAGTCGGGATACAAACCTGCATATTATTTTCCGCGCACAGCTGAAGAAAACGCTCAAGCCTGGCAGAAGAATGCTCTGGACCTTGCCCTTCCATTCCATGTGGCAGCAACAATGTTAATCCGCACACCCGCGCCCACTTAGCCTCGCCACTGCTGATGAACTGATCAATGACTACCTGGGCACCATTCACAAAATCGCCAAACTGCGCCTCCCAGATCACCAAGGTTCTTGGTTCTGTAGTGGCGTAACCATATTCGAATCCTAATACCGCTTCTTCTGAGAGCAACGAGTTAATTACCAAGAAGTCACTGGGGTTACCTGTTACAAACTGCAGCGGCACGTGGGTGCGCGCCTGCGACTGGTCATGCAAGGTTGCATGCCGATGGGAAAAAGTCCCGCGCCCAACGTCCTGCCCCGATAGTCTAACTTTATATTCGTCCTGCAATATCGCCCCATATGCTAACAATTCTGCGCAACCCCAATCCATGGGTTTATCCCCGTTAACCATCTCAGTACGATCTTGAAGTACTCGGGCGACCCTTGGATGCACTTTAAAGTCATCCGGAACCTGCACAAACTTCTCACCAAGGTCATTCAACCGGTCGGTACTAATGCTGGTATCGGTATCGGTATCCCACTCCTTGCCGAGAAAAGGTTCCCAGTCCACCATTCGAAGCGCTTTATTTGGATCAATCACTTGGCCTGCAACCACGTGACCCTCATCAAGCTGCTGGCGATAGGTATCTTTCAGATGGCCGACCTGCTCCGAGGTCGCAGTGCCTTCTGCCATCAGTTTATCTGCATAAATCTCGCGCGGCGTCTTGTGTTGCTTAATCTTGCTATACATTATCGGTTGCGTAATCGACGGATCATCTGCTTCGTTATGACCATGTCGCCGATAGCAGACAAGATCGAGGACCACATCACCAGCGAATTTCATCCTGTATTCCATGGCCAGTCTAGAGGCTTGAATCACGGCCTCTGGATCATCGCCGTTTACATGGAGAATTGGTGCCTGAACCATCTTGGCCACCTCAGTGCAATACAAAGTAGACCGCGCGTCGAGGGTATTGGTGGTAAATCCAATCTGGTTATTAATAATGATGTGCACTGTGCCACCCGTTGAATAACCTCTCGTCCTGGACATATTCAAGGTTTCCATAACAACCCCTTGGCCGGCGAATGCGGCATCCCCATGGATCAGGATCGGTACTACCTGCCTTCGATTAATATCATGCCTCCGCTCCTGTCGAGCCCGCGTTGACCCTTCAACTACGGGACTAATAATTTCCAGGTGAGAAGGATTGAATGAAAGTGCAACGTGAACATTACCTCCCTCTGTTTGAATGTCCGAAGACGCACCCTGATGGTATTTAACGTCTCCAGTTTCAGTATCTTCATTTTCAGTGTGATACTCCCCCTCGAATTCACTGAATAGGTCACCAGGTGCTTTTCCAAGAATATTCACCAGCACGTTAAGTCGTCCTCGGTGCGCCATTCCTATAATTATTTCTTTGACATCCGACTTACCAAAATACTGAATCATGTCAGCCAGCATCGGGATCAATGAACCACCGCCCTCTAGTGAGAAGCGTTTCTGCCCAACGTACTTGGTATGCAGGTATCGCTCAAGACCTTCTGCGGCAGTGAGCTTAGTCAGAATATTCACTTTTTCAGCACTCGAAAAAGACACTCTCACAGGATCAGTTTCTACGCGAGAAATCAACCACTGGCGCTGTTCCATCGAATTGAGATATCGAATCTCATATGCGATGGGGCCACAGTAAGCCTGTTGCAGGTAGGCCAGAATTTCTCGCAGGGATTTTCGACCACCTCCGGCTAGGTCACCGATATCGAAGTCGCTATCGAGGTCGGCGTCATTGAGATCATAACGGGCGAGTTCTAATTCCCCCGCGTCACCCCGCGGCATTGTGTCAATCGGGTCAATATCCGCAACCAGATGGCCGAGCGCTCGATACCCCATAATGAGCTTCGATACTTGACCTTGTTTGTGCGCTGCAGCCTCCATCCACTCGCGAGAACCGCCCGCAACGGCTGAGGGTATCGGGCCTGACTGGACATCAGGTAACTGTGCGGCAATTTGTTGCCAAACGGGGTCGGCACCATTAGTGAGCGATTCCTGATAAAGAGACTCCAGGTAATTGAGATTACCCCCGTTCAGAAACGCGAGATCAGAGATTCCGGACTTCATTATTTATTCCGATTTTGGATCCAGCTTGCTGGTCACAAGCAGAATTTTCCGTGGATTGAAAATCAGCAACTCTGGGTGGCATGATTTTTCGAGTAGGGTAAGAATGATTAATTATAGTTATGGTTGACTAAAAAACCAATTCATATGAACGGGTAACGGGGCTAAACTGCTAACTTAGAGTGAGAATCAAGTTTTATTGATAAGCTCGACAAAGCGCTCAAAGAAAAGTTGCATGTAGCGGCCAGCCGCGGCATGTATCGCCCTTTCACCCATTAACGCAAACCAGCCATCCACCTCGATATCAGCGTTGTAGTCGAGTTGGGTACCTGGATTAAGTTGATCAAGTTGGACCGTTGCACAACCACTTGCCCCGCCCATTCGGCGTGTTTTGAGAATCGATATCAGCTGATATTGAGCTGGAGGCGCAGTTTCCTTAACAATCAGTTGCGCCACCAGTTTCTTTTTAACGGGGCCTAGACGAAATTCAAATTCCGCATGGAATTCACCACTTTGATCAATTTTTACCCGGTTACAACCCTTAATGCATTGCTCGAGGGTCCCAGGATCATTGAGCGCCTGCCAGACTTGATCCCGTGTCAGGGGCAGCCTATGACAGCCACTAATCCGAGCGTTGCGTGCACTGGAACCTGATGGATCGCGTTTATTTGAACCAAACTGCTTGTGCATCGTCGTCTATTTAGGGAATTATCGAGATATTACCAGCCCCAAGACAGCACGCGTGCGATGACAACAGATTCGGATCTATTAAAACGATACAGCCGACAGATAAAACTGGCCCAAGTGGGAGAGGCTGGCCAAAGGGCTATACAAAAGGCTTCAGTATTGATTGTCGGTATGGGAGGCCTAGGTTCTCCGGTTTCGATGTACCTCGCCGCAGCGGGTGTAGGGAAGCTGAGTATTGCGGATTTCGATATCGTTGATGAGTCCAATTTGCAACGACAGATCGTACATTCAGTCTCAGATATTGGCCTTTTGAAAACTGAATCTGCTGCGCGCACCCTGAAAGCGATTAATCCTGGAGTAGACATTGCCACCTATGATTTCACGCTTGAAACAGAGGAAATCAATGAACTGGCTGAGAGCCATTCCCTTATTGTCGACTGCACCGATAATTTCCCAACCCGGTTCCAGCTGAACCGGGCATCACAAGCCAGTCGCACACCAATGGTGTCCGGTGCCGCAATCAGATGGGAAGGACAAGTCACCGCGTTTGATCCTAAACGGCCTGAAAGCCCCTGTTATCAATGTCTCTATCCAAATACCGATATCGAGGCCGCGACCTGCGCCGCCGAGGGTGTAATTTCCCCTTTGGTAGGGGTAATAGGGACTATGCAGGCCCTCGAATCAATCAACATTCTGCTCGGCAGGGGTCAACTGCACGGCACAGTTTGGTTGTTTGACGGTCAGTTCATGGAATGGCAAAAAATGACCCTACCTAGAAATCCAAACTGTCCAGCCTGCGGGGGACACTGAGCCCAGCTTATTCTAGCAATGGGTTGCGAGAGCACGAGGTATTTACTCTCATTGTCAGAATTCTGCTCCACGGGACCCAATTCTGCCAGCCCCAACCACCCTGTCGCGAAACCTCACACTAAATTTTTCGGAACTTACCTTCTTACCTCGGCAATATGCTCACAATACCAGCGATAGGTGATCGCCAGCCCTGCCTTTAATTCTGTTTTTGCTTGCCAGCCAAGTCTTTTCATTCGGCCCACGTCCAGGAGCTTCCTGGGTGAACCGTCTGGCCTGCTTCTATCAAACTCCAGCACACCTTCAAACCCAACTACTTCAGCTATATTCTGCGCGAGCTCTCGTATCGTGACCTCTATTCCAGTGCCGATATTAAGATGTGACAGGCCAGGCTCGACCTCACGAGACAACGTCGCTTGATCCAATCCCATGACAAATAGACAGGCGTCTGCCAAATCATCCACAAACAAAAATTCTCTGCGGGCGTTACCGGTTCCCCACACCAAGACCTGCGCCGCATCATTGATCTTTGCCTGGTGGAATCGATTTATAAGAGCCGGAATAACATGACTATTTTCAAAATGAAAATAGTCATTAATCCCGTAAAGATTAGTGGGCATAACGCAGCGAAAATCGCGATTGAACTGGCGATTTAACGATTCACAAAGTTTAATACCGGCTATCTTTGCGATTGCATAGGGTTCGTTAGTTGGCTCCAGTTTTCCGGAAAGCAAACTTGACTCCTGCATCGGCTGTTCAGCAAGCTTGGGATAGATACAGGAGGAGCCGAGAAATAACAGCTGTGGAACACCAGACACGTGAGCACTGTGGATCACGTTGTTCTGAATCGTAAGGTTCTGATAGATAAAATCGAACGGGTAGGCGTTGTTTGCGTGTATTCCTCCCACTCTTGCCGCCGCCAGGTATACCTGATCAAAGTGTTCGCCGCTAAAAAAGTCATGCGTCGCCTGCTGGTCCATCAAGTCCAGTTCAGATTTATCCTGTGTGACGATCTCCACCCCTTCCTGAACCGCCAACCTTCGAAGGATCGCTGACCCCACCATACCTCGAT
>JAHEGU010000010.1 GCA_024644945.1 Gammaproteobacteria bacterium | reverse complement strand
GCCCGCAATCGCATTCAATCTGGAAAGCGAATCTAATGACGCATCCAGCGTTGCATGCGCTCCCTTTAAGGCGACCACGTCCTGCAGACGCGCAGATAGTCTGGCATTAAACTGGTCCGTACCGACTCTGGCGTCAAATTTCTCTAGCTCAAATACACCGCCGCTGGAGACTATCTTTGCCGAGCCATCAACCGGTCCAAGCTCGGGTATTTTCTGTTCTGTATACTTTGAGAATATTGACGTCCCAGTGCTCCTTATTGACACATCGGCAGCGATGCCCTCCTTGGCCAGCACATTCCCGGCCGACCCGCTGAGATCAATCGTCAGCCCTTCTTCGGCCAGTGTTACCTTAACATCATTCAGCTCTAATCTGTTCAGGTCTCCCTTAGCAGTGGCAGAAAGCATGGCGCTCCGAGGCAGCAGGTCCAGAGGCGCCTCTATTTCAAAATGATTCAATAACTGTTGCAGTTCGGTGCGGTTTTTCTCCGACAGTGAACTGACTTCACCTTTCACGTTGATATCCAGGCCACTACTGTTTTTTATGTCATTCACTGAACCTGATAATTCCATATTGATATTGGGTGAAGAAATCACTGCAGCGAGTTCGTTGACTTTCAACCGCTCCCCCTCAGAAACCACCTTTCCGGTAATGCTGACCGATCCGAGGTCCGGGATTTCCATTTCCAGATACTTCCCCAGTCTTGCAGTGGAGTCCATCTTGATATCGAACAAACCTTCGACTTCCTGAACGGCGAATGCATCTCCAATTGAGCCCTTAACCACGATCTCGACGCCATCATCATGCAACTCTGTCGCAATGTCCTTTATTCCTAGGGGTACGAGTCCCCCGGTGATATTAGCGCTAACTTCAACCTCGGGTGGCAACACGAATGGAATACCCAGATCCAGACTCTCAAGGAGCTTGTTGAGAACCCTGGTATCGGCCTTCGTGCTCAAATTGAGACCGTTATACTCAAGGACATTCTCTACCGAACCACTGATCGATACGTCTAAAGTCTCTCCATCGAGATTGGTCAACAGCCGTGTCAGAGCGAACTGGCCATCTGAAGCCGTCAGATCAATTTCGAGCTTAAGCGCCCCCAGCTCAGCCAGAGAAACCCCCGCGAGTTCCGCCAGCCTTGAAACTGAGGGAGAGTTGCCTTCAAGCTTTATATCCATATTCGCTTTCGGGTACATCGGACCCCAGGTCCCCGCTACACTGATCAAACTCTCGTCAATTTGCCCTCCAAGCGTTATCGGGTTTCCAGATTGCATTAGAACCGATTCGAGGTTACCCAGTTCTCCAGTCAAATTGATTGGCGTTCCATCGATTTCAGCTGATACCTCAAGTGACGTGATTGCCTCAGGAGTTTTAATATTCAAACTTTTCAATACCACTGTCCGTTTGGCCTGGTCCTCTGCCGGAGCAATGTTCACTGCCACATTGTCGAACCGGATCTCTCGAATCAGAGGGTGAAGAGGCAGCCGAAAAGGAACATCAGGTTTGACCTCGTCCTTGGCGCCATCTGAGGAAACCATATTCCAGTTGATTTCACCCGCTGCGCTGGATTCCACCAGTGCATCAACATCACTAGCCACGAGGCGAATTTCGGCGATGCCTTTGAACAACGATTTAAGACTGAATTCGGCCTCCAGGTGTTTTGCGGTCAACATATCTTCAGTGGCACTCCATGGTGCGTTGGCTAACCGTATTCCACCCGCATTGACAATAACTGAGGTACCCAGGTCTATTGAAAAACTCTCAATGGAAAAATCCCTCTGAAGCGTGGAGTGCACTGCGGATTCAAGCCACTCCTTATACTGTTCGTCTGTAATCGCTTTCAGTACCAGAAAAGCGATTAAGAAAAGCCCCACCAGAACGGCGGTAATCCAACCTCCAGTTTTTGCAATTTTTAGAATCATTCAGTCCAAATCTGGTTAGAGGTTTGCGAAACTAATTATCTTATGATTGTGAGCGAAATTGTTAAATAAATCACTATCAGGGTAAAGTTAGTAAGGAGTTGGGGATATGGTGTATGTCCAGACTTTATGGCATTGCCAAGTGAACTACAGGGGAGCGATAGTGGCAGGATGGGTGGTCGAAACAATCCCTGCAAAACGCCATAGATTCACACCTGAAACCATCCAATACGCAGTCTGGCTGTACTATAGGCTCTGTCTGAGTTATCCAGATATTGAAGGTATGCTTGCAGAAAGGGGAACTATCGTTACTCGCGAATCCATATGGTAATGCAACAAACCAGATCCACATTACGCTCGCTGAATAAGGTGAACAATCGTGCAGAGTTATCGCATCAGCCGACCCGGTTTCGTGAATGCGTGATATACCGTTTCAAATCACGGGATCATTCGCAAAGGTTCATAACTGTTCATTCTACGCTACAGAATTTGTTTAATTTTGGACGTCACTTTTTAACGACCGTTAATAATCGATTACTTAGAGAACGGGCCCTATCGTCTTGTAGACAGGCTACGTCAGTTTAAAAAGCTAATCATGCTCGAATTCTGCAGCCTGTAAAGTTAATTTACCAATCCCCTCGACAGTGTTTGTCGCAAACATTGATACCGACAGTGAGTTTCCTTGATGCTGCTCAATGAATTCTGCCATGTATGCGGCGATAGTATGGCGGAGATCATTAAGTAGAGTTGTAACGAATAGAATAATGTCAAAATCTTCGCTGGACATTGGTCCATACTGGGAGTTTCGACATGGCACGGGACCACTGATAGGTGTCGCCCTGCATGCAGGCCATAATCTGCGGGCGGAAATAATTCCGTTGCTGGCTATGGACGAGGAGCAGCGTTTCAGGGAGGAAGACCCGTACTCCGATTATTGGACCCAGGTTTGCAGTACCCAGATCCTTACATTGCGATCACGATTCGAAGTTGATCTCAATCGGCCACGCGAGCAGGCGATTTACCAGACTCCGGGGGACGCCTGGGGAATCCAGGTCTGGAACAAACCACTGGACAAATCGGTTGTCGAGGAATCGCTGGCGGAACACGATCGCTTTTACCAGATCCTAGGGAAGGAACTGAGGAAAATCGAAAATAATACAGGCCGGTTTGTGGTGCTCGACTTCCATTCGTACAATCACAGGCGGGACGGCCCCGATGCACCACCAGCCGATCCCGAACTAAATCCCGAAATAAATATCGGAACCGGATCGTTGAACCGGCCGTTGTGGGACGGCGTGGTGGACGGATTCATTAGTGCGGTAAATAATTTTGACTTTTTTGGCCGCCATCTCGATGTCAGGGAAAATGTCAATTTCAGGGGTCGATATCTGGCCCAGTTTGTGCACGAGCATTTCCCTGACAGTGGTTGCGTACTTGCTATAGAGGTTAGAAAGTTTTTTATGGACGAGTGGACCGGGCTGGTGGACAGTCGACAGGTAGCCGCATTGCGTGAAGCTTTTCGATTGGGAGCTGCCGCAATAATCATGGAGCTGCATTGACAATGGGGTCTGTCAGTCAAAACAAACGGCTTGCCGAAGGCATTGTGCAGGATCTCGACGCCGGCAGGCCTGTCGCCATGGATTTTGCTGCTGGAAGTCAGATCAGAATCGAGCGGGCCCAGCCTTATCTCTGTCTCTATCGCCAGCCACTGGTGGGGGGTGAGCTGCAAGCCGGGGAACTGTTGACGACCCAGGCGTCCTACCTCGTGGTAGATGAGGACGATTTCGATTCAGGATCATTGAAAGGCCTGCTCGAGACCATTCTTGACTACTTATGTGATCGTTTCAGCAGTGCATTGTTGATTGAAATCTGGACCGGGCAAGTTGGTGAGCCAGAGTCGCAAACGGGATTGTTCCTGCCAGCCCTGACCTTGCATGCGCAAAATCTGCATGCCCCAATCAAGACACTGGAAGAATTGGAAAGGGCGCTGATTTCAGCACGTTGGCTACCCGGTAGCAGCCCCGTAATTGAGATGATGTACGATAAAGTGCCTGGGCCAGAAAAAATGGGTCCGCCGCTGTCTCCGAAGTATGCATGCAACAGCAATGTTCATTTGATCGGGCTGGAGATTTCCCCCTTTTTTCGCTCGCCATCTACTGGCGAGCTGCTGCCACAGGTATTCGCTGAGCTGAGAAAAAAACTGGGCCACGCCATCCGGCGGTCAGTGTATACTTTTATCGAGTCCCATACGAACTATGCGCCGGCTCACTACCATGAACTCGGGCCGGGCAAGATTGAAAGCATACATCGCAAGGTAGATAGCGAGCTGGTTTTTATCGATGATGCGTTGGACCTGCTGCTTAATGTCACTCCAATCAATGCTGACCAGGCCTGGCTCCATTTTCGTAAGAGTAATTTCACAGAGGTCCCTGAATTCCACTACCGGGCGCTGCTAATTGATCCGGCGGAGTTGAAGCGCCACCTGTATGAGATTCCGGTTGAATCGGTAGAAGATCCGGCCCTGCACGCCATCTTCGACACAAAGCGGACTGAGCTCGACCGCCAGCTGACCATGCTCACTGACCGTGGCACCAAAAATTTTCTGCTTGAGAGTCAACAGGTCTATGGGGGTGATGAAATCGAAACCACCAGGATTGCAAATAAGTTACTGGAAAAGGTACCGGCGCATACCCACGACGACCGAGCTTCGCATTTTTTGGATGCCGCAAGTTTTGCGCTGCATGCAGAAAGCGAAATTGAATACTACCTGAAGCAGGACCCTAATCTGGCGACTTCTGTAACTGTGCGGTCCGATATACCCGGACTCATGGTTTCCCACGGGCAATTTCTGATAAGTGAAAGCGCGCAAGTACCGGAACACAGAATTGACGCGACCTTGCAGCATGAGATTGGCACCCACGCGCTGACTTACCACAACGGTGGCTGCCAACCGCTCAAACTGCTCCAGGTCGGACTTGCAGGCTACGAGGAGTTACAGGAAGGTATTGCGGTGCTGGCAGAATACCTGGTTGGTGGACTTAGTCGCCCCCGTGTCAGGCAGGTGGCAGGTCGGGTAGTCGCGGTGAGTCAAGTTATACAGGGTGCAGAGTTTGTAGAAGTTTTCCGCTCCATGCATGACGACTATGGATTTAACCAACATGCTGCCTACAATATCAGCATGCGGGTTTTCCGAGGCGGGGGATTCACCAAGGACACGATTTATCTGCGCGGGCTTATCGAAGTGCTGGAATACCTGCAAAGGGGAGAACGGCTGGAAACTCTTTTGCTGGGTAAAATAGCTCTCCAGCACGTCGAAATAACAGAAGAGTTGCTTTGGAGAAAGATACTCGAGCCTCCGAAGTTGTTGCCAAGATATCTTGAATCTGACCAGGCTTCGACACGATTGAAAGAAATTCAGGGCAGCTGCAGTGCAATGAAACTGGTACTGCAGCATTTGTCATGAGACTGGGTATTGTCGTCAATGATATCTTCAGTGAGGTTGAAGGCTATACCACGACCTATCTCGCTTTCGAGGCGTTTAAACGTGGTCACGAGATTCGCTATATCAGTCTGGAGGATTTCTCTTATGGTATGGATGAGCAGGTGCATGCCATTGCCCGCAGCCCGGAACCAAGGCGCTATCGAAGTCCGCGGACCATGTTGCAGTCAATACAGTCTTCCGGGGCTACCATAGATAGATTATCCGTTGACCAGCTTGATGTGCTATTGCTGCGCAATGATCCAGCGCAGGAATTCTTCAGGCGTCCATGGGCGCGACTGGCGGCAATCAATTTCGGTCGGCTGGCAATGCGTCACGGCGTGCTTGTGCTCAACGATCCGGATGGATTGACCCACGCAATCAACAAAATTTACCTGCAGATATTCCCGGCAGAGATTCGTCCTGATGCGATTATTACCCGTGACCGGAATGAAATGTTAGCTTTTGCAGCAGAGCATGGTGGCAAGGCCGTGATCAAGCCGCTGCAGGGGTCCGGAGGGCGTAATGTTTTTATGGTGCGCCTAAGTGAACCGGAAAATATAAACCAGATGGTTACTTCAGTTATGCAGGATGGCTACGTTATCGTCCAGGAATACCTGGCTGCAATAAAGCAGGGTGATACACGGTTATTTATGCTGAACGGCCATATTCTTGAACATGAAGGCGTAGGAGGTGCGTTGCGACGCCTGCACACCGGTGGTGATATCAGGACCAACCTGACTGCTGGTGGCAAGGGGGCGATCGCGATTGTCAACAACCAGATGAAATCAATCGCCCACAAGGCCGGGCCGCAGCTCAAGGAGGATGGAATGTTTCTCGTAGGGCTTGATATCGTTGCTGACAAAATCATAGAAATCAATGTGTTCAGCCCCGGGGCACTGGTTCGTGCGGTTCACCTGACGGGAATTAATTTCATGCAGCCGATTCTCGACGCACTCGAGCGCAAGGTAAATTACATGAATAACAATTCCTTGGCCGATCGCGTATCCAACCAGGAACTGGCGACGTTGTAACTCTTTTTCTGTTACTGCCAAGTTAACTGCTGGTAGGTAATATTATCAGGATGCAACTGCGAAACAATCAGGCAGGGCAGCGCTCGGGTCTATCTCGATATGCAAGCAATCCACCAGAACTCCCCACTGATTCTTCTGTGCCTCATAGTGCAGGGTCAGCACCGGCGCCAAATTGTCGACCGCATCCCTGAAGGCGATTTCGATAGGTGCGGTAGCTGGCTCTGTTTGCGAGGTGCCTGCTATCCCAGTGGCCCACAGGTAAACACCTAAAGTTGAGTTCCATCTGCCGGGGTCTTTGTCTCGCGCATGAGCTGATCCTAAAATACCCGTCATTAAAACTGTAGAAATCAAGTACACACTATATTTATTCGTTCTCTTCTTCCTCATGTTGCAACGGGTGTTAATTCACATTTCAAGATTAAGAGTTACCTGTAATAAAATAATAAATCCTGTATGAAGAATTATCTATCGAGCCTGGGATTGTGTTGATTTTGATTAAAATCTATTGCAATGGTGGCGCGAGCTAAAAAGTTTTTGAGATCGCAACGAACAACTCTATGAACGAAGACAATCCAGATCGAGCCTTAGAAGCCTTCGCGGATGCGCCGAATCTGGGGGGAATTGGATTTGAACACATGACGCCTGAATTTATAGGGCCTCCCGCCTATCATCCGTCGACCATGCTAAAGCCTAACATCTCGAGCCGCTCACCCATATTCAGTCATCACACAGATTAGAGCGGGGAACATAACGGGCTATCATTCGGATAGCCTGCAGATTCATAGAAAATAACAGTGACAAATTGACGATTTCCCTGTATTTTCCACCCCCTAAGCAGAGAAGTGGAGAGTTGTTCACCGGTGACCGCATACACCGCCAGAGCGACCTCCGCATCTGAATCGGTTAAAACTTTGATCCGGCAATTTGCCTAGTCAAACGCAGTGCCTGCCCCCTAGGGCAAATGTGGTAAGGAGCGCCCGTAGCTCAGTTGGATAGAGTGCCTGGCTACGAACCAGGAGGTCGGAGGTTCGAATCCTTCCGGGCGCGCCATATAATTCTCAGTAAAGTTTTCCTTTGCGGTAATGATTTTCCCTTAATCTGGAATCGGTGCAACTATTTCGATCACGAATCGGGAGACGCTGTCAAAATATCGAGGACATATAAATCCATGAACATGTGTTCATGCAAGTACCGATCTGAACTGACTATTGAGGTGCCTAAATCACCGTCAGCCGGGTGACCGGTGAAAGTCTAAAGACTTATAATCTGAATAAATTTGAGGAACTCAGTGCTCATGAAACTTGTCACCGCGATAATCAAACCATTCAAACTTGACGACGTGCGAGATGCACTAGCTGAAGTCGATATTCAGGGGATGACCGTAACAGAAGTTAAGGGGTTTGGGCGACAAAAGGGACATACAGAGCTTTATCGTGGTGCTGAATATGTGGTTGATTTTGTCCCCAAAGTGAAACTGGAGGTTGCAGTAGAAAGCGGCCGGCTGGATCAGGTTGTTGATGCGATTGTTCAGGCTGCGCAGACCGGTAAAGTAGGGGACGGTAAAATTTTCGTGTACGAACTTGCAAAAGCTATACGAATACGCACAGGTGAACTCGACGACGACGCATTGTAGATCCTCTTTGAAAACTTCAGTTTCTGTCAAACAATCGTTCGCGGACCCCACCATATACGCCTGGTTGGGTTTTACAGCGCTGTTCTGGTGGCATGGGTTTGCCTACGCGGGATATGAGGAAGGGTTGCGAGCCTATGCGGCAAAAGATTTCCAGTCTGCTGCGAAGGAGTGGTCGGTGCCTGAACTGGAAAAAAATTCTGCTGCTATGTTTGCCCTGGGAGTAATGTATATGCGTGGGCAAGGTGTAAGCCAAGATCAGAAAAAGGGAGCGGAGTATTATCTAAAGTCAGCGTCCATGGGGTTTAGTTCGGCTCAATATAATCTCGGGCTGGCTTATTTTTCTGGTAAGGGGGTGCCTCAAGATATTGAACAATCGCGTTACTGGTGGCGTCAAGCTGCAGAACAGAACCATCCTGTTGCGCAATATAACCTGGGCGCGATTCTTTGGAGTGGAAATGGCGTCGCTCAGGACCAGGCGGGAGCTATGCATTGGTTCCGTAAAGCCAAAGTAAACGGAAATAAAGATGCCTCATCATTTCTCCTGACTTTATTTGCTCCAATGTATAAAGAGTTGAATGCGGAAAGCCTCCAACTCGCCGATGATGCCAGTGAGCACGATATTCCACTTATTGATCAGTTTGGCATGTATAAGCTCGGTCTGCAGGCGACCGAAAAACAACAGTACGAGCAAGCATTCGCTTATTGGGAACCACTCGCGCAGGATGGGCACCTGGACTCGCAGTATCAGGTAGGGCGTTTATATGAGCGTGGAGAAGGGGTAGCGGAGGATTTCAATATGGCTCTGGAATGGTATCAACGAGCGGCGCAAAAGGGCCAAGGGGATGCCCAGTTTCGAATCGGTTTGTACCATATGAATGAGAATCCGGATAAGAATGAAGCCCTGGGTTTTTATTGGATTCAGTCTGCTGCAGACAATGGCAGTAACGAAGCAAAGTCATACATCGATAATATGTGAGGCCGTTGAAAGCTACACATGGCTCAGTCACTTTCCAATCCATACATATTACGATAGTTGATCACAGATTCAGCATATTCTTGGTTGGCGGGATCCTGCTGTAAATGATCAATCAGATCCTCAAGTATGATAATTGCATGCACGGGCAGCTTGTAGTTATGCTGCACTGACTGGACCGCAGATCTGTTCTGATGTCCAGTGACTTCCTGACGATCAAGCGCAATGGCGACTGCCGCGGGAGTCGCGCCCTCAGATTTTATGATGTCAACGGACTCTCTGACGGACGTTCCCGCGGTGATCACGTCGTCAATAATTACGACGTTGCCCTGTAATGGCGCACCGACAATTATTCCACCTTCACCGTGGTCTTTGGTTTCTTTTCGGTTGAATGCGTAATCAACCTTGATTTCATACTGGCTCGAAAGCTGGACCGCGGTGGCTGCAGCTAGAGGAATGCCTTTGTATGCCGGGCCGTACAGCATGAATTCGTCGAGATTTGGCACCAGTTTTTTTACAATTAAAGCAGCGTAATAGCCTGCCAGTTCCGCGAGCAGTTGACCGTTATTGAACAGTCCAGCGTTAAAAAAATAGGGACTGACGCGACCGGACTTTAAGGTAAATTCTCCGAATCGCAGTATTTCGTTGTCGATACAAAGTTTTATAAAGCTGTTTTTATCTGAATGCATTGAGGGGAAATGTAAGAAGGATCAGGTATTATTGCGAGCCATTGCTTACCTCCAATCATAATAACCTTGGCTTCTTAATGGAATCTTCCAGTGAAAAACTTTCACTTTCAGCATTACTCGATCGACGGGTACTTATTATGCTGTTTCTGGGGTTTTCTGCAGGCATGCCTATACTGCTGATATTCAGTTCTTTGTCCGTATGGTTGCGAGAGGCAGGTGTCGCACGTTCTACGGTGACATATTTCAGTTGGGCCGCTCTGGGATACTCGTTCAAATTTGTCTGGGCCCCTTTGGTTGACCAGCTAAGGTTACCGTTAATCGGTAAATTATTAGGAAGAAGACGCAGCTGGCTGTTGCTGTCGCAGTGCATGGTGATGGTGGCTATATGGATGATGTCGAGTGTTGATCCTGCGACAGGGGAGAGCGCACTGACTATGCTTGCTCTGGCTGCAGTATTGTTAGGGTTTTCATCAGCCACTCAAGACATCGTGATTGATGCGTTTCGAATCGAATCGGCGGAACCGAGGATGCAGGCACTGCTGGCTTCTACCTATATTACCGGCTATAGACTTGCCATGATATTGGCTGGTGCTGGCGCGCTATTTCTTGCGGAGTATCTCGGCTCAGTTCAGCAAAGTTATGATTTTCAGGCATGGAGCCTCACATATAAATTGATGAGCAGCGCAATGATAGTTGGTATCGTAACCACTCTGATTATCTCGGAACCTGAACGATCAGCAAAAATTGAAAATGCGGTTACAGAAAACCTTAAGCTGGTGCTGTTATTTGTGGTTTGTGCTCTGATGTTTATTGGTTGTTACATACTGACTTCAACCCCTGCTTCGCTCCTAAGAGATTTACTTTCAGATCTGCTTGCAAACAAACAGCTTGCTGGAGTGCTTGTGGAAATGCTTCGGCTGGGCTTTGCCATCCTCAGTGCAGGGGTGGCCGCTCGTAGCCTGACTAAACTCGGTTTGGTTGAGCAGCAGACTATAAACTTCAGTTACGTCGAGCCCATTCAGGACTTCTTTCAGCGATATGGTGTGGCGACGGCCTGGCTGTTTCTTGGACTGATTGGGTTATACCGGATGTCGGATATCGTTCTCGGTACTATTTCAAACGTGTTTTACTATGACCTGATGTTCAGTAAGAGTCAGGTTGGTCTGATCTCAAAAACCTTCGGACTGGTGATGGTCATTTTTGGTGGTCTGGTCGGTGGGGTACTCGCCTTGCGTTATGGTGTAATGCGTATCTTGTTGCTTGGGGCGATTCTTTCGGCAGGTACAAACCTGCTTTTCCTGCTATTGGCCCAAACTGGTAATAGCGTTCCACTCCTCATTACTGTAATTATTGCTGATAATCTCGCCGCCGGAATAGCCGGCACTGCATTTGTGGCGTTTCTCTCCGCCTTGACAAATATTCAATTTACCGCAATGCAGTATGCAATTTTTTCTTCGTTGATGACTCTGCTGCCCAAAACTTTGGGTGGATATTCAGGGTCAATGGTGGACAGTATCGGATATTCTCAGTTTTTTATTGTTACAACGGCACTTGGAGTACCGGTAATCATATTAATACTGCTCGCGACACGACAACTGGATATTGACGCCAGCGGGCGTGCAAACGGTCAACACCAGCTATAGCAACTGCCGGCTTAAATCAAACAGCGGATTGACCAGCAATCGTTGTACTAGATTGATTGCAAGTATCGCAAAAATTGGTGATAGATCCAGCCCCCCCATGCTTGGCAATAACTTTCTGAATGGTGCCAGCAACGGTTCACTCAGACCATCCAGTAGGCGGATTGCCGGATGATAGCTGCGCGGCGCGATCCAGCTCAGAATCGCACGTGCGAAAATAGCAATCAGCAAAATCCAGCAAATGATATTCAGGATTTCCGCCAAGCTCATGACCGCAATTGCAGCTGGTGCAATTTTTGCTCCGCTAATGCTTGTGAGCAGATACAGTTTGACGAAGCCAACAATAAGGATCAGCACCACCGAGGCCATGTCAATTCCAAATAGCCCCGGGACAAACCGTCGTAGCAGTCGCAAGGGAGGGTTGGTTACCTTGACGATTGTCTGGGAGATTGGATTATGAAAATCCACCCTGAATAGCTGAAATAGAAACCGAAGAATGACCGCAATCAGATAGAGTCCCACGAGAACCTCAATAGTGACACTCAGCGCATCCTGGAAATACGACATCAGTTGCCTCCGAATTGTTTGGAGAGTTCACTTGAACGAAGCACGGCCGCTTTGACACCGCCTCGAATGGCATCATCAATGCCAGCCTGCTCCATGTAGCGAATACCCGCCTCGGTGGTACCGCCGGGAGAAGTAACTTGACGTCGTAATTCGGCAGGTTCAAGGGAGCTGCTTCCGATCAGGCTGGCCGCCCCCCTTGCTGTTTCGACAACCAAAGTTTTTGCCGCGGCGGGTGTTAATCCATTCGTAATGCCTTCAGTAATCATAAGCTCCATCATTTTGAAAAAATACGCAGGGCCGCTGCCCGAAACGCCCGTTACGGTATCAATGAGTTTTTCGTCATTGACCCAAATAACTTCTCCAACCGCGCGCATCAAGGATTCAGCCAGTTGCCTCTGTGGTTTGGTGGTCAGGGAACTTGCAAACAAACCAGACACCCCACAATTTACCAGAGCGGGAGTATTCGGCATTACTCTGATAAAAGGCAATTCTCTTCCTATCCAGCCTATGATGCTGCCACTCGGAATGCCAGCCGCAATTGAAACAAGTAAAGGTGTCTGTTCTGAGAGCTGACTAGCAACGGATAAGACCGCTTCCTTAAGCATCTGGGGTTTAACGCCCAGCACCACCACCTCGGCGCCATCCACGCATGCTCCGTTATCCTCGAAGCAGTGTAATGAATACTGGGTAATCAGTTTTTGCCGTTGCTCTGCGACCGGATCAGATACCCTGATTTTTTTCGCGGGCCAGCCTGATTTAATGAGTCCGCCGATTATGCTGGATGACATATTGCCACCACCTATAAATGCAATGACAGGGTGATCGAGGTTGCTCATGTTAATTTAGTAGTGATTCGGAGCGATTCAGGAGCTGATTGGACGTGGACCAAATAGGGCGGTACCTATTCGAACTTGGGTTGCACCTTCGGCAATTGCCGCCTCCATATCGTTGGTCATGCCCATCGATAGCTGATCAACCTCGAATCCGTTTCGATTAAGGATCTCGAGCAGCTCCCTGCAACGTGCAAAGACTTCCCGTTGTTTGGAAAAGTCGTCTTCGGCTTTGGGAAGTATCATCAAGCCTCGTAACTTAAGATTTGGCAGTGCAACGATTTCTGTTGCCAGCGGTAACAGTTCAGAACCGTCAATACCGGATTTGGACTCTTCACTATCGATATTAACTTGGATTAATACATTGAGAGGTTCACCGGATCTATGCTGGCTTAATTTTCGCGCAACTTTAGCCGATTCTACGGTGTGCACCCAATCAAAATTTGCAGCCAGATCTTTGCACTTCCGGCTCTGGATATGGCCGATAAAATGCCAGGTGAGGGGGGGCGCTGAGGCATCCCTGACCTGTCTGCAATGAATAATTTTCTCCATCGCCTCCTGCAGGTAATTTTCACCAAAATCCCGCTGGCCGGCCTCAGCAAGTGCCAAAATCTTCTCAACTGGATGCTTCTTGCCAACCGCTATTAACCGCACGGAACCACTAGTTCGACCATATAAATCACTGAATCGGACGATGTCGTGGGTGATGTGAGCAAGATTTTGCGCCAAATTGTGCATAATAAAGATCACCCCGGAATCGTTATCCCGGGCTTAATTTTGTCTAAAAAAAGGTTATACTTAGATTAATAATATTCGCTATGTGCATGAATTATATATGTTGCGCTGGCGCTACAACAGTTAAAATCATAGTCTTTCCAAGATAAAAGGGGGAAATCGGTGGAGTTATCAGAATTGCTTACGTTCGCGGTCAAGAGCCGCGCCTCGGACCTTCATTTGTCCTCTAGTCTGCCGCCGTTGATTCGTATCGATGGGGATATTAAGCGAATAAACGTTGATCCGTTCGGAGCTGAGGTCGTACATGCGATGTTGTATGACCTAATGAATGATAATCAGCGTAAATCATTCGAAGAGCACCTTGAAACCGACTTTTCCGTAGATTTACCAGGTGTGGCGCGATTCCGGGTTAACGCGTTTAACCAGTTGCATGGGCCATCAGCGGTTTTTCGCGCGATTCCAAATATCATTCTGACCTTGGAAGATCTCAACGCGCCGGCGATATTTTCTCAGCTTTCATTACTTCAGAAAGGGCTATTACTCGTGACAGGGCCTACAGGTTCAGGAAAATCCACCACTCTTGCGGCGATGGTGAACCATATTAACGAGAATAAAAGGGCGCACATACTTACCATCGAAGATCCTATCGAGTTTGTCCACACCTCGAAGAACAGTGTCATTAACCAGCGTGAGCTGCATGAACATACCCACAGTTTTTCCGCTGCTTTGCGGTCCG
The DNA here is from genome assembly GCA_024644945.1 of Gammaproteobacteria bacterium. GTDB lineage: Bacteria > Pseudomonadota > Gammaproteobacteria > Arenicellales > Poriferihabitantaceae > VYFG01. Next base: position 63,222 of record JAHEGU010000010.1, on the reverse strand, counting down.
CTCTTCGGGAAGACCCCGATGTGATTCTGGTGGGAGAGATGCGGGATATCGAAACCATCCGCCTGGCGTTGACTGCCGCTGAAACCGGTCACCTGGTACTAGCCACTTTGCACACAACATCTGCAGCTAAATCGGTAGACCGAATTATCGATGTATTTCCTGGAAATGAGAAAGACATGATCCGTTCGATGTTGTCTGAATCGATCGAAGCAGTTATTTCTCAGACACTGCTGCCGAAGCCTGAGGGAGGGCGAATAGGGGCCTGGGAAATCATGATTGGAACGCCAGCGATTCGTAACTTAATACGGGAAAATAAAGTGCCTCAGATGTATTCAGTTATGCAGACCAGTCATAACCTGGGCATGCAAACGATGGATCAATGCCTCCTGGATCTGGTGCGTCGGCGCCAGATAACTATGGACGTAGTTCGAGAACGTGCGCTCGACAAGAGTAAGATTGATTCAATGATGAAAGCCCAGTGAAGTGGGGTTGTAATTTAATATTATAGATAAGGTTAGATGTCATGTTAGAACTAGTTGATTTACTCGAACTCATGGTTCGGCTCGATGCCTCAGATGCATTTATAACAACCAGTGCGCCGATTAGTGTCAAAGTTAATGGGTCGATAAGGGCAATAAACTCGGATGTATTGAATCATGACGATACTCGCGAATTTGCTTATTCGATTATGAACGAAGAACAGCGTCGTGGTTTTGAAGCGACCAAAGAATCTAATTTCGCCATACATCCGCCAAAAATTGGTCGATTCCGGGTCAATGTTTTTGTGCAAAGAGGCAACGTCGGAATGGTGATGCGCAAGATCAATATCAAGATTCCAACCATCGAAGAATTAAAGCTGCCCCCGATCATGCCAAAGATTGCGATGCAGAAACGTGGGCTGATAATCATGGTGGGTGGAACCGGCACCGGTAAAAGTACTACCCAGGCGGCGATGGTTGGTCATCGAAATGCGCGCTCACATGACCACATTATCACTATTGAAGACCCTATTGAATTTATTCATCCACATCGAAAATCTTTGATTAGCCAGCGTGAGGTGGGTATTGATACTGATTCATTTGCCATTGCACTGAAAAACTCAATGCGACAGGCGCCCGACGTGATACAGATCGGAGAAATCCGCGATGCTGATACCATGCATAATGCTATCGTATTTGCGGAGACAGGCCACTTATGTATGGCAACATTGCATGCAAACAACACTTACCAGGCACTCGATCGTATTATAAATTTTTTCCCTGAAGGCCGAAAAGCTCAATTGTTAATGGATTTATCCATGAACCTGCATGCGCTGGTATCACAACGGCTTATCCCGACTGCAGACGGCCAGGGCCGGGTTGCGGCGGTCGAGGTGATGATCAATACGCCTTTAATTGCTGACATTATTCAGCGTGGTGAACTGCATAAAATTCCTGATGTCATTGAACGTTCTGAGGAACTCGGTCTGCAAACTTTTGATCAAGCCCTGTTCAATCTCTACTCGCAACAACTGATTACTGCCGAAGAAGCATTGCGTAACGCGGAATCAGAAAACAACTTGAGACTCAGAATAAAGCTTGAGGGGCCTGAGTCCGATAAGAAAAGCAGTGCGGAGATTGATACCGAATTACTGGCTTTTTGAGCAGAATTTGGACGAACTTCTGCTGGATTTCACGTTGCACAGGCAACCTATGGAATCCAAGGAGGGTCCAATCGGTGCGGCACGAGTCGAGACAATTCGGCCGAGACGATGCGGTTCGATTTAATCTATCCGTGATTTTCAAATGGTGTCTAGCGAGGCCTCTGAGGATTTATCCTGTTTCATAGAGTCTGGATCCGTAGCGACTAGGCTAACAATTGTTTCCACCATTCGAGAGAGTTCTGCTTCTTTAACAGCGTGACCTTTTGTGGCGCTGGTAAATATCCGTTGAATCGCTCTGCGTTGGGCGGACGGAATGTTCGACACAATATCTGATCCAGTGCTATGAGTAATCTCAAGCTGGTCGCGCATTGCGTGGGTGCGTTGACTAACCAGTTTTAAATGGGTAATCGCGCGCCCGAGAAGCACCCACGGAAAATTCAGATTTGTAATTGGTCCTACCACCACCTGGTGACCACCCATTGGCAGTCCAAGAATTCGAGTGCCGATCAACTGTTTAGCGCCGAACCAGGCGCTGGCACCTCCAATGATGGCGCCAAGACCAGAACCCAAAAACATGGTCAATCCCCCGGAGCCAATATCGAGTAAACTTCCTCCTGCCGCTCCGCCAATCATACCTGTGGTGACCAACTGATCTCGACTCAGGCCAAAAAGCTTCCAAGTGCGTTCGGAAAAAAGATCCTCTGATGCGATCCCGAGCGCAGCCTCTTCGCGCTCTAGTCTGTGGTAATTGAAATATGACTCGACTTCGCTCCTCATGCGGCTTTCCATTTTTATTAATTTTCTCTGAAATTCTTCTATCGATTTATCAATTTCCACTTGATCATCTTTGTTGCTTAGATTTGACCTTTCGCTCGCCTGCATTATGTTTACCAGGCCCTCTGTGATACACCTGGCAGACAGGTTCAAGCGATGCCGGCGCTGGGCTCGTAGTTGATCTGCTGCCTGTCGGAGAGGCTGGTGCCAATCGTCGGAGAGTTCAGAAAATCCAGTGAGCAGCTGAATCTGGCGATCAAAGCTTGCAGTTTGCGCATTAAATACGCGCACAATCTTGAAATACTGGGACAGGGGTTGCTGCCATTGTTCGAAATACTCAGCTTTGCCGATCTGATTGATCAACGCCATACTGGGTTGGCCGGTCCAACGCAGTATTTCCATTTCCGCGTCGTATTCCGGGCCATAGGGAATCGATCCATCAATTACATATAGAATGCCTGCGCCCGCAAGAATTGGGGTCAGTAGTTCACACTCTGAAGAAAAATGTTGATGGTTACGATGTTTCTCGACAAATTTACCAACAACTTCGACGTGATCCGAGGCTGAGGCAGAGTGCCGCTGCATCCAGTCCATCGCCGCTCTGGCACGCTGGAATCCTGGTGTGTCTATCAATCTGTAAAGCTCTTTTCCATCGACCCGCATAGGGTAGGTTCGACAGTGTACGGTAGTGCCTGATAAGGGAGAAACGCTGACGCTCGAGTCTTGGGCAAGAGTGGATACAATGCTACTTTTGCCTTTATTAGGGTGTCCGACGATGGCAAACACAGGTATTTGAGCTTCCATCAAAGCGGCTCCACGTAGAGTGCAGGATCGGATAAATCAGCCAGGCTCGCCTCCCAGCTTTCTAATTGGTAGGCCTCGACCTGTTCGCCAGATATGGCTGTCAGTAACACGATCAGCGGGCAGGTCTTGTCTAATCGCCCGCGCAGGCTGCGCAGGAAATCGAGGAATTCCAGCAGTGGCGGCTCCCAGGATTTGACTACTACGGCTATGCCTTGTGGATTATGGGAGGCGATATGGACGACCATATTGCGGTCTTCTGCGAGAGTTTGATGACCTCCGGCGCTGAAGTACTGCAGAGGTTCTATTCCCACCGCGGTCAGTTTGTCAGTACTCGATCGTGCTTCAGACCACTCAATTACCAAACAAGGAAGATCTCTTCCTGATTGTCTCCTGGTCAAGGGTGGCCGAACGTTTTTTATTATCGCAGAATCATCTTCGCCTTCGGCGATGGTGCTGACAAGCGGGGAACTCATGCGCGCCAGTATCTGATTGGCACCTGATGCTGAGGTCATTGCGCCCGATACTGCCCGATCGTACTGGACACCGCTGATGATTAAAGCCAAAAGCCTTGGAAGAAGACCATAAACCAACACGCACATGAGTATGTAAATCCACCAACTCCCGAGTTGTTCAGCCTGCCAATCTCCGTTCCGTAATTGTCCTTGCAGCCGATAGTATCGGCTGGTCTCCACCAGCTGTATGTCGGGGACTGCGGCCGGCACCAAGGACTGCCACGGCCAGGATATTCCCTCAAACCATCTGGCTACACTGTGTGTATCAACTTCTAATGTCGTATTCCAACCAAATGCAAGGTCAGATACCGCGACCAGGTAAAGCAATGCTGCGATTATTCCCAGATTCAGGGCAACGGTAAAATGTTGCGCCAGATACACAATAAGACGCTGTCGCAAAGCAGCCGTGCCAGTAATGGCTGTACTTGAAATTAACTTTGAGATAGCTTCGAGACGATCTGAGTTAATCCGTTTTAGTAGACCCAACAGCAACGCTGCAGGATTGAATACGGAGAGCGACCGAAGAACGCCTGGTAAACCTAGCAGGCTGAAAACAAGCAGCAACAGGAGAGTGAAAAGTTGGCTGCAAACCAATACTAACAGGGCGCTTATGATATTGACTGGCTGATTTCCATCATAAAAGAGTACTGCTTGCGTCAGTATCCATCCGCAAATTGCACCTAGTAACCAGAGGAGCGTGATAACGATGTTGATGGTCTGTTGCGCTTTGATACCCGAACTGACCTGAGAATTCGAAAGACCTTCCTGTTCTCTAATTACATTGATCCAGCGTCGTAAGCGAGTTCCCCCGGCAGAAAGCGGACGATCATTTTCGAGTCCAATTTTTCGGTCCCTGTGCTGCAGCTGTTCACGGCTGGTTTCCTGATCACGGGCGATTTGATCCCGAATATCTACAAGGTCGGCAAGTAACGAATGTTTCTGCAAAATCGTGAGCTGGGTTAAACTTGAGCGCTATTGTAACGATTTCCATTCGATTGGCTAAATCAAGCTTGCTCATGAATAAAATTAAAGCAGGGATTGTTGGTGGTACCGGTTATACCGGCATTGAGCTGTTGCGAATACTGACCCAACATCCGAGGGTCAACCTCGTCTGTATTACCTCTCGTAGTGAGGTGGGCCAACCAGTAAGTAATACTTATCCGTCTTTACGAGGAGTGGTAGACCTCAATTTCAGTGACCCGGGAAGTGAAGAGCTGAAGAGATGTGATGTTGTGTTTAGTGCAACCCCGAACGGGGTGGCTATGCAACATGCGAGAGAATTCTTAGCTGCCGGTGTCAAACTGATCGATTTGGCCGCCGATTTCCGGATCAAAAATGTTGAGATCTGGGAGCAGTGGTATGGAATGAAACATGCATGTCCTGAACTGATTGAACAGGCGGTGTACGGATTCCCTGAGATGCATAGAGACAAAATTCGAGGAGCCAGCCTGGTCGCCAATCCGGGATGTTATCCGACCGCGGTCCAGCTTGGTTTCTTGCCATTAATCGAATCGGGAGTGGTGGATGTTACTTCCTTAATTGCGGATGCTAAATCAGGAGTTTCCGGAGCCGGTCGCACAGCTGCGCTCGGCACTTCATTTAGCGAAATTGGAGAATCGTTCAAAGCGTACAATGTATCTGGCCACCGCCATCTGCCTGAGATTAGACAAGGTCTGGAATGGGCAAACGGTGCACCCGTAGAGTTAGTGTTTACGCCGCATTTGCTGCCGCTTGTCCGTGGAATTCATGCCACGTTATACGCAACCCTGACAACAAAAGAGCTGGATTTACAGAATATGTTCGAGCGGCGTTATGCTGATGAACCATTTGTTGACGTCATGCCCGCTGGCTCCCACCCGGATACCGCAAGTGTAAAGGGTACGAATACCTGCCGTATTTCTGTGCACAGGCCCCAGGGCGGTGACAAAGTGGTAGTGCTTGCAGTAGAGGACAATCTGGTCAAAGGCGCATCCGGGCAGGCTGTACAAAACATGAACTTGATGTTTGATCTGGAAGAAACTGCCGGCCTTACTCAAGTCGCGCTGGTGCCCTGATGCTGGCTAAATTTCTGCAAGCCGGGCTTATAATGTTTGCCTTTGGAGTCGGTTATTTTCTTGCTATGCCGAGCGATGACGGGGTTGAAGCGCTTGAAAAGAGTAACCAACAATTAGTTACACAAAATAATCGTCTGACGCAGCGCAACCAGCGGCTTGAGCAAACTCTGGACCTGGTGAAGAGGCAGATTCAGACCGATCGAATTGCTTATGAATCTTTACAAAACTCAGTGGACTCTGCGGAAAAGGAGCGAATCGCTATGCAGCAGAAATTCCAATCGCAAAGAGAGTTGCTAGACCGTCTTAAGAAGAAACTGGAAGAATAGTCAAGGACATGATTGATATTGATCAAGTCAGGGCGGATACACCTGCCGTGAAATTTCTTACGCATTTTAATAACGCAGGCGCTTCCCTAATGCCGACATCGGCTTACCGGGCCATGTTGGAGTATCTGCAACGAGAGCAGGAAATAGGCGGCTATGAAACTGTCCTGGAGTACGTTGAACAGACTGCTGATTTCTACGTCCAGGCTGCCCGGTCGATTAACGCCAGTCCTGCAGAAATAGCTTTCTGCGAGAGTGCAACAAAGGCCTGGCAGCTTTTTTTCTACAGTATCCCGTTCAAGCGCGGTGATCGAATCATTACCACTCAGCTAGATTATGGAAGCAACTTTGTGGGATTCATCCAGCAACACAACCGTCTTGGGGTTGAAGTGGTGGTTATCGAAACCGACTCAAATGGTGACATTGATCTGGTCGCCATGGAGCGCGAAATCGACGACCGGGCGCGACTGGTTTCCTTAAGTCATATCCCTACCGCCAACGGTATTATTAACCCGGCAGCTCAAGTAGGCCAGATCGCTAAATCGGCGGGGGTACCCTATTTGCTGGACGCTTGCCAATCAATAGGGCAAATTGATGTGGATGTAAAGCAGATTGGGTGCAGCGCTCTGTCTGTCACCGGCCGGAAATATTTGCGTGGCCCTAGAGGCACGGGATTTTTATACGTCGATGAAAATGTGCTGGCAAATATCGAACCAGGTTGGCTTGATCAACGTGGTGTAGTGTTACGGGGAAGTGATCAGTATGAATTGCTTGATTCAGCAAAACGATTTGAAAATTTCGAAGTAGGATTTGGCGCCCGAATTGGATTCGGTAACGCGTTGAAATATTTTAATCAAATTGGAGCAAAAAACGTTGAGCAACGAATCATTAAACTTGGCACCTATTGCCGGGAAAAATTGCATACTGTTTCAGGCGTTTCACTGCACGATAACGGGGCGCATCGAAGTGGTATCGTTACGTTTACACTGGAGGGGCACACTCCAGTAGAAATTCGCAGATTTCTCAACCAGCATAAAATTAATATCTGGGCATGCGCGGGCCCTGGCAGTTTAGTGGATTTTCAACGGCGGGGAATTGACTCCGTTGCGAGGGCTTCCGTCCACTATTTCAATACCGAGGAAGAGATTGAAAAAATGGTGGCCTCACTGAGTACACTATAAGCAGTGATTCAGTCATGGCTGGGCGAATAGCGAATTAAGCTTATTTGCCATTTTGGGTTTTTACATCAATCCAGGGTTCATTTTTAGGTTCAATATGTTCGTTTGATTGTTCCCCGATTCGGTAAAATTGGTCGAAGTTAAATAAAGTGGTGTCGCCCAGTTGAGATGGCGCAACATTACAGATTGCGCGGAAAATATTTTCCACGCGACCGGGGTGCTGACGCCATTGTTTAAGCATGGTTTTGATTTGCTTCCGCTGAAGGTGTTCCTGAGAACCGCACAGGGTGCACGGGATGATCGGAAACTGCATCGCATTGGCGTATCGCTCTATGTCCTGTTCGTCGCAATATGCGAGGGGTCGAATGACAATATGTGCACCGTCATCACTTCGAAGTTTCGGCGGCATAGCAGCCAATTTTCCGCCATTAAACAGATTGAGGAATAAGGTTTCGATGATGTCGTCTTTATGGTGTCCCAGGGCAATCTTATTAAAGCCGTTCTTTTTCGCGTATCCGTATAGATTTCCCCGGCGTAACCGGGAGCACAGGCCACACATGGTTTTGCCCTCCGGTATTACCCGTTTGACAACACTGTATGTGTCTTTATTGATTACCTCGAAGGGGACGCCAATATCCGACAGATATCTCGGCAGTATATGTTGGGGAAACCCGGGTTGCTGCTGATCCATGTTGACTGCAACCAGTTCGAATCTGACAGGTGCCTTCTTCTGCAGATCGAGTAAGATATCCAACATCGTATAAGAATCTTTTCCCCCCGACAGGCATACCATGATCCGATCACCATCTTCAATCATATGATAATCTTCGATAGCGCGCCCCACGTTACGTCGAAGACGCTTTCTTGTTTTATCGAAATTACGTTTTTTACCCAAGAGAGGCCTCTTGTTTTGCAGTAGCTCGGGTTGCTCAGTCAAGCTGACAATTTGAATGTTAGAGTTCATGTCGCAATTGTATCCCACCATTTCAGAATTTTTCTCATCTGAGCTTCCAGACTTAGCCTACGAAGCCTGAGTGATGCTTTTTTTTTCGTTACATCGTATTAGTGGACCGTAAGCCCGATGCGGTCTCTTGTTAAATGGATATTCGAACTGTTAGTTGTAGCCATGACGGTTGCAGTTGTAGTGCCCGTGGTTGGTTCGTTTCTGCTCGAGCAACAGGATATTAAAACCACACTGGACGACTGGGTATACAGTAGAACCGGTCGTCACCTGCAAGTAGAAGGGGGAATAGGACTGCAGCCGGGATTGGGATTAAAATTTTACGCTGAAGGGGTGCGTTATGAGAACGCGGAATGGGCCAGCCGAGCCTCGGCGTTCACTGCTAAGCGCATTGAAATCGACCTGTCAGTAGTGGAATTGTTACTTGGACAGATCATAGTTCAGAATGCGAAGATTGTTGGTGCTCAGCTATGGGTAGAACGAAACGGTGATGGCGCATTCAATCTGGTAAAACCGAGTCAACGGGGCGGTCGGGAAAGACAACCAATTCAACTGCCCGAATGGCTGAAGCTGCAACAAGCCATTGTTGTTGGCAGCAAAATTAACTACCTACATCCAAAACGGGATTGGGAAATCAATCTTGATAACGTCCTGCTGAGTAGTGACGGTCGGGATCAGCCGATTGAAATTAAGGCAGATGGAAGCCTTGAGGGTGTTCAGACCAACATAGTTGGCAGTCTTGGAACCATACGCACATTGTTTGCAAGGTCACCTTCGGAGGCTGACTTGCGCGCAACTATGGCGGCTTCTGGTCGAATATCCGCTCAGGGCACGGTGCAAGATGTGCTGGCCTGGAGTGGAATTGACGCGACGCTCAAAGCCAGTATCGATCGGCTTAGATACTTGTCCGCATTGTTCCCAAAACAGCCTTTGGATATCAGCAACATCGAGGCTATGGCAAGGTTCTATCAACCAGAAACCGCAAGCAGTATGGAGTTGCAAAGTATTGAGGGTGATTTTTCGCTGTGGGGTATTGAATTGGATCTAAGCGGAAAAGTTGAAAAACTTTCCCGACTGGAGCGAATTGAGTTGCAAATTGGAGCGGACAGCAGTTTTGATGTTCGAAAAATTAGTCAGAGCTGGTCTTTTGCCCCGCCCTTGAACGCTCAAATCGATGCAACCTTGCGCGGAGAATCAGGTGATCTGACTCTCGATCTCGCTGTTGCGACTGTGAAAACGGATTTCATGACGCTTACTGCACCTGGCGAGATTCTCGACCTTACCGGCACCTGGCAACAACCATTGCCAATAAGACTTGAACTTAACGACCTGTCGGCATTGGGTCAATCAGTAGGCAAGTCCTGGCCGGCTGCAGGATTGATCACCGGCAAGGCAGATTTGCATAGAACGGATGGCAGCTTTTCCCTGGAAGATATTTCAGTTTCCAATCTGGAGGCACCAATTTCACTTCAAGGCGAGGGTTACCTGCGGCATATTGGCCTGGATCAGCAGGGGAGATTGACTGTTGCAGCGAGAGCGTCATCTCGGTTCTTTGAGGATAATAAGGCTGTGCTACCTGGTTCTCCATTAATTCCTGAACCGGAAACCTTCGAGATCGAATCGGAAATTCTTGTGGGCGGGCAAAATGTAAGGATGACTATCGTGACCGCGGAAACGACCGGTCCCGGGTATTTTGCCCAGGGCAGCGGTGAGATTCCGAATTTACAGAATCCTGGTAGACTGGAGATTAAGTTTGATGGGGAGATGATCGATGAAATCAAGCTAGGGGAAGCACTTGATGTTTATCTGCCTAGAATTGGTCCGGTTGCATTTAGTGCAAAACTGGTTGGTGAGGGAGAGGGAATCTGGAATCTTGAGGAACTTGTTGCGCGCACTACAACAGGTGCAGGCAGACTGCATGTGGACGGTTCTATTGATAACATTGGTCCGGGGAGTCAGGCATATTTGCCCTTTGCACTAGAGACCCGCACCAGCGAACTCATAGCGACTCTTCCAGGGATGGATGCGTTGAAACCGTTACAGGAAGAGTCTGCAGCGATTAGAGTTAGCGGCAATCTTTTATCGCAATCACGATCAGTCTGGTCGATAGAACAACTGCAGGCCCAGACTTCCTGGAATGGCGCCAAGGTATCGATTTCTGGTGATATTGACCGTCTGCAGCCAATACAAGGTTTGCTCGAGGTTCATATTCTGGGTGAACCCGATCGGTTGCCTGCGATTGCAGCGCAATACAATATTCCACAGGTTGAGGAACTCGATGTGAGATTTAGTGTAGCCCTTCCGGCAGAAAATCAGATTCGCGATATTGATGCCAGCGTGTCGCTGAGCGGATCTGAATTGAAGGTTAAAGGGGCTGCGCTTGAACTCGTTCCTCTAAAAGCCGACAAATTCAGCGTCCGGTTGCAAGCCGATGATTTAGCTGAGTTGATACCATTTGAGCATAACATTGCCCCGGAAAATGAGCTGAATGCGGATCTAGTGCTGACGTTAAATCCACAAGGGCTTAGTGCAACGGGCAAGGTTGAGGCTGGCGACAGTATAGCGAGCGGTTCGGTTTTTTGGACAGACACGGAGAATGGTCGTCCGATACTTAATGTCGATGCCAAAGCTGAGCGACTTGACTTAAAAACTCTCTTTGTGGTTGAGAAAAGGCGAGGTCGGATTTTTTCAAATGATTCCCTGGTTCCACAATGGATGCAGAAGATTGATGGCAAAATTCTTCTCGAGATCAACTCATTTCGCAATAATTTTATTGCAATGAAAGATTTCAATACAACAACCATATTTAACCGAGGGGAGTTACGTTTGCATTTTGGCAGCGTTACAGGTGAAAGCATCATTAAAGGCTTAGCCCGGATTCATCCATTAGGCCAAAGCGAAATACAATTGAAAGCAAAGCAAGTTCCGGTGCAGTCGATACAGTCGCTGGCCGAAGGGGATCTATTTCTAGGTGGCACCTTCGATGCGGATATTTCTCTGACGGGCCTGGGAAGCTCCCTGGGAGAGTTGGCTAGGACTGGAAATGGTGCGATTAAGTTAGAAATTAGCGGATCGAGAATTCAGAGTAATACACTCGATACGATAGGCGGTGATCTGCTTACAAATGTGCTCACAGCTGTTAATCCTTATTCAGCGCGGGAAGATTTTGTCGAGGTAGAGTGTGGCGTTATACACTTCGATATACAAAACGGCAAGGCGATTACCCGTAATGGTCTGGCTTTGAAAACGGATCGGGTTACCGTTCTGGGAGGGGGCGAAATCAGTTTTCCCGATGAGGAAGTCGAATTGGTGATTGCGCCCAAACCAAGAAAAGGATTTGGGATCAGTCCGTCCACAGTTGCCAAGATGACAAGAGTTGGGGGGACATTGTCGGATCTTGATATCGAGGCGGATATGGAAGGTTTTCTCCAATCAGGCGCGGCCATTGGGGCGGCCATTTTTTCAAGTGGACTATCCCTGGTAGCCCAAGGCTTGCTGGACAGACAGCGAGCAAATTCCGAGGTCTGCGATATTGCCCGGGGTGAAATTGACCCCGATCGGGACAGGATTCTGGACAAGGTTGCGGACGAGGATAAAAAGTAGCCGCTATGGAACTCCCTTTCAGCCAGGCTTGTGAGAATAACAAAGGACCAATACTGGAAGTACTTCGTAAATGGATTAAAGATGGTGAGACGGTGCTGGAGGTCGGGTCCGGAACCGGGCAGCATGCAGTATTTTTTGCAGAAAATCTGTCAACAGTAACCTGGCAATGTGCTGATCAGAAAGAGCACCATCCAGTGATTAACAGAAGAATAGTGGACGCTTGCCTGCCCAATTTACTACCTGCGATCGAGCTGGAAGCAGAGACTTTTCAATGGCGTCAGATTGATGCAGACAGCGTTTTTTCAGCCAATACCGCGCACATCATGTCATGGAATGCTGTTGAAGCGATGTTTGTCGGGGTTGGGCAGATAATTACTGACGGTGTTTTCATCCTGTATGGCCCATTCAATCGAAATGGAGTATTTACCAGCGAGAGTAACCAGCGGTTTCATCGATCCTTGCAGCTGGCAGCGCCGCACATGGGAGTAAGGGACGATGTTGAGTTAGTGGAGCTCGCGAAGCGAAGCGGCATGAGACTCGAAACGGATATCGAAATGCCGGCAAATAATCGCATTTTAGTATGGAAATCCAACAAGTCCGCGAGGCCAAACAATAATTTGCACCAAATACATGCAAAAAATGCATATAGTGCACTATAATTGTGCGTTTGACTGAAAATTTTTAAATTTAATGAGCTTAACCTGCTGATCTTTAGCGATTTAATAGTTTGGCATGCAAATTGCTAAGTCGATTGCAGGCCGTATTGACGGTCACCCATTTTCCAATTTGATGATCCCACGAGGTTTATAAGAATGTCTGCAGAAGTACTGAAATTATTGAAGGATAGCGACGCAAAGTTTGTTGATCTTCGCTTTACCGACACCAAGGGCAAGGAACAGCATGTTACCGTGCCGGCCACTATCGTGGATGAAGATCTGTTTGAAGAGGGAAAAATGTTTGACGGATCTTCAATATCTGGATGGAAGGGGATTAATGAATCGGACATGATTCTAATGCCTGATGCCAGTAGCGCTGTAATTGACCCCTTCACACAAGATACCACCGTTAACCTGCGCTGCGATGTGATCGAACCATCGAACATGCAAGGCTATGAACGTGATCCACGCTCAATTGCCAAACGCGCTGAATCTTATCTTGCTTCAACGGGAATTGGCGATACCGCCTACTTTGGTCCTGAGAATGAATTCTTCCTGTTCGATTCCGTTCACTGGGGCAACGAAATGGGACATTCATTCTATGAAATCGATTCCTCGGAAGCCTCGTGGAATTCGTCCAAGGATTATGAGGACGGCAATATAGGCCACCGCCCTGGAGTTAAGGGTGGATACTTTCCAGTCGCGCCGGTAGACAGCCAATCGGATATTCGATCTATGATGTGCTTGACCATGGCTGAAATGGGTTTGGAAGTAGAAGTTCATCACCATGAAGTTGGCACTGCGGGTCAGGGCGAGATAGGGTGTAAGTTCAATACGCTAGTCACCAAAGCTGATGAAGTGCAAATATACAAGTACGTGGTCCACAACGTGGCGCATGCCCATGGATTGACCGCGACATTTATGCCAAAACCCATTGTCGGCGATAATGGAAGCGGAATGCATGTGCATCAATCCATTTCTAAAGCAGGAGAAAACGTATTTGCCGGCGATCAGTACGGCGGTTTGAGTGAAACGGCGCTCTATTATATTGGTGGTATTTTTAAGCATGCACGCGCAATCAATGCCTTTGCCAACGCAAGCACCAATAGTTACAAGCGCCTGGTGCCCGGTTTTGAAGCGCCAGTATTGTTAGCCTACTCCGCACGAAATCGCTCGGCATCTTGTCGTATACCTCATGTTCCCAATCCAAAGGGTCGCCGGATTGAAATTCGATTCCCGGATTCCACCGCGAATCCGTATTTGGCATTTACCGCGATGTTAATGGCCGGACTTGATGGAATTCAAAATAAAATCCATCCTGGAGAGCCTGGCGACAAAGACTTATACGATTTGCCCCCTGAAGAAGAGAAAAAGATCGCCACCGTCGCGCACAGTTTCGACCTGGCCTTAGAGAATTTGGATCAGGATCGCGAATTTCTGTTGGCAGGCGGTGTATTCAGTGATGATTCGATTGATGCTTACATTGAGCTCAAGATGGAAGAGGTTCAGCGTCTTAGGATGGCCACGCATCCCGCTGAGTTCGATATGTACTATAGCGTTTAATGATTTTGCGGCGCCCCCTAAAAGGGGGCGTTTTTTTAACCAGGTATGCACCATGTTGGTGCATACTTTGTGCGATTGACCGGTTTCAAGTGATTTGATGGATTGCTCTCGGATACTGCATAACCAATCTACTTGTGTCGTGTTGCTCGACCGAGATTATTGTGTCCAATACTTGAATGAATCCGCCGAAACGCTGATGAATACGAGCCTGAATCGAGCCAGTGGTCTGCAGATATCTAAACTTATTCTTGCTGATCAGCAGTTGCTTACCGCATGTAAGAAAGTGCTTGAAGGCAGTGGTGAAATGAGATTGAGAAATCATGAATTGACGCTGACATCTCATGTTACAGAGAGACAGGTCGATTGCATTATCAATCGGATTGATCTTGATGATGGGGCAATGTTGATGCTGGAACTGAACGAAATTGAAGGTGTGAGCAAAATAGCCCGGGATGAGGAGTTTTTGCAGCGTCAGCAGTCCAACCAAGCCATTATCCGCGGCTTGGCACATGAAATTCGAAATCCCTTAGGCGGTATTCGAGGTGCTGCGCAGCTTCTGGCTGATGAAGCCGGAAGCGAAGAAATTATAGAGTACACCAGAATCATTATTCGAGAAGCCGATAGACTGACTAACCTTGTGAACCGTATGCAGTCTCAGACCCGCGCAGACCTTGAACAACGAGTCAACATTCATCAAGTCATTGAGCATGTGCGGCAGCTTGTGATGGCGGACGGTGAGCCGTTATTTAAGATGGAGATCGACTACGATCCGAGTCTTCCAGCCGTGACAGGAAATCAAGATCTGCTCACTCAGGCAATCATGAACGTGCTTCGAAACGCCGCTGAAGCGGTTGAAGCAATGGGAGTTACAGGAGTCATTCAGCTACGTACACGTATTGATTATATGGTTGTCGAGGGGGCCAGGAAACAGGTAGTGCGAGTAGACATAATCGATAATGGGGAAGGAATAGATGGTGATCTCGAGACGAGAATTTTCGATCCAATGGTCACAGGCAAATCGAACGGCACTGGGTTGGGTCTACCTATCACAGCAGAGATCGTTACACAGCATAATGGTGCGTTGGACTTTCAGAGCAAACCCGGTCAGACCGTCTTTCGACTGTTCCTGCCGGTGCACCTTCAGCTTCAGGGGCAACAATTATGATTAGTAACACTGTCTGGGTTGTGGATGATGATGCATCGATCTCGTGGGTGATTGAAAAGGCCTTGACGAGAGCGGGTTGCGCAGTTGAAAGATTTGAGAATGCAGAGGAGGCGCTAGTTGCTCTGGAAAATTCTACGTTAGCGAAACCTGATGTCATGCTCTCGGACATCAGGATGGGCGGGATGAGCGGATTTGCGCTCCTAGAACAGTTTAAGCAAAAAATGCCGGACCTGCCGGTGATTATCATGACTGCGTTTGGAGATCTCGACAGCGCTGTCGAGTCCTATAAACACGGTGCATTTGAATATTTGACCAAACCATTCGATGTTAACGAAATGGTTTCTTTGGTGGAACGCGCCTGGCGGCAGGCAGAGGTTTACACTGAGGGCCTTGAGGTATCTCATCATACTAATCTGATGCTGGGTGAAAGCGCGCCTATTCAGGAGGTATTTAGGATTATCGGCCGTCTATCTACCTCGGAGATGAATGTTCTGATACGGGGTGAATCTGGAACTGGTAAGGAACTAGTCGCCGAGGCAATCTATCAAAACAGCCCACGAGCTGAGCGTCCCATGATCGCAATAAATACCGCTGCGATTCCGGCGGAGCTGCTTGAGTCAGAACTGTTTGGCCATGAAAAAGGAGCATTTACCGGAGCGCATCATCGACACATTGGAAGATTTGAACAGGCCAACGGTGGCACGCTGTTTCTCGATGAAATCGGCGATATGCCGGCGGGACTTCAAACCCGTTTGCTTCGAGTGCTATCTGAAGGTCGTTTCTATCGTGTGGGTGGTCGAGAAGAGGTCCGCGTGGACGTTCGTGTGATCGCCGCAACTAACCAGGATCTTGAATCCCTGGTTGATACCGGAGAGTTCCGAAACGACTTGTTTCATCGTCTTAACGTAATTTCGATCAATACTCCGCCGCTGCGAAAACGTCGTGGGGATATTCCTTTACTGATCAATCATTTCATGAGGCAATCTGCAACCGATGCCGGAGGGGAGAGAAAGCATTGTGCACCGGAAGCGTTACGTGCACTGCAAAACTATCGCTGGCCGGGAAACGTCCGAGAGCTTGAGAATCTGATGAAACGACTCTCAGTGCTGGCGCCTAGCAATACTATACAGGTTGAAGATCTACCCCAGGAAATTCTTGAGCAGCAAACCGAATCAGATGGCTGGCAGGTACTATTATCTTCTCTGGCGGCCCAGAAATTGGATTCTGGGGAGAAAAAACTAATGCAGAGCCTGGGCACGCAGTTTGAATCTGCGCTTATCCAGGTGGCCATGGCACATACCCGAGGTCACAAGCAAAAAGCCGCTGAACTGCTCGGCTGGGGTCGGAATACCCTCACACGCAAGCTCAAGCAGCTCAATTTGGAGAAGGGGAATGCCGGCACCTGACTTACCCCTGCTGTGGATAATTTAAGTTGTTCCTGGACCGAAAAGGTCGGCATCCACATTCTCTGTATTTATATATTATGAATTGATTTTATTCTGTTTGCCGGGCCGACGTAAAGTAACCGCGGTAATCCTGCAGTACCGAGTTTGAGTTGTTGCAAGCAAGTTTGCTTGAAGCTCACGGGGCAGCCCCCAAATACAGTACAATTCTTCATTTAAAATTAACACGGTAATATTTCCTATGCCTTGGAATCAACCAGGATCTGGCGGTGACGACCGCGACCCTTGGGGTCAGAATAATGGCCAGAACGGCAATGGCCGAAAGGGTGGCGGAGGTCGAGATGGCCCTCCGGATATAGACGAGGTACTGCGTGATGCGAAAAACCGAATAGATTCTTTATTTGGTGGTCGCCGCGGTGGTGGTGGTGGCGGTTCAGGGCGAGAGCGCCGTGGAGATGGCCCGAGCAGTGGTACTATAGGTGTTTTGCTGTTGATTGGTTTGGGTGTCTGGTTTTTCAGTGGGTTTTACACCGTTGACCAGGGAGAGCAGGCTCTCGAACTCCGTTTTGGCGCTTACTCTGAAACCAAGGAAGCCGGTTTGAGGTGGCATTGGCCCACTCCGATCGAATCGGTTGAAAAGGTCAATACTCAGAATGTTAATACGGTCGAAGTCGGCTATCGGGATACCGGGCGAGGGGTGCAGTCTGTGCCGCGGGAAGCTTTGATGCTGACCCAGGATGAGAACATCATCGACGTTAGATTTGCGGTCCAGTATGACGTGAAGGATCCCGCCAATTTGCTGTTTGAGGTGAGCGAATACAGTCCTCGTGAAATGGCTGACAGCGTTGTCCGAGGGGCGACTGAAAGCGCGGTAAGAGAAATTGTCGGACGTAATACCATGGACTTTGCGATAACCGAGGGAAGAGCACAGCTGGCCGCGGAAACAAAAACTTTGGTCCAAGAAATTCTGGATAGATATGACACCGGAATAAACATCCGGTCGGTAGAGATGCAGAATGCTCAGCCCCCTGAGCAGGTCAAGGATGCGTTTGATGATGTGGTAAAAGCTCGCGAAGATGAGGAGAGACTGAAAAGCCTTGCCCAGGCTTATGCCAATGATATCATTCCACGCGCCAGGGGCTTTGCCGCAAGAATTTTGCAGGAATCTGAAGCTTACAAGGCTTCCGTTACAGCGCGTGCGGAAGGTGAGAGTGAACGGTTCACCAAGGTCCTGGACGAATACGCAAAGGCGCCCGAGGTCACCCGAGACCGTCTGTATATTGAATCGATGGAAGAGGTATTAAGTCAATCAAGTAAAATCGTAATTGACCAGCAAGGCGGGAATAGTCTTATGTACCTACCGCTCGATCAGCTCATAAATCGAAGGGCCAATTCGCTTTCAAGTGATGCTGACTCCGGGTTTTCTAGCTCAAATAACTCAATTTCCAGCGGCCCGTCCACCCAAGGATTACGCTCTTCCAGCCGCACCGTCGATCGATCAGGGAGAAACTAGACCATGAAATCAAAAAGTACAGTATTCCTGATTCTTGCCGGCATCATCGCCGCGGGTTTGTTTTCAGTTTTTTACTATGTTGATGAAAGAGAGAGGGCGATTAAATTCAAGTTTGGTGAAATCGTGGATTCTGATATCCAGCCTGGCCTGAACTGGAAAATGCCGTTTATTAACAACATAAGGTATTTTGATGCCCGGGTTCAGACCATGGATGCTGATCCGGAGCTTTACCTCACCGCCGAAAAGAAAAACCTGGTCGTGGATTCCTTCGTTAAATGGCGAATAGATGATGTATATGAATACTATACCCGTCTGGGAGGGCTGATGAGCAATGCACGTTCGCGACTATCCCAGCGTGTCAATGACAGCTTGCGTCAGGAGTTCGGTAAACGTTCCGTGCAGGATGTGATTTCCGGGGATCGAGCACAGATCATGGAGGTTGTGCGCAAGGCAATGGAAGAAGAAGCTAAATTGATGGGAATAGAGGTCATCGATGTGCGGTTGAAAAGAGTGGATCTAGATCCCGCGATCAGCGAACGGGTTTATGACCGTATGCAGGCGGAACGCCAAAGGGTCGCTAAGGAGCTTAGAGCCCAAGGTGAAGAAGAAGCGGAAAAAATCCGCGCCGACGCCGATCGGCAGCGTGAAATCATGCTGGCAAACGCGAATCGAGACGCGGAGAGAATTCGGGGTGAAGGTGATGCGACTGCCACTGCGACTTACGCCGAGGCCTTCGGAAAAGACCGTGAGTTTTACAATCTCTATCGCTCCCTGAATGCATATCGAAATACTTTCAATAGCAAGGATGATCTGATGGTCATTGATCCTAGCTCTGAGTTTTTCAAATTCTTCAAGCAGCCCAGCGGATCAGGCATCGCTACCGACCAGGTAAGCCCTAGCTTGCCCAACTGATGGTCATGAATTAAATTCGTGGTGTAGTATACGGCCGCCCCTGGGGCGGCCGTATTACGTTAGGCTGACGGGCTCTCACAACCTTCAAGTTAAAAATATGAACTGGAATGACCTGCTGGCGGCGTTTGCGCTATATTTGGTGCTTGAAGGAATTGTTCCATTCGCTAATCCCAGTGGCTTCAAGCACTTCATGCGCCAAATGATCGAATTGCCAGACCGTCAACTTCGCAATATTGGCCTTGGAAGCATGATTGCAGGTGCAATATTGTTGTATCTGGTCAGATGACCGAGCTTCCATAAATTGATTTACAGCGACTGATTCAGAGCGTCACACTTTTTAAATTCATGTCAAACAACGTAGTTTTACTCGGTACCCAGTGGGGAGACGAAGGAAAGGGCAAGATTGTGGATCTGCTCACTGAAAAAGCAGATGCTGTAGTGCGGTTCCAGGGAGGACATAACGCAGGCCATACGCTGGTGATAAATGGTCAGAAGACGGTATTGCATCTAGTGCCCTCTGGAGCGATGCGCGCGAGGGTAGAGTGCTTGATTGGCAATGGAGTGGTGGTCAACATTGAACAACTACTTAAGGAAATAGAGGAACTCGCAAAGATAGGGGTCAGCATTCGCGAACGACTATTGGTGAGTTTGGCTTGCCCCGTCATTCTGCCCCACCACATTGCGCTCGACCTGGCTCGGGAAGCAGCGCGGGGAAATAGAGCTATTGGTACTACCGGTCGCGGTATTGGGCCAAGCTATGAAGATAAGGTGGCGCGACGCGGACTGCGCTTAGCCGATCTATTGCAGCCTGATTTGTTTGCAGAAAAACTGCGCGAAGTTATGGATTACCACAACTTTGTGCTGCAACATTATTTTAAAGCAGAAACGGTTGATTATCAGCGAAGCCTTGATCAGGCACTGGCGCAGAAAGAACAGGTTGAAGGCCTCATAGGCGATGTTTCTGAGCGCCTTTATTTACTGCGTAAGCTGGGCAAATCTGCAATGTTTGAGGGGGCGCAAGGCATGTTACTTGACGTCGATCATGGTACCTATCCATTTGTGACTTCATCCAATACAGTTGCTGCCGCGGCTGCAGTAGGAAGTGGAGTAGGACCGCTAGAACTTGATCACGTGCTAGGTATCGTCAAGGCTTACACGACCAGAGTCGGCTCCGGTCCATTCCCTACCGAATTGCACGACGATGTTGGCAAACGTCTCGGAGAAAGGGGTCATGAATTCGGCGCCACCACTGGCCGACCGCGTCGCTGCGGCTGGCTGGATGTCGTGGCGCTTCGGCGAACGGCGCAGGTGTGCGGTCTAAGAGCGTTGTGTGTAACCAAGCTCGATGTCATGGACGGCCTGGAAAGCGTAAGAATCTGCATTGGCTACAAGTTGGATGGAAAACAAATAGATCTGCCACCCTATGGTGCAGAGACAATGGAGCGTTGTGTCCCGGTGTATGAAGACCTGCCTGGTTGGAGTGAGTCAACCGAGGGGGTGCGCGATTATGATCGACTACCGCACTATGCACGCGCTTATTTAGATCGCATGGCACAGCTCATAGGGTTGCCAATTGATATTGTCTCTACTGGTGCCGAGCGTGATGACACAATAATTCTCAGGCATCCTTTTGCCTGACTATCACTTAGTAATTTATTCAGAATTTGGAGAATCCAATGAACCTTAACAATCAGTCTCTGTTTCGACAACAGTGTTATATCGACGGTCAGTGGTGTATCGCTGATAACGGTGAAACCATCCAAGTCACAAATCCTGCGAACAGTGAGGTTGTTGCGAAGGTGCCCAAAATGGATGTTGCGGAAACTCGCGCGGCTCTCGCAGCTGCAGAAAAGGCACAGGTCGGTTGGCGCAATATGTTAGCCAAGGATCGTGCAAATATTCTTAGACGCTGGTTTGAACTGATGATGGAAAATCAGGAAGACTTGGCTCAGTTGATGACTCTGGAACAGGGGAAGCCGCTACTGGAGTCGCGTGGTGAGATCGCTTATGCCGCTTCTTTCCTGGAGTGGTTTGCTGAAGAGGGAAAACGAGTTAATGGTGAAACCATACCGCAACACCAGGCAGATAAGCGTATTGTAGTGATCAAGCAACCCATCGGTGTATGTGTTGCGATTACACCCTGGAACTTCCCGTCAGCAATGATTACTCGAAAGGTTGGCCCGGCTCTCGCCGCCGGATGTGCGGTGGTCGTCAAACCCGCCACCCAGACCCCTTTGTCCGCATTTGCCTTATGTGAACTTGCGCAACAGGCGGGTGTGCCCCCAGGCGTATTCAATGTGATTACAGGATCTTCAGCTGCTATTGGTGGTGAAATGACCTCGAATCCAGTGGTACGTCATCTAAGTTTCACTGGATCAACCGAAGTCGGCCGGCTGTTAATGAAACAATGTTCTAATTCAATTATAAAGGTCGCACTTGAATTAGGGGGCAATGCACCTTTTATCGTTTTCGACGACGCGGATGTTGATGCTGCGGTACAGGGCGCGATCATGTCGAAGTATCGCAATGCCGGCCAGACCTGTGTATGCAGCAACAGAATATACGTGCAGGACGGAGTGTATGACGAGTTCGCCGAGAAACTAGCGAAAGCGGTGGCAGAAATGCAGGTTGGATCTGGCTTTGATGATGGCATTGTTCAAGGACCACTAATTGACATGGCTGCAATTGAAAAAGTAGAAGAACACATTTCGGATGCGATCGCTAAAGGTGCTGAATTAAAACTGGGAGGGGAACGTCATGCGCTCGGTGGGTCTTTTTTCCAGCCGACTATCTTGACCAACGTATCGCCGGAAATGAAGGTGGCGAGAGAAGAAACCTTTGGTCCTCTCGCTCCACTGTTTCGCTTCCATGAAGAAGACGATGTTATTCATCAAGCCAATGATACTGAGTTTGGACTAGCCGCCTATTTTTACAGTCGTGACCTTGCGCGGACTTGGCGAGTGTCTGAAGCGCTGGAGTATGGAATGGTTGGGATAAATACAGGAATTATTTCAAACGAAATAGCGCCATTTGGCGGAATCAAGCAGTCTGGTATTGGGCGTGAAGGATCTCAGCATGGCATTGAAGAGTATCTTGAGATGAAGTATCTGTGCATTGGCGGAATTGAGTAAACCTTAATAGTGACCAACTATCGATAAGATCAACAGTCAAAAAGAGTCTATCCGAAAATCTAAAACAGGCTTTATGCTGTGTTACGAGCCTGAATAAACTTTCCTCGAGAGAGTCCAAAATTGAAATCATTTCAAAAACTAGATTGATGTGAATCAGATAACAATTAATCTGAGTGATTCAAAAGGCTTTAATGTCACTTCCCAACAACTTGAAAAATAGATAATTAAATGATTTTATTGCCCTTGCTATTGCAAGGGAGCAACGTTAAAATCGCCGTGGCTAGCGGGTTTGGACCGTTTATCCCGCTTTTTTTTACAACAATCTGGAGACGTCCTGGTATGTCTATCGTATCTGACAACTTAAGTTCAGGTTTAAAACTTGCTGCAATTCTTGTGGCGGCCTCATTGGCAACTGGTTGTATCAGCGCCAAAAGTAAGCCTACAGAGGAAGCAGTTGCAGCGGAGCCCGCTCCCGAGCCAGCAGCACCGGCAGCAGCTGTTACCGACACTGAGCCTGAAGTGGAAGCACTCACCAGCTGGACTGTAGTGGAAGGTAATAACTTGTGGGCTATTTCGTGTAAGGAAGAAGTCTACAATGTTCCCGAACAGTGGCCGCTGATCTACAAAGCAAACCTTGACCAGATTAAGGATGCTGATTTGATCTTTCCTGGTCAGGTGTTGGCAATCCCCCGTGATTCCTCACAAGCGGACATCGATGGCGCGATCAAACACGCCAAGACCCGCGGTGCGTGGAAGGTAGGTGGTGAGCCAGAAGCAACTGACGTTGCGTATATCAAGAACTCTTCTTGATTTAATGGGGTAACTGTTCTGAAAAGTTACCCTTGCCGGGCATAGTTTGATTGGGATGCTGCTAGATGCAGCACAGGAAACTGGCCTCTCCAGAAAATAGAAAACCGGCTGCGGCCGGTTTTTTAGTTTTCAAACAGGACACAACCAGTTGGGTCAAATAAAATTCACGCGGCTGTTTTCAAAGGTGTAATAGCAGGCACAGCTAATCAATCGGATCCAATTGTCGCCAAGCGTCCAGTTTTACTCAAAGCTATCAACGTACCATTTTTCTAAGTTCGAACTCGAGTATTCCTTCGGCACCCGCCCGCTTTAACTGCGGAATCAATTCGCGAACATCGTTTTTATTGACAACGGTTTCCACCGCCAGCCATCCTTCGTCGTAAAGTTTGTTGATAGTCGGTGCATGCAGGCTCGGTAGAAACTTAGCTACATTGTCTATGTCTTTAGAGGCAACATTCATTTTAAGCAGGACCTTCTCTCTTGCCACCAAGGCGCTGTTCAACAACAACGAGATATTCTCGATCTTCTGACTTTTCCAGGGATCAAGTAATGCCTGCTTGTTCGCAACGAGCACGGTATGGGTATGTAGCAGGTCGCATACAATTCGAAGGCCATGAGCGCGAATGGTACTCCCGGTCTCGGTAATTTCAACCGCCGCGTCTGCCAAACCTTCCACGACCTTGGCTTCCGTTGCGCCCCAGGAAAACTGTACATCTGCGTTGATATTCCTCTCTAAAAGATAGCGTTTGGTAAATTCCATCAGCTCTGTAGAGACAGTTTTACCCTCAAGATCTTCTACGGACTGAATATCGGAATCATTTTTCACTATCAGCACCCAACGACATGGTTGATCAGACGCCTTGGAATAAACCAGCTCCGATACCACTTCGACGTCAGCCCCTGTTTCCTCAATCCAATCTTGCCCAGTGAGTCCGACATCCAGCGTGGCGTTGGCAACATACGGCCCCATTTCCTGGGAGCGAACCAGAGCACAACTGATTTCCGGGTCGTTTATCGACGGGAAGTAATTCCTTGAGCGCGTATTAATATTCCATCCCGCTTGCGTGAACAGATCCAGGGTGGCGGTCTCAAGGCTTCCCTTCGGAATTCCTAACTTCAGGATTTCTGACATGTTGACGTCCTATTTACCGCTAGCTCGATCATCGTGCTCGTGCTTCTAATTGATTGGAGAGCATCATTAAAATTAAAGATTCGACACAATGGTATCTACGCTGTCTTTAGCATCCCCGAACAACATTCGGGTGTTTTCTTTAAAGAATAATGGGTTTTCCACCCCAGCGTAGCCACTCGCCATACTGCGCTTCATTACGATAACCGTCCTGGCATTCCAGACTTCCAGTACCGGCATGCCGGCTATAGGACTATCCGGTTGATCGATTGCGGACGGATTTACAATATCGTTTGCACCAATTACCATCACCGCGTCCGTTTCCGGAAAATCATCATTGATTTCATCCATTTCAAGAACAATGTCATAAGGTACTTTGGCTTCAGCCAGTAAAACGTTCATGTGACCTGGCATTCGACCCGCAACAGGATGGATGGCAAAATGAACCTTAACTCCCTTGTCTCTGAGCTTGCGCGTAAGCTCTGAAACAGGATGTTGCGCGTGAGCTACCGCCATGCCGTATCCTGGTACGATCACTAGCGAGTCAACATCACCCAGTAGCTCAGCAGTCTCTTCCGCTGATATGGATATAACCTCTCCCTGTTCCTCGCTGCCACCATCTCCGCCACCGGATGAGGTGCTGCCGAACCCGCCCATAATGACACTTATGAATTTTCGATTCATTGCGCGACACATAATATAAGACAGTATCGCGCCGCTGGATCCTACCAATGCACCCACGACGATCAACAGGTCATTGGACAACATAAATCCCGTCGCCGCCGCAGCCCATCCTGAGTAGCTGTTAAGCATTGATATCACCACCGGCATATCCGCTCCGCCAATTGCCATCACCATATGCACACCAAAGGCAAAAGCCAGAAGAGTCATGATAAGGAGCGGAGCCATACCTCCAGCGGTTGATTCGGTGTTGAGAAAAATCTTTCCTAGAACGATACAGAGGATCAGAATGCCGAGGTTGAGCCAGTGTCGTCCTGGTAGAGTCAGTGGCTTGCTCCCGATTGTCCCTCGAAGCTTACCGAAAGCGATTACTGAACCGGTAAACGTCACTGCACCAATCAGAATGCCGAGATAAATTTCGACGTCATGGATGGTCTTTTCGACTCCAACAAAATTATTGTCAGGATCGACATAGGTGGCAAACCCAACCAGCACCGCGGCAAGTCCCACGAAACTATGCAGGATAGCCACCAGTTCGGGCATTGCCGTCATCTCAACCCGCGACGCAAAATAAGCGCCGACAGCGCCGCCAATTACCATAGGAATGATAATTAATGCGTAATTGCCGACTTCGTCACTCATCAGAGTGGCGATGATCGCAATGGTCATTCCGATGATGCCGTAGATATTTCCCCTGCGGGCCGTTTCCTGATTGCTCAGGCCACCCAGGCTAAGAATGAACAGGATACTGGACAGGATGTAAGCAGAAATGATGAAACCGTTATTCATGATTGTGGCCTCTTATTTCTGAAACATTTTCAACATGCGCTGGGTCACTAAAAAGCCCCCTGCGATGTTAACTGATGCAATAGCCACTGCGATTACAGCCAGCACAATTCCGAGCCAACCCGGCGAAGCCATTTGAAGCAGTGCGCCAATGACGATGATTCCGCTAATCGCGTTTGTCACACTCATGAGAGGTGTGTGCAATGCTGGCGTGACATTCCAGATCACCTGCCAACCAACAAAACAGGCCAGCACAAATACGATGAAATGATTCATAAACGACTGAGGCGCGACCGATCCCATGGCCAGTATCGCTAATCCTCCTGCGGCCATTCCGGCCAGTGTAATCCAACCGCGGTTTTCGGGTTTCTGCTCTTCGACTATCGGTGCTGGTTTTGGTTTGGTAGCAGGGGCAGCGGACAGCTTGACCGGTGGTGGCGGCCATGTAATCTCACCATCTTTTACCACCGTTGCACCACGAATGACGTCGTCTTCCATGTTTACCACTAATTCACCGTCCTTCTCGGGAGTTAGTTCAGTCAGCAGGTGACGAATATTCGTGGCGTATAACTGACTCGCCTGAGCGGCCATACGGCTTGGAAAGTCGGTGTACCCGACAATAGTGACGCCATTGTGATCGACAACGTGATCGGGCTCCGTGAGTTCACAGTTTCCGCCTTGCTCCGCTGCCAGGTCGATGATCACGCTTCCACGTTTCATCGAATCAACCATTTCTCGGGTAATCAGTTTTGGCGCGGGCTTGCCCGGAATCAGCGCAGTGGTAATTATAATATCGACTTCTCTGGCCTGGGCGGCAAACAACGCCATCTCAGCCTTTATAAACTCCTCGCTCATGACCTTTGCATAGCCGCCTTGGCCGCTGCCTTCTTCCTCGAAATCCAGCTCGAGAAACTCGGCATTCATGCTCTCGATTTGTTCCTTGACTTCGGGTCGAGTGTCAAATGCACGCACGATAGCCCCAAGGCTGACCGCAGCGCCTATTGCAGCAAGTCCAGCTACCCCGGCGCCGATTACCATCACCTTTGCCGGTGGCACTTTTCCTGCTGCAGTGATCTGCCCGGTAAAAAAGCGTCCAAAATGCTGTCCTGCCTCAATGACAGCTCGGTAGCCCGCAATATTTGCCATCGACGACAGCGCGTCCATTTTCTGGGCGCGGGAGATTCTGGGAATTGCCTCCATGGCCATAGCGGTTGCGTTGTTTTTGGCTATGGAATTAAGCAACTCCTCACTTTGAGCAGGTGCAAGGAAACTGATCAGGGTTTTCCCGTCGGTAAGCAAGCTGACTTCGTGCTGATCAATTTCCGGGTGCATTTGCGGCGCGCGAACCTTGCAAATCAGCTCTGCATCTCGCCATAAATCCAGTGTATGATCCACTGTAATCGCGCCGGCCTCGACAAAATCTGTGTCGAGAAATCCTGCTGCTTTGCCTGCACCTGTCTCCACCAGTACTTGGTGGCCAAGTTTAATAAGTTTGCGGGTTTCTTCAGGTGTGCAGGCGACACGCGCCTCGTTCACCTGGATCTCCCGTGGGATACCAATTTTCATAGCATTTTCAAATAAATAAAAAGGAAATCTGTCAAGTTTTTTGTTGTTTTTCTGAGTCGATTGAGGCCAAGTCGCAATACCGAAAACAGTGCAATATGATTCAGTTTATAAAAGTTTTTTATATGTGCGCCCGATTGGTAGATTCGTATTTAGAGAGTCGAAATCCCGCTCGTTCTGCTGCATCGCACAAGTCAACCCGTTATGCTAACAGGGAAAACCGCAGGAACCAATATTCCACATGAGAGATTTAAAAAAGAAAGGATTTCGAGTCGCAGATAATTCGGGAATTCCCGTGCCCTCACGGCTGCTACTGATCGAGTTGTTGTCGGAGTTGGGGCAGCCCGTAACCTTTCAGGCGATTTGCAGGCACTTTAGGCTCAGTCAAAAGGATGCCAAGCAGGCGCTGTCCAGTCGCCTTGACCGTCTACAGAACCAGGGGGTGGTGATTATCGATCGCAAGGGGCGATATGCCTTGCCAGATAAAATGGGAGCGTTTACGGGTCGGGTTATCGGGCACGCTAATGGCTATGGCTTCGTGCGCCCGGACCAGGGAGGAGATGATCTGTATCTGCACCATAGACAGATGCGAAAAGCACTGCATGGCGATCACGTCGTAGCTAAACTTAAAAACATCGATGCCCGTGGCCGTAAGGAGGGGGTTATTGTCGAAGTCATTGTCGATCCGGAGCGCGAGATCGTAGGTCATTTCCAGTCCGAGGGTGGGGTCGGGTTCGTGGAACCTGACGATAGTCGCTTTGGTCGTGATATTGCCATTCCTCCTGAACATATTGGCACTGCCCAAAGCGGGGATATTGTCGTAGTCAAGATTATCCGGCATCCGGTACAGCATCATCATGCGGTGGGACGTATTTGCCATATTATGGGCAGCGAGCTAGCCCCTGGCATGGAAACTGAAATTGCGATCCGAAAACACGAGATTCCTGCTGAATGGCCGCCTGAAGTTGAGCAACAATTGGAACGTCAAATACACAGGTTTCAATCTGCCGGTCTTAATAAGGGTAGAGAAGACATTCGTGATCTGCCGCTGGTGACTATTGATGGAGAGGATGCAAAGGACTATGACGATGCCGTTTTCTGCAAGCCAAATCGCCGTGGATGGAGGCTGGTGGTTGCGATTGCAGACGTCAGTCACTACGTCAAACTAGATTCTTCTTTGGATCAAGAGGCATTTAATCGGGGCAACTCGGTTTATTTTCCGAATAAAGTAGTGCCTATGTTGCCGGAGTTGTTGTCAAACGGAATCTGTTCTTTAAACCCAATGGAGGATCGATGTTGCATGGTGTGTGATATGCAAGTCAGCCGTGCTGGAAAAATCTTGGACTTTTCTTTTTTTTCTGGTCTGATGCGTTCACGAGCGCGTTTGACTTACGATGCAGTTGCTCAAGTTGTTGACAAAAAGGACAAAGCTGCAAGGATTCAGTGCTCAAGTATTTTGACTGAACTTGACAGCTTGTATGCGCTATATAGGGCACTGGCTAAACAAAGGGACAAGCGAGGTACGATAAATTTTGAATTTCCTGAACCTTTAATTCATTTCGACGATCAGCAGCGAATAGATAGAGTTAGCGTTAGAGAACGCAATGTGGCGCATCGTATGATTGAGGAATGCATGCTGGCGGCTAATGTTTGCGCGGGCGAATTGATCCAGGATCACTTTGGTGAACAGGGAATTTATCGCAACCATACTGGGCCCGATAACGAGTCCATAGCAGACCTGCATGCATTCCTTAAAGGCTTAGGATTGCATCTTGAGGGCGGAAACGAACCGGCCGCAGCGGATTACAGTCGTCTACTTGCCGCGAGCAAGGTTCGGCCAGAGATCGCAGGAGTTGTGCAGACGGTGCTCCTGCGTAGCTTGAGTCAAGCCGAGTACAGTCCTGAAATACTGGGGCACTTCGCCTTGGCCTATCCCGTATACACTCATTTTACATCTCCGATCAGACGCTACCCCGATCTGGTGGTCCATCGCTTGATCAGAAAAATTATTGATCAGAACGACCGAAGGGTTGGGCCAAAAAACGTCAGTGTCGGCAGAATTGGAGAGCATTGTTCGTTTACCGAGCGCCGGGCGGATGATGCCACACGGGATGTAGTGGGCTGGCTCAAGGCTGAATTTATGCAAGACAAAGTTGGCGAGGAATTTGATGGCGTTGTTTCAGGAGTGAAGGAGTTTGGAATTTTTGTTCAGCTCGATGATATATTTGTAGACGGCCTGGTTCATGTCACTGCTCTTGGCAATGATTACTATCGATTTGATCCGTTGAATTTTCAATTGGTAGGTGATCGCAGTGGGCGAAGATTCCGCTTGGGCGATAGACTGAAAGTCAGGGTGAGTAATGTAAATCTTGACCTGGCGAGAATTGACTTTGAGTTGCTTGCTGGAGAATCGAAGAAAAACAATCAGTCAGAATCTGAATTAGATGTGAGGCGTGCGAATAAAGAACGCTTAAAGCAAAAGAAGTCAAGAAGCCGTGACAAAAATGCAGGTAAACGAGCGACTAGCGGGACAAATGCGAGTGAGAAAAAAATCCAATCGCGCGGGAAACCCAGGAAAAATAGAAAGCGAAACTCTCGCTAGAGAAATTATATGTGGTTTTCATGCGGTCGGTTCCGCCGTGCGCCGAGCGCCCGATACTGTTATCCAGCTGTGGGTTGACAGTAGTCGATATGATTCACGTGTCACCAAGCTCACTGCAGAAGCCCAGCAAGCCGGCGTCACTACCACTAGCACTGACAAATCGAGCCTTGATCAAAAATCCGGCGGGCAGCGACATCAGGGCGTATTAGCGGAAATAAGGTCATCCGGGCACCAAGGTGAAACAGCGCTTTACCAAAAGCTTGAATTGCATGAACACCAACCGCTGCTGCTTGTTTTGGATCAAGTCCAGGACCCCCACAATCTTGGAGCCTGTCTGCGCACGGCAGAAGGGGCCGGAGTGGACGCCGTGGTGCTGCCCAAGGATGGCGCTGCGCCGGTTAACCAGACGGTTCGAAGAGTTGCGGCGGGGGCTGCGGATCGAATTCCAGTTTACTATGTAACCAACCTCAGCAGGTGTCTACAGAGCCTCAAAAATATGGGGATCTGGATCACTGGCGCAGCGGAAGAGGGTGACAGTGACCTGTATGATCTTCATTTTAGCGGGAGTACTGCGATTGTAATGGGAGCGGAAGGCAAGGGTCTTAGGCGCCTGACGCGGGAACACTGCGACCAGATAGCACGGATTCCAATGGCAGGCACCGTATCAAGTCTTAATGTGTCGGTTGCAACAGGAGTAATATTGTTCGAGGTGGTAAGACAGCGACAGTGTTCGGCCAAGTGACTCTGATGGAGTCAGCACATTAATAAACTCACAACAGTGCTCATGTTTATTCGGCCGCCGTTGTTAGTACTGACACCATCGGTTATTTTTCTGGGTAACTGCAGCGATCTTGACACCCGTGCTCCTTGGTTTCTCGTTGATTCATGCCTGATGCGTGCTTCTCTGTATCAAGATGTGACTTTGGCAGAGGTTGGCTCTTAGGCGGGTTTAACTCAATGAGCGAAGGCGTAAAGAATCTTTTTCGCGATTTTCTGGCGGCTGTCTTGAAAGCGAACTACAAACTTGGAAACTACCGAGAGGTCGCATGGATAGTGGGCGACGGACGAAGCGGCACCACGTGGGTGTCCAGTTTGGTGAATTATCGCAGGCGTT
This sequence comes from Gammaproteobacteria bacterium, assembly GCA_024644945.1. Classification (GTDB taxonomy): domain Bacteria; phylum Pseudomonadota; class Gammaproteobacteria; order Arenicellales; family Poriferihabitantaceae; genus VYFG01. Next base: position 32,343 of record JAHEGU010000010.1, on the reverse strand, counting down.
ATCGCGAGATGTTCGAGCCGTTTCATCCAAAGCAAATCGAGCAGGTTGATTTTTTACTACCCTTGGAATATGTCCGGCCCGGGCAGGCCTACCCCCAACTCGAAACGTATCTTGATGACCTTGTGAGCGGCAGATTCTCACATCACCGGGTGAATCGCTTCAATCGTTCTTTTTTCTATAACGGGATTCTGCTCAAAGATATATTCGCTAATTTACTTTGCTACTGGGCGTGCCAGCGCTATCCTTCAATAAGACCAATTTTATTGATTCGTAATCCCTTTGCGGTGGCTTTATCGAAGGCAAAGAAACACGACTGGTTATGGGTGAAGGATCCACTGGATCTTTGGAATCAAAACTATCTGCGGCAGGATTACCTGCTTGAGCACGAGGACCTGATTCATCGGGTAAGCGAGAAGGGAGACTATGTCCAAAATCAATTATTGATTTGGGCGATAATTAATTATGTTCCACTGCAGCAGTTTAAAAAAGGGGAGCTAAAAGTGCTTTATTATGAACAGGTGTATTTACATCCAGACCGAGAGATCTCGGAGACGCTACGCTTTATTAAAAACAATCCCGACTTGCCGCCGGTGAAACTGCCCGCACGATTAGTCAACAAGCCCACTCGTGTTGCTGGAAAAGAGAGCACCATCGAATCCAATCGGTCTCCGATCTCGGCCTGGAAAGATGAATTGAGCACTTCGCAAATTGACCAGGGTTATCAAATACTCGCGCACTTTGGATTCGATAAGCTATACGGGGACGATGGTTTGCCGCGACCATAGGAGCATTCTCAAGTATTTTTAAAACGGTGTTGCCGGTCAACTAATGACACAGTAGACAATGGCAATTCTATTGCTTTACGGCAATAAGGTAGTTGGCTCTGGGTATAGCTCGCTCATCCTTACTGAGCGGCCGTTTTGTTGTACCAACCTGACATGCTCTCTTCTCAAACTTCTTGGTTCGGGCACGCCGCATGAGTGGGCAATAATCTCCACCGCTTCGGTGATCTGCCCTACATAGTTGGCGACCTTTGCCGCTTTGTCATCGGGATCCAGCCCTTTTTGTAAGCGTTTGTCATGGGTGGTAATTCCAGTAGGGCAGGTGTTTTTGTTACATTTTAATGATTGAATACACCCAAGTGCAAACATGAATCCGCGTGCAGAATTGACGAAATCAGCGCCGGTACAGAGTGCCCAGGCAACGCCAGCTGGATTGATCAGTTTGCCTGAGGTTATGATCTTGATCCGGTTTCGAAGTCCGAACTGTTTAAGACCATCTACTAACATCGGTAATGATTCTCGAATGGGCAGGCCAACATGATCCATAAGAGTCATTGGCGCTGCCCCGGTGCCGCCGTCACCGCTGTCGAGAGTAATAAAATCTGGCGCTGAATCAAGTCCGCGTTGACGGATTTTTCCGAACAGGTCATTGAGCCAGTCCATACCGCCGATTACGGCCTTTATTCCCACAGGCTTTCCGGTCACCTGCCTGACTTTGAGAATCAATTCAAGCAGGTGGTCCACTGAGTCCACATCAAGATGTCGGTTGGGTGAGATTGACGCCTGTCCCTCCGGGATACCTCTAATCGCCGCAATTTCCGAGGTCACTTTAGACGCGGGCAGAATCCCGCCTTTACCTGGTTTAGCGCCCTGGGAAAGCTTAATTTCAATCATCTTTACTTGGTCATGAGACGCTACCTGCCGAAGTTTTTCTTCGCTCAGATAGCCTTCCTGATCCCGCACGCCATACTTGGCGGTTCCAAATTGGAACACGATATCTGCACCACCCTCCAGATGATAGGAAGACAGCCCGCCTTCACCGGTATTGAGCCAGCATCCAGCCATACGGGCGCCTTTAGAAAGGGCTCTTACTGCTGGTTTAGAAATGGCGCCAAAACTCATGGCCGAAATGTTCAGAATAGAGTTTGTCTCATAGGGCATTTCACAATAACCCTCTCCAATCACCACAAAAGCCGGAGATTGTTTGTCCTCATCAAGTAAGGGGAATGCAGCGTTTTCGAAGATTAAAGTTCCTGGATATTCCAGGCTTTTGGTTGAACCAAACGCGATAGTGGTGCTTTTGTCTTTACTCGCTCGCTCTATCCATTGCCGTTCAGCTCGATTGAAGGGCATTTCTTCCCTGTCCATTGCAAAGAAGTATTGACGAAAAAACTCACCGAGTGTGGTGAATATATAGCGGAAGTGACCAATAACGGGATAGTTGCGTAACACCGCATCCTTGGTCTGGGTGACATCTCGCACATAAACTACAAAAACCAGCACGAACAGCAGCCCGATGGCTAAGAGAAACAGGTCGGACAGGGCAGAAAGCCAGGACGACATCTTCATTATGTTTCAGACTCCACAGACAGGGGCTGAGAGAGCAGGCCCGGACTGAGGGTGCCCGGGCCGATTATTTACTTCAATGCGTTGTTATTATAGTCCAAACATTTCAGTATATTTACTGTAGCCGTTGTCGCTTAGCTGATTCTTGGGTACGAATCTCAGGGATGCGGAATTGATGCAGTATCTGAGACCAGTTGGCGCCGGGCCGTCGTTGAAAACATGTCCGAGATGGGCGTCGCCGTATTTGCTGCGCACCTCGGTGCGTGGAATGCCAAGTTTGAGGTCCATCTCTTCGACCACATATTGATCATCGATCGGTTTACTGAAACTTGGCCAGCCAGTGCCGGACTTGAATTTGTCGACCGAAGAGAAAAGCGGTTCTCCGCTCGTGATGTCGACATAAATGCCTTCTTCTTTGTTGTCCCAATACTCATTAGCGAAGGGTCTTTCAGTGCCTTCGTGTTGAGTTACTTTGTATTGCAGTGGAGTGAGTCGAGAACGTAATTCTTGGTCAGAGGGTTTTACATAGGACACCACCTCATTCGAATCGGGCTGCATCTGCGTGTTTGACTGGGTGTCACTGCCGGTTGATTCTGAGGATTCTAATTCTCCGCCTTCCGGTTTGTATTTTGCGTGTAGCTCTTCGCCCCATACGCGCTCAAGAAACTGGTCGCGTCCGGAACCATGACGATAAACCTTGTACCGCAACGGGCTTTTTTTATAGTAATCCTGGTGATAATCCTCCGCCTCCCAGAATTTATCAAATGGCAAAACCTCAACCTGAAGAGGTTTGGCAAATCTACCTGACGTTCGCAGGTCTTCGAGAGAATCCAGTAATTGTTGTTTTTGTTCTTCGTTATGATAGAACACCGCCGGGCGATACATGCTGCCTCGGTCTACAAACTGCCCCTCTGCATCTGTCGGATCAATTTCGCGCCATAGGTAGTGCAGTAGTGCGGCATAAGAGGTTTCAACAGGGTCATAGTGGATTTGGACCACTTCGGTGTGGCCGGTCTTACCGCTCCCAACATCGTAGTAAGTCGGATTCTGGGTGGTGCCTCCAGCGTAACCAGAAACCGCTTTGACTACGCCAGGATATTTTTCGAATGTCGACTCCACACACCAGAAACACCCTCCGGCAAAGGTTGCGACCCTGAGACCGGGCTCGGTCTGGGCCATGGCGGCGCTCACAGGACTAACATTCGTAATCGAGGACGGCTGTTGTTTAATCCCAATACCCAGCATCAGACTCACGCTGACAGCTACAGCACCTGCAACAATCAACAAGTATTTTTTCATCTTAAAATCTCAGATATTTCGATATCAAATAGAACCATAATTTGCTTAAAGGTTCAAAGTTTATGTGGCATTTTACAGTTGCAGCTTCGTGAGATTCTTGTGATATTCTGACCATTAAATCGACACTTTTGCTATGACCGCTCTAAGCGTAAATCTTAATAAAATTGCATTACTGCGGAACTCCCGAGGCAGGGATTATCCGAACGTAGTGCTGTATGCCAACAAACTGATCGGTATGGGGGTCGCAGGAATTACCGTGCACCCACGTCAGGACGAACGACATATTACACGGGCCGACACCTTGGACTTGTCAGATTTAGTTCGAGATTTTAATGACGTGGAATTCAATGTTGAGGGTTATCCGTCGGAAGAATTCCTTCAGTTGATTGAGAGATCTCGACCAGATCAGTGTACACTGGTGCCCGATACTACCGAACAATTAACCTCAGATCATGGCTGGTCAGTAGAGCAGAACCTTGCCGTGCTTGCACCGGCGCTGCAGCGGATTCATGGTGTCGGAAGTCGGGCTGCGCTTTTTTTGGACCCCGACTGCGATCAGGTGCGGGCCGCCGCGCAAAGCGGATACGACCGTATTGAACTATATACTGAGCAGTATGCCAATACTTATGCCAGCGCACAGCAGGGTGTGGTGTTAGAGAAGTACAAATCGGCTAAAGACCTGGCGATTTCACAGGGCCTGGGGGTCAATGCGGGACACGACCTCGATCTGGCTAACCTGGAAAAATTTCTCTCTATTGGCAACATACTTGAGGTCTCTATCGGACACGCCCTGACGGTGGAGAGCATCGATCGGGGGCTTGCGACTGTGGTTGCGGAGTATCTTGAGATTTGCCGGCACGGTTAGGAATTGTCCGGCACTGGGTCGAATCAGGCCAGGCCAGGCCCGCCTAGGCTAGGTTCTGAAAGCCTGGGCCAGGCATAAATCCGTTTTTTTCAATCTGGCTGGGGATAGGCAATCAATTCTCACCACATTATTAGGGCGGCGGCCACTTTTCTGCCATCTCCGGCAAGGACATTGTAGGTCCTGCATGCGGCCACCGTGTCCATGACTTCGAGACCAATTTGATTCTCCATTAGGGCCTGAGACAGCGCCGGGTCGGGAAACTGGATTGACGTTCCTGTGCCAAGCACAATCACCTCAACAGAATGCTGCGCGAGCCGATCAAAATGATGTGTTTTGAGTTCGGAAATGTTGGTAACTTCCCACAAATCAATACTCTCGGATGTTAATATCACGCTCTGCGTGAAGGAGGTTTCTCCGACTACAATATGGAAGCTTTGCGCATTGTTGCTTACGCTGCGAATAATATTGGGCTGCGTTGGCCGCTCAAGGTTAAGTTGCATGGACTTGGTGGTAACTCGCTAATTCAGAACGCCTTTTGTGCCGGAGGCAGAACAGGCCTTCAAACATGTTAACAGGCGCACAATTAACCAGGATTGTAACCAATTCTCCGTTTGTAAATTTATCACTGTGAATGCTGTCAAAATTGGCCTGATCGGCCTTGGGACCGTGGGTGCCGGCACCCTGGAAATACTCCAGCGGAATAGCCGGGATATTGCCGGTCGGGCAGGTAGAGATATACGGGTAACAAGGGCTGCGGTGCAAAACTTAGCCAAACAAAGAATGGCAGATACCGCAGGCATCGAGCTGACCGATGATCCGATGCAGGTTGTGAACGATCCTGACATTGATATTGTGGTTGAGCTCATCGGTGGGGATGGGGTTGCCAAGGAAGTTGTGCTGAGAGCCATAGAGAACGGCAAGCACGTGGTCACGGCAAATAAGGCATTGATAGCGTTGCACGGAAATCACATTTTCGAAAAAGCCCAAGAGAAAGGCTTAATGGTGGCGTTCGAAGCGGCAGTAGCCGGCGGTATACCTATCATCAAATCTTTACGGGAAGGACTCTCCGCCAATCGGATTCAATGGCTCGCCGGGATAATTAACGGTACCTGCAATTACATATTGACCAGGATGGAACAGGATGGGCTTGATTTTTCCGAGGTGCTGAAAGAAGCGCAGTCACTTGGCTACGCCGAGGCAGATCCCTCGTTCGATATCGAGGGTGTAGACGCCGCGCACAAACTAACTATTCTAGCCTCCATAGCGTTCGGCATCCCACTGCAGTTTGATCAGGTCTTTGTTGAGGGTATTACTGGCGTAACTATTGACGACATACGCTATGCCGGCGAGCTTGGTTTCAGAATCAAGCATCTCGGTATCGCTAGGCGAAACCCGGGTGGTATCGAGCTTCGGGTGCATCCGGCGCTGATACCCAAGCAACGGTTGATCGCCAATGTAGATGGGGTAATGAATGCCGCCATGGTGATGGCTGACGCGGTTGGTCCGACTCTTTATTATGGCGCGGGGGCCGGGGCTGAGCCCACTGGCTCGGCTGTGGTAGCCGATATCGTGGATGTGGTGCGCGCACTTACCAGTGATCCGAATAACCGGGTGCCGCACCTGGCATTCCAGCCAGGATCCCTGGCAGCGCTACCGATCATGCAGATGGGCCAGGTTAAGACTGCGTTCTATCTCCGAATGTCCGTAATTAATCGGCCCGGGGTGCTGGCTGCGATCACCCGCATTTTTGGTGACAGTGAGATTAGTATTGCAACCATATTACAAAAGGGTCATGAAGCTAAAGGCAAGGAGGTGACAATCATCATGCTGACACAGGTTACCCCTGGAAACTACATGTCTAGCGCCGTTGAGCAGATTGAGAAACTCGATGCGGTGACAAGTAAAATCACCGCGATTCGTTTGGAAAACCTGGCCTGAGGGGCATAAAATGGGAATTTATCTGCCTGGATGAATGAATTGCTCGCTAACATGACACGACAGCCCCGACATGCTCTGCTGAATTCCCTAGCGGAATTGCCTGCGGTGTTGGCGGCATGTCTTGTATTTGGGCTGGTTCAGCCACTATGGGCGCAGTCCTCGGCTGTGGAAAATGGCGCAATGGTAGATCTGTCCTTCCAGCAGGATCTTCAATTCTACGCCAGCCAGATTGCGAACCCCGGTATCGACATACGATATGCGTATGAACAAGAAGAATTGGATGCTGACGGGATTATGGTCGACTTGAAACCTTCTGAGCTCGCTCGAGTGGTGGACGAAATTGGCGCAACAGAGTCCCAGGTGTTGCTGGCGCAGACGGATAGAAGCTCAACTGCGGCGTCGGGGGCCGCTGATACCTCTCAGATCACACGGGCAGCGGGGGAGAATGGTGAAGACGTTATCACTCTGAACTTTCAGGGCGCAGATATAAACGCGTTGATCAGCCTGGTTTCTCAGGTAACGGAGAAAAGTTTTATTGTTGATCCCCGTGTCAAAGGAAAAGTTACCCTGGTATCTGGTGTCGGATTACCCGCGGATAAACTTTACGAAATATTCTTGTCGGTACTGGAGGTCAGTAATTTTGCCGCGATACCAAGTGGTGAGGTGATTAAAATTTTACCCAAGAACCTGGTCAAGCAGCATCCTACTCCCACAAACGAATCCCCTTCAGGAAGTGACGAACAGATAACCCATATAGTCACGCTCGAACACGCTTCGGTAGTGGAACTATTGCCGATCCTGCGTCCACTTCTGCCCCCCACAGACCATATCGCACCCCATGCCGGAAGCAACACGCTGATCCTGACCGGAACTGCTGCCAATATTAGCAGGACACTTGGGATGATCAAGCGGATGGATACCGAACAGCGAGGGGTGGATATCAGAGTGCTCTATCTCAAACACGCTGATGCGACCAAAATGTCACAAATTATTGGTCAAACTTTATCCTCCTTGAATGCAGAGAGCAGCCGGACTGGACAACCGGTCGCCAATGTGAGCGTGCAGGTTGACGAGGGCCTTAATGCCTTGATTGTGCAAGCGCCGGAAGCGGAGTTTCCAGTGATCCAAGCCCTGATCGACCAGCTTGACGTTGAACGGCCTGAGGCGGGAGATACCCATGTGGTATACCTGAAATACGCCCAAGCTATAGAGTTAGTTAATCTGCTGGGAGGGTTGCAGCAACCCGCCGCCCAGGACGAGACGGGTGCGGTATCAGCTCCCGAAGTCTCGATTCAGGCCGACGAGCAGAGCAATGCCCTGGTAATAAGGGCGGATCAAGCTTCTTTCGAAGAGATTAAATCGGTAATAGAGAAACTGGATATTCGACGTGCGCAGGTATTTGTTGAAACTATCATTGCGGAGGTGTCGGCCAACAAGGAATCAGAGCTCGGTGTTGACTGGAATGCGAACAGGAGAACCGACTCTGGAGCGGATGTGAACTTTAATACCGGGTTCAGCGAATCGGTAGGAGGAGTTGAGCTTGGATACATAGACAGATTTTTTACTAATTTGTCGGGCGCGGTTGTACCTAATCTTAACGTAGTGCTACACGCATTGCGGGGCGATAGCAGCACCAATATTATTTCAACGCCTAACCTACTGACGCTGGACAACGAGGCTGCGGAAATTGTGGTAGGCCAGGAAGTGCCTTTCGTTACTGGAGCCTTTACCAGCACCGCGTCCGCCACCAATATAACGGCTGATGGCGATGGCAATGCAGTCGGAGTGGTGAACCCTTTTCAGACCATTGAAAGGAAAAACGTAGGGCTGACTTTGAGGATAACACCGCAGATTAATGAAGGTAATACTATTCGTTTGGAAATTGAACAGGAGGTCTCGAGCGTCGCGCCGATCACGGTTCAGGGTGCTTCGGATCTGATCACAGATACCCGGTCGATTGAAGCAACCGTGCAGGTTGATGACGAACAGATAATCGTATTGGGTGGATTAATACGTGATGATTCGGTAGATACGCACGAGTGGGTGCCGGTGCTTGGAAAGATCCCTCTACTGGGTTTATTGTTTCGTAAAAAAACTAAACAAGCGGTTAAACGTAACCTGATGGTGTTCCTGCGCCCAAAAATAATTCGGACTCCGGAAGATCTGGCGTTATTGACCGAAGAGCGCTATGAATTTATCCGCAATGAAGAAGGGGAAGCACAACAGGATACTCGACGATTACTGCCCGACGATCCTCCACAATTGAAACCTGTTGACTGGGATGACACCGACAAACGTTAAGCGATATGGAAGCACGGCAAAATAACGATATTTTCAGAGAATCCGGTTTCTCGCAGCTGAGCGAATTACACAACCCTCTAAGTTGGATAGATCGAATTGATTCGGATATGGTCTCCAAGCTGACTTATGCATTTTGCAAACGTCATGGCGTTGTGGCAATTGAACAAGATGAACTTGGAGTTCAGGTAGTCTGTATTAAAAAACCAGGTATTGAGTTATTCAGTGAATTACGCAGGCGACTGGGAGCGCGGATTCAGTTCAATGAAATGCCTCAATCTGGATTTGAACATCTGCTGAGACAGGCTTTCGATAAGGGACAATCCGAAGCTACGGAGATGGTCAGTGACCTGGATGACAATATCGACTTGGAGTTATTTGCCAGCGAATTGCCAGAAACCACTGACCTGCTGGAAGCTTCTAATGACGCGCCAGTGGTTAAATTGATCAATGCGCTATTGACCCAGGCGATAAGAGAAAATGCTTCTGATATACATCTGGAAGTATTTGAAAAACGCTCATTGGTTAGGTTTCGTATTGATGGCATTTTACGAGATATTCTAGAGCCGCAGCGTGTTATTCACAGTGCGCTGATTTCGCGTCTCAAGGTTATGGCTAAACTGGATATCGCTGAGAAACGTTTGCCACAGGACGGGCGTATTTCATTGATGGTAGGAGACCGCCCGGTGGACGTTCGGGTTTCTTCTCTGCCCACTCAATATGGAGAACGAGTGGTACTTCGTTTGCTGGATAAAAAAGCCAGCAGAATGGAGCTCGAAAGCCTGGGTATGGACGAGCCAACCCTCGAAAAATTCAAGCGATTGATTTCGTCCCCCCATGGCATCCTGTTAGTAACCGGGCCTACCGGCTCAGGAAAAACTACTTCGTTGTATGCTGGACTGTCAAATCTCGATCGAAAAAAAAACAATATCCTGACCATCGAGGACCCGATTGAGTATGATCTTGATGGCGTTGGACAAATCCAGGTTCACTCAAGAATAGGCCTCACATTTGCCAGTGGACTGCGATCCATATTGCGTCAAGATCCAGACATTGTATTGGTTGGGGAAATCCGCGACCTGGAAACCGCTGAAATTGCGGTGCAGGCGAGCCTAACCGGACATCTGGTGATGTCTACTCTGCATACCAATACAGCGATAGGCGCGGTGACTCGTTTGATCGATATGGGAGTCGAAGATTTTCTGATTGCTTCAAGTTTGATTGGCATAATATCTCAACGCCTGGTAAGAAAGCTCTGTACAAAATGCCGTCAGCAGGTACAGCCTAATGAGGCAGAGCGTGAGCTGATGGGCAATCAATATACAGGTGGCCCTATTTACCATTCCAGTGGGTGTGAACGCTGTGACTACACAGGTTTTCGTGGCCGCATAGGCATTTACGAATTAATCGTGGTTGACGACCCGTTGCGAACCCTTATTCATGAACGAGCCAGTGAGGAGCAGATGCTGAAACACGCGCGTCTCGCTTCGCCCAGCTTGATGGCAAACGGTGTACTTCGAGTATTGGCGGGGACCACCAGCCTCGATGAGGTGGTAAGGGTCACCCAGGTCCAGTAAGTCAATCCACACATACTTTAAATGCGAGCCTTTGAGTACCAGGCCCTCGATTCGAAGGGACGTAAAAAACGAGGTGTTGCCTCTGGGGATAGTGCCCGCCAGGTTCGTCAACAATTACGCGAGCAGGGGTTTGCGCCACTTTCAGTGGAAATGGTGGAAGACCAACCCAGGGAGCGGGGGGTTACCGGTGGTGGCAGGAAGAAACTCAACAATATGGAGCTCGCCGTGATCACGCGGCAGTTTGCCACGTTACTGGATTCGGGTTTGACTATTGAGGATTCGCTGACCGGGCTGATTGAACAGGCAGAGGGTCACAAGGTAAAAACAGTATTAAGCGGTGTCAGAGCCCAGGTTGTGGAAGGGCGGTCTCTTGCAGACGGGCTTCGTATGTTTCCCAGGGCATTTCCAGAACTGTATGTTGCATCGGTATCCGCTGGTGAACAGACCGGGCATCTTGAAGAGGTGCTCGAGCGATTGGCCGAATACACAGAAGCGAAACAGGGACTGCAGCAACGACTGGGTATTGCACTGGTGTACCCAATCCTGCTGACTCTAGTTTCGATAACCATAATAATAGGTCTTATGACCTATGTGGTGCCCCAGGTGGTTAAAGTGTTCGAGGATAATAATCAGTCATTACCTGCCCTTACGCGCGTGTTGATAAGTATTAGTGAATTTCTGCAGGCCAATGGCCTGGTGATGCTGGCACTGTTACTGGGGATTCTGGTGGCACTTACTATTGTTTTAAGGTTTGATGGTCCACGATATGCGTTTCACAAACTGATTCTCACTATGCCTGGAATTAGTCGCTTGTCGCGAAGCCTGAACACGTCTCGTATGGCCAGGACGCTATCGATTTTGATTGGAAGTGGCGTGCCCCTGATTTCGGCATTACGCAGCAGTGCTGAGGTGGTGCTCAATCGTGTGCTGAAGAAGCAACTGCAACAAGCCACTATAGAGGTAGAACAAGGAGCCAGTATTAACAGGGCCTTGCAGCGGCGCAATTCCTTTCCACCTTTATTTACCCAAATGGTAGCCAGCGGTGAGTCAAGCGGGCGCCTTGGTGAAATGCTTGAGAAATCGGCCTCTGCGCTTGAACGTGAAGCGGAATCGCGGATATCAGTCGTGGTCAGTTTATTTGAGCCGATTATGATTCTATTTATGGGGATTGTTGTGCTAATTATCGTGCTAGCTATTTTGCTTCCAATTTTTGACCTAAATCAGCTGATAAGTTGAATTTAAACAGGTTAATGGGTCGAGCAAATTTGCCCAAACCTATGCAGATACTTTATTGCAATATCATTCCGGGCGACGAAACATACTATAGGGATTAAAACAAGTGAGAATTAAAGAACAAAGGCACTGCGTGTCAATTACTGGTAAGCAAAGCGGCTTCACTCTGATAGAGATTATGGTGGTCGTAGTGATCATTGGAATGCTTGCAACGATGATTCTGCCGAGAGTGCTTGGTAGGTTGGATCAGTCTCAGCAGGTCGCGGCCAAAGCGGATATTAACCAGCTTTCCACCGCGCTGAAGTTTTATAAACTTGACCATGCAAAGTTTCCAACCAGTTCCGATGGGCTGGGAGCGCTTTTATCCGATTCTCGGGATGGTCGCGGCTATCTGGAAGGGGATTCGTTACCAAAGGATCCATGGGGCAACGATTATCTGTATCAGTATCCGGGACAACATCTGGAATTCGATATCTGGAGTCTTGGTGCGGATGGTCAGGCGGGTGGAGATGATATCAATATGGATATAGGCAATTGGAATATGGACGAAATCAAATAAACGGAATCTCAAATCATCCGACTTTCCTGTCTGGGGCTGGCTATTCTTTCGCGCCTTTAATACGACATCGCAGCGCCGGTTTTACACTGCTGGAAATGTTATTGACCGTTTTTCTGGTCGGCCTGATGATTGGTCTCGTTGCAATTAAGATAGACAGGAACGCTGATGATATTGCCAAGCTGGAGGCTCGAAGATTCGTTGCGCTCGTCGACCATCTTAGGGATGAAGCTACGTTTACCGGTCTACCGATGGGAATAGAGGTCAGCAAGACCGACGGTCGCTATCGTTTTTGGGAACTTAGAGATAAATGGACGCAGATTGACAAAGTAGAGGTGTTGCGGGAGCGTATCGTGCCGGACCCCATCATTTTGGAACTGAGACTTTTGCAGGAAAAAAAGGAATCTGAGCAGGATCGGTCTGTTCAACAGCCTCAAGAAGCCGAGGCTAAAAAGGAGCCTAATGCCGTGCCAAAAAGTTTGATCCTGGTGGAACCCAATGGAATGATTAGACCATTTATCGCTAGTTTTAAAGGAGACCAATACCGTTTCGTCATTTCACTCGATAACGAGATGAATCCAGTGATGTCAGATGAAAAAATCTGATAATCGAGCTTGCGGATTTACATTGTTAGAAGTGATGGTGGCTTTGGCAGTGGCGGCCATAGGATTGGGTGCTATTTCTAAATCAATGATCAGCAACGTAGGAGTTGCTGATCAATTGAAACAGCGCACACTCGGTACCTGGGTTGCTAGCAACCGCATGGCCGAGCTGCGTATGTACAGGCAATTCAGCAACGCAGGAGGACAGTCAGGCCAAGCCGAGATGGGTGGAGTCAAATGGCGGATAGAGGAAGAGTTTTCGAGCACTGCTGATCCAAATATATCTAAAGTCAATATCACGGTATTTGCAGAGCTTGACGATCGTAATGTCGCAAGATTAACTGGGTATGTTGCGCGATATAAACCGGCCGATCAAACCACACAATGATTACTCCCGATAAGAAAACGAACCGGTTTAAGTCTCAATTGGGTTTCACCTTTATCGAGGTCATGGTTGCGGTCGGTGTGTTCGCTGTAATTGCGACGATTTGTTATGCCACCTTAAGTCAGTATTTGAAAGTAAGGGAAGGTCTTGAGGTCAACCAACGGGAATTGCAGCATCTGCAAAGAACATTTACCCTGCTTGAACGAGATCTGCGATATATGGTCAATCGACCTGTGAGGGGGGAGTATGGGGATATTGAGGCCGCTTACATCGGTGAAGCAGGTTCAATAAATGGAGAACTTTTTCGCATCACGATTTCTGAACCAGACATCGAGGTGCCAGGCAGCACGAGACTGCGTCGGGTAGCCTGGCGACTCGTGGATGGCGCATTGTATCGAGACAGTTGGCAGGTGCTGGACCGGGTTCAGGATAGCGAACCTGAAAGCAGGCTGGTATTGCAAGGTGTGGCCCAGATAGATATGTTGCACTATCAGTGGAGTGACGAGCTCGGTGTGCAACAGCTGTTCGAGCTGGATCCTGATGCTTTACCTTATGCTACCGAGCTGCTGATCAATATGGATGATGAAAAGAGCTACCGCAGACTGTTTGATCTCGCCAATGGTGCGTGATCAAAATACCTGCGTGGAGCTGAGATTTAAATCGCATCAGCGCGGTGTGGCTCTTATTTCGATTCTATTGATTCTTGCCGTTCTGGCGACGCTCGCGATCTATACTGCAGAAGATCAGAGTCTCGCTATTCGCCGGGTTGAGAATATTGGTCTGGCGGAACAGGGATACCAGGTTAATCTGAGTGGCGAGCAATGGGTAGTGAAGGTGCTGGAAAAGGATATGTCAGATGATCAGTTAAACTCCAATGAAGCAAGCTCGATCATCGACCATCGCGGTGAAATTTGGGGTAACCTGGGTCCGCCGGTGGAGGTTGGTGATACCGGTACTTTGCTGTTAATGACGATTGACGATCTTCAGGGCCGGTTAAATATAAACAATTTGGTAGAAGGCAAGCAGCGAGACCGGAATCAACGGAATCAGGAACAACCGTCGCCCGATCAATCAAATAACAGTGGGGACGGAGAAGAAAACAATACTGAAAACGATCCGGATGAAGAAGAGGAGGAACCAGCGTACTGGTATCAGATTTTTCAAAACCTTCTGGTATCCCTTGAACTCAATCCCGAATTGGTCGATCCGATGATTGACTGGGTAGACAATGATGAAAACCCTATTGGCACCACCGGCGCTGAGGATTTCTTCTACACAGGTCTTGAAACACCATATCGGAGCGCTAATCGAGGGGTTGCGTCGGTATCTGAAATTGTAAATATCAGAGATTTCAATCGCCAGACTATTGCAGCGCTCTTGCCTTGGGTCAGTGCACTGCCAGTAGCAAATAATGAATCACTGGTTCCAGTCAATGTTAATACCGCATCCGCTCAAGTGCTTGCGTTATTCAGTGCGGATCAGCCGGCAGACCCAACCATGCTAGAACCCTTGATTTTGCGAAGGAATTCAGTGCCGTTTCAAAGTCTGGACGAGTTTCGAGAGCAATTTTTGGCGCTGATTCCGGGAGATCTGGTGCCGGGATACGAGAATATGCTGAGTGTGAATAGCTCCTTTTATGCGGGGCATAGCTGTGCCGAGTCCGGAAGGGTAAAATTCAGTATGATTAGCCTGATGCAGAAGCTGACACCGGAAAACAATGTAAAGGTGTTGCAGCGGGAACGATTTTTTGGCTGCCCTGCATTCGGCGCAACTGAGACTGAAAATTCCGAATCCGGATAAAAGACCATTGAAATTATATCTAACTCTTGATCCACCTTATCACTGGGTGTTGATTAACGTCAAAGGAGAAGTCGAGAGCGATGGCGAGATAATCGCTCTCGATCAGCTGGAAATTCCTGATGGGGTAACCGAAGTGGTGGGTGTGGCATCTGGGCAGTCAGTGACAACGCGCTCGGTAACAGTGCCCGGCAAGAGACGGACTAACGTCGAGGCTGCACTTCCTTATGCTCTTGAGGAAAGTCTGAGTGAGGACGTAGAGGAACTGCATTTTACTGTTCTGAACTGGCGTGCAGGTCAACCGGCTGACGTGGCCATCGTTTCAAAAATACAGATACGACAATGGTTGGAAGATTGTCGTGCGGCGTCAATTTTCCTGGATAGAATTGTGCCGGCCTACCTTCTGGTTCCGTTACATAGTGAGCATTCCAGCACCGTCGCTGTGCAAGAGGATGGCGCGATATATGTTCGCACCGGGCTTCTGACCGGGTTCGCGATGGATAGGGAGTTTTTTGATTATTGGCTCGATACAGAAGACTTACCGGATAGACCAGTTTCAGTTACTGATGTCGAGCTTGCAAAGCTCATGTCGAAACAGCAAGGTAGCCAAGTTAGCCACTGGGATATCGGTAACCGGCTCAAAGACTGGCTGCCATTATCAAAAGATTCCGCAGCTTCGGACAATATATCGTTGTTGCATGGAGAGTTTGCCCCAGAGCATCGATCTCGGAACTATCGTCCACTCAAGATTGCCGCATTATGCGGGCTTTTAGCAATTGCGATTTACTATACTGCCATGGTGAAGGAGGTGCGCACCCTGCGAGCCCAGGACTCCAGTATTAACAGTCAGATGGTTCAGCTGTTCGAGCGCCATTTTCCCAATGAGCCGTATTTGGGCAGGCCAAGATTTCAGTTACAAAGTCTGCTGGCTTCGCATACTGGCAAAGGCGGTCTGAATGAATTCCAGCGTTTGCTCACCTCCATCACAAACGCAACTCGACAGCACAAAGCGGAGATCGAGGAAGTTAACTTTCGCGATAATTCCATGACCGTGCTTTGCAACGTAAGCAGTCTGTCTGTACTTGATAGTATACGGCAGACGTTACAACAGCTGCCGGGTATGAGCGCTGAACTACTGTCGTCCGGCGCGCGCGATAATAAAGTTACCGGTCGTTTCCGGTTAGAGAGGAGCTGATCGTGATCTGGTGGCGGAATCTTAATCAAAGAGAAAGGATGTTGGTGAGTTTTGGGGTGCCGGTTTTACTGGTAATCATGTTTTACTTGTATCTGTGGCAGCCAGTGGCGGAGGATATTGATCGTCTGCGCCGTAAAGTGCCGGAAAATAATGCAACACTGGCCTGGATGAATCACCAGCTCTCCAGCTTTAACAAATTATCCGCAACGCAAAAATCTTCGTCTACAAGTCAACCACTTTTAACGGTGATTGAACAGGTTGCGATTCGGACTAATGTTAAGGATGCTATTCAGCGCGTTCAACCAGGTAATGATGGAAGCGTCGAAATTTGGTTTCAGGAAGCCACAGCGGACAAGCTTTTTAGTTGGGTCGATCAGTTAGCAAACAACAGAATCGCGGTTTTATCGGCGACGATAACCCGAGCGACTCCAGGGCTGGTGTCTGCGCGCATAAAGGTAAATCGAGGATAAGTGCCAGTATAGCTGGATAAATCACAGTGCCGTATGCAGTTTCGAAGTCAATTGTGCGGCGGGAGGCCGTGGGTCGCTTACCGAAATCAGATCGCGCTTTACATCCTCTGTTGCGTCGAATATTTCTGCAACGGGATATAAACGGGCTAGAGGATCTTGACCACTCATTAGCAGGACTTTACCCGCCACATAACCTTAAAGATATCGATAAGGCCGCCGCTCTGTTGTGCTGCGCCGTCGAGCAGGGCTGGCGGGTGCTCATCGTTGGTGACTACGACACGGATGGTGCAACTGCCTCCGCGGTTGCTATTCTGGGACTCAAATCCTTAGGTGCTACAAGCGTAGAGTACCTGGTGCCGAATCGTTTTGATTACGGCTATGGGCTTTCAGTTGAGATCGCTAAAGTTGCGTTAACAAAGGAACCGGATCTGGTGATAACTGTAGATAACGGTATATCAAGCCTTGCAGGTGTCCAATGTTTGCGTGAAGCTGGGGTTGAAGTGATCGTAACTGACCATCATCTCGCCGGAGTTGAGCTTCCAGCAGCAAGCGCTATAGTTAATCCAAATCAACCAGGATGCGAGTTTCCCAGCAAAATGCTGGCGGGTGTTGGCGTCATGTTCTATTTGTTACTGGCATTGCGAAGCCTTTTACGCGCAAAGGGGTGGTTTGAAAGAAACCAGGGTAAAGCTCCCAACCTGGCACATTTATTAGACTTGGTTGCGCTAGGAACAGTTGCTGATGTGGTGCCCCTTGATCATAACAATCGGATTCTTGTGGCTCAGGGAATCGCCCGAATTCACAAAGGTGCATGCAGGCCAGGGATCAAGGCATTGTTGGCGGTAGCCGGCAAGGATTATCGCAATGTCTCAAGCTCAGATCTTGGATTTGTGGTGGCGCCTAGATTGAATGCCGCCGGTAGACTTGACGATATTTCCATGGGGATCGAATGTCTACTTGCGGACACTGAAAATGATGCTAAAGAATATGCCGAGATATTGCATGAAATCAATGTTGAACGGCGACGGATTGAACAAAAAATGCAGCACCAGGCAGTAGAAGTCGTCGATAAACTCGAAGCGTCAAAGGAAACCGCTGGGATATGTCTGCATCATACAGACTGGCATCAGGGAATTACTGGCCTGGTCGCCTCACGTGTGAGGGAGAGATACCATCAACCAGCAATCGTGTTTGCGAATAATTCAGAAGGCAAACTGACCGGCTCGGCAAGATCGGTGCCCGGTTTACACATTCGTGATCTGATCGAGGCAATTGCCACCGGTCAACCTGGCCTGGTCGAGAAATTCGGGGGTCATGCCATGGCGGCGGGACTTACTTTGGATCCAGGCAATTTGGAACCTTTTTCCAGATTGTTTCATGCCGCAGTTTCGGATCATTTTCTGGGGCAGCCGGCGGGAAATTTCGTATACTCGGATGGCCCTCTAGAACCAGAGTTTTTTACTCGTGAGATTGCGGAATTGTTGAGAAATGCTGCACCGTGGGGACAGCAATTCAGTGCACCTGTATTCGACAATGAGTTCCGGGTGATTAGCCAGAAAGTTGTGGGAGAGCAACATCTTAAACTCCGACTTGCGACCCCGGACCGGGTGTTAGAGGGTATTGCGTTTCGACAATTACAGCCTGGCGAGGAGATGCCAAAACTTGAGCGCATTCATGCTGCATTTCAGCTTGATCTCAACGAATTTCGTGGTGCTAAAACATTGCAACTCATCATTGAATATATGGAGCCGGTTACGAATACAGTCGGAAGATGAATTCATGATTGTGTTTTCCAAAACATCCACTATACTGACCTCCAGCTGATAATAAACAAAGGCTTAAGTTTAATTCCAATTCGCCATGGAGCAAGAGGTTAACGACAAAGTCCTGGTTGAACAGGTGCGCAATGGAGACAAGCAAGCGTTCAATCTGCTGGTCGCAAAATATCAGTTCAAGATACAGAATCTGGTGAGCCGCTTTATCAAGGATCGTTCCGAACAGGAAGATGTTACTCAAGAAGCGTTTATAAAAGCTTATCGCGCCATCGGCAACTTTCGCGGGGAAAGCGCTTTTTATACTTGGTTGTATAGAATTGCGGTGAATACTGCAAAGAATCACCTGGTTGGCACCGGTCGCAGACCGCCGGCGCAGGATGTGGATTTAGATGAGTCTTCGGCGATTGGAATAGCGGGAGGGTTGACTGAAATGAATTCTCCAGAAGCCATATTGCAGAATGATGAATTGGTGGTCGTTATTCGCAATGCTATCAAGCGACTACCTGATGAGCTTCGCCAGGCAATTACATTGCGTGAATTCGATGGCTTAAGTTATGAGGATATTGCTGAAGTAATGGAGTGTCCGATTGGAACCGTACGCTCACGCATATTCCGAGCACGGGAGGCGATCGAACAAGCCATGGATCTACCGCTGAAATAGAATTTGTAGGGCATGCAAGAAACAATGAATATGGCTTCAAATCTGGAGAAAACTGAGTAAGTTTATGAACTTAATAACGATGACGTGGACTAACTGCATGACCGGTGGGTGACCGGCACCAACTAATTTATAGGATTATGAAAGACACTGTTTCGGAAATAATTGACCAGCGGGTCACGTCCCAAGGCTTTGTTGACTTCATCGATCAGGTTGTAACAGACCGTCGAGCCCTTGAAAAATGGCGGAATTATCACTTGATTGGTGATGTTATTCGGGGAGAAGTGACCGCTACAGGCAATTGTATGGTGGCCCGCGTGCATCAGGCTCTTGAGTCCGAGCCAACAGTGTTGGCACCCATCGCCGAGCCGGTGACGAATAATATAGAGGTGGTTCGCCCCTCAAATACTGAGGCCTTGAAGTCTGCAGGAATGTTTGCGGTTGCAGCGTCGATCGCACTTATGGCCGTGTTGACCCTATCTCCTGGTGCCCCGATGGCTGAGCGGGATGGTTCTGAAATAGCAAAAAATACCCTGAATAGTTTGCCAGAAGTGGATTCAACGGTCCCGGGCGAATCTGTTCAGCAGCAGGCATTTGAGACCGAGTTTGGCCAGATGTTAGTCGAGCACGGTGAGTTTACCGCGACCTCTGGATTAAATGGTCTGATAACGTATGCAAAACTCGTGAGCAATGAGAATCTCGACTAGCCGCAGGGTACATATACAGATTACATGAGTGTATTGCCCCATTTCCGATTGCGGAAAATCATTTTCAAGTTTGGAATCCGTGGTCTCCTCATTATCTGGATAAACAGCGGTATAGGGGTTTTATATGCCTCCGAGGAAGCCGCCGACTGGCTGATGAAAATTAATGATGCTGCTGCCCATCTGAGCTTCGCAGGGAATTTCGTTTATGTGCACGATGACCAAGTCGAGGCGATGACAGTTGTGAGGCGTGTGCAAGACGGCGTCATGCAGGAGAGATTGTACGCGCTAAACGGTGAGGCTCGTGAGGTGGTGCGTGATATGGATCGCGTATGGTGTTATATCCCCGATAAAAATGTAGGGGTCCACGACTATCGTCAGACTTCGGAAAGTGGTTTTCCAAGAATACTTGCAACAGATATTGACGATCTGAAACGAAACTATCAATTTGAGCTCGGTAGCAAGCTGCGTGTTGCTGATCGCATGACCAAGCAAATCAAGATTTTACCTCGAGATAACTATCGTTATGGATACCATCTGTGGGCGGATGAGGAGAGCGGCTTACTGCTCAGGTCCGACCTGATAAATGCTGCCGGTGACAGTGTTGAACAGTACCTTTTTGTGGATATCGAAATTGGACGCGAGATTGCGGATAGCGAGCTAGAGTCAGTTACCAGCAAAGACAAATTGGTGTGGTACGGTATGGACCGACCAAACCTGACTGCAGATGTGAGTCAAGGTCAATGGCAGGTTATCGATCTACCCGCAGGCTATCGGTTGACCAAACACATCCGCCGAATGACGCCAATGGAAATGGAAGAAGAAGAGCATATGGTGTTTACCGATGGCCTATCTTCGGTTTCGGTCTTTGTGAAAAAGGCCAAGCATGGTCAGAGTACGGTCACAGGGCTATCTAAAATGGGAGCTGTGCATGCCTACCGTAATAACATTGAAAATCACTGGGTTACGGTGATGGGTGAAGTGCCTGCGGAAACGGTGCAGCATCTGGCAAAACAGATTAGTTTTCAACAATAGAAGTATCTAGATTTGCTGGGCAGCTCAACCAGTCATTAAGATAGAGCGGGTCAACGGTTATCAACATATAACCGCAGATTCACTCTGAAACAGGCAGGTATAGAGGTCAAGATAAAGCAACGGTAATGATCGAAACCAAGCGATCTATTATTAGCTCATTGTGTACTTCGCTCTTAGCGTTTTAATTTTGCCATTATAGTCGGCTGCCATGGTTTCGGTTACGGTTCTACAAATATCTGAAACAGTCTCATCGATATTGACATTATCGACAATTTCAATATCAGCTGTGTCGGCATCTGAAAGGATTGCGGCCTGCAGTTGCCAAATCAGATCAAAGTTATCCAGGTAGCGTTTAGCAGCGCGTTTTTCGGCGTCCTTGGAACGGCCCTTAAAATTCCGCTTTAAGCGCTTTTGATCTAAAACACTCAACATAATCGGCACTACAATGGCGTCTGCTTTTCCCATTTTGCGATAAAGGTTGGGGCCCAGGTGAACACCCTCCAGGATCATTGAAACCCGTTCATTGATTGCGCGTTTGAGAACCGCTTCGCAGGCTACAGAAACCATGTCGCTTTGCATTTTAAAACCGCTGACCAAAGCATCGGATCTATTAGCTGTATAGAACGCCTGTGTATGCAGCGCCTTGCCAGCGTTGAAAGAAGAGCCATGCAGTGACGGAGACAGACGTTTAGGAATCAAAGCCCGCATAACCTCCCGCAACATGTCGGTCGATTGTGTCCGAATTATAGACATCTGATTGGCGAGTTCAGTCGCAATAGTACTCTTTCCGCTTCCAGGAATCCCTCCGATCAAGATCAGCAAAGGTAAATTTGAGCGATTGAAATCACACCAGATAAGATAATGATCCGCTGATTTTTGACCTACAACATTTTTAACGGATTCATAGGCGTAAGTAATCAGCTGCTCGACAGAAATTTTTCGAATTTTTTCCCGGATCAGCCTACTGTGAACCTGGCGGGTAATGGTGCTGCAGGTCCCGGCAGGGATGCCTGCATTCAGCAGTCGTTTGACAAATACCCCTCTTGAGAATGGATCCGCGTGACCGTCGTCGCGTGTAACCTCGATAAATTCCGTGTAGATGGTGTCTCTAAGGTTCTGGCCGAGAACTATGTCAGGATGATGCGCCTTTAGGACATCTATGATTCTCTTGCGCAGATTCTCGGTTGTGATCGTTTCCACATCCTCTAGATCTTCCCGAATTTCGCTGGCTAGCTTATATGCGTCATCAAACTCGAGGCCGGATCGCTGCAATGATTTTATAAGCATTCCACGAAGGAACGGTATTTTGGTCTCTTCTTGTTTATCTATAACCAGCGGTTTTGCCATCTAGCCTGCCCAGGATTTAGTGATTGGTCGAGTTAGGCGTTACTAACTTTGGAAGCCCCTTTAAGATAGGCGATTCGAACCTCATCCGCAATGATTTCCATTCCTTTAGTGACATCAGTTTCGCTAGCCGCATAGCTCACTCTTATACACTCATTGCGATGCTGCCAGCAGGATTCGAGCCCAGGAAAAAAGTGATGCCCGGCGATGACCAGCACGCCACGTGCTTTTAGCCGTTGATACAATTCTTCACTGGATATCGGTAAACCTTCAAACCAAAGCCAGAGAAAAATCGCGCCTTCAGAAACATGAATCCTGACCGGCAGATCCGACATTAACTGATCCACCAACCCAATTGTATTATCTGAACGGCTTTTGTAGAAAGGTTTGACGATGTTCTGGCACAGATGAAGAATTTCTCCCGAGGCCATAATATTAGTGATCAAACCAGGACCAAAACGGCCGGGAGCCAGAGTAAATATGGCATTAGATCCTGAAATCAGTTCTATCAGTGGTTCGGCAGCAACAATAATTCCAGCTCTAGTGCCGGGAAGTCCTAGTTTAGAGAGACTAAGACAGAGAATAATATTAGTATCCCAGACCGGCGTCGCGTCTGTAAAAATAATGCCGGGAAACGGCAGACCATAAGCGCCATCCAAAATGAGAGGAATGCCTTTATTGTCGACCAGTTGGAGTAACTTGTTGAGTTCGCTGTCGGTCACAACATTTCCCGTAGGATTTGTAGGTCTCGAGATACAAACTGCACCGATATCATCGTTCACTTCCAAGCGCTCGAAATCAACCCTGTACTTAAAAAATAGCTCGTCTCGCTTTTCAATCAGTGGTTGATTGGCGGTGAAAATTGATTGTTGTCCGATTCCGACATCAGCATAGCCAATGTACTCGGGAGTCATTGGTAATAGAATTTTCTTGAAGCTGTCGTCTGGAAACGCACCGCTAAACAGGTTAAACAGAATGCCAAATCCAGCCTGGCTGCCATTTGTTATTGCAATGTTCGATGGTGTTACGGGCCATCCTAGATTCTGCTGCAGCATTGTCGCCAAAGCTTCGGCAAACATCCGGTTTCCTTGCGGTGAGTCGTATTTGCCGATCATGTTTTCGAATTCTCGACCACGACTCATCAATGCCTTCATCTCACGCCTGAAAACCTGCTCCATAGCGGGTATCGTCGCCGGGTTTCCACCCCCTAACATGTGTAACTGGGACTCAGTATTCACAGCATTACCGAGATCATTCATCAACTGTAAAATCCCGCTTTCCGGATTGAACTGTCTGGAAAAGTTAGAAAATCTCAAGCTGCTGGTTCCGATGTAGCCGCAGAAATTATTGTGTTTAACATTACCAAAAGATGCAGACTAGTATCCTGTCAGCCTGCGACTGGAGAGTTGTCAGTTGTTTAGCAACTGCGCCGGTTCTGACCGTTCTACCAGGTTGCTATCAGCGCTTTGATTGAGCCCTGCAAAATGAATAATATCCCCCAAGATTCGCGCAGACTCCAAGACAAATGGATCGGGTTGCTGATCGCTCTCGGTGCGTTTTTGCTCCGCTTTATCAAACTCTTCCAGAGCGTCTATATCGGCAAAAATCTCTTCACCTATCGCAGCACGTTTACGATTCTCAAGGTCAAGCCGTTCTTGATCACGAACTCCTCGTTCACTGCGGCGCGCCACCTCATTCAGTGTCACCGTTTTTATTTCTCGCCGCTCCCGATTGATGTCTGAGACTTCCATGTAGTAACGGAACTCGGGATTGTTTTTTATTCGTTCAACGTGTTGTGCTCGCGCGCTCTCTAGAATGTCTTCGGAAAGGCCACTTTGAAACTGTTCAAATTTGGCCTTTGTAATCTTGCGCCAGGGAATCGCATTGTCGTAAGATCTTTCGCCAATTTCAGATTCGGGATCAGAGGTCGGCCAGATGAGGTCCGGGGTAACACCACGAAACTGGGTGCTGTCTCCGTTAATTCTGAAAAATTGAGCAATAGTAACTTTGAGCTGACCTAGATTGCCGTCATTACGGGCAAACCGATTGAGATTAACCAGGTTCTGAACCGTGCCCTTGCCAAAGGTAGGTTCGCCAATAATAAATCCTCGCCTATAGTCTTGAATCGCGCCTGCGAATATTTCTGAAGCCGATGCACTATAGCCATCCACCAGCACCACGAGTGGGCCTTCGTAGATAATCTCCGGGTCTGGGTCTCTATCTATCTGTACATTGCCGCCGGAATTTTCCACCTGCACCACAGGTCCCTGAGGAATAAATAATCCAGTGAGTGCGATGGCTTCGGTCAGTGCGCCTCCACCATTTCCACGCAGATCGATGACCAGGCCATCAATACCCTCCGATTTGAACTCCAGTAATAGTTTTCGAACGTCACGAGTAGTGCTTTTATAATCGGAATCACCGCTGTGCATGCCGTCAAAATCCACGTAAAAAGAGGGTAGTTCAATCAGGCCAATTCTCGCCTTA
The DNA here is from genome assembly GCA_024644945.1 of Gammaproteobacteria bacterium. GTDB lineage: Bacteria > Pseudomonadota > Gammaproteobacteria > Arenicellales > Poriferihabitantaceae > VYFG01. The sequence goes on along the minus strand of JAHEGU010000010.1, from coordinate 7,777 downwards.
CTGTTTTCTGTGGTGATATCGAGGGTTTTCTTTCGCGCGGCCTGTTCTTCAAGTCGGATTTCATCACGTACAATTTCAATAATCTCAGTGTCGCTCTCAAGGCCGGATTCACCCGGTAATATTTCCAGCCTGACAACCGAGGCCTTTGGGCCACGGATCAACTCAACTACGTCATCGAGTCGCCAACCAATGACGTCGACGATATCGCTGCTGCCCTGGCCAACACCAAGGATTCGATCCTCAGCCTTCAGTATCCCACCCATATCCGCCGGGCCGCCCGGCACAATTCGCCTGACCAATGTGTATTCGTTGTCAGTCTGCAGGACTGCACCGATTCCCTCTAATGACAGGCGCATGTTTATCTTAAAGTTTTCGCTCTCACGAGGGGAAAAGTAGCTGGTATGAGGTTCTATAGAGTTCACATAGGCGTTTACGAAGGTCTGGAACACGTCTTCTGATTTGAACTGTCTGGTACGCCGTGCAATATGGGTATAACGTCGGTCAAGTGTGGTCCATATTTCTTTTTCTTCTTTGCCCGCCAGGCGAAGGCTCAGGATGTCGTTCTTAATTCGTTTGCGCCAAAGATCATCCAGTTCCACTGTATCTTTCGCCCATTTAGCCTCCTCTCGATCCAGCTGATAGGCTTCTTCGAGGGTAAAATCAAAGTCCATAGTCAGTCGGTCGAGTGCAAATTCAATTCGCTGCTCGACCCGAGTACGAAAGATACTGAAGATCGCAAATGCAGGCTTAAGGGTTCCTTCTCGAATAAAATCATCGAATTCGGTTTGAAGTCTGGAGAATTGGTCGATGTCCGATTGCAGGAAAAAGCTTTTGCTTGGGTCAAGTTGATCCAGATACGCCTCCAGAACTTCGGCGGAGAAAGTGTCGTCGAGATTCACCGTGCGGTAGTGAGATTTGTCGATCAGATAGTTGATCAATTTGAGCGTTCGCTGTTGTTTAGCGTTGCTCGACGGTACCGCAGTTTCCCCAAGAACGGCCATTTCGGCCCGAACATCAGGTACAGACAGCGTATAAAGCGCTGTGACGAAGCAAAGCAGGCCTGCGGAAACAAGCGTAAGCGCTTTTCCTGTAAATTTTTCCGCGGATGCACTTCCTCCAATAGCGGAGATCAACGAACCCCTGCTTTTGAAGTGATGAATGAAAGAAGAATAGTGATTCGAGAGTACCCTTGGCACGCTAGTTTTACCTCATTAATGCAATTTTCGCTCGCGGCCTTATATGGTCATGAGACTCGGTCACGAGAATTGAGTTTGAATGTTCCTTGCTTGGTAAAGTGCGAATATCTTTTTAGACATTCACCAATAATTAAGATTCTAATATTACACCAAATTTATTGGTAAAAATGCCAAAAAATATTGAAAGCAATTGAAAATCAAGAGAATTCTTAGGTGTTCTCCTGCAGTTCAGCGCTCCAAAGCCCCACTGTCAAAGTTTGGTCGTGGTTTGCCGAAGAACGGGCCTCCAGGACTTCATGTTTAACCCGACTAAATCCGTATCGACTGAACCACTTCTTGAGAGTGGAACTGGCGAATCCCAGTCGACGGTGTGCATGTTGTTCGCGCAGAAACTCGAGGTCGTGAGGAAGGAAATCAACGATCAGCAATTGACCTCCGGGCTGCAAGAGTCTTGTCGATTCTTTTACTACCTGTTCCGGATTGTCACAATAGTGGAGTACTTGATGGATGGTGATGGCATCTGCGCAATTATCTTTCAATCCAATACTATGAATATCGCTCCGTCTGACGCTGCAGTTTGAAACTCCAGCGTTTTCTAGATTGCTGCGCGCGACACCGAGCATCTCCCGGCTGAGATCGTAACCCACTCCTTTACGCACGTGCGGAGCGAGAATTTCGAGAATCCTTCCGGTGCCGGTTCCGAGGTCGAGAAACAGATCGACTCCCCGATTCCGGACCAGTTCCACCAGCCTGTGTTCGATATCGGCGTCAGATACCATTCGCTCTCGAATAGAATCCCATTCTGCGGCGTGTTGGCTAAAATAAGAAGCAGCTAAGCGTGTTTTCTCTTTGCGGATCTCCTTTAATTTATGTTGGTCCCTCTCGAGTTCCGGATCGTTCAAGTTAATCATTTGAACCAACCCACTGGCAATGTCCCGAATGCCTTCACGGTCGCTAATTCGGTGAAATACCCATGCACCTTCCTGGTATCTTTCTAATAGGCCCGAGTCGCACAGCAGCTTCAGGTGGCGACTAACTCTGGGTTGACTCTGATCGAGTACCATTGTGAGTTCTGATACCGTTAGTTCGCTGTATTTGAGTGCGGCCAGAATTCGAAGGCGGGTCGATTCACCGGCGGCACGTAACGCGAGTAGAAGTTGATTTAGATTAGGTTCCACAGTACATGAAAAATAAATATATCTTTATATATTGTCAACGATCGCAGGTGACGCAGAACGTCGGGTCCAGTAGAATAAGGACAGATCGGATGTAATATGAAAATAATACCAATTATTTCAATAATATAATTCTGTTATATGAACCATTTTCTAATTATTGTATTGGCTTTGTGGCTGGCATTTTCAGGTTTGGCACACGCCGCACCGATCTATGTGTACGTCAATGATAAAGGTAACAGGCTAATTACTGATCATCCTCGACCAGAACTAAAGGGGTATCGGTTGTTGCAGAAGTATCATGCGGACGATTATTTTGGCACCGCGGTAAGACCGTCAGCAAGCAACAGAGGGCTTCGGGTTCGCGATTCAGAATATGATCCGCTTATTGTTTCCAAGGCAAAACAGTTGGGACTCGAGCCGGCTTTGCTCAAGGCAATTATCCACATTGAATCTTCGTTCAATCCATCTGCCGTTTCACCTAAGGGCGCCAGTGGGCTGATGCAGTTGATGCCAGAAACTGCGAGGCGATATGGTGTTACTGATCGATTTAATCCGGCCCAGAGCCTGGAAGGGGGCGGTCGATATATGCGAGACCTGTTGTTGATGTTTAACTACGATACCCGTCTAGCGCTGGCGGCTTACAATGCCGGTGAAAATGCGGTCACTCGTTATCAGGGCATACCGCCTTATAAGGAAACCCAGAAATATGTTGAGCTGGTGTTGCAGATGCTCGATCTGTATCGAAAAGAGATGATTGGGGTTTAATTTGTTCCGATCGGTGGACAAAATTTATTGACAGGTACTTAAGAGTAAAAATGGTTTACTGTATAATCCTTAGATGGAACATATAGAAACCGCTCTCACCTTCGACGATATACTTCTCGTCCCCGCTAAGTCGGATGTTCTGCCACGCGACGTGGACCTCAGTACCCGACTTTCCAGAAACCTCAATATCAATATCCCGCTAGTGTCCGCCGCCATGGATACGGTCACCGGTGCCCGGGCGGCAATATGCCTGGCGCAGGCTGGCGGTGTTGGGGTAATCCATAGAAATTTCAGTCCTGAACTTCAGGCGAAAGAGGTCAATCAGGTTAAAAAGTTTGAAAGTGGCGTGATCACCGACCCGGTAACCGTGGCTAAGACGGCAAAGGTGAGTGACGTCCTTGAATTAATGAGAAAGTATGATATCTCGGGTGTGCCGGTGGTCGACGGTGCCCGTGCCATTGGAATCGTGACTAATCGAGATCTGCGTTTCGAGCGAAATATGTCCACGCCAGTTGAGAAGGTGATGACTCCTGAGGAAAAGCTGGTTACCGTTAACGAGGGCGCAGCGCCAGAAGAGATCGAGGCTTTACTGCATCGACACCGGATCGAAAAGGTGCTGGTGGTTGATAAAAACGGAAATCTTGCAGGATTGGTGACCGTAAAAGACATTCAAAAATCCAGTGAGCATCCGCACTCTTGCAAGGATTCAAGAGGCCGGCTACTGGTCGCGGCGGCGGTTGGGGTTGGCGAAGATAGTGAAGAGCGAGTAGAGCGGCTGGTCGAGGCTGGTGTCGATGCGATCGTGGTGGATACCGCCCACGGTCACTCCAAAGGGGTATTGGAGCGTGTTGCGCTTATTAAGAAAAATTATGAGGTGGAAGTTATTGGCGGCAACATTGCTACCGCAGAAGCGGCGAGAGATCTGGTCAAAGCAGGTGCTGACGGGGTAAAGGTGGGTATTGGACCCGGTTCCATCTGCACAACCAGAATGGTCGCAGGCGTCGGTGTACCTCAAATACATGCGATCACCGAGGTTGCTAAAGGGCTCGAGGGCACTGACGTTCCTTTTATCGCGGATGGCGGTATTCGTTACTCTGGTGACATCGCTAAGTGCATTGCCGTAGGCGCCTATTCAGTGATGGTGGGTGGAATGCTGGCTGGCACGGACGAATCCCCTGGAGAGATTGAGATGTACCAGGGCCGATCTTATAAATCTTATAGAGGAATGGGGTCTTTGGGCGCCATGCAAAAAGGTTCGAAAGACCGCTATTTCCAGGATGATGTCGACAGTGCCGACAAGCTGGTACCGGAAGGTATCGAGGGCAGGGTGCCTTATAAAGGCCCAATGATTTATATCGTTCACCAATTGATGGGTGGGTTACGCGCGAGTATGGGATACACCGGCAACGAGAGTATCAGTCAAATGCGAGGGAATACTCGTTTTGTTCGAATAACAAATGCCGGTATCACCGAAAGCCATGTGCATGACGTATCAATCGTAAAAGAAGCGCCAAACTATCCACGCTGATTCACAAAACATCCTTACGGATTCTCACAGCCCGACTGAATTCAATGCTTAATCGTTTCTGATCGATGACTGTCACCATCGACCCCCATCAGGAAAAAATTCTGATCCTTGATTTTGGCGCTCAGTATACACAGCTGATCGGGCGCACTGTGCGTGAACTGGGTGTGTACTGCGAAATATTTCCGTGGGACGTTGAGTATCGGTTAATTGCTGAGTTTGAACCTAAAGGTGTGATTCTTTCTGGGGGGCCGGCGTCGACCTATGATGCGGATACGCCCAAGGCCCCACAACAGCTGTTTAGCAGCGGGCTGCCGGTTCTAGGTATTTGCTACGGTATGCAGACTATGGTTGATCAGCTCGGTGGAAAGGTGGAGAACGCAGATCATCATGAGTATGGCCATGCGTCAATTACCACTCATTCAGATTGCCAGTTGCTGGGCGAGGAAGGGCGAGTACTCGATGTCTGGATGAGTCATGGTGATTTGGTCACGGCTTTGCCTGAAGGGTTTTATGTGGTGGCGTCAAGCACAAATTCTCCTTATGCGGCCGTGGCAGATGAGTCACGCGATTACTATGGTGTTCAGTTTCACCCCGAAGTCACCCACACTATCGAGGGCACAAGGATACTGTCTCATTTTGTGCACGATATTTGTCGTTGCGGTTCAGATTGGATGCCGGCTAACATCATCTTATCGCTTATTGAACAAGTGCAGCATCAGGTGGGCAGCGACGATGTCATTCTCGGTTTATCCGGTGGTGTGGACTCTTCAGTGGTTGCTGCCTTATTGCATCGGGCTATTGGTGATCAGCTCACGTGCATTTTTGTGGACACAGGTCTATTACGTCTGCACGAAGGTGATCAGGTCATGGAGACGTTCGCGGAACATCTTGGGGTAAAAGTCATTCGGGTGGATGCCGAATCTGAGTTTTTGCAACGCCTTAAAGGAGTCAGTGATCCTGAACAGAAGCGAAAAATTATTGGCAATCTGTTTGTGGAAATATTTGAATGCGAGGCCGCAAAGTTCGATAACGCCAAGTGGCTGGCGCAAGGGACCATATACCCTGATGTTATTGAATCGGCGGGAAGTAAACACGGCAAAGCCAAGGTGATAAAGTCACATCACAATGTTGGTGGTCTGCCGGAGCATATGCATCTCAAGTTGCTCGAGCCTCTGCGTGAGTTATTCAAAGACGAGGTAAGAAAAATAGGAGTGGATCTTGGGTTGCCGAAACGTATGATTCAACGACATCCTTTTCCCGGACCGGGGCTTGGCGTAAGAATACTTGGTGAAGTGAAGAAAGAGTATGCAGATATTTTGCGGCAGGCTGACGCGATTTACATGGAAGAGCTTTATCGCAACGATCTGTACGACCAGGTCAGTCAGGCTTTTGCGGTATTCCTGCCGGTTAAATCGGTCGGTGTGGTCGGAGATAATCGCGCCTACGAATACGTTATTGCCCTGAGGGCGGTTGAAACAGTCGACTTCATGACGGCCAACTGGAAACATCTTCCATATGAAGTATTAGGGACAATCTCGAGCCGGATTATCAATGAGGTCAGAGGGATCAGCAGAGTAACCTACGATATTTCTGGTAAGCCTCCTGCTACGATTGAGTGGGAGTGACCGGCACTGGCAGGTAATGTCTGGCACTGGTTGGCAACAGCAGGCAATTAACTACTCGTTCTACGAGCCCCAGAGTGTGGAAAGAGGGGCAGCCCAGATATTGTTACCCAGGGGCATTGATTCGTCGCCATCATACAGCAGCACACCCGCTGTGAACTGATCGCCAGCAAGGCTGGCGAGTTTTTTCAATCCACGCAGATCGCGTTCTTTGATAGTGGCAGAGGCTTTTATCTCGATGCCGACCAGATGTCCTGCCGTGTTTTCAATGACGACGTCAACCTCGAACTTGTCAGCATCCCGGTAGTACAGTAGACGATAGTCATCCTCAGCTGTTGTAGTGTGCTTGAGCAGTTCACCGAACACAAAGCTCTCCAGAACATGTCCGTAACGACTCTTGTCCAGCTGAGCATCTTTGGGGGTGACATCCATGAGCATGGCCAGTAAACCGGAATCGATGAATTGGAGCTTGGGTGTTTTGACTACGCGTTTCAAGCGATTGTGCGCCCATACATCAATACGTTTGAGCAGGTACAATTGTTCGAAAACACCGATGTAGCGGGATACGGTCTTGCCATCGAGACCGGCTTGACCACCTAACTCGGAGTAGTTGCACATCTGGCCGGCGGTTTGCGCCAAAGCGCGAAGAAAGCGCGGTAACTGATCAAGTTTGTCAATTTCAGCGACATCGCGAACGTCACGTTGAAGAATGGCATCGATGTATTGCCGAGCCCAGGCTATACGTCGTTTCACCGTCGGCCGTGCAACCGCCTCCGGGTAACCCCCGCGTAATACACGTTCTGCCAAATCATTACCGAGTACAGGAGGATTCGCTGTCAGGATTACTCCGGAAAAAATGCTGTCTATCCAGTTTGCCGGCCTGTTCTCGATTTCGCTCTGTGACAAAGGTAACAGCAACAGGGTTTCCAAGCGCCCGGCCAGTGAATCCGCAACGGTGGGTAGGGCCATCAGATTGGCTGAGCCAGTCAGCAGAAATCGTCCAGGGCGACGATCCTCGTCTACGCTCTTTTTTATCGCCAGAAGCAACTGGGGTACTCGCTGGATTTCATCGATGATGGCGCGATCCAAGTTGCGAATCATGCCAACAGGATCTTCACGTGCCGACAACAATGTCAGCTCATCATCCAGAGTGAGGTAGTTTAGGCCCTGCTTGGCGAATTGACGCACGAGGGTCGCCTTCCCAGCCTGGCGCGGCCCTGCGAGCAGAACCACTGGCGTATCCCGCAAGGCTTCATCAATTCGTGGACCAATCCAGCGGGGATACAGGGATAGTGCATTCATGGCGGATACAATATCGTAAATATCGGAATTAAACAACGTAAAATATGGAATGTATAGGCGGAAAATATGGAGAGTTACTGGGGGTACGTAAACTGCCTACAAACAGGAGGAAACCGCCGAATACTAATATTTGGGTAAAATTTTCGTGGCAATCAGCAGCAATTTCTGAACATGGTATTTTTCATG
>JAHEGU010000147.1 GCA_024644945.1 Gammaproteobacteria bacterium | reverse complement strand
TGGTGTTTGCAAATGCCTACAGGCGCCGAGATGATCTCGACGGCAGCCTGCGGCAAACCGATGAAAATGAGCATCTACCTGATCTGCTGGAAGGTAAGGAGTTATTCCTTCGTCTCGCGACGGAGAAAGTGTCTCTAGATCACCTTACTTGCCTATACAAAGTGCGAAAGGCGAGAGACCTGGACTTTTACCGGGCCAATATCATCAGTTCTGACTGGGAGTCTCTTTTTCGTTATGTTCTCACCGGTAAGGTGGCATTCTTCCCGGATTGTGTGGCTGTATGGCGCATCCATGGTGAAAATGCTACCCGCGGATTGTCAGTAGATGATCGCATTCAGAACCTGCGACGAATAGTGGGCCCCTACAGAGAGTCGAAGACGCGTGGTATATTTGCAGATAAAGTGATCGAGTCGTGGTTTGATAAGATGATCTTCAGGCAGGCGGACGTTCATGTTCGCGATCTGATCCGGTCCGGCGACTATCTCGGACGGAGACAGTTTCTGCAAGAGCTGAGACGGATCAATCCGCGCGTCTATGTGAGAATTCTGGCGAGGCCGAAAATCCTATGGAGCCGACTGAAGTACACCGTATGGGAACCACGGGCATAGCGGTCTGCCTATTGGGTTATTCAAGAAAAGATGGCTGGAGGGCGGCCGGGTTTGGCAGCAAGTCGAGGTGCCGATACGCAAAATCCCGACTTCGTTTACTGTCGCTTCAAAGTTGAATCCGCGACACTGTAATTCTACGGCCAGCACCAATTGAAAATAAAATTGCCAGTATAGACCATTGCAAAGTTCAGTCCTAAAAGAAAAGTTAGCGAAATATGCAAGGGATGCCTGGATAATTATCAGCATCAGCCTTTTGCTTTTTTTGTTGCTCAATGTGGGTGCGCATTACTATTTGGATCAGTATAAGTATTATAGGTTTCCAGACGACGGGGCCTCGCTTTTCGTATCGAGTCACTCACGACAAGGGATGGCAATCCTGAAGGGGGTTTTCAACAGCGATGATGAGGCGCTGCTGGAAGCCTATACCAGGACACCAGGTATCAGGCCACATACCGTACTTCATTTTACCGAGGGGGCGTCTATTCCCTACTATACGCTTGGTATAGAGGGTATTCGCTATATTAGCGGCTGGTCTGATGAGACTGTCAGAGATCTGTTGTTCCAGAAGGAACAGCATGTATTTGTTTTTGGCGGTTCTACAACCTTTGGGCATGGAGTGCCTGATGACGACACTGTCGTTGCTTATCTTAATCGCTCTGATAGGGATAATGTATACCTGAATTTCGGTATTCAGGCCTATGATTCCATACGTGAGATAGACAAGCTTCTTTACCTCCTCCGCAAAGGCTTGCGACCAAAGCAGGTGATTTTTATAGACGGCTTGAATGAAGTCACAACGTTTGCGCGTTCTCCATACGAACTCCACGACACTCCGCGGGCTCAGGGTTTAGTCGTCGATCGGGGAGAGGTACCGCTCATCTACGGTTATCCAACCATACAGAACATGCTGCATGCTTTGGCCTACAGTTTTCCGCTCACTCATGTGATTAAAAAATGGATTGAGGGGCAACGTGGTCTTGATCATTATCACGAAAGAAAGAGCGCAAACATTCATGGAATGGAAGATTGGCAGGAGCTGATGCTTTATCACACTAAGTGGCCGAACATTCATATCAATCGAGCCGATGATTTGGCGGAGGATGTGGTTCAGTACTATAAGGAAGCTATTGCGTTTGTGAGTATATTGGGTAAGGCATTCGGATTTGCTCCGCACTTTATTTATCAGCCTATTGGGCTGTTGGAAAGCAATCAGGCCTTTCTGACCGAAAAGTTCCCGGAATCTGAATATCTGGCGATTTACACGGCTGTTGATGCTCGCATAAGAGACGAGATTAAGTCAGGAAGCCTGCTGATGCTGGATTGTTCCAGGTCGATTTCCGACTATGGCGTCGAAAACGCCTACGTTGATGCCACGCATTATTCCCCTGAGGGCAATAGTGTTCTTGCGAAATGTATAATCGATAAAACAAAAAAGGAAATCCCATCCCAGAGATGATCGAAAAGGACGGGCCCATTCAGGTTTCGAGTCCTTTTCGAAGCGACCGGGTGAATGAAGTTAATGTTCAGTAATATCAGGCTATCATATTGAAAACTTGGTGGGTATTTCATCTGCTTTGCATGAACAGTTACAATACCCTTTTTTCGTCTGTAATTGCTCTTCAAGTGAGGCAAGGGTAAGCTTGCAGGCGTTTTGGAAGGCTGATGAACCAGACAGTCCGGCCCGCGCGTATTTCCTTCTTACTGGATAATCTTATCGGCGGCGGCGCAGAAAAAGTGATATTAAACCTGGCCAGCGGGTTCACGAAGCTGGGCCACCCGGTGGATATTCTGGTATGTAAGATGCAAGGAGTGCTCTGTAACAGCATTCCAGCGGGTGTGAATCTGGTGCCCCTGAAATCTTCCTCGCCAAACCTGGGATTTCTGTGCGCAATGCGTGCAGACCCGGCTGGGTTAAGGGCAATCGTTGGTATGTTTACAAAAAGAAAACACTTTAGATTCATACCTCCTATTGCCGCTCACCTGAAGGCAAGCAGACCGGCTGTGCTGGTGTCGGCCCTGCCAAAGTCAAATATAAACGCGGTGTTGGCCAAATATTACAGTAATGCATCAACGCGCGTGGTGGTCGGTGCCCATATCAATATTTCGACTCAGGAGGCGGAATGCTACAGCAGCGGAAAGAGCAAGCTCAGGTACATGCGGCCACTAATGCAAAGGTGTTACCGCCGGGCAGATGCTGTGGTCGCAGTATCAAAAGGGGTGGCAGAAGACATTGTAAAATAT
>JAHEGU010000002.1 GCA_024644945.1 Gammaproteobacteria bacterium | reverse complement strand
AGCACCTCGCGCGACACCGCATCGGAGCTGTCCAACAGGCGGCTCAGGAAACCCTCCATCCACCACTCCGCCATGGTCTCACCGGGATGCTGTCTGGCTATAGCCCAGCCGACCCTCTTATCCTCCCCTTGTTCCCCTATTCTGATCAGGTCGATGTCTTGCCCGTCGAGCGTTGCTCCGAGGTTGATCAGACTGACTCTTGGGGAAGTCTGCGCGATCGACACCAGACTCGCGTGTTTGTCCATGGAATACGGTGCGAAATAAGCATAGTAGACAGAATCATAGGCGGGCTGATGTTGAATACATAGCTCGCCGTCTTCGTAAAAGGTATCAACTCTAAACCAGAATTCTCGGTCGTAGGAGGCGACCGCACGATATCCTTCCCACCCCTTTACATAACTCGCATCGCCAGCATTCACGATTCGCATCAGACACTGCTTCTGGTGCGCACCGGAAAGTCTGAAATAAAACCACTGAAAAAATTTGGCATTGTTATCCGGCTTGATTTCAAGTCGGATGTCGTTGGCTTCCTGATCGGCAATCACATGGATATTGCCGCCATCGAAGTTGCTTGAAATTTTCATTTAGCCTGGTCGTGATAGTTGGTTGAAGCATACCATTTCAATCGTTATTTATATGTGACAATTGCAGTCGCGAATACAATTGCATAGCGCTAGAATCTACTGCTCAGTAATCCGCAATCTGCCCACCAGCATCATGGCCGAATCCATCCACTACTCTCCTGCAACCTTAAACACTAGCTATAGCGCCCCGGAAATTATCAATCAACGCCGAGTGACCCTGGACGCACTCACGGTCCAACCCGGACAGAATATACTAGATGCCGGCTGCGGCAGTGGATTTTTAACCTACGAACTGGCAAATCTTGTGGGCAACAATGGCACAGTTATGGCAATCGACAAATCTGAGGAAATGATTGATGCAACCATGGAACGTTGCACAGGGCTTGGTCAGGTAACCTCCCGAATAGCCAATGTCAAGGAGCTTCCGTTTGACGACAACCATTTTGATGCGGTGACCTGTACCCAGGTATTGCTTTATGTCGGCGACGTAGCCAAAGCTATCGGCGAACTTTCCCGAGTTACTCGCAACGGCGGTCGAGTCGCCATACTGGAGACCGACTGGCGCAGCGCAATCATGCATAGCCATCACCCAGAACTTACCGACACGATTTTTACTGCCTGGGATAAAACCGTACCAAGTCCAAATCTACCAGGTCGACTGTCCAGGTTAATGCACGAAGCCGGCATAAATGTTACCCACAAAGAAGCCATCCCGTTGCTTAACACAGATTTTGATCCGGGAAATTTTTCGGTCAGCTCACTCAACTGGCTAAGCGGTAATGCATACAAAAGGGGAGCCATCAGCAAAGAACAGTCTGCTCTCTGGCGCGACGATCTGGAAAAGCTTGGAGATCAGGGAGAGTATTTTTTCTGCGTGAACAGGTTTTTATTTATCGGGAGCAAGATTTAATCGCCCCGATAGCCGGCGCCGCGCACTGGATTGTGGACCTCAGTATTCAGCCTGGGATCCCTGATCGAGCCCGGGATGACGTATCAACCGAATCGCGGTGGTTACCCTCCGCCTGATACTCCCGGCTCATTAACAAAATAATCGCTGATCCCAACAGTGTTGAATCCACCATCCACGTAGGTAATTTCGCCCGTTATTCCAGACGCCAGATCGGAGCACAGGAACGCCGCCGCATTGCCCACTTCGTCGATGGTCACAGCTCTACCCAACGGTGCCACGTGTTCAAAATGATCCAGCATTTTCCTGAAGTTTTTAATACCAGAAGCGGCCAATGTACGAATTGGCCCAGCGGAAATCCCATTCACTCGAATGCCGTCTGCGCCTACAGACTGGGCCATATAGCGCACATTGGCTTCGAGGCTAGCCTTGGCCAGGCCCATGACATTGTAAGCCGGCATCGAACGCGCCGATCCGATATATGTCAGGGTCAACATCGCACCATTTCGACCCTTCATCAGAGGTAGCGCTGCCTTGCCCATTGCTGCGAAACTGTAAGAACTGATTTCGTGTGCAGTCAAGAAGCCTTCCCTTGTCACCGCATCCAGATAAAGACCTTCCAGCTCGCTCCCAGGTGCAAATGCGATGGAGTGGACAAGAACATCAAGGCCATCCCAAAAGTTTCCAAGCTCGCTAAACAGGTATTCAATCTGTTCGTCGCTGGCCACGTCGCATGGCAGAACAATATTGCATTCAAGTTCTGCGGCAAATTTTTCGACCCGTGCTTTAAGCTTGTCATTTGGATAGGTCAGCGCAAGTTCAGCGCCTTCCCGGCGCATCGCCTGAGCAATACCCCATGCGATCGAACGATTGCTGGCGATACCCGCGACCAGCGCACGCTTACCGGCTAAAAATCCCATAAATGACCTCGTTAGTATGATGATTGTTGACGGGCAGGATATTATACCTGCCCAAATCCAAATATATAGATTCAGCTTTTGTTACCGCTTGACGAATATAGTCTGTTACTTGATTCCGAACATGAACAAGGCTGCCAGCAGCTTGTTCAAGATCTTGGGATAACACCAGTAATGCGAAGCGCCGACACCACATGTCGATTTCTTCTGGTTTACGATCACCAAGGCAGGCTTGGACTGATCGACTGTAAGGCTGATCGGCAACGGCCATATTACCCAGAGATTTCGGCACGACAACAGAACCAGGGCGTCGATCCTTTAATGCGAGCGATTGGCTATGGCGCCAGTTCGGTTGTAGATTGCACAGGCGGATGGGGCATCGACGCGGCGCACATCGCTTCACACGCAATACCGGTAGTTGCTGTGGAACGGCATCCGGTGGTACATGCTTTAGTCAACAATGCATTGGAGAGATGTGATAATGATGAGATCACCAAAAACCTTTTATGGCTGCAGGATAATAGCGTCGAGTATCTTAAGAAAATGAATGCGCCTATTGAGGTAATTTACATCGATCCAATGTATCCACCCCGACCGGGCTCTGCCGCACCAAAGAAACCACTGCAATTGCTTCAGCTAATGCTAGCTGAGGACAAACAGGATCATGTTGAATTACTCAAGCTCGCGCTTCGTAACGCAAGTCGCAGAGTGGTGGTTAAACGCCCGCATTATGCGGCCCCTTTATTGCCCGGTAACACCGGCTCAACCAAAAGTAAACTAGTGCGCTTCGATATCTATCCCACTTCTCCATGAAAACCGCACAACAGACAGAATCTAAGATTCCCCCGCTTTTTATTGTTGAGTCATTCAAAGCGGGACAGGAACATGTCAGCCTGTCAACTCTCGAAGCAGTCCACGCGCTCAGGGTCAGGCGGTTGCAGATAGGCAGCCCAATCCATGTGACCAACGGAACTGGTCTTCTGGGTGAAGCGACTATCACCTCAATCGGATCGAAACCGGAGTCGGTGGTCGCCAGACTTCTTAATACAGTGCAAAAACCCGCCGCGAGTATAAAACTAACCCTGGCAACGGCGGTACCAAAGGGCGAACGTCAAAGTATACTGCTGGATATGGCCACACAGCTCGGTGTGAATACCTTTGTACCACTGGACTGTGATTTCAGTGTGGTTCGATTCCAGGATAAAATGCGCGATCGTTGGCTGCGGATTATACATAGCGCATGTAAACAGACCCGGCAGCTGTATCTGCCCGAAGTAAAATCCGCCACGACCGTCGGGTCGTTGTTACAGGATTCGGATCAGCGGGTTCTTTTTATTTATGGAGACCAGCGAGGCGAGTCGATTTATCAGGTCGCAGAAGGCATAATGTCCCCGGTGGATCACATTCTTCTCATGACGGGCCCCGAAGGAGGATTCAGCGATGCAGAGCAAGCGATTCTATCTGCGCATCCAGGTACCAGATCCCTGTGCGCGAGTGATCTTATTCTTCGAACTGAAACAGCCGCAGTGGCATTGGTGACTTTGGCGGCACAATTAAAACACCAGCTGTCTTAACCAAACTCAGAATCGGGCGGCCCTGCCGTCACAATACTAACAATGGATAATTAATCACTATGCACCCTCAAAATCTGGTCTGGATCGATCTCGAAATGACCGGACTATCGCCTGAGAAGGATGTCATCATTGAGATCGCCACCGTCGTTACCGATGCACAACTGAACTCCCTTGGAGAAGGACCGGTCATCGCTATCAAACAGCCTTTGCAGCGGCTCGCTGCCATGGACGAATGGAATACCCGCACCCATACCGAAAGCGGTTTGGTCAATAGAGTCAAATACTCGAAAGTAGTTACTGCGCAAGCTGAGGCGCAGACCTTGGAATTTATTCGTAAATTTGTTCCAGGAAACCATTCTCCGCTTTGTGGCAACTCGATCTGTCAGGATAGACGCTTTCTGGCTCGTTACATGCCTAAACTTGAATCCTATTTGCACTACCGCAATTTAGATGTAAGCTCAATTAAAGAACTGGTTACTCGATGGCGACCAGACCTGTTGGGCGGATTTAAAAAACAAAATACACATAAAGCTCTGGATGACATTCGCGAGTCCATCGAAGAACTCAAGTACTACCGCAGATATTTTATACACGCTCCGACGACTCAATAACATCATGACGGTTTGAACTATGATGACTTTTACCCGTTTTATTGTGCTCACTTTGTTGTTGTTCACCCGTCTTGCCGGCGCTGCGTCGGGTGTCGCCAGCGCCCATCCGCTGGCCACCGAGGCCGGCATTAGAATGCTGCAGCAGGGCGGAAATGCGTTCGATGCGGCGGTTGCGATAACCGCAGCCCTGGCCGTGGTCGAACCGACGGGCTCAGGCCTGGGTGGCGGTGGATTCTGGCTGCTTCATGACGCGAGCACCGGCAAAGACTTCATGCTGGACGGCCGGGAAAAAGCACCCAATGCGGCCAGCCGTGACATGTATATCGATGAGACCGGGGAAGTCGTGCCAGGGAGTTCCGTAGATGGCCCCTTAGCAGCCGGCATCCCAGGAGAACCAGCAGCGCTAGTGTGGCTTTCGAGTCTTTACGGCAAATTGCCCTTGGAAACCAGTTTGGCGCCGTCTATTGACTATGCAGAACAGGGTTTTGAGGTAGGCGAGCATTATCATCGACTAATGAACTTTCGCCACGACGCAATTCGGAAATCACCAGCCGCCGCCGCAATTTTTCTCGACAATGGTGAGGTACCCGAAATTGGATGGACCCTGGTGCAGAGTGATCTGGCAGCCACTCTACGTCTAATTGCGGAAAAAGGATTCGATGGATTCTATCGGGGTAAGGTTGCCGAGGCGCTGGCCAACGGTGTGCAGCAGGATGGCGGCTTGTGGACAATGGACGACTTAGCTCAGTATCGTGTCAAAGTGCGCAAACCTGTTCAATCTCAATATGGTGGCATGACGCTGACTTCGGCTGCGCTGCCCTCTTCTGGTGGATTGGTGATGTCCATCGCCTTGAATATTCTCTCTCATTATGACCTCGACGCAAAGGACGACATCACCGTTAAACATCTCGTAGTGGAATCAATGCGTCGCGCCTACCGAGACCGCGCCGAGTATATGGGCGATAGTGACTATGTTGAGGTGCCGACCGAACGCCTGCTTAGCCCCGACTATGCCGAAGCGCTTAGCCGGTCAATTGATATGGCGCATGCTACCCCTAGTGGTGAATTACCTTCAGCTACCGGTGAAATTTTAGAGAGCGCAGACACAACGCACTTTTCGGTAGTCGATGATTCCGGTAATCGTGTCGCCGCCACGCTTTCCATAAACTACCCCTTTGGCTCCGCGTATGTTGCTCCTGGCACCGGGGTGTTGTTGAACGACGAAATGGATGATTTCTCAGCCAAACCGGGCGTTCCAAATGTATATGGCCTGGTAGGCGCCGAAGCAAATGCGATTGAACCTGGCAAACGCATGCTGTCGAGCATGAGTCCAACGTTTCTCGAGACCGAGGACAGAATCGCAGTGCTGGGCACTCCAGGTGGTAGCCGCATTATCTCGATGGTGCTGCTAGGTTCTCTCGCGTTCAAGCAGAACGCCAGTGCCGCAGAGATCGTGAGCACACCCCGTTTTCACCATCAGTACCTGCCTGACCACATTCAGTATGAACCTGATGCTTTAACGCCAAAGCAAATTGTCCGGCTGTACGTCAAGGGACACACACTTGAACCTCGCGGTCGCACATGGGGCAACATGCACGCAGTGGTTATCGACAAGAAAAGCGGCGCGGTTTCCGCGGCTTCTGATCCAAGAGGTGAAGGGCTGGCGACGGTGATTGAGTGAGATTACTTCATCCCGGATTGCGACCCGGAATCTCGTTATTTTTCAGCAGGCCGCGGCTTTCCTCATCCTGACTCCCCATCCTGACTCCCCATGACGACGCCTGCGGTAATTGCGTCATGCCCCGCCAAAAAAACGTTATCCCGGACTCCGGGATCAAGACAAATTTATGTTTTACAAACTTATCCCCAATGAAGAAAGTTTTTCACCAGTGGGATGGCCGCCTTCATCCCAGCCGCGCAAGCTATAGTATTCGGGAATCAGGACATTCAGTTCGCACACTCCACCTTTGGCGAACCCGCTTGGGACTGGATCTTTGAGCATGCGGGGCGGAAGCGTGTCATTTGCGCTAGTAAGACCGGCTGCGTTGTTAAACAGTCGCTCCAGGTTCCAGATTCGTTCACCGGTCTGGCGAATTCGCTCAGCGTCCCAGTCACCTGGACAAGTGGCATTGATCATATCTGCGAAGTGTTCATAACCCCATACGGCGGTGGTGAACAAGCAAAGACCGGTGGAATCGACCATGGACACGAAGTCCTGTGAGGTCTTAACTGCTTCAGCCTTACCCTTAGTGCCAGGATCCGCCATATCCTGTTCGAAGGTGTCGTGGCGCAAATGACAAGCGCCGCGATTACTCGTGGCATAGCCAAGCCCCATGCCTTGCATGGCACGAGCGTCATAGCCGGCAAATTCCTGACCTTTAGCCACCATAGCGAGCTCTGGGTGACCATACTTTTCACATAGAAGCTTCGAACCAAGCCCTAGATCTTTTCCGAAGCCCTCCTGTATTCCGGTCTTCTCGGACATTACTACAAGCGCTTCGGCGCTACCGAAGCTGAGATCAATACCGTCAGTCTGTTCTTTTGTAATCGCACCAATCTCATAGAGTTCCATTGCGGCCGCCAGTGTTACACCGAACGAAATTGGATCCATACCGTGCTCATTCATCATAAAGCCGGCAAAAGTCATCGCATCCAGATCATCCACACCTACAACGGGTCCGAAAGCAAAGGCAGTTTCATATTCAAGGCCGCCTGATGCATTCCAGTACTCTGGTCGGTCTTTAACACTGAAATGTTCAGGGTCAATTTTCGCCAATCGACCGCAGCCTATTGTGCAACCGAAACAGGCAGCATTACGTATTAGATTCTTGTGGCCGTTTCTATTCTTAATTGTCACTGCTTTGTGATTTATTTTTTCCTCACCCGCGAATGAAACTTTTTTGAAATTTTCAGTGGGTAATCCACCGAACTCCTGCATGCTGTCCATCATGGCGTGGGTGCCATAGCGCATCAGGCCACGACGAGCGCTACTACCATGCAGCTCAGCATTCACCGATTTTGCAACTTTCATAAAGGCATCGGAATTATCTTCCGTCACTCCTACTGTCCCGCGGGCGGCGATGGCCTTCAGGTTCTTGCTGCCCATGACTGCCCCGACACCGGAGCGTCCAGCGGCACGATGCAGATCATTGACCACACAGGCAAACCGAGAGCCCTGTTCCCCAGCGACGCCAATTGCTGCCACCTTAGTCTGAGGGTCCTGCGCCTGCTTATGAATCCATTCATCAGCCTCCCACACGGTCTTGCCCCAGATTTCATCGGCCGGTAATAATTCGGCCCTATGGTCGCGTATCGACAGGTAAACGGGCTTTTCTGAACGGCCGCTGATGATCACCATGTCATAACCCGCATACTTGAGTTCGGCACCGAACTTTCCACCCGAATTCGACGCGGCGATTGCGCCAGTGAGCGGGCCTTTGGTTACTACCGCATAGCGCCCACTTGTGGATGCCATGGTTCCTGTCAAAGGGCCGGTGGCAAAAATTAGTACATTGTCCGGGCCTAGCGGATCTGCTGCAGGATCCATTTCTTCCCAAAGATATTTGCTTGCCAGGCCACGACTTCCGAGGTACTGATCCGCCCATTCCAAATTGAGTGGCTCGGTCACCGCGGTCCCTGCACTCAGGTCAACTCTAAGTATCTGTTTTTGCCAGCTCATGAGGTATTGCTCCAGTCTAATCTGTTAGCGTTCCCGGCAGCTCCGCGAAAAACATTCGCGAGCCCTGGAAACTGAATGTTTCGCTCACTTAACCAGGTGGGATGATCGTCGATTTGAGGCCGAATATCCAGAGCTGATTAAACCATTTTAAAGAAAATGCCGCCGCTGAATACACCAGGAACCGTATGATGGCCTTCGAACTCCGTGCTAATCTGCGCGAGTTCATAATATACCGGACGAGTCAACTTAGCGCACAGCCCATCCCGAACTTCAACCAACGGCCGCGGCTGTCCGTTTTGTGGGTCAGCGGTGACAGATAATGGATGATCCGCATTCGCCATTACCACTTCGTCCATGTCAGTTCGAAAATATAACTCCTGTGATTCACCGCTCCCCTCGATACGCAACTCTACCGCCATAAACGGCGCCTCATCGACTTGAATGTGGTATTTCACATGAGGTGTGACCAGATAGTATTGACCGTCCCGTAATACCAATACTGTAGAAAACAGCTTGACCAGTCTTTTCCTGGGGATAACTCCGCCCTCGTGAATCCATTCTCCACTTGCGCTTATCCGAAGGTCGAATTCAACCGTTTTGTCCGGGTGCCAGGTTTCCACAGGTGGACGATCGAAGGCTCTGAGCTGGTCAAATAATTGACCGAGATTGCTCATGCAGGGAGATCCTGGGTCAGAGTTCGAAAAATTCAGTGGGCGCTGTTACTCAGGGCGCTGCCAAGAAGTCTGGCGGTAATATCAACTGCCGAAATGACCTCTTCGTATTGCATCCTGGTGGGTCCGATCACCCCCACCACCCCGACCCGCGTGCTGTCCACCTCATATGGGGCCGCAATCACGCTGCAGTCTTCCAGGATTTTATAACCAGACTCCTCACCAATAAAAATCTGTACGCCAGAAGTCGTCATACTTTTCTGCAACAAGTCATACAGCACCTGTTTAGTTTTAAAGGTATCAAAAAGTTGTTTTATTTTTTCAAGCTCAGAGAAATCTGGCACTGCCAAAAGATTGTTCTCTCCACTTACTAGCACCGACTCTAATTCAGCATCTGTTTCATTCTCAAATAGTTCACCCGCCATTCTGATCGCGGTGCGCATCTCTCGATGCATATCCCGATGATCGGCGCGCATATGTTGTGCCAAATCGGTGCGTACCTCATCGAGACTCCAGGCGCCATAAGTGGCGTTGAAAAAATTGGCAGCCTCTACCAGTTCGCTATCGCTATATTCCTTACTCGTCGACAATACCCGGTTTTGCACCTGACCATCATTGGTAACCAAAATTGCCAAAACTGTCTGTTGTGACAGTTTAAGAAACTCTATCTGACGAAATTTTATATTGATTTTACTGGGCGTCGATACCATTCCAGCAAACGAGGTGATCTGGGACAGCATTTCGGATGCGCTGGTAAGGATACTCTTGGGGTCCGCGATTCCGCTAAAGGCATCGTCGTAGTCAGCCAGAGCATCTTGATTAATTGATCCCGTGTCCATCAGGCAGTTTATAAAAAACCGATATCCTTTAGGAGTCGGAACGCGACCAGCCGAAGTGTGAGGCGCTTCGATCAGTCCGTGTTCTTCAAGATCTGACATCACGTTACGAATAGTGGCGGGACTGAGATCCAGATCAGTCTCGCGAGATAGCGTCCTTGAACCGACCGGACTGCCTTCACTGATGTATTTGCTTATCAGCCCCATTAATACCATCTCAGCTCGGGAACCTAATGGCAGGTCTTCTTTGTCACTCATCGATGTTCAAAGGTATAGAAATAGTATGTACAGCTAAGATATATATCGTTATCAGACCACAAATATCAATCCTGTCACAATGCTGTCAAGATTGTTTTTTAACGTAACCCGCTTATACTTCATTGCCCCATCAGGATCTAGCGTATATCGGCAGCTGATCGATATTTACAACCTGATACATCTTTACCATTTAACTTATTGAAATCATAGTGGATATTTCTAAGGTCGGATTGTTCGGCAAATTTGGAGACAGCAGCGTAGCGCCCGTGCTGGTGAAGGTACGCGAGGTGCTGGAGAAAAATGGATTAAAAGTCCTGCTTGGTAGCACGACTTCCGCAGAAATAGATGGGGAAAGAATTGACGATCAGAATCAGCCATTAAACGCAGTAATAGACATTGCGATGGTGGTCGGAGGTGACGGCACCATGCTTAATGCCGCACGCTTGCTTTCCAGCCATGATGTGCCAGCAGTCGGGGTAAACCTGGGAAGACTAGGATTTCTCACTGATATCTCACTGAGCGAACTTGAGCAGTGCCTGGAATCGTTGATCAATGGCGACTATTCAATCGAGAAGCGCACTCTGCTGCAGACCAGTGTTATCAAAGATAATGAGATCGCCTTTCAAGGCATAGCAGTCAACGACGCGGTCATCTCTAAAGGCAATACCGGTCGTTTAATTGAATTTGAAACCCATATCGATGGCCGCTTCGTAAGCCACACCCGCAGCGATGGTTTGATAGTGGCAACACCGACTGGATCTACCGCCTATTCTCTTTCCGCGGGTGGGCCAATTATCTATCCGACTTTGTCGGTAATCAGCATTTCGCCAATATGCCCGCATACACTCAGTAACCGACCTATTATCATTCATGAAAACTCCCTGGTTGAAATAGATTCTTTGAAAATCTCTGAAACTCATGCCAATCTGGCACTGGATGGATTGATCGTTTGCGAACTCAAAGGTGGTGAGATCATTCAATTACGCCGCGCTGAAAATAAACTATCAATGATCCGGATTGACTCACATGATCACTTCGATGTGCTTCGATCCAAGCTGGGCTGGACCGGATGATCGACTGGCTGGAGATCAGTCACTTCGCGATTGCGGCGTCAGTTGAACTCGAGCTTGAAGATGGTTTCAGTGCGGTTACCGGAGAAACCGGATCGGGAAAATCCTTAATGGTCGATGCACTGGCCACTCTGCTGGGGGCTCGAGCCGACAATTCATTGATTCAACTCGGCCAGGATAGCGCCGAAATACAGTGCAGCTTTTCGCTTCCCAGTGAGCATGCCGTATTTGACTGGCTGGAACGACATGACCTGCGAAGCGACAATGAACTGTTGTTACGTCGGATTATTCGACGAGACAAACCTGGGCGCGGATATATCAACGGCAGGCCCGTTAACATTTCCATGTTACGGGAACTAGGTGTGGACCTGGTTGATATTCACGGACAGCATGACCATCACTCTCTGATCCGCAGACCGATTCAACAGGCACTATTGGACGAGGCTGCGGGCAATCAATCCTTATTAGACGAATTGAGTAGCTGCTACGATTCACTAAGCTCACTACAGAGACAAATCGATCGAGTTAACAACCAGCAGACCGCAATCCAGGAGAGGATTGATTTGCTGAAGTTTCAGCTCACCGAACTTGATCAGCTCGATCCGGTGGCTGGAGAATGGGAACGGTTGGAGCAGCAACAGAAACGGCTTCACCACCTGCAAGAACTTGTCTCCGGTTGTCAATCAGTGATTGAACGTCTGGACCAGGACGAACGCAGCAACATCAATTCCGAACTGGTAAAAGTTTGCGCACAGCTTAGAAACCTTGAGCGATTCGATTCACAGCTTGGAGCAATTGCAGCGCTTCTGGAGGAGGCAACGGTCAATGTCGAGGAGGCGGTACGTCAATTGAAGGACCAATACCAATCCAGCGAAGTGGATAGTATTGAGATAAAAGAAATTGAGCAACGATTTTCAAGCTTTCATGACCTCTCGAGAAAGCACAGAGTCCAACCGCAAATGCTAGCCGAACACACCATAGTCCTGCGCGAAGAACTACAAGGATTGAGCAATCCTGATGCCGAACGGGCCAAACTGGAAAAATTGATCAATACCGAACAGAAAAAATATCACGAACTTTGTGCACGCATCAGTGACTCCCGTCAATCCTCCGCAACCAAGCTAGCCAAACAGATCACCGCAGCTATGCAGGAACTCGGAATGCAGGGTGGGAGTTTTGAAATTGCGCTGAATCCACTGGCGGCAGATAAAATTTCGCGACACGGGGCTGAAACGATTGAGTTTATGGTAACCGCCAATCCTGGTTTACCCGTTCAACCACTTTCCCGCATTGCCTCAGGTGGTGAACTTTCAAGAATTTCTCTGGCAATCCAGGTTATTCTCTCGGGTGCGGCAATGGTACCTACGCTAATTTTTGACGAGGTCGATGTCGGTATCGGTGGCACCGTTGCAAACACTGTTGGTCAACGACTCCGTGATCTCGGTAAAAGTAGTCAGGTAATCTGTGTCACGCATCTGGCTCAGGTCGCGGCCAGGGCAGATCACCATTTTTGTGTATCTAAGACCAACGCCAAGAAAAAAGCCGGAGCAATCGATATCGCTATCAGACTGCTTGATCAAGAAAGCCGAATCGAAGAGATTTCAAGAATGACCGGCAGTGAAAAAATAACCAAACAATCGCGCGACCATGCAGAACAAATGCTAGCCTCAGCCTGATAAGATTTGGCCCATGGAACCGATAAAGACTGAAAGAGTGGCCGCCTCGCCTTTGGCCCTGCCGGAGCTACCAATTCGACCAGCCAGACTGGAAGACGTTGGTAGTATTCACCGGTTGCTTAAACACTACAGTGATCGAGATATCCTGCTGCCACGACCGGAAGGCGATATCTTTCACTCACTGCGAGAGTTTAAGGTAGTGGAATGGAATGGTAAGATTATTGCCTGTTGCGCACTTCAGATTTTTACCCGTGATCTTGGAGAAGTTCGCAGCCTGGCGGTGGCCCCAGAGCACGCGGGGCTGGGTTTTGGACGCCGGCTGGTGGGTGTTATAGAGCAAGAGGCCCGACAAATTGGCCTGAGTAAATTGATGGCTCTGACCTATGAAGTACGTTTCTTTAGCAAATCTGGATTTGAGGTTGTTGAAATGAATGTTCTTCCGGAGAAGGTATGGGGCGCATGTATTAATTGCCACAAATTTCGCAACTGTGATGAAATAGCGGTGTTGAAGACATTGTCCCCTTAAATTGCGTATTCAGAATGATCAGTAGATTCATTGTCGTACTTTGCTTCGTCCTTTCCAGCGGCTGCATCTATCGAGTTGATGTCCAGCAAGGCAATGAAATTACCAGCGAGATGGTATCCCAGATTGAGCCCGGCATGAGCAAACGGGAGGTGGTCAAAATACTTGGCTTTCCGTTGATCAATGATCCTTTCAACAAAGACCGCTGGGATTACTTTTACTCCCTGAAACCGGGTAAAGCTCGCAGAGTAACCGAAAGGTCTTCGGCTACTTTAATCTTCGAGGGCGATAGTCTGAAATCAATAGAGGCGAATCTACCCGAGGCGAAAACCGAAAGCTAACGAATCAGAATCAGTTCAATCCTGCTTCGGCCAGTAGTTTATCCGGTGGCACATACCCTCCGAGCACTTTACCGTTATCCAACATAATAAAAGGCGTCCCCTGGACTCCCAGCCTGAATCCCAGCTCATAGTGCTGCTCAACCGGGTTCTCGCATTGTTTAGGCTCTACCGTTTGGCGGTTTTTGGCAATTGTCATGGCTTTGCCCTGATCTTCTGCGCACCATACTGATACCGCTTCCCGAGCACTTTCGGAACTGAGCCCGGCTCGCGGCCACATTAAATAACGCACCTTTAGTCCACCAGCCTGAAGCACTGGGATATCCTGGTGAAACTTCTGGCACCAGCCGCAATCAGTATCAGTGAACACGGTGACATATCGTTCACCCTCCGGATCACCCATAATGATCATGTTGCTTTCCGGCATCGCTGCGAGATCCTTCATTGCTACAGCCTTCTCCTTATCCCGTCGTTCCTGGGCCCAACTTACGCGACGATCTGTATCATAAACTTCGCCAATCATGACGAATTCTCCGTTGCTGTATACGAACAGGTTCTCATTGCCTGCCCTGACTTCATAAACACCTTCCATGGGCGTTTGCTCAATGGACTTAATCTCCATTTGAGCTGGAATAATTTTTTTAAGATTGTTACGAACCGCATCTATCTCAGACTGCGCTAAAGCGCCCCCACTCAGCACCGTCAGGCAGACTGTAAATAGTGTGGCTACGGAAAACCAGCTCCTGGTCATGAATATTTCCTCAGATAATTAATCGTTACTAAGCATTAGATCGGAATTAGTCGCGAAAGTTCGTAAACTGAAGCGGTATATCAAGTTGCTGGTCTTTAAGAAAGCCGATTACCTGTTGCAGATCGTCCCTTTTCTTTCCGGTTACTCTGACCTGTTCCCCCTGAATCGCTGCCTGCACCTTGTACTTCTGAGCCTTAATCAGTTTGACAATTTTCCTGGCTCGCTCGGTATCCACACCCTGAAGGATTGTAACTTCCTGCATTGACTTGCCAGTCGGACTGGACTTGAGCTCAGATTTGTCCAAAGCGTTGACATCGACGCCTCGCTTGGAAAGCTTGAGCAACAGCACGTCCATCACCTGATTAACTTTAAAGGCATCGTCTGCGTGCAACGTCAGCTTCGGATCAGACTCCTCGACCCGTGCATCACTGCCTTTAAAGTCATATCGATTGGATATTTCCTTATTGGCC
Organism: Gammaproteobacteria bacterium; assembly: GCA_024644945.1. GTDB lineage: Bacteria > Pseudomonadota > Gammaproteobacteria > Arenicellales > Poriferihabitantaceae > VYFG01. The sequence goes on along the minus strand of JAHEGU010000002.1, from coordinate 143,343 downwards.
ATATTGACGGCATTTTTAACTTCCTGCCAGTCTATTTCGGAGACAATATCGAACGAGGGCATTTAATCACTGAACATTGCGGAACCGGCCGGATTATCGCCTAAAATTGCCCGCTTCGTAACCCGCCCGCCGGGATTGATATGATTAGCATCCTGCTACCGTTCCGAAACGCAGCGTCCACAATCCAGGGATGCCTGGCTTCCATCAGACAACAGAGCTATCGCAATTTTGAGGTTGTGGCCGTTGATGATCACAGCACCGATGAGACCCGATTATTGATTACCGCGTGGCCTGACACCCGGATAAGAGTGATTAGCAATCCTGGAGAAGGGATAGCGGATGCGCTTAATTTTGGTATACGGCAAGCCCGATATCCGTTGATCGCAAGAATGGATACCGATGACTTGATGCGGTCGAACCGTTTAGAGGTCCAGTACCGATTGCTTCAGTCGAATCCCGATGTGAGTCTGGTGAGTTCGAAAGTCAGACTATTCCCGCTTTGCATGGTTAAACAGGGTTACCACGAATACATAAGGTGGCAGAACAACCTGTTATCTCATCAGGATATATATTCTCACCGTTTTGTGGAGTCCCCCCTGGCGCATCCCTCGGTAATGTTCCATCGTGAGTCCATCCTGGAGTTGGGTGGATATCTTAAAGGGGATTTTCCCGAGGATTATGAACTATGGCTGCGAGCGATGGATCGTGGGATTAAAGTCGTAAAACACCCTGCGGTTTTGCTCGACTGGCGTGAATCTTCCAATCGACTCTCCCGTACACACCCGGCTTACGAGCGGCAGGCATTCGATCGACTGCGTGCACAATACCTGGCCAGGTTACCGGTTCTCAAGCAGCGCCCGGTGGCTTTTTGGGGCGCGGGGCGTAAAACAAGGCAGCGCGCACGCCATCTTATTGTGCGAGGTATCGAACCTGAGGTATGGATTGATATCGATCCGAAGAAAATAGGTAACTGCATCAGGGGAGTACCAGTGGTGGCCCCCGATTTTCTGCGAAACCCAGTTGGGAGCATGAAGCCATTCGTTCTAATTTACGTTACCAACCATGGCGCCCGTGATTTGATCCAGGGCGAACTCGATAGTTTTGGATATCAAATTAACGAAGACTATTTATCGGTGGGGTAAAAGCGCACCTAGTCTGGCTTATAAACCAGATCAATAGTATCTGCCTTAACGATCCTATTACTCCCGGCAGAGTGTGTGCATGGAAACTCTGTTGTTGCGTGGCTGTATTGGATAAACCCGGCAAGCAACGTTACAGCCACTAATAATGATATTCAGAAAAGAGCATTATTAAAATTTGATGTGGTCGTGGTCATAACCTTGTCAGGTGCCAATGCTTTGTAAAAGAATATCACTGAGACGTGTGAGCATTGATGAATTGCTCTCGATCATCTTAATCATATCTTGTTTTTTTATGTTAACCGCAGGTTTTCCGGGGCCATCACTGACCAGTTTAAGTACCGCTAGATTTCGGTGATAGTCATGTTCAAGCAATACCGCATGGAGCATCGCTGCCTCCATTTCGTAAACTCCTTCCAGCTCATATGCATAATCCGGCTTGTCTACGGTTCGTACTGTTGTCGCCGGTATCAATGTCTGCATAACCTCCTGTGACCAGCTCTGCAAACGAACCTGCTCGGCGCGCGGCCCTTCTATCACAGCGCCGCTTACCAATCGACCCAAGGGAAACTGAGAAGACCCGGCTAGTCCGAAGTTTAGCCAGTAGTCGTTTTGTAAACCGGGTAATCCACTGCAGAACTTGGATAAGGACACGCTACATTGACGCCCGCCCTGCCCGGTCACTAATGCACGAGCACCCTTCCCTTCAAAATACCCTTGATCGTAAGTGCCGGTTACTCTGGACATGGTGTAATGCTCGATAAATGGGGCCGCTTCAGCGCTATGGGCAGTTAGGATGTTTAGCATTTGTGTGCTGTGCTACACCACTTATCTTTAATTTCGCGATATTGATTAGCCTCTTCATGCTTACCGCGTTTTTCAAATCCACTGACCAGGACGTTACACTTTTGATCCAGGGTATCGATGCACGCCTGGATTTGACGTTGATCGAGGCGACCGGATTGTAAAATCTTCTCAAGCGCCCTGACCCTGAATCGGTCCATGCCCCAATAGCGACGCGAAAGCTGGTCGCGATGACCACCATATTTGATTAACATTGCTGACTCCACCAAGCCAACCTCATATTCACAGAATACACGCAGCCACATATCATAGTCCTCGCACGCCGGCAGTGTTTCATCGAAATACCCTACCTTGTCGAAAACCGAACGGCGCATCAGTATGGATGAGGGTGATACACAACATAGCGGAAGACAGCTATCAAATATCCAACCCTCTGGCTTCGAGTGTTTCTGTTTGGGATTAATCCTGCGGCCATCGCGAATCCATAGCTCATCGGTGTGACAAACCTCGAGGTTTGTTCGGAGGCTAAGTAACTTCGCCTGCGCAGCCAGCTTTCCCGGCAACCATTCATCGTCTGAATCCAGCAGCGCAATCCATTCCCCGGTTGCCATCCTGACACCGTGATTGCGCGCGGCGCTGACGCCCTGGTTGGTCTGTGTTAACACCACCGCCTCGGGAAAGTCCCTGGCGACTCGCTCCTTAGTATTATCAACAGAGCCATCATCAACCACAATCACTTCTGCCGCTGCAAGAGTCTGATTGATGACTGACTTGATTGCTCTGTGCACCAGGTCCGCGCGATTCCATGTCGGAATCACCACACTTATTTCCATCTCATTTCACATCACGTCAATAAAAAACGGGTTGTAAGACAACCCGTTTATAAGTGAACAGAGGAATCATCGCCTCAAGCAGTTTTACATCAGCTCACTGACCGCTTCTCTTTCCTCCTTAAGCTCATCTTCGGTAAGGGTCATCCTTTCTCGGCTGAAACTGCTGACCGCAAGATCCTGCACGATCCGGTAGTTGCCATTAACGCAGGTGACTGGAAAGGAATAAATCAGGCCCTCAGCAATACCATAGCTGCCGTCGGACGGTATGGCCATACTCACCCAATCACCGTCCTTCGTGCCGAGCGCCCAGTCTCGCATATGATCGATTGCAGACGAGGCCGCAGACGCAGCACTCGATGCCCCCCTTGCCTTAATAATAGCGGCCCCACGCTGCTGCACAGTGGGGATGAACTCCTTTTCGAGCCACTCGGTGGGAACGTCAACATTCTTGCCCTTGGCAACTGCGTTGGAAACATCTGGATATTGTGTAGCGGAATGATTACCCCATATGGTCATTCGGAGAATCTGGTCATGGTGCACGCCTACCTTCGCGGCCAGCTGGGCCTTAGCACGATTATGATCGAGGCGAGTCATTGCGGTAAACTGGCCTGTATCGAGATCCGGGGCATTGGAAGCAGCAATCAATGCATTGGTATTGGCTGGATTGCCAACCACTAGAACTTTGACCTCTCTGGAGGCATGGTCATTCAAAGCTTTGCCCTGGACAGAAAAAATCTTACCGTTATCCTTCAGCAGATCACCTCTCTCCATACCCGGCCCCCTGGGCTTTGAGCCCACCAGCAACGCATAGTCGACATCGCGAAATCCAACATCAGGATCATCTGAGGTATCGATCCCCGCTAGTAGCGGAAACGCGCAGTCCAGCAGCTCCATAACCACACCATCAAGCGCGCCCATGGCCGGAGGAATTTCCAGTAGTTGCAAGATCACAGGTTGGTCTTTTCCCAGCATATCGCCTGCCGCGATCCTGAATAATAAAGCATAGGAGATATTGCCCGCGGCCCCGGTGACCGCCACTCGAACGGGAGCTTTCATGGAATTCCTCAAAAGTTAGGTGAATTAAACTATTATAATTTACCAGTTAACCCCCTGTCCCGATCTCCTCCGAATTCGCAGTTGACGGGATCGGGCACGATCCGTAGTATCCGTCCGTTATGCCCACTCGCCCTTTACCAGCAAGCTGTCTTGCTGCCGTCTTTATCTTGCTCGGCGGTTGTGCCGTATTCGATGATCAGGCCAATAATCCGGTCATTGCAGGTGGCTCGGTAGAGGGGAATACACCGGTTATAACTGGCGCTGTGGTAACTTCGCCTGCTAAAGGATCTATCAGATCGGCTACGGCGGAAATTTCGTCTCATCGCGCCGTGCCGGAGCTCGATTTTCCGGAGATCGATTCCGACAGTTTGCCCGTTGCAGGCCGACATCCCGAATTTAACCAGGAGATTTCGACCCAACCCGCCAAAACCGCTGATCTGTGGCAAAGATTGCGCGATGGGTTCGAGCTTTCAAATCTTGAGGAGCAACCCGGCCGCGTAGCTCAGTTCGAGCACTGGTATGCCAAGCATCCTAAATATTTTCAGCGACTTTCTGAACGCGCATACTGGTTCCTGCCCTATGTTCTAGACCAGGTCGAAAAGCGCGGTATGCCCGCCGAAGTGGCGATACTGCCAGCCATTGAGAGCGCTTTTCGACCTGATGCCACCTCGCGCTCAAGGGCTGCAGGAATGTGGCAGTTTATCGGATCTACCGGCCGTCGCTTCGGTCTCAGGCAGGACTGGTGGATGGATGGACGCCGCGACATGGTGCAATCAACACGTGCTGCGCTGGATTATCTCGGTTTTCTGTCCCAGGAGTTTGATGGTGACTGGGAACTGGCGTTGGCTGCATATAATGCGGGCGAAGGGGGAATCGCGCGAGCAATAAAAAAAAATCGTGCGCGGAATTTACCCACTACTTATTCACATTTGAAACTCCGGCGCGAAACATCTGAATACGTCCCGCGGCTTTTTGCGGTCAGGAATATCCTGGCTGACCCGATGAAATTTGGCATTGAACTCACGCCGTTATCAAATCGCCCTACTTTGCGCATTATCGATCTCAAACATCAGACGGACATTTCTGTAGCGGCTTCATATTTATCACTGTCACGCAAGCAGCTGCATTTTCTTAATTTAGGCTACAAACGCGGGGTTACTCCACCAAATGGGCCGCACGTGTTGGTCGTGCCCGATAATGAAGCCGATAAATTACTTGCCGCGCTGGTCAAACTGACCCCTTCCCAACGCGTACAGTGGGTGCATCATCGGGTTAAAAAGGGAGAAAATCTAGGCGCAATTGCACGTGCTCACAGTGTTACTGTGCAATCCATAAAGCGCACAAATTCTCTTTTATCGAACCTGATCCATCCTGGACAGGAATTGCGTATACCGATCAGCAGTGGTGCTTACCAGCTTGCGGAGAGCTCACTGAAAAGTGGCACAGGGCATCATCACAAACACCTGATTACCGCGGGGGACACTCTTTGGGAGATATCCAGACGATACAAAATCAGTCTTCCAGCGCTGCTCGAGTGGAATCAGCTTTCCAGCCATAGCACACTATATCCAGGCCAAACACTTATTGTCAGTCAATAGTCGGCGCAGCGCCTGCCTTCAGCGTTAACACAAAGTCAATTGCAAATCTTCAATGCGCATTGCATCAGCACCGCATCTTGAGTTGATCTGGTATGCGATCCATTAAGGTCCAGATAATAATTTTTTCGAATTCCAGTTTCAGCAAAACCAGCACTTAAGTAAACATTCCGGGCTCGCAAATTATCGGCGCGGACCTCCAGCCACAGCTTCGAAGCGCCCAGATCCCTGGCAACTGCCTTGATCTTATCGAGCAGCACTCGGCCGTAGCCCCTGCCTTGAAACTCGGAGAAAACGACCAGGTTTAGAATTTCCAATTCCTCACCTAGTGGCAGGAGCACACAGTAGCCAATGGCCTTATCTTCGACCAGAACGTAACAGTGATGCCCGCTAGACAGACTTTGGTGCATCCTGAATTCACCCCAAGGCCATGGTGTTGAGGTCGCTTCATAATCCGCAAGCTGTGCAACGACTTCAGTTGTGATCGCTTCTAGCCTGACACCAATACAACAATCTCGCTCACCCCTCGACAATCTTTTTTGCCTTGATCAGATCGCGCCAGGTTTCCGCCTTGTCTTCTGGATTAGCCAGCATCCAGTCTAATCCATGGGTGACCAGCAACGGGCTTTCGCAATCCTGAAATCGATATTGTTCGTTGCGCAGCACCCTCGTGTCTTTGTCAGAGCCAAGTAAGGTTCGTGCACAATCGCCTCCAAGCACCATAATTACCTGTGACGAATGCTGGGATAAATACGATTTCACAGTGTTCTCCAGATCTTCTTCCGGTTCCTTATCAGCAGCGACGATCCATCCCGAAACTGTGCAGACTTGCGACCGGTTCAGACCGAGGGAAAACAGCAACGAATCGTATAAAACACCGGCGAGGGAGGACGGTGATAAATCTCCGGCATTTGTCTGGCATACAAACAGCCAGTCGCACGATCCCTCATGCTCTGCAGCCGCGCTCCAGCTGGTAGCCATCGCGCTTAGCGGCTCGGCCCCTGCTGCCTGGAACGCCTTTGACTGTGGTGAACGCTGCGCCACGCGCTCAATTCTTGCCTCGTCCTCAAAATCCTGCGGAGAACTACCCGAGCTTTTGTTATGCGCCGGGTGAATGTCTGGACGAAGCTGCCAGACATCCACTTCCATCAGCCGTAGAATCTCGAGTTGTCGTTGAGATTGTGACTGCATCATATTGTTTTTTATATATTTAAATCGCTTGGGTCAGTTGCGGATGCATTCGGTCCTTGGTGTGATACAGCTTGTTGAGCGCATTGATATAGGCTTTTCCGGACGCCACCACAATGTCGAGATCGGCCCCATGGCCATTCACAATCTGGCCTTCCCGTTCAAGCCGGACACTTACCTCGCCCTGGGCATCGGTACCACTGGTGATGCTATTTACCGAGTAAAGCTGCAACATGCTCCCTGATTCGATGATCTTTTCTATGGCGCGGAAAGTTGCATCTACAGCGCCGTTTCCACTCTCTTCCGCGGTCTTCTTGGATCCGTCCACATCAATACTTACCTTTGCAGTGGGAGACTTGCCCATGGCGGAGCTGGATTGCAGGTCGGCCAGGCTGAACCTCTCGTTAGCCTCTTCATGCCCGCTTTCGGTGACTAACGCCTGTAAATCGTCATCGAAAATTTCATGTTTGTTGTCTGCAAGCGCTTTAAATCGGGTAAAAGCATGATTCAATTCCTCATCACTGCCAAATTCAAAGCCCAAAAACTTGAGACGTTCTTTGAAAGCGTTACGTCCCGAGTGTTTGCCGAGCACCATTCGATTTGCGGACCAACCCACATCTTCGGCACGCATAATTTCGTAGGTCTCCCGCGCCTTGATTACTCCGTCCTGATGGATGCCGGCTTCATGTGCAAACGCATTGGCACCGACAATCGCCTTGTTGGGCTGCACCGCAAAGCCGGTAATGTTCGACACCAAACGGCTTGCGGGGACAATCTGCGCCGTGTCAATACGCGTATCACATTCAAATTTATCCTGGCGGGTGCGCACCGCCATTACAATTTCTTCTAACGAGGCGTTACCTGCACGTTCTCCGAGACCGTTTATTGTGCACTCCACCTGGCGAGCACCTGACATTACCGCTGAAAGAGAGTTGGCCACAGCAAGACCCAGATCATTATGACAATGAACTGAAAATACTGCCTTATCAGAATTGGGGATTTTTTCACGCAAAGCCTGTATTAAGTCGGCAAACTGATTCGGCAGATTGTATCCGACCGTATCTGGAATATTGATCGTTCCGGCACCTGCATCAATGGTTGCCTCTATGATGCGGCACAGAAAATCAATTTCCGAACGACCCGCATCTTCGGGTGAAAACTCCACGTCGTCGGTATAGGTCCTGGCCTGTTTCACCGAAGCGACGGCATGTTCGACCACCTCATCCGGCCTCATTCTGAGCTTATGCTCCATATGAATAGGAGACGTGGCAATAAACGTGTGGACCCTGGAAGACTTCGCTGGTTTCAGTGCTTCTCCGGCTTTTTCAATATCTCTAGGATTCGCTCTTGCCAGCCCGCACACCGTGCTGTTCTTGACTGCCGAGGCAACCGCCTTGACCGCATCAAAGTCCCCGGGGCTCGCGGCTGGAAATCCCGCCTCAATGATATCCACACGCATTTTTTCCAGCAGCCGCGCAATCCTAATTTTCTCGTCCTGAGTCATGGATGCCCCAGGACTTTGTTCACCATCCCGCAAGGTCGTATCAAAAATAATTAAATGGTCTTTCATTGGTCTGCCTGTTGGGCGATTAGCCCTTAAATTGATTAAATTGCCGATATGAATTCAAATGTTCTGATTCCTGCCATCTTTTAGACAGAGACTGGATTCAGCGGATGAGGGTGAAATATTTAGTGCGCTAAAAAGCGCAGCAGCAGTGCAGGCAGGAGGCTCAACAATAGCGCACGGATGCGTATAGAGGATGCATCGCAGGATCGAATTTGGCGCGCGACGTTAATCATTTTGATAGTCTATTAAAGCCGGATGCGGGTTGCAACCCCTAACCCCCCCTATTGCATGCATAAACAGGAGCCTGTCTATCCAGGTATTCCCGATCAACCAAAACGCTATTCCAGACTGGACTTCTGTTCCTGGTCATCACCGTCATCCTCATCCGGCAGAAACGAGGGACTTTCCTGATCCCCCTTGCGCCAGCGAATAAACCAGCCGATAGGGCCAGAAAATGCGTACCCGAATGCCATTAAAAACAACACCGTCGCCGGGTCGAAAAATACCAGAACAAAACCCAGTAACAGCACGATTAAAACAACAAAAGGGATCCTGTTCTTATGATCAAAGTCCTTAAAACTCCTGAATTTGACATTGCTTACCATTAAGATTGCGGCAAGCAACGTCACCAAAGAGCTGAGCCAGGGAACCGTGACACCCGCTACCTTGAATTCAAACATGCACCATACCCAAAAAATGACGAACGCTGCAGCCGATGGGCAGGGAAGCCCGTAGAAATAACGATTGTCTTTGATCGTAAGGGTATTAAATCGGGCCAGTCTCAAGGCAGTCGCCGCAGCATAAAGAAATGCGATCAACCACCCTGCTCGACCAATGGTATGGAGAGACCAGAAATACACCACCAATGCAGGGGTCAACCCGAAAGCGATCAGATCGACCAAGCTGTCATATTCCTTGCCAAAATCGCTGGCCGTGTTGGTCCATCGAGCGACCCTGCCATCCAGACCATCCATAATCATGGCGATAAATACTCCAACCGCAGCGCGATCATAGTTGCCCTGGGTTGCTTGAATAATGGCAAAAAATCCAAAGAACAAACCGGCAGTGGTAAACAGGCTGGGCAGGAAATAAATTCCTTTGCGACTGTTACCTGAATTTTCGTCTGTATTCATATCGTTTTATACCGGGCCCTTGGCGCCAAGTTGTCGCGGGCCAAATTGTTGTATTGGTATATCTTATGATAGTCCATTATCGCAATAAGTTCGCCACAACATCATTACCCGAAGTCACCCATTGCCCGAGTTTTACATTAAGTGGCGTGCCGGACGGCAAGTAAAGATCGACCCTGGAACCGAAGCGTATAAACCCGTAGCGCTGGCCGGTTTCGACCTGGTCACCCTCTCGAACATAGCAAAGTATACGGCGCGCGACGAGGCCGGCAATTTGCACACTTACAATATCCTCACCCTGCTCTGTAGTGATCCAGACCGCGTTCCGCTCATTTTCTGCAGAAGCCTTGTCTAACGCGGCGTTGAAGAACTTTCCGGCATGATACCAGCATCCTTTCACAGTCCCGGCAACAGGAATCAGATTTGAGTGGACCGAAAATACATTCATAAAGATACTGATCTTGAGCGCACGAGCCTCCCCAAGGTAAGGATTTTCGTCTTCGCCAATGGACACAACCTGGCCACTGGCTGGCGCAATGACCGCACCGGACGTTTCGCTGATATTTCGTTTCGGATCGCGGAAGAACTGAAACACAAATACCACTGCCAGCCATACTATTAGCGACCACCAGCCGAATGCCCAGGTCGTAAGCAATCCAATGGCCACCGCAATGATCATATGAACCCGCCCCTCCGTGGCGAGGATCGGATAGTCGAACGTGCGCATAGAATTTATATCTAGGAAGTTCCGGGTATTATATCTTGGCCAGGTACAAGCCTGATGGGATGATATCCACAGCGATTCGGTACACGTTGAGCATGGCAATACAACTCCCTTGCAAAGATTCGAGATTAGACAAAAAACCGGGGTTTATCCCCGGTTTTTAATCAAGTAATTTTCGAGATAAGAATCTTAATTCTTTGATTTATCAACAATTTTTGAATCTCCGATCCAAGACATCATTGAACGAAGGCGTCCGCCGACTTCCTCAATCTGATGCTTGCGGGCTTTTTCTCTAAGCTCAGGGAAACGTTTACCACCTTTAGCATTTTCATCCATCCACTCTCGCGCAAATTCGCCAGATTGAATCTCAGTCAAAATTTTCTTCATTTCGGCCTTGGTCTGCTCGTTTACCACACGCGGTCCGCGAGTCATGTCTCCAAATTCGGCGGTATTGGAAATTGAATAGCGCATATCGGCAATGCCGCCTTCATACATGAGATCTACAATCAGCTTGAGCTCGTGGAGACATTCAAAGTAAGCCATCTCAGGGGCATAACCAGCTTCCACCAGGGTTTCAAAACCTGCTTGAACCAATGCTGTAGCGCCGCCGCATAATACAGCCTGCTCGCCGAACAGGTCAGTTTCAGTCTCTTCTCGAAAGCTGGTCTGGATAATACCGGCACGGCCTCCGCCAACGCCTGACGCGTACGCTAAGGCAATATCCAGCGCATCACCGGTGGCATCTTGATGAATCGCCACCAGACACGGAACGCCGGCCCCTTTTTCGAACTCGGAGCGCACCAGATGGCCAGGACCTTTTGGGGCGATCATAATCACATTGACATCTTCACGGGGCTTAATATAGCCAAAGTGAATGTTAAATCCATGGGCGAATGCCAGGGTCGCTCCCTCTTTGAGATTGGCTTCCACATCTTGAGTGTAGATTGCACCCATCAATTCATCAGGACACAGCATCATGACTACATCTGCCTGGGATACCGCATCGGCTACTTCGGCAACCGCGAGACCTGCGGCTTCCGCTTTAGCACGACTGCTGGACCCTTCACGCAGCCCGACAACAACATCGACTCCTGAATCTTTCAGGTTATTGGAATGGGCATGGCCTTGAGAACCATAGCCAATTACGGCGACTTTCTTACTCTTGATCAGGCCAAGATCGGCATCTTTATCGTAATAAACTTTCATTTCGGAAATTACTCCAGTTTTAATTAGTGGGTCACAGGCGCTGAGCGCCATCAGTCAACCGCGGTAAAAAGGTTCGATTTAGAGTCGGACTGCAAAAAGCGGCCAGATTATACACTCAATGCACGTTTGCCCCGGCCTATTCCCGAGACACCGGAACGCACTACTTCGATCACTTCAACCTGAGCCAGCGACTGCAGAAATGCATCGACTTTGTCTCCATTGCCGGTCATTTCCAGAGTATAGGTACTGTCCGTCACATCGATTATCCTGCCACGGAATATATCTACCAGTCGCTTGACCTCTTCGCGCTGCTCACCGCCGGAAGCCACCACTTTAACCAGCATCAGCTCGCGCTCTATATGTTGCCCCTCTGTCAGATCAATGAGTTTAACGACATCGACCAGCTTATTAAGTTGTTTAGTAATCTGCTCGATAACATTGTCGGTGCCTCTGGTGACTATAGTCATTCGAGACAGGGAAGGATCATCCGTAGGCGCCACGGTAAGCGACTCGATATTGTAACCTCTCGCGGAAAATAGACCCGCAACCCGAGACAACGCGCCTGCTTCGTTCTCAAGCAGCACGGAAATAATTCTTCGCATCAGGCCAGTTCCCGCTCCTGAACCTCTTCCTGCCCCGGCGCGAGCTCCATCTCATGGTGCCCTTTACCTGCGGCAATCATTGGATAAACATTGACCATCGGATCTGTGATGACGTCGACAAATACCAGCCTGTCTTTGAGGGCAAAGGCTTCCTCTAGGGTCTCGTTGAGGTCCTTGGGTTTATCCACACGCATTCCTACATGACCATAGCTTTCGGTCAGCTTGACGAAATCCGGTAGTGCGTCCATGTAGGAGTGAGAGTAGCGTCGATCATAGAAAAATTCCTGCCACTGCCGAACCATCCCCATATACTGGTTATTGAGATTGATGATCTTTACCGGAAGCCCATACTGCAAACAGGTCGAGAGCTCCTGAATACACATCTGAATACTGGCGTCACCAGTAATACAGATTACAGTTTCTTCCGGGAACGCCAGCTGTACACCCAGTGCTGCGGGTAAGCCAAATCCCATGGTGCCGAGACCTCCGGAATTAATCCATCGTCTCGGCTTTTCAAACGTGTAGTACTGCGCTGCCCACATCTGATGTTGCCCAACATCAGATGTGACATAGGCTTCACCCTCGGTAATCTCCAGGATCCGTTCCACGACCAGCTGTGGGACAATGCTGTCGTCATTGGTTTTGTAGGCCAGCGAATCAATTGATTTCCAACTGTTAACCTGTTCCCACCATTGGTCTATGGCCGAACGATCTATTTCGTTTAGGCGCCCCTGCAGTTGTTCCAGCATTTGAGACAGCACCATATCGCAGTCACCTACAATTGGAACTTCCACTGAAACATTCTTGCCGATGGATGATGGATCTATGTCGATTTGAATGATTCTCGCATTTGGGGCAAATCTGCTGAGCTCCCCTGTGACACGATCATCAAAGCGCGCACCAACCGCAAACATAACATCGCAGTCATGCATCGCCATGTTGGACTCATAGGTCCCATGCATTCCCAGCATGCCAAGAAAGTTGGGATTGGAGGCGGGAATCGCGCCAAGCCCCATCAGAGTGCTTGTAGATGGATAATTAAGCATATCCACGAGCTTACGAAGGGGGGCTTCAGCATTCCCCAATATCACGCCGCCACCGGTATAGATAATCGGTCGTTTGGCGCCAAGCAACAGATCCAGTCCCCTTGAAATCTGTCTCGTGTGACCCCGGGTGCGTGGCTGGTATGAACGCATATCGACCAATTCGGGATAATGGTACTCTGCAACCTGAGCAGTAATATCCTTGGGTATATCCACTACCACCGGACCGGGTCTACCGGAAGATGCGATGTAAAATGCCTTTTTCATGGTCTCGGCCAGCTTTGTGACGTCACTTACCAGAAAGTTGTGCTTAACGCATGGGCGTGTGATCCCAACGGTGTCGACTTCCTGAAAGGCATCATCACCAATGAGATGTGAGGGAACCTGCGCAGTCAAAACCACCATTGGTATCGAATCCATGTAAGCGGTAGCGATACCTGTTACGGTATTGGTAACCCCGGGACCTGAAGTGACTAATACCACACCCGGCTTACCGGTCGCACGGGCATATCCATCCGCAGCATGGGTCGCGCCCTGTTCATGCCTGACCAGGATATGCTTGACCTTATCCTGTTTGTAGAGGGCATCATAAATATGGAGCGCCGCGCCCCCCGGATAACCAAAAATAAAGTCGATACCTTCATCCTGCAGACAGCGGATAGCGATATCAGCACCTGTTAGCTGCACTTCTCACCTCAAAGAAAAAAAAGTCCGTCACCAATGTGCGGACTTAGAACAATACTGAAATCGCGAGTATAGCGATATTTTTCAATTGATTCCAAGGATTTACAGAGATATTCAAACAGCTATTCACGCCTAATAGTGCCCATGTCGATCACGCTTATTGAAGGCTTTCCAACCAGCTCAGAATCGGCTCCAGTAACTGATTTTCCTGTCCATCGAAGAAGTGATTCGCTTCGTCAATCCGAATCTGTCGATAATCCGAATTACCAGCTGTATAGGCCGCACTGGCACGCCTCGCTGACGTGGAGATAACGGCCTCCAAATCTTCTCCACCGTAGATATCCAATATTGGTATCTGAATCTTTCTGATCGCCCGGGCAGTATCCACTGGCATCGTGCTAGTTTGAGCACTCATCCCGATCACCACTAACGCGGAGATGTCTCCTGAGTCCGTTTGCGCCAAATACGAGGCAGACATCGCGGCCCCCAAACTATGTGAAACAACGACGATATTTTCAGCACCATTTTCCTTCAAGAACCCGATTGCTGCTGAAAAACGAGCGGGCACTTCGTCAAACAATGGTTGATATTCCAACGCGGTTGCCTGGTTTGGCAGAATTGGCATTTGTATCGAAAGTGTGGTCCACCCTGCTTCCGCCATTTGAACTCTAGCCGGACGGATAACCTGCTCCCAGTTCGGGTGAACACCGATCCCGTGCACCACGATGACGGCGTTTTTCACCTTCCCGTTACCTGGTCGCATCTCTATCGCGAGAAACTCATGCTGCCCCGCGGTCAGCCATACAATTTCGCCGTCGAAGAGCGTTTCCGACACCTGCTCCGCCCAGCGGGTTTCTTTGCCCGTATCTGAAAATGTTTGCGCCTGAGCGGACAAAACGCCAATTGCAAGTAGAAACAATAGCGGATAAATCGCGATGACGCGGATAACTCCTGAATAGCTCATAACCAAATTTCCTAATCTGAACTTGACTTCTTTATTATACTTTCATGCTCACGCACCAGAATAATCCGGCTCAAATGCAAGCAAAAGGCCCGTCTATTAAACCGTTAGCATATCAGGTCAATTCACTTGTTGGGGGTTGCCAGTGTGGGACTCTGCGTTACCGGATAGTTGGTCAACCGCTGACGCTCTATGTGTGTCACTGCAAAGACTGCCAGAAACAGTCTTCGAGCGCCTTCGGGATGTCCTTATGGGTCAATGCCAAAGATTTTAATCTGATTTCAGGAGAGCTTTCTTACTACCTCACCTACGGTGAGAGCGGCACAGCAAAAAAATGTGGTTACTGCAACCTATGTGGGTCGCGGATTTTTCACACTTCAGATCAACCGAACGCAGTTCTAAGTGTAAAGGCTGGAAGCCTCGATGACACTTCCAAGCTAAGACCTGTTGCGCATATCTGGACCCGCAGCGCACAACCTTGGGTCGTTATAGATCGGCAACAATATCCTTGTTTCGAAACCGAGCCGCCCAGCGATCGGCTTCTGACCGACCTTTGGCAGCAAGTTCAGCCACGATAATACATCAACGCTAGTTTAGTTTCGTATAGACCCAAGCGGGGGTCGACTCAGTGGAGCGATCAACCTAGCCTAATAATGTCTGCGAAGTTACTTTGCCTGACTGAACTCCGGAGAAAATCAACTTCGATTTCAGGGTGGCATTCCAGGCATCCCGCCTTGCCCTTTCATCTGCTGCATCAATCCGCGCATGCCTCCCTTCTTCTTCATCCTTTTCATCATTTTCTGCATCTGCATAAACTGCTTTAGCAGGCGATTAACGTCCTGAACCTGGGTGCCGGAGCCGATCGCAATGCGCTTCTTGCGCGATCCCCTCAGCACAGCGGGAAATCGCCGTTCGTGCGGCGTCATTGAATTTATGATCGCGATGGTTTGGCTGGTTTGTTTGTCGCCAACTTTATCCAAGGCTTTCTGAGGGATTTTATCCATGCCGGGCAGTTTATCCATCATGCTGGCCATTCCACCCATGTTTTGCATCTGGATCATCTGATCCCGAAAGTCTTCAAGATCGAATTCTTTACCTTTGGCAAATTTCTTGGCGAGCTTTTCCGCCTTAGTTCGGTCAACCTTGCGCTCGACTTCTTCGACCAAGGACAATACATCGCCCATACCGAGGATTCTGGAAGCAACGCGATCCGGATGGAAGGGCTCAAGTGCATCCATTGCTTCACCGACCCCGAGAAATTTGATTGGTTTGCCGGTTACAGATCTTATCGAGAGCGCCGCGCCACCCCGCGCATCCCCATCGGTCTTTGTGAGAATTACGCCAGTCACAGATAAAGCCTGATCAAACACGCGCGCGCTGTTTACCGCATCCTGGCCGGTCATACTGTCCACCACAAAAAGAGTCTCAACCGGTGAGATCGCAGCATGCACCTGCTGAATTTCAGCCATCAGCTCGTCATCGATATGCAGGCGACCAGCACTGTCCACAATCAGCACGTCATGGCTCAATTTCTTTGCCTGTTCTAACGCCCCCTGTGCGATTGAAACTGGTGATTGGTCAGCTGAACTAGGGAAAAAATCGACCCCAACATTTTCAGCCACCGTCTCGAGTTGTTTAATTGCTGCAGGGCGATAAATATCAGCGCTGGTCACCAGAACTGATTTTTTATCCCTGGTTTTCAGCAAATGTGCCAGCTTCCCTACCGTGGTGGTTTTACCGGCACCCTGTAATCCCGCGACCAGAATGACCGCTGGGGGGCGTGTGTTGAGATGAAGGGCATCATTTGCGCTCCCCATCAGTTCAATCAGTTCTTCCTGAACAACCTTGACCACAGCCTGGCCGGGTGTAAGGCTGCCGAGGACCTCCTGACCGACGGCCCGTTGTTTGACGCGAGCAACAAAATCCCGCGTAACTTCGAGAGACACATCGGCCTCGAGCAAAGCGATGCGCACTTCTCGCATTGCGTCTGTGATATTGGCTTCGGTCAGACGCCCCTTGCCGCTCAGATTTTTGAATGTAGACCTTAACTTGTCACTTAACTGTTCAAACATCTTGGCTCACGCTGTGTTTTCGATTAGACATGTTTATCTGATCATCAGATTGAATTAGGGAATGGCATCGACAACCCGGTGTATAATTGGCGGGTATTCACCAGACCCGGCTGCCGATTGTAGTGTAATTTGTCTGCTACAACCAACCATCGCTTTCTCGTTAGATGTTGATCCTGACAGTATTAACCATTGTGCTTTATGTGGCCTGCACTGGGTTATTTTGGATCAGAATTAATCAAGGCGCGTCAGAAAACAGTGACACCTCGTTCAGCCACCGCCTTCATTCTATATTCGAAAATAAATACTTGTTGCTTTCCATGGTAGTACTGGCAGGGTCAGGTCATTGCATCCTATTGTATTTAAGTGCCACACAGAGTGGCGATATCAATCTGGCGCTGGGCAAATTTTTTTCTCTGGTTAGTCTCATGTCCTTGACGGTTTATTTGTTCGGGGCATTTTCCAGAGAGATTATTAATCTCGGTATTTTTGTCTTGCCGATTGGACTGGCCGGATTGTTAACCGGACTTTATCTCCCCGGAGAACCGCTTATAGTGCAAGACAGGCCCCTGGTACTTTGGCTTCACCTCGCAATCGCTCTACTCGCT
The DNA here is from genome assembly GCA_024644945.1 of Gammaproteobacteria bacterium. Classification (GTDB taxonomy): domain Bacteria; phylum Pseudomonadota; class Gammaproteobacteria; order Arenicellales; family Poriferihabitantaceae; genus VYFG01. The sequence goes on along the minus strand of JAHEGU010000002.1, from coordinate 126,134 downwards.
TTTGGCATTCTATGCGTTGCCGCGGCACAGGCACTTTTACTCTATGTTCAGGAGAATCAATTACGCAGTCATCACCCCGACGCCTTGTTTCCAGCCCTGCCAGCAATACAGACTATGGAAACTAATTTGTTCCAGCTTACCCTTCTTGGTGTTATTCTCCTGACCATTAATCTTGTAACCGGAATGATTTCTTCATGGCAAGTGTATGGGAAATCTTTGGAGTTCAACCATCACATATTATTGTCATTTATTGCCTGGTTGGGGTTTTCGGCGCTCCTCGCAGGACATAAAATATATGGCTGGAGAGGCAGAATTGCGGCAAAATGGACCCTGGTTGCCTTTGCAGTGCTTATTCTGGCTTATTTCGGGACTCGATTTGTGACCTCGATAATATTGGCCTGAGCGATTGACCTCAGCGCTTATTCCAGTTATCTTTCAACTTAATAAAGAAGTAGTAATAAACTCTTTAACACGATAATTTTTAAAGCATTTGGGGGAGAATTCCATGAAAAAATTAACACCGTTGCTTGTCGCTCTATTCCTACTGGGGGGCTGTAGCAGTAAAGGCGGCACGACTTCCAGCGGTGATGGACTGGGAGTGCAGACGACTCAAGGGGATTTATTGCTGCTGACGTCTTTAATAGTGAATGATAGCCCCAGTGTGGATGCCATCCAGGATATCTGCGAAGTACCCGATGACCCAGATGCTGAAGTAGTGCTCGAGCCTGGGCTGACCACCACTTTCGGCACCCTGACAATTAACTCTCGAGACCTCATGGATTCATCGGGATTGACTCCGATCGAGTTTTTCCCTGAAGGCGTGTCCTTTGATCGTTACAGGGTATCTTTCATCCCTGCAAATTCCTTTGCACCTCGTTTGCAGGATAGGGTTTACCTGCAGACCATGACGTTGCCCAATGGGACTTCCACTGCGTCATTTCAAGTCGTTCTGGTCGATCTCGACTTAACTTTGCCGGAGTTCGCGGCGCAGACTTCTGGCAGTATTGCCAGCTATAACGTCAAAGTTACTGCGTCAGGTGCCGAATTTAACGGAACTCCAATAGATGTCAGCGCAACGACGTTTCTCGAGATGGGTAACTTCGATCGTTGCAGCACCTGAACGGAGTCTGTTCTGACCAAACGGCAAATAATAAGATTTTTTTTTCTGAAAGCAGCATGGGTTTCCATGCTGCTTTTTTCATGCGCATCGCTAGCACAACAGAGTGTTGGGTATAATATTTTTCTGACCAACCAGGAAAAAGAAGGCCAGCCTCTCGACCAACCCATGACTCAGTTTGACTGCTCAGACCGGATATTTGTTGTGGTCACAGTAGCTGGATTAAAACAGGAGAGTCATGAACTGAAAGTTCGATGGCTTGATCCACTGGACGACCAACGCGAACTGACCCGCTTTAACTTTCAAGGGTTACCGATAACCAAAATATGGGCATGGCTGCAGTTACATGGTCCAACCGGTGCTATAGTGGGTCAGATGTTCGATCCGTCATTCGGCATGGAAGAGTTTATTGGGGAATGGAAAGCGGAAGTTTTTATCGATGGAGAAAAGGTATCAGTCCAGCGGTTTCAGGTACTTTGCTAGCCTTCTCCAGGACGATTTGCAACCTTATTTCTGACATAGGCCGCAGCCAGTTCGAGAGGCGAATGAAACGCAGCCTGATCGGCCCGTAAAGCCAGCTGGACAATTTGCGACGCGAGAGGGTAACTTTTTTCGATTACGCTGACTGTGTGTGTGCCGACTGAGCTGGGAAGCTGACAAGAATAGTGATCCCAGCCATTGCCAACAGCAAATATCGAATCTTCACGATTCAATCGCGTCAAATATTCTGCCTCGACTACCTCAGAGAACATGTTTTCAATCTGTTCTGGTGCCGTCACAAAAGGCCCGGCTAATTTTCTCGGTTCCGCTCCCCGCTTTTCGAATACCCCCCAATACACCTGCTTCATTCTGGCATCGATAGCGGAAACGCTTAATCCGTCTGGACAATGTCCCGCCAATGCATGCAATGAGCTTACTCCGACAGTACGGATACCTGCCGCATAAGCAAGACCTTGCACAACTCCGATACCAATTCGAAGCCCAGTGAATGACCCGGGACCAATATCCACTGACAGCGCATCCAGATCAGTAAGACTCAACTGATGCTTGCTAAGCAGTTCTCCGACCATACCCGGCACCATCCTGGAGTGCCCACTGGGGGTAATGTGCTGTATTTCATCAATCTCGTGGCCATCACCCGGTGCAATCGCTACGGAGCAGCATTCGGTTGCAGTATCGATGCCGAGAATTTTCATGCCTCAATATTGTGAGTTTTTAAAAAAGTTCTGAACATCATTAACTTGCCGGGTAACCGGCATTGGCGGCAGACTTTTCAGGAACAGTTCTCCGTATCGTTTTGTCACTAATCTCGGATCACACAATACCAGCACACCTTTATCAGTTTCAGATCGTATCAATCTGCCCGCACCCTGCTTAAGAGAGATCGCCGCAGCAGGAACCTGAATTTCCATAAACGGATTACCGCCTTCTTCTTCACAGACTTGCAGACGACTCTTTAATACAGGATCTCCTGGAGGCGCGAACGGCAATTTATCAATAATCACACAGGACAGCGCGTCCCCTTTAATATCAACCCCTTCCCAGAAACTGGAAGTTCCAAGCAATACACTGTTTGCGGTTCGCTGGAAACGATCCATTAGTTCACTTCTTGGCGCTTCACCTTGGATCATCAGAGGCCAACGACACTGTTTTTTGAGTATTCGCGCGACCCTGTTCATCATCGCATGGCTGGTAAATAGACAAAATGCTCTTCCCTGACTGGCACCGGTCACTTCGAGGATGACCTCCACAAGACGGTCCGGGTATGCATATTCACGAGGTTCTGGCATATCTGTCGGCAGATAAAGCAGTGCATTTTGGGTAAAATCATACGGGCTCTGCCATCTGGCATGCTGTCCCTCCTCTAGCCCAAGTTGACTGCTAAACGCAGTAAAATCGTCACCTATCGCAAGCGTCGCTGAAGTAAATATCCACGATTTTGCGCGCTGCATAATTTCAATAAATCGGTTCCTTATTCGAAGTGGAGTGGCCTGGAGGCGAAAAGAGCGCTGCCCAACACCTAGCCAGCGCACAAGATTGTGGTCCCTACCTTCAATCCAAAGATCCAGTCGCTCTTGCATTTGTAATGCGCGCTGGTAACACCGATCCAACCCTTCTCCCGCAATCGACGCAACTTCGAGCTGCTCCAATAATAGGCCTATACGAATTTGCAACGTTTCAAGAGCACTGCGAAAACCTGGTGTATCAACCGCGGACACATCGACTGAGAGATCCGCACAGCTGGCTAACTCGACCAGCAGCCGATCTACCGATTGCTCCAGTGGTGGAATTACGGCATTGAAATCCGTGCCACTCTTTTCTTCTTTCTCAACTTTCGATATATCGGCACAAAGATCACGTATTTGAAAACTCGATATCGAAAATCCAAAAAAATTAGAAGCAACATCACAAAGTGTGTGAGCTTCGTCGAATACCACTGCATCATAGTTTGGCAACAATTCTCCAAAGCCGTCATCCTTGAGCGTAAGGTCAGAGAAAAACAGGTGGTGATTCACTACCACCACATCCGCATCCATTGCGCTCTGTCTCGCTTTGGTCACAAAACATTTCTTGAATTCCGGGCACTTCCCTCCGAGGCAGTTATCCACAGTTGAAGTTACTTCCTTCCAGACCGGCGCCTGATCACTGATTTCACTCACTTCCGCAATATCACCTGTTCTGGTGCTGGAAGCCCACCTTTCAATAATATTAAATGACAGATCGGATGATTTGCCGACCAGCTCGGTCTGCCCGCTGTTATAACGTAAGCGGTAACGACACAGGTAGTTGGATCGCCCTTTTAACATTACGGCATTCACCTGGCGATCAAGAATTTCTGCGACAGCAGGAAGATCACGATGAAATATCTGATCCTGAAGATGGCGCGTGCCAGTTGAAATAATAGTGCGATCGCCACCTAGCAAGATCGGCACCAGGTAGGCAAAGGTTTTTCCTGTGCCTGTTCCTGACTCCACAACCAGGGTTCCACCCAGTGCAAGTGTATCCGCCACCGATGCGGCCATCTGTTGCTGTCCCGTTCGCGGCGTAAACCCATCCAGCCTGGTGTGAAACGGCCCTTTCTCTCCGAGAGCCTCGACGGCAGCTTCTTCAGATTTACCCAAGACAGCGGCCAAGAGCATCCTGCCAATGTGGCAACTCCAGTCCAAACTGCTGTTTCAGCTTATGGTTTGAAAGTACTGAGTAAGCGGGTCTGGGCGCTGGGGTGGGATAATCTGAAGAAGGTATTGGATGGACCTTTACCTGGCTGTTTCCTGATAACCGCATAATCTCACCGCTAAATCCGGCCCAGCTCACAACTCCCTGCCCGGTAGCATGATAGATCCCATATGCAGAAAAATCTGTATCAACAACGACTCGGCCCAGAGCACCGATTGTCATTGCAGCGAGATCGTCAGCCAGGGTGGGACTACCATACTGATCACAAACAACTTTTATTTCACTCCGTTCGCCAGCCAGGCGCAGCATCGTATTGACAAAGTTCTTACCATCCTTTGAATAGACCCATGCGGTTCTGAATATTAGCGAATGATCAAGCGCAGACAGCACCGCGCGTTCCCCTTCCAACTTGGTAATACCGTAGACGCTTTGGGGATTTGGTTGGTCCGTCTCCACATAGGGCACCGACGCACTGCCATCAAACACATAATCTGTTGAGTAATGAATCATGGCGGCACCAATTTCCGAACAAGCTTCGGCAATTACGCGAGGGGCAACTGCATTTAATTGATGCGCAAGCTCCCGTTCAGTTTCAGCGCGGTCCACGGCAGTATGCGCCGAAGTATTGATGACCCAATCAGGCCGCTGCTCAATTACGAGTGTCCGGGTTGCCGTATCATCGGTCAGATCTACATCCTCGATATCGGTGGCAACTACTGCGTATTCCTCTCTTTGCGCCAATTGATTTACCAGCTGACCGCCGACCTGGCCATGTTTGCCGAAAATCAACACTTTACGAGGATTACTCATCGAACATTAAGCTCAGACAATAGCCCGGCGTGACGATCCTTCTCCGACACTACAGGATTTTCAACCGGCCACTCTATGCCAATTTCAGGATCATCCCAGCGAATCCCTATTTCATCTTTGGGTTTATAAAGTGTTGTGCATTTATAAACGACTTCGGCCATATCACTGAGCACACAAAAACCGTGGGCATAGCCCGGAGGTACATAAATTTGCTTTTTATTCTCCGCACTGAGATTTACACCAAACCATTCGCCGAGACTGGGAGAGTCAATTCGAACATCCACCGCGACGTCAAATATCTCTCCCATGATCGCGCGCACCAGCTTTCCCTGCCATTGGGGGTATTGGAAGTGCAAGCCACGCAGAACCCCCTTTGCAGATCGTGAATGGTTGTCCTGAACGAAGTGATCTGGAAGTCCGGCCTGTGCAAAATCTTCCTGATGGAATGTTTCCATAAAAAAACCCCTTTCGTCTCCATGCACTGTGGGGTTAATCACTACTACACCAGGCAAACTGGTCTTTTCGACGTCCACTCGTTTCCCCTGATTTTAAAAGTCGCTGATTATAACGAGCCCAGAGATAAACATCAGGTTACGAGATCATCAAAGAAAGCCTTTATTTTTGATGTCCATGTGCCGCTTCGCGGAGAATGTCGATCCCCACCTTCACTGAGCGTATCCTCGAGCTCTTTGATTAACTCCTTTTGCCTGCGAGTGAGGTTAATCGGGGTTTCTACCACGACCTTGGAGTAAAGGTCACCCAAGTTGCCATTTCGCACATTGCGTACGCCTTTGCCGCGCAACCGGAACACTTTCTCAGATTGGGTTTCCGGTGGAATTTTAATAGACGCCCTGCCTGATAATGTAGGTACTTCAATACTGCCACCCAAGGTCATGGTGCTGAAACTAACGGGCACTTCACAGTACAGATTGTCACCATCCCTTTCAAATAAATCGTGCTGTTTTATCCGCACCTGCACATAGAGATCTCCGGGGCGGGTACTTGGCCCACCGCTCTCGCCTTCCCCGCTGAGTCGCACCTGATCACCTTCATCTACGCCGGCAGGTATTTTTACTGACAATGTCTTTTCGTCTCTGACCATGCCTTGTCCATTGCAGGATGAGCACGGATCGGAGATGACACTACCGCGACCGCGGCACTGTGGACAGGTTTGTTGCACGGAGAAAAATCCCTGCTGCATTCGCACCTGTCCTTGCCCGTTACAGGTTCCGCAGCTCTTGGGTTCAGATCCGGGTCGCGCGCCGCTGCCTTTGCAGGTGGCGCAATCTGACATCCTCGGTACGCGGATCTTTTTATCCACTCCTTGAACCGCCTCTTCGAGACTCAACTCAAGGTTATAGCGCAGATCTGCACCACGACTTTGACGCCGGCTACCACCACCTCCGCCGCCAAAAATGTCGCCGAAAATGTCCCCGAAAATATCGCCTACGCCGCCACTGAACCCGCCGCCGCCCATGCCGGCTGATTGATCCACACCTGCGTGGCCAAACTGGTCGTATGCTGCTTTTTTCTGCGAGTCGGACAATACATCATAGGCCTCCTTAGCTTCCTTGAATTTAACTTCGGCACTATCGTCTCCTTGATTTCGATCTGGGTGGTACTTCATGGCCAACCGTCTATAGGCTTTTTTCAGATCATCAGCGCCAGCACTGCGATCTACCCCAAGGACCTCGTAATAATCTCTTTTTGACATATTATCCTAAACGCACGAAGGCGGGACCAACCTGATCCCGCCCCAACAGACTTACCTAAACTTTGATCAGACTAAATATAAATCACGCTTTTTTGTCGCTATCGTCAACTTCTTCAAACTCTGCATCAACCACATCATCCGAACTTTGGGTTTGCCCTCTGCCAGACGATTCTTCGCCTGCGTCTGCGGTGCCTGCATCGTCTGCTCCCTGGGAATACAGTTGCTCGGCCATTTTATGACTCGCCTGAGTTAATGCTTCTGTCTTACTGGTGATCGACTCTTTGTCCTCGCCCTTGAGCGCTTCTTCGAGTTCGGAAATCGCAGACTCAATATTCGACTTCTCCCCCGAATCAAGCTTGTCTCCCAGTTCTTCCATTGATTTTTGGACGCCATGGATCATGGCTTCCCCCTGGTTCCGGGCATCTACAAGCTCACGGGCTTTGCGATCTTCGTCAGCATGCTCCTCGGCGTCCCTGACCATTCTATCAACTTCATCATCTGACAAACCCGAACTGGACTTGATCACAATCTTATTCTCCTTGCCTGTCGCCTTGTCTTTAGCAGATACGTTGAGGATGCCGTTGGCGTCAATATCCAGGGTAACTTCTATTTGCGGCACGCCGCGAGGCGCAGGAGGAATTTCTGTCAGATCAAAGCGCCCCAGCGACTTATTGCCGCCAGCCATTTCACGCTCACCCTGCAGTACGTGCACCGTTACCGCATTTTGATTATCTGCTGCAGTTGAAAAAACCTGCGTTGCTTTGGTTGGAATCGTGGTGTTCTTTTCGATCAGCTTGGTCATGACCTCACCATAGGTCTCGATACCGAGGGATAGGGGCGTCACGTCAAGCAAAAGCACATCAGTTACATCACCACCAAGCACACCACCTTGAATGGCGGCGCCCATTGCCACTGCCTCGTCTGGATTGACATCCTTTCGCGGCTCCTTGCCAAAGAAGTTCTTCACTAGTTCCTGCACCTTGGGCATACGCGTCTGCCCACCGACCATAATTACATCATCTATTTCCGATGCCGAGAGTCCGGCATCCTTAAGAGCAATCTTGCATGGCTCAAGCGTGCTTTGCATCAAATCGTCTACCAGGGACTCAAGCTTTGCACGGCTTAACTTCAGGTTAAGGTGTTTCGGCCCACTTGCATCCGCGGTGATATAGGGCAGGTTGACTTCAGTTTGGGTGCTGGAAGAAAGTTCAATTTTGGCTTTCTCGGCGCCCTCTTTTAAACGCTGCATAGCGAGCGGATCGCCCCTAAGGTCCATACCCTGATCCTTCTTAAATCCGTCTGCCAGGTAATCGATCAAGCGTCTATCAAAATCCTCACCACCGAGAAAGGTATCACCATTAGTAGACAAAACTTCGAATTGATGCTCACCCTCTATTTCAGCAATTTCAATTACCGATACATCGAAAGTGCCGCCACCCAGGTCATATACAACGATCTTGCGATCGCCTTTGGCCTTATCCATGCCGTATGCAAGTGCGGCTGCGGTAGGCTCATTGATTATTCTCTTAACATCAAGGCCGGCGATCTTCCCAGCATCCTTAGTGGCTTGACGTTGGGAATCGTTAAAATAAGCAGGCACAGTAATAACCGCTTCTTTGACCTTCTCTCCAAGATAGTCTTCCGCGGTTTGCTTCATCTTTTGAAGAATACGTGCCGAAATCTCTGGAGCCGCCATTTGCTTTCCACCCGCTTCGACCCAGGCATCACCGTTTTTCGCCTTGATGATTTTGTAAGGCATGATATCGATATCACGCTGCACCACATCTTCATCAAACTGCCGTCCGATCAATCGCTTAACAGCGAAAACCGTATTTTCAGGATTGGTTACGGATTGCCGCTTTGCCGACTGCCCAACCAGCACTTCGTCATCCTTGGTAAAGGCGACAATTGAAGGTGTCGTGCGATCCCCTTCACTATTTTCGATGACCTTAGGCTTATCGCCCTCCATTACCGCTACGCACGAGTTAGTCGTACCCAAATCAATACCAATGATCTTAGCCATTATCTATAATCCTCTTCTAGATTCTGTATAAATTGTCTTAACTGCGGTCAAATATGTGGATTAACCCTTGATATTACAAGGTTATATATACCTAAATTAGTCCGCTGCTGTTCTTTGAACCCACCAACTGCCTTAGCTCGCCACTACAACCATCGCCGGCCTGAGCAATCGATCCTTTAAAATAAAACCTTTTTGCATCACATCGATAATGTGATTAGATTCCACCTGATCCGAGGCAACCATGCTGATCGCCTGATGCTGCTCAGGGTTGAACTTTACACCCGGCCCTGCTTCCACCTCTGTCACCGCAAACTTATTCATTACAGATTCCATCTGTTTCAATGTCAGCCCCAAGCCTTCCTTCATTTTCTCGACGGCTTCTCCCGCGCCCTCGTGCAATTCCACTTGAGCCGCCTGATCCAGGCTGTCAAACACATTCAGCAACTCTTGAGCAAACCCCTCAATAGCGTATTTTCGCGCGGAAACAACCTCATTCTGCGACCGGCGGCGAATGTTCTCCATCTCAGCCTTGGCCCTTAAAAAGCCATCTTTCATCTCATTGATTTGGCTCCTGGCGGCCATCAGTGCATCAGCCAGTTCCGTCGCAGACAGGTTAGCGATGTCGTCCCGGTCCTCACCGAATGAAGAGCCGCTATCCTCATCCATCTGATCAATTGCTTGGCCTTCTGTTTTCTGGTCTTTACCACGGGCAGACTCATCCTCCTGAGCCCCTTTTGAGACCACAGTATTGTCGGACAATGTCTCGTCCTCGACGGCCCTCGCATGTTCTGGATCTTCACTAAATTCAGGGTCTATCTGCTTGGTTGTCATTGTCGATGATTATTGGCTGCTCTATGCCGGGGTAAGTGGGGTCTGGGTTCCTGATGCACAAGGTTTTCCAACATTTTTTTTGTGGGAATTTTATATCGCTTAAATTCAGAGTCTGAATAAAGGCGAGTCGAGGAGCGCCTGCGCCTTACTCAGGTGATGCAATAATATTTTGCGCTGCAACACACTTGTTATATCAGCGGCCTCAACTAGGATTACCGCTCAGGACGTGTGAGAAAAACCAGGAGACTAAATAGAGAACGAAGAGCCGCACCCGCAGGTGGCGGAGGCATTTGGATTATTGACCAGAAACCGGCTGCCCATGATGTCGTCCTTGAAATCGATCTCTGCGCCACCCAGATACTGCAAGCTAAGCATATCGACGACGACCTTGATGCCGGATTGCTCGATAGCAATGTCATCTTCCTGCGCGGTGTCATCAAACTGGAAACCGTACTGGAAGCCCGAGCAACCACCGCCCTGGATATATATCCTGAGCATAAGTCCCGGATTTTCCTTTGAGGCTAGAAGCTGGTTAATACGCGCAACAGCGTCGTTGCTGATACTTAGGTCTGTTTGCATGCCGAATCCACTAGATCACTGGGGTATATATAAGCATTGGAGTAGATATATCAATACGCACTAGCGACAGGTTTACAGCCGAAAAGTGAATAGTTCACAGGACGACAGCCCGACTGTCCACTATAATTGCACCTATACAAAAATAGAAAGTTATCATTCCAAAGGCGAGGGTTATTCGATGAAAACACTTAGAATTGCGTTACTGGTCGTAATTTTCACCGGTTTCGCTACCAGTCACACCCTGGCTTCTGAACCCAGGCTTGGAGTGGCGGATTTCAGCAATACTTCTGGCGCATACTGGTGGTATGGAGGGGTTGGAAGAGATCTGGCCAGTATGGTTACTAATGAACTAGCGAACAACGGCAGTTTTAGCGTAGTTGAGCGAGACAAGCTCTATACGGTTCTAGATGAGCAGGATTTGTCGGCATCCGGGCGAATATCCAAGGGCACCCGCTCTAAAATCGGTGAACTGACTGGTGCGCAGTACCTTGTGCTGGGCACGGTGACAGCATACGAGGAAAACACAGAAGGCACCGGTGGAGGATTTACCATTTCAGGGGTCAGGATCGGGGGTAAGAACAATAAGGCATATATGGCGCTCGACCTGCGGGTAGTCGATACTAACTCAGGGGAAATCGCCTACAACAGAACTGTTGAAGCGAGAAGCGGCGGCTTCGGATTCAATTTAGGCTTGTCCCGAGGCAAATTCTCAGGGGACTTAGGCAAGTATAAAAAAACCCCCGCAGGCAAAGCGATCCGCGCCGCCGTGGTTGAGATTGTCGATTACCTCGAGTGCGCAATGGTTGTTCAAGGCAGCTGTCTAGAAGATTTCGATGCCAAGGAAAAGAAGCGTAAAAAGAGCCTTAAGAGTCTGATAAACCTCGATTAAGCATTCGCAGAAACTCTTTTCCCTTAGCCGAAAACCGCAACGGGACGGGGACTGTAAAGCCCCGATTTCAAATGTAGCGTGGTTATTCCTCTATCAATTGAATCCGAATTGACCCTGGTATGATTGAAGAAAAAGAAAGCTATGACTATATCGTTGTCGGAGCAGGTTCCGCGGGATGTGTTATCGCAAACCGGTTGAGCGAGGATCCTGAGGTCAGAGTTTTGTTATTGGAAGCGGGTGCCAAAGACTGGAATCCTTGGATTCACATACCGGTCGGATACTTCAAGACCATGCACAACCCGGCGGTTGACTGGTGTTATATCACTGATCCTGACCCCGGCTTAAACGGCCGCCAGCTCAAGTGGCCCCGCGGAAAGGTTCTGGGAGGATCAAGCTCTCTTAACGGACTTTTATATGTGAGAGGCCAGCCTGAAGATTACGACCTTTGGGATGCGGCAGGAAATCCCGGTTGGAGCTTTGAGGATGTGCTGCCCTACTTTAAACGTTCCGAAGATCAAGAGCGCGGCGCCGATGATTATCATGGTTCGGGAGGCCCTTTATCCGTATCTAATATTCGCCTGCGTAGAAAAATTACGGACGCATTTATTCAGGCCGCTATTGAATCTGGAATTCCACCAAATGATGATGTCAACGGCCCTACCCAGGAAGGGGTTGGATACTTCCAGCTTACTGCGCGTAAAGGCTGGCGTTGCAGCACCGCGACCGGTTATTTGAAACCTGCTCGATCGCGCCCAAACTTGACAATTATCACCTCCGCGCAGGTGTCAAGACTACTTCTGGAAAGGAACCGAGTCACAGGAGTGGAGTACCTTCACAAACGACAGATTCAGCATGCGGTGTCTTCCCGGGAAACTATACTCAGTACTGGCGCTATTGGCTCACCGCAAATTCTTCAGATATCTGGCATTGGACCGGGTAGCTTAATCCAAAAATTGGGCCTCGACAGCGTAGTGGATTTGCCTGGGGTCGGTAAGAACCTTCAGGATCATCTGCAAATCCGAGCAGTATACAAATGCCGTCAGCCGACATTGAATGATGAGATCAGTAATCCACTGCGAAAAATGCTGATCGGACTGGAATACATGGCGTTTCGCACCGGGCCGATGGCTATGGCAGCGAGTCAGGTGGCAATCTTCACGCGCTCCCGGGATGGCGTTGAACGACCAGATATCCAATTCCACTATCAGCCACTTAGCTCCGATAGCCCGGGAGAAGGCACGCACGATTTTTCCGCATTCACTTCTTCGGTCTGCCAGTTGCGCCCGTCGAGCAAAGGGGAAGTCAATATCAATTCAGCGGACCCATATGAATACCCATCCATTCAGCCAAATTACCTCAGCACGGACCTGGATTGCCAGATTGCAATAGACGGTATGAAGGTGTCACGCCGGATTGCCGGTATGCCAGCGTTAAAACCACTGATCACCGGAGAGCATGATCCCGGTGAACATATACAGACGGATGAGCAATTGCTTGAACACGCGCGCAACACCGCTACGACTATCTATCATCCCGCCTGCACCTGCAAAATGGGACCAGACAGCGATCCCCAGGCCGTGGTCGATACCCGTCTTCGGGTCCACGGAATCGAAGGACTGCGAATAGCCGATGCATCGATCATGCCAAATATCGTATCAGGCAATACCAATGCGCCGACTATCATGATCGGAGAAAAATGTGCTGACATGGTCAAACAGGATTGGGCCTGATATCGCGATCATCCTCACCCTTACCACCGTCATCCTGAAAAAATCAGGGTGTCAGCGCCGAAGCCATAATTATTCTCGGATTTGCAGGTCCAGCCCCAAGCAGAACGCGCATCAGGCGCCAGATGCCCTAAAGCGGAGGCAAATGGACCAAGATTTCATTCTTGGCCTTAACACCATCCGCATCTCTACAAATTGCAGGGGCTCAGGCTTTCTGACAAAATGGAACCAGGGGTCTCATTTTATGCTTAATTTGAAACTTCCTGGTCTGGATATTTTTATTGCTATTCGGTATTCGCACGTACCATACTCCTTATCCGGTTTGGACGCGTTTGGACCATTACCAAATCTGCACAGGAAGGTTCGTTAAGGATCCCCCTGATACAAACCAAACCAAACCAGAGGAGGAATTAAAATCTATGTGTTTGCCTGAGGTGATGAGTGAGTAAGTATGGAATTAATTAAGAAGGCCAATAAAACACCTTCCACGGGAGAGGATGACACACGTCAGATCGTGCAAAACATGTTGGCGGAACTGGAAGCCGAAGGAGAAGCAAAAGCCAGGGAATATGCAAAACAACTTGACGGCTGGGAAAAGGAAATCATCATTTCCAAAGATGAGGTTCATAAGGCGGCGGAATCGCTCTCGGAGCAAACTCGTCATGATATCCAGTTCGCCCATGCCAGGGTACATAGCTTTGCGGAGGCTCAGCTGGCCAGCATGGGTGAATTTGAGACTGAACTATCGCCTGGACTTTATGCCGGTCAGCGATTGATCCCGGTCAACACTGCGGGCTGTTACATTCCAGGGGGGCGCTACGCGCATATTGCCTCGGCAATTATGAGCGTGACGACCGCCAAGGTCGCCGGGGTTAAACAGATCATTGCTTGCTCTCCTACCCACAAGCATCATGGAGTTCATCCTGCAATTCTTTACGCCGCAGATTTGGCAGGAGCAGATACGATCCTTGCATTAGGCGGTGTGCAGGGTATTGCAGCACTGGCCTTCGGCCTTTTTACCGGCCATCCTGCGGATATTCTAGTTGGACCGGGAAACCGGTTTGTCGCAGAAGCAAAACGAATTTTGTTTGGCCGGGTTGGAATTGATTTGTTTGCCGGCCCTACCGAAATTCTCGTTATTGCTGACCAAAGTGCCGACCCGAAGATCGTTGCCTCAGATCTGGTCGGACAGGCCGAACATGGGCTCGACTCCCCTGCCTGGCTGGTGACCACTTCACGACAGCTTGCAGAGCAGGTGATAGCGCTAATGCCCAAATACATCGATAGACTAGCAGAGCCCAACCGAACCACCGCAGAGACAGCGTGGAAGGATTACGGTGAAATTGCTTTGGTTGACAGCGCCGAAGAAGCGGTAAAGATCAGCGATCAATATGCGCCAGAACATCTTGAAGTACAGTGCGATAATTTGGACTGGTGGCTGGCAAATTTGAGCAACTATGGTTCATTATTTCTCGGTGAACAAACTACAGTGGCTTATGGGGATAAGTGTTCCGGAACCAATCACATACTACCTACCAAAGGGGCAGCGCGTTACACCGGGGGTTTGAGCGTGAGTAAATTTATCAAGGTACTCACCTGGCAACGCATGAACGAAGCCTCAAATCGCGATGTGGGGGCCGTCACCGCGCGGATTTCACGATCAGAGGGCATGGAAGGCCATGCCCGAACTGGAGACGACCGCTTAGCAAAGTATTTTCCCAATGAGGAGTTTGATCTCGGCCTCTGATCAGGCCAACCAGCGCGTATGAAAGCTAAGTTACTGGAACAGAAGTTCGGTTTAGCCGACAGGACATTTGTGGTCACAGGCGCAAGTTCCGGAATCGGGCGGGCTATGGCTGGATTCCTTGCAGAAGCCGGCGCTAATGTGGTGCTGGTCGCACGCCGCAAACAAGAACTTGAATCAGCGTGCATTGAAATTGAAAAATTGAGCCAGTGCGGCTACGTTGTCGCGGATCTGCAGGATCGAGGAAATCTGGAACAGGTCGCGACTGCATGCACTGAAGCTTTTGGTACAGTTGACGGCTTAATCAATGCAGCGGGAATTAATCTGCGCCAGCCGACGGATCAGGTATCTCTTGAGAGCTGGGATAAAACCCTGAATATAAACCTGGCGACACCATTCTTCTTCTCCAGATGTTTCCTCGAGGGTATGCGCGCTCGAGGTTACGGTCGAATTATCAACATCGCCTCGCTGCAATCTGCTCGCGCATTTCCCAACGGATTGCCCTACGGAGCGTCCAAAGCAGGAATCTGCCAGCTCACTCGAGCGATGTCAGAAGCCTGGTCAAAATTCGGCATCACCTGTAACGCCATTGCACCGGGATTTTTTCCGACCGAACTCACCGGGCCTGTATTTTCCAATTCAGATACCCGTGACTGGGCGGCAAATCAGACCACTATTGGACGCAATGGTGAACTTGACGACTTATTCGGCGCTACGGTTTTGTTTGCTTCACCGGCATCGTCTTTTATTACCGGGCAAACGCTCTACGTAGACGGTGGATTTACCGCTAAATAACCTAACTCGACGTTCTCCTGCGACAGCTCATCTGTACTGGTGAACGGATCCAGAAACCCAAGATTTGGAATAACCCTATGAAGGCACTCGTATATACCGCGAATAAGGAAATGACTTATCGGGAAGAGCCCGCACCCGTATCTGAACCCGATGACGCTCTGGTTGCAATTGAATCTGTTGGAATTTGCGGGTCCGACATGCATGCTTACCTCGGACACGACTCCCGACGGGTGCCACCACTGATACTGGGCCACGAAGCGGTGGGTACGGTAGTTGAAGGATCGGAGCCCGGTCGCAAAGTCGTACTCAATCCATTGATCACCTGTGGTGAATGTAACGAATGTCTAGATGGCCGGCAAAACCTTTGCGCGCAGCGGGATCTGATTGGCATGTATCGCGCTGGCGCTTTTGCCGAGCGTATTGCGATTCCAGAAAGAAACCTGATTCCAGTACCGGAAGATATGAATAGCGCTCAAGCCGCACTGACCGAACCCGGCGCAACTGCTTTACATGCGGTATTGCTCGGAGAACGAACGCTACACCGACCCATTAGCGAATGCCGGGCTCTGGTCGTTGGTGCAGGATCTGTAGGGCTGCTAACTGCGCTAATTCTTAAGGATAAAGGAGTTGAGAACCTGAAGATCGCTGAGACCAATGAGCTGCGTCTCAACACGGTGCGCCAGCATACTTCGCTCGAAGCTTTTGACCCGATTTCAAAACCGCCAAGGGAATCGGATTTCGACATAATTCTTGACGCCGTTGGGGGGGAGTCGACGCGAACTATGGCGGTAAATTCAGTAAAACCAGGTGGCGTGATCGTCCACATCGGGCTCATGGACAATAAAGGGGGAATGGACATCAGACGCCTGACATTACAGGAAATCACCTTTATTGGTTGTTACACCTACTCACCGGTCGACATGCGTGTCACCCTAGACAAGCTGTACAGCGGAGCGTTGGGAGGACTGAGCTGGTTGGAGCAACGACCTCTCGCGGAAGGCGCAGCGGCTTTTCGTGATCTGCTAGAGGGTAAATGTGCGGCACCCAAAGTCGTTCTGCAGACCTGAAAGTCTTGCAGGTTCAATAACACTGCAACGATAGCGCGACGCATTTTTGCTAATATCCTATTGATATAACTAGTAAAACTGTTTGAAATTGCTAAACTATATATTCTACCTCTCCAATCTCTTTGACATTTCACAGTAGTTTGTTATCTACTAGCTATTACAAACAAAAAATGAAGCGCTGCGAGAGTCAGATTAATCTTGTTCAAGAACTCTGCAGCGTGATTTGTTTTAGTTATGTTGATGACTTATCCTAGATTTTGCCGTGAGTCATTTTTAATACACCACAACAAAGAGTTTACACTATGAAAAAATCACTTCTCGGTTGCGTAATTGCCGCCAACATCGCGCTAGCAGGTATGGCCGCCGGAGCCGTCCAAGCACAAGATCAGCAATTCATTTCCATAGGTACCGGCGGCGTCACCGGTGTTTATTATCCTACCGGCGGCGCCATTTGCCGGCTGGTAAATAAAGACCGCAAAGAACACGGAATTCGCTGTTCGGCCGAATCGACCGGTGGCTCAATTTACAATATCAATACCATACGTGCAGGCGAACTTGAATTTGGCGTCGCACAGTCTGACTGGCAGTATCACGCTTATAACGGCACCTCGGAATTTGCGGATCAAGGGCCGTTCGAAAACCTGCGCGCGGTGTTTTCCGTACACCCTGAACCGGTCACGGTCATTGCCAGCGACGATTCGGGTATCAACACACTCACCGACGCCAAAGGCAAACGCCTCAACATAGGCAACGCTGGTTCCGGCACCCGTGGCACCTGGGAAGTTATCGAGACAGCTCTGGGCTGGCAGCGCAGCGACCTTAAACTGGCGGCAGAGATGAAATCAGCGGAAACCGGACAAGCTGTGTGTGACGGCAAGATCGACGCCTATTTCTGGCTCGTGGGGCATCCATCCGCACTCACCCAGGAATCTCTGGCAACCTGCGCAGCGCATCTTGTGAGCGTGGAGGGTCCTGAAATCGACAAACTGGTTACGGATAATCCCTATTATCGTAAAGCCGTGATCCCCGCCGGAATGTATAACAATGATGCCGATATACAGACCTTTGGTGTTGGCGCGACATTTGTCACCAGCGCCGATGTATCGGAAGACGCAGTGTACGTAGTTGTAAAGGCCGTATTCGATAATTTTGATCAGTTTAAAAAACTTCATCCGGCGTTTGCAAACCTTACCGAAGAGGAGATGATCACAGATGCCATCTCGGCGCCGCTGCATGATGGCGCAATAAAGTACTACAAAGAACGCGGCTGGATGTAAACAGCCCACAATAAGGGCGGCGAGAGGCCGCCCTTTTTTTTGGGCCCAACGACCTTCTTTATGTATTCCAAGCACCTTCGCGGTCGATAAAACTTCGCCTGGGTAGTCTGACACTGGTCGGTTTCCAATTTTTTGAACTTCTATTAAATAAAACACGAAGGAAAAAATACTATGGCAGGCAATTCAGAAACTAGCGCCAAGACTGGCGTAACCGCGGACGATCTTGTCGCATCGGTTGATACCGGTGCGCGAAATCCACAAGGGTTAATGCGCAACCTGATACCAGGAGTGGCATTTATCTGGGCATTGTTTCAGCTCTATATCGCTTCCAATCTGCCGTTTACACTGACTGATATGACCGGCATCAGTCTGGTGGTGACCAACTCCAATGCCCGCCTGATTCACCTTGCGTTTGCCCTGTTTCTCGCCGCGATGGCTTTCCCGCTTTTCAAATCGAGTCCTCGCGACACGATTCCCTGGTACGACTGGCTTCTGGCGGCCCTTGGAATTATGTCGTGTCTATATATCGTGGTGTTGCGCAACGAAATAGCAGTTCGCGCGGGATTGCCAACTGGTGGTGATCTGGTTATATCCACAATCGGTATGCTGGTATTGGGGATAACCGTCTATCGCGCCCTCGGTTTACCGCTGGTAATCGTTGCTTCTGTATTTGTACTTTATGTGTTTTTCGGTCACTCGGATAACCTGCCCGATGCCATCCGCTGGAAGGGCGCCTCTTATGGCAAGGCCATGTGGCACTACTGGATGCAAAGCGAAGGCGTTTTCGGCGTCGCCCTGGGTGTCTCGGCATCTCTGATCTTTCTGTTTGTGCTATTTGGATCGATCCTGGAAAAGGCCGGTGCGGGAAATTTCTTTATCAAGATTGCTTTTGCCCTCCTCGGCCACTTTCGCGGCGGCCCTGCAAAGGCTGCAGTAGTGGCTTCGGCGCTGAGCGGACTTTATTCCGGATCGTCGATTGCCAATACCGTGACAACCGGCACGTTTACGATTCCGTTGATGAAACGTACCGGTTTTTCCCCGGAGAAAGCAGGAGCGGTAGAGGTCGCGTCCTCTACCAATGGCCAGCTCACCCCGCCCGTGATGGGCGCTGCCGCCTTCCTCATTTCTGAGTTTACCGGTATTGCTTATACCGATATCATCAAACATGCCCTGGTGCCTGCACTGGTGTCCTATATTGCATTGGTATATATCGTGCATCTTGAGGCCATGAAAATGGATCTTAAAGGGCTAAAGAAGCCCCCCTCTACACTTACATTTGCTACCAAGATTATCGGGTTTCTTGGTGGGTTTATCGGTATCGCGATACTCGGACTGATCGTCTATTACGGAATGGGGTGGATCAAAACAGCCGCTCCTGATATGGCATTCACCATCGTGGTGATTGGCTGTTCGGTCTTTTACCTGATACTGCTGTGGCTTGCGTCACGTCATCCTGATCTGACTGTCGATTCGCCCGATGCTCCAATAACCGAATTGCCGAGGGCCGGTGCCACCGCCATTACAGGGCTTTACTACATTCTGCCAATTGTTATCTTGATCTGGTGCATCATCGTAGAAAGACTCTCACCGGGACTTTCCGCCTTCTGGGCCACCATTGCCATGATTACAGTCGCGCTTACGCAGCACCCGATTAAAGCGATTTTTCGCGGCAGCGGTCATCTGGGCACAGCCTTCAGGCGCGGTGTTGGAGAATGGGTGGATGGCATGATTTCCGGCTCACGGAACATGATCGGTATTGGTGTGGCCACTGGTGCAGCAGGAATCATCGTAGGCACAATTTCCCTTACAGGAGCCCATCAGGTCGTCGGGGAATTCGTCGAATTTCTGTCCGGAGGCAGCCTGATTCTGATGCTTATCCTGGTTGCCGTGATGAGTCTAATTCTCGGTATGGGTCTGCCCACTACGGCAAACTACATCGTGGTGTCCTCGCTGATGGCCCCGGTGATTATAACCCTTGGGGCTGCCAACGGTCTGATCGTACCTTTGATCGCTGTTCACCTCTTCGTGTTCTACTTTGGCATACTGGCTGACGACACGCCCCCTGTAGGCCTTGCAGCATTCGCGGCGGCAGCGATCTCGGGCGGTGACCCGATTAGAACAGGCCTGCAAGGATTCGCTTATGACATTCGAACCGCGCTGCTGCCCTTTCTGTTTATATTTAACACGGAACTTCTGCTGATCGATGTATCTCCAGCTAAGGCTATTTTCGTGTTTGTGGTGGCTGTCATTGCGATGATGCTATTTGCCTCCGCCACTCAGGGCTGGCTGGTTATACGCAATCGGATATGGGAGTCCGTCGCGTTATTATTAGTGGCATTTACCCTCTTCCGACCCGGATTCTGGCTCGATCGGGTCGATCCGCCCTTCGACGATCTTTCCCCTTCGATGATCTATGAGGTCGTAGGCGACGCGGCGCCTGGCAGTGTTATCACCATGACGGTCAAGGGGCCGGATTTTGACAGCGGAGATATCACCAGTACCACTATACTTGTTCCGGTCGGTGATGAAGCAAAAGCCCCGGATCGGTTGCAGACTGCGGGTCTTAATATAGTTATGGAAAATGACAGGGCCCTGATTGAGGAACCTTTTCCGGGCACCCCATTTTTCGAGTCAATTGGAAAGTCGTTCGATTATTATGGTGACCAACCGGTAGAGGTGGGCGTAATCCGAAGCGAGAAAGATCGTGTGCCGAAGGAGGTATTCTATATCCCGGCCACGCTGTTGTTAGGATTGATATTTTGGGTGCAGCGCAGGCGCCGAGAAAAATCCATCGCACCAGACTAGCTCAAGTCAGTAGGTGCGCAGCCAGATTAGTTCAGCCGACATTGCATAAGCAGTCATTTAGGTTCAAGTATAAGAAATACTTCGACTTTAACTCTGCACTTTCCAGCCTTCATCAGGCTGACGACACGCGGTGCCGTAAAAAGCTTCCCGCTTGCTCGCTCTGACCATCACCCAATTTGATAACTGGCTAATTCTAGAGTTTTGTTCAGCCTGTTAGAAACATGTGGTCTTACGACATTGATTGCATTTAATTATTAGTCGATAATTTGGTTTTATTTCACTATTCTCGAAGCAACTAAATAATTTGTGCCCGTAAAAATTTAAACGATTTTATAGACCAACATCTGTGTACTGACTTGATCGAAATCAACCTAATTCAGCTGTGAGTTGATAGCGTAGAATGGTACACACGCACATTTAGAAAGCATAACTTGATTAAGTCCAAATCTGCAAAAAAGGCCCCATATGCGCCTCTGAGTTTGATCGCAGTGCTACTTGCTTCGGCAGTGCTAGGAGGGTGCGCCGAAATTCGCAAAGCCACATACCCGCCTGATTTCGTTTATCTGGAAAGTCAGGAGGTAAGGACGTCTATGCAGAAAATGGCGATCAGCATCGGCAAGTTAGATAGATTACTTTCTGACACAGAATACCAATCAGCGAACAAGAAAGAAGAGGTCAATGCTGAACTTTCAAATATAGAAATCATTTCCCGGTCTCTCAATACAGGTGGGAAAGAATCTAACCACCCTCTCATAGACCAACACATGGAAAATTTTCGCGACAAGCTTTCAATGGCACGCAGCGCTGCGCAGGCGGACCCGCCTGATTACTACCCTGCAGGGCGTCTCGTGGGGCAATGCCAGGGCTGCCATATCAAACGATAGGATTAAGTGTGCAAATAAATCGGGATTACTTTAGTTCACGCGACTAAACCTCAGAGTTGGCCTTAGAATTGGCCAGTGTTTGCGATGGATTTACTCTGCTTGCCCCTAACGGGGCTCCGAATAAACGGAACCTCCTTTTTTAACTCGATGTATTAGCGACCCCAAATCACGCCACACTTTTTAGGCTCTAAGTTTTTCTCCATTCGGATCGAACAATGGCTTTTCGAGCAACCTGGCCTTAGTAGGGATACCTAGTACAGCGACTTCAAAATCCTCTCCCGGGTTTGCCTGATCAGCATCCACGTAGCCAATCGCAACAGAGGTATTAAACGTAAAACTGTAGGATCCGGACGTGATACGACCCACGTATTTGCCATTGCGGAATATGGCTTCTCCGCCCCACGCATCCGCACCGTCCTTACCTGGTTTGGTATCAATTTGAAAATTGCACATTAGTTGACGCGGAGGCTGATCCTTTATCTTCATATAGGCTTCTCGGCCATGGAATACCGGCTTGTCTGTTTTGACCAGAAAATCCATTCTCGACTCGGTGGGATACCACTCGGGCGAATACTCGCGACTCCAGCTGCCATAGCCTTTTTCAATGCGCATGGAGCCAAGGGCACGCGATCCCACAGGTCGGATACCCAGATCCTTGCCATGCTCAAAAATGGATTGGTAAAGGCGTAGCTGATTTTCTTCAGCTACATACATCTCGTAACCGAGATCACCAGTAAACGATACCCGGATAACGATCACCTCATAGCCGTCGAAATTAATGACACGATTACGCATAAATCGAAGGTCGTCATTTCCCCAGGACATAGCGGTCATGCTCTCCATCAGCTTACGCGCATTGGGACCCGCAACATTAAAGCCGCACATGGCCTGGGTCCGCGATTCAAAGCTTACTCCTTCGGCGGGTAAATATTGATCGAATAACCTGCAGTGGTAGTCCTCAGCGATACCTGACCCGATCATGAACAGTTTATCGTCCTCAAGGCGGGCGACGGTAAAATCTCCCGCCAGTCCCCCGCGTAAACCGAGTAATGGTGTCAGACAGGTACGTCCATTTTCTTTCGGAACATAGTTAGCGATTATCTTGTCCAACCACTGCCTTGCATTAGGACCTGAAATTAAGTACTTAGCGAAGTTCGACGTATCAACCACACCAACAGAGGTGCGCAGTGTCTCTGCCTCCTGCCCCATGACATCGAACCAACGTGGACGTTCAAACGTAAACTCATCCTCCTGGAGAACTCCTTCAGGCGCATACCAATGCGGATGCTCATATCCAAATGAGAAACCAAACACTGCCCCCATCTCCCGCTGCATATCGTACACAGGACGTTTACCGAGAGGTCGGCCAGCTTCCCGTTCTTCATTAGGAAAGTGAATACTGAAGCGAGTACTGTAAGTATCCAGGGCTCGGGCTTTAGCATAATCCTTGGTCGCCCAGTCGCCGAAGCGTGTCACATCCCACGGGAACATATCCAGCTCCGGCTCACCCTCTACAATCCACTGTGCCAGGGTCAGGCCAAGCCCGGCACTCTGGCTAAACCCTGGAATGATGCCATTGCAGCACCAGTAATTCTTCAGTCCCCGTGCGGGACCGAGAAGGGCCGATGAGTCCGGTGACCAGATCATGGGGCCATTTATTACCTGCTTAACGCCGGCTTCGGCCAGCGCAGGAATTCGGTCACAGGCCCGCATGACGTTGTCAGTTATTCGGTCGAGATCTTCTGGGAGAAGATCATGCCCGAAATCCAGCGGCGTGCCATCCTCGGCCCAGAATCGCCCGTCTTTTTCATATGCACCTACCAGCAGGCCTTTACCTTCCTGCCGCAGGTAGTACTCCATGTCTCGGTCCGCCACCGCGGGCAGCTCCCGGTCAAGCGCTGCAATCTCCGGGATTTCCTCGGTAACGAAATACTGGTGCTCCATCGTCATAAGTGGAAGCTCTAGGCCAGCCAGACGACCCACTTCCCTGCCCCATAGGCCCGCGGCATTTACAACATGCTCCGCGTGCACCGTGCCTTTTTCTGTGACCACATTCCAGGTCCCGTCAAGTCGGGGAGTGGTCTCAATTACAGGGGTAAATCGATGTATCTCAGCACCGTTCCTGCGTGCACCGTTGGCATAGGCATGGGTGACACCAGAAGGATCTACATGGCCCGCCATTGGTTCGAACATCGCACACTTTACATTATCCAGATTAAGCAGTGGATGCAGCTCCTTTGCCTCCTGCAGAGAAATCTCGTAAAAATCTGCGTCAAATGCATGGGCCTTCGCGGCCTGAATACGCAGTTGATGCACACGGTCATTAGTGCAGGCCAGATAGATTGATCCGGGATGGTGTAATCCGCAGGATTGCCCGGTTTCTGCCTCTAACTCCTGGTACACCTTCATAGTGTAGTACTGCAGTCTTGAAATATTATTGTTATCGTGCAGACCGTGGGTATTGGCCGCAGCATGCCAAGTCGAACCCGATGTCAGCTCGTTACGTTCCAGCAACACCACATCGGACCATCCCAGTTTGGTGAGGTGATAAAGGATGCTGCAGCCGACTAGCCCACCACCGATTACCACCACCTGAGCATGTGTTTTCATATTTTCTGTTCTACGATATATGTGTTGTCTTTGTTGCGACGCCAGACGTCAGACGTCCGATAAGTGCGCCGAGCGGTTCTATTCAGCATCTACTGTATTTTTATCAGGCCCTGCCAGGATCGATTCCACGTATTCGACAATCCGTCCTGCCGCAACGACCAATTGCTGTTCTGGGACGCACAGGCTGACTCTCAGCAATCCGGTGCCGCTTGGACCAAATCCATCACAGGGAAGCACCGCCACATCGTATCGATCCAATAACTTACTGGCAAAATCCTGACTTGAGATAGGCAACTTGCGAATATCGAATACCACAAACATTCCCCCCTCTGCACTGAAAAGATCAATACCATCAATATCTTGAAGCGCATTGACTAACGCACGCCGGCGACTACCCAGGCTACTCCTGACGATTGCAGCTGTTTCATGATCGCTTTCTAGCGCCGCGGCGGCGGCATCTTGGATAAAAGTGGGCATACCATATGCCATACACATTAACAAATTACTGAGGTGCTGGATCAGTGATGTCGGTCCCACCACCCAGCCCAGCCTCCATCCAGTCATACGGTGGGACTTGGATAGACTTGAGATCGTAATACAAATTTCCGCTGCCCGATTCAGCGATGCAGGGCTGAAACGATCTTTTTCAGGCAGGATTTCCTGATATACCTCATCGCTGATCAACCAGATTTGGTTTTTTAGGCACAAATCCACAACAGCCTCAAACTGCTGGCGTGTGTATACAGCGCCGGTGGGATTATTTGGAGAATTAAGCAATATCGCACGGGTCTGAGGGGTGACACGTCTAGCGATCTCATCCGGATCAATCTGAAATCGGTCTTCAGCCCGCGACGGCACACTGATCAGCTCCGCCCCCGATGCGGTTACCGTCGCCGGATAGGTCGTGTAATATGGCTCGGATAAAATCACTTGGTCACCGGATTCCAGCAAACACTGTGCGACCGAGAATAATGCATTCTGAGCACCATTGAACACCGCACAATTACCTGCACCGACCTTCTGTCCAGTCAATGATTGATGTTTTGCTGCAATGGCAGCGCGCAGCCGATCGGTACCCTCAACCGATGTATAGTGGTGTCTTCCCTCACGCAGACTTTTGATCGCCGCGTCAACAATCGGCGCCGGCGTCACTTCTCCTGACTCCTGCCCGACGCTGAGCAGGATGATATCCTCCCCTGCCTCCAGGCGGCCCATACCGCGATAATGCACATCCCATGCATCCACGCTGTCTCCAGCAATACGTTCGGTTAAACTAGAAAACTTCATGCGATTATCCTAAGGGAAGAGTTTTTACATAAAATCAGATTCCGAGCCGGTCATTGCGACCAGCCAAAGTCTGTGCCAATAATTTTGAGAATATTCTGGACATAACAAATTGAACAACGAAATTCAATCGGCCATCGACGCGCTCATCGCGCAAGCTAGTCAAGTCATACTAGGAAAGGATCGCGTCATTCGACTCGCCATATCCACCCTACTCGCCAACGGACACCTGCTGATCACCGATAAACCAGGTGTTGGCAAAACAACTTTGGCCAACGTGCTCGCCCGTCTATTCGGCCTCAATTTTAAGCGCATTCAGTTTACCAGTGACCTGCTGCCTGCAGATATTACAGGTGTCACAATATTTGATCAGGAAACGGCCGCCTTTACCTTCCACCCGGGTCCGATTTTTACACAGTTGGTATTGGCTGACGAGATCAATCGCGCAACGCCAAAATGCCAGAGCGCACTGTTAGAGGCTATGGAAGAACGGCAAGTCACCATTGACCGAAAAACCCGCCCCCTGCCCCGCCCGTTTTTTGTTATCGCGACCCGCAATCCAACAGAACAGACTGGCACATTCTCATTGCCCGATTCCCAGCTTGATCGATTTATGCTAGGGATCAGCTTAGGCTATCCGGATCGGGAAGCTGAACGGAATATGCTGAAGAATCCTGATCCCAGGCAAAAACTGAGCTCTTTGCGACCGGTATTCAGCAGCGAGTCACTGGCACTGGCGCAAACCAGCGTAGCCCAGGTTACGGTCTCCAATAAACTTCTTGATTATCTCCAAGCAATTATCGCCTACACGCGCCACGATCCTGCCTTTCGAAGCGGATATTCACCTCGGGCAGGTATGTCATTACTTGAGGCGACCAAGGCCTGGGCGGTCGTGCACGGACGAAATCATGTGCTGCCTGAAGATCTGCAGACTATTATTCCTTATAGCGTCCACCACCTGTCGGCAAGAGAACCGAGCACCAAACTAGAAAGCTTGATTCTGGAAAATGTTAGCATTCCCTAAACTAAGAAACATACCGCCCAGCGATCGTTTGTGGCGATGGTTTCAAAGTCTGGTCCGCACTACTGCACCGGATCCGTCAGGCGTAATTCGAGTTAACCCCCGCCAAGTTTATATTCTACCCACTCGCTTTGGAATTTTGTATGGGGCTATGCTTTTTGCAATGTTATTTGGCTCGAACAACTATGGCAGCAATCCTGGCTTCTTGCTGACTTTCCTTCTCACCGGATTAGGGATGGCCGCACTGTTCCAGACATGGAAAAACCTGGTTGGTATTGAACTCACTACAAGCAATGCGGAAGCGGTTTTTTGTGGAGCCGACGCAAGATATCCTTTTCGGCTGCACAATACATACAATGCACCTCGGGCAGGAATTGGCGCTTACGTTGATGGGCATCAGTTGCCCGATGCCGCGCGTGTGGATCTCGATCCAGAATCCGAAGCCACATTAACTGTTTCCAAACCCACCAGAAAAAGAGGAATTCTTCCGGTCGATCGGGTTGTGCTTGAAACAAGATTTCCGCTTGGATTGTTCCGCGCCTGGGCTTACGTTGAGGCCGATCACAATTGCTTGGTTTATCCAAAACCAGCTGAAGTGGGCAGTGGCCTGGATTACTGGTCCAGTGAAGTGGATAACTTCAACGCGGTGGAAACTGGAAACGACGACTTCGCGGGTCATAAAGCCTATCAGTCGGGGGATAGTGTGATGCATGTAGACTGGAAAGTCGTGGCACGAGGAAAAGGATGGTGGCTTAAAAATTTCAGCGCCACAAAAGGTGAACAAGTCTGGCTTCGATGGCAGGAAACCGAAGGAGAAGACCAGGAGCAAAAACTGTCTCATCTTTCAAGGGCAGTGCTCGACTTGGACAGATTGGACATCGACTATGGACTTGAGATACCAGGTTGTAGAATCGAACCTGCTGCCGGTGAATCACATAGACACCGATGCCTCAAAACGCTTGCTTTGTTCAACTATTCCTAGCGCGGTCTAGATTGTGATTAAGCGATTGCGAGCAAAGACCGAACCATCGTATGTCGAAAATATGCCGAGTGGAACGAGATTGCTGATGCTCGCCATTGGTTTTCTGATCCTAGCCGTTCTTCCACATATTAACCATCTGCGTTTTGAAGTTATTGCCATCTTTCTTGCGCTTGCATTGTGGAGAATGTTAGCAACGCGCAGAAACGGGCTCCCCAGAAATCGTTGGATCATTTACCTGTTTGCAATAGTTGGCTTTTCGGTTTCAGCTTGGTTGTATGGGGCACCTATCGGTAGAGATCCAGGAGTGGCATTCCTGCTCGTGTTGGTGGGGTTGAAATGCGTAGAGATCAACACTGTGCGAGATATTCGGATCGTTCTGCTACTGGGATATTTTGTGATCATCACACACTTTTTATATGCCGACGGAATCTCCTGGGCGGTTCCTTTGCTGGGACTGGTCGTAGCGCTTACCTGGTTAATGGCACAAATTGAACACGCGGACCCAGGTCGATATTCGTTTTCAGACCTCAAGCTGATCGGGAAAATGCTGATCCAGGCTGTGCCATTTGTTTTCATACTCTTTTATCTGTTCCCAAGGCTATCCGGGTCAGTTTTTCTTTTTGAAACCGATGCGGATACCGCAGTAACTGGTCTAAGTGACAAGTTAAATATGGGAACTATCAGCAATCTGATTCAATCCAGAGAAGTTGCCTTTACCGCAACTTTTCTTGGCCAGCAGATTCCTCCACCATCCGAACGCTACTGGCGTGGTGGAGTATTGTGGGTAACGGATGGCAGACAATGGACTCGCGGCAGGTTTGCGCCATTCCTTCGTGCCAGCCCGACAGTTGCTGATTTACAGAACCAGATTTATCGTTACGAAATTGAACTCGAGCCCACCAATCAAAACTGGCTGTATTCACTTGATTATCCAATTTCGATCCCTGGTGATGCTCAGTTAGACGCAGACCACCACCTTTACCTATCTCGGCCAATTGAACGCCCTTTCAGATATGAAATTGTGTCAAATAACACCTCAATAAAAGAGCCATTATCTGATATCGCCAGATGGCAGTCTTTGAATTTAGGGGGAACGGTTTTCACACCGAGGTTGGACGGCTTGATTGAGGAAATTACTCGCGACGCAAAGTCTCCAAGGGATATAGCGCGGCGCATGCTTAAACATTTTAACCAGAACGAATTTAGCTACACATTACAACCACCGTTACTTGAAAGTAATGCGCCGGTCGATGAATTCCTTTTCGAAAGCCGGCGCGGTTTTTGTGGTCATTATGCCAGTAGCTTTGCCACCATCATGCGCAGCGCCGGCATTCCGGCAAGAATCGTGGTGGGTTATCTTGGCGGCGAATATAATCCGAGAAGCAATCAGATCGTTGTTCGCCAATCTGATGCGCACGCCTGGACAGAAATCTGGGATTCAGAAGCTGGATGGACAAGAGTTGATCCAACTGCCGTCATTGCGCCCGAGAGAATCGAGTATCCGATAGACTTCGACACCAGCCTCAACGCCGACCGCGTCGTGTTATTTTCTGCCCGCGATTTTCAGGGGTTACGTCGACTCGGTATCGAGCTGGTATGGTTGAAAGATGCCATCAAGGCAAAATGGAATAGATGGTTCGTTGCGTTTGACGGGTCACGCCAGCGGCAGTTGTTGCGTTCTATGGGCCTTGGACAGCTTGATGCTAAGTTAGTGTCGATTGGCGCTTTTATAAGCGCGCTTGGTTTGCTATCCCTGTTCAGCTTTATTCTGTTCAGGCGAGATCAGGTGCACCCGGATCCACTTGACCGAATTTATCTTGGTTTCTGCGGCAAACTGAAACGGCGCGGATTGACGAGACGCAACAATGAAGGCCCCCTGGATTTTGCACATCGAGTATCCGCGCGCCTGCCCGGGCTGCAGAGGGAAGTGCTGCTAATTACTCAGGAATATATTGCACTGCGCTACGCAATAGTCGGTGATCCAGGGAAAGAGGAGCTGAATCGATTCAGAAAATTGGTGAGAAGATTTCGAGCCTCGCGTGGCCACAAAACGGCTTTCAAACAGGCTGAAGCGCCTGCATCCAATATAGTTGAGGAGTAACCGGTTTGCCTTCAAAGATTGATTCTGTATTGCAAAGGAAAAATTATTAGAACCTTAGCCTTACCGGTTAATCCGGAAAATCCCATTTATCTGGTCAACCGAAGGCAGATTCCATATGCGATCAATCAGTCCCTCCATCTCATACTGAGTGCATACACTAAAATGCTCAACAAGCCGGTAGGCTTTTTCCTCAAGCTGCTCCCTGCTGAGAGTATTTTCGGGATCTCCCAGGGGTGTGTCCACAAACTGACTGAATCGTTCACCCGTGTTCATAGCGACCTCCACTCTGGCACACCATTTTTTTGGGTAAACCGCCTCGATTTCCGGATCGACTATCATGCTGACTTTATCGTGCAGCGAGAGTAGATCGGGGTCAGACAGAGCAGTATCACTGAACTCGCTGACACCTGCTCTGCGCTCTCGAGCAATCAATGCAAGTACAAATCCCATAGAAAATTTCGACTGGTGAACCGTAGTTGGTCGATTGACTGCACCTAGTACATCATATGCAGCCTGATAAACATGTACCTGCACAGCTTCAATCGCATTTAAATCTGGATTATGGGCATCCATGATTTTTAG
The DNA here is from genome assembly GCA_024644945.1 of Gammaproteobacteria bacterium. Taxonomy (GTDB): domain Bacteria; phylum Pseudomonadota; class Gammaproteobacteria; order Arenicellales; family Poriferihabitantaceae; genus VYFG01. Next base: position 96,115 of record JAHEGU010000002.1, on the reverse strand, counting down.
CATCGCGTCTGCCGCAGGATGAGTGTGTCGGCAAGAGGCATGGTATTTGAAAGAGGTTTCCAGTAGAGCCCACCTGTCACCGAGCCCTTGTATCAGGGTATCAGGGCTGCTCTCTGCCATTAGGCCTGCACCTAAGCCCTGCTCTCCCTCGAGAATCCGACTCGCGCCGGACAGGCCTGATCGTGCAGTGTAAGCAGAAAGCAAGCCATCGGCGGAAGCCTTAGCGGTATGCAACTGTTTTGAGTCCGCGGCATCACGCAGAAACTCCCAAAGGCCAGCCGCCTGGGTACCTGCAGAACCAAGAGCATGCAATGTTTCTTGGGCGTCGAGTCGCAGTATATTCGACGATGCCATCGCCGCTGCGAGAGTCCCGGCGGTAGCAGTGGTGTGGAAAATCCGATAGTGACTGCGCCCAAGAAATTCACCAATACGAATTCCCGCCTCGTAGCCCGCAACTGAAGCCGCAATCAAATCTCGCCCTCCGGCGCTCTCGTGCTCTGCGACCGCTATGGCGGGCGGAAACACCACCGTAGCGGGGTGAAACACTGAGCTGTTATGCAAATCATCTTGCTCCACAACATGAGACGCTGCCGCATTTACCAACGCAGCAAAAAACGGGGAAGTATTTTTCTCACTACCAAGGATAGTGCTGGCGCCCTCTCCGGGGCCCATTTCATCAGCGAAGCCTCTCATGATCAGGGCCTGCCGGGAATTTGATCCAGCCAAGCACGATCCGGCCCAATCCAACATCAACTCAAGGGTTCGCTCCACCACGTGCCGTGGAATATCTTCAAACTTTAATCTGGAACAAAATCCAGCAAGATGCTTAGAAGACACCATGAAGAATTCTCAATTCGTTACTCAACATAAGTCTGCCAGTGCACGTCAGCCTCGGCGGCACTGATTTTTCCACATAAAGACACATAAACACTCGACTGGCGAAGCATATAGTCCTTGTGTTGTTCGGCCCACAGCCTATAGTCCCACACGTCAGTCTCGGCTAGCGGCATAATACTCTCATTAAAAAATAGCGCTTCAGCACAAGTTTTATCGGATAATGTTACCTGACAGGGTGAAAGTTCATACTCTTCCCCTTCGAAGAGCACAATTCTATCCAAATCCTTTTTGTTTAGTCCGTGCAGCAGCACACCTTCGACAATACTATCTGCTTGAGGCACTAGCATTGGATAGGTTTCATGGGGCAAACGTGTCTTCCGTTAACCCGCGAACGTCGCTGGCGCGATCACTATTCGGGAGGCAGGGCATTCGCCAAGGACACAGGTTAATACATCCTCGTCCATCAGAGATCTAAAGCAGAACAGCGGAAGAATCATCAGTAATCGGTGAAGTTAAATCGAAGCCGATTTTAGTCAATACGTTGGATCACTGCATCAGTTTAATACGATTTTCTTGGTGGCAATCCCGTATGCTGTGTCAGGATACTTCGTCGCCGGGCTGGACTTCTAGTTTCACCACGGCGGCCACTTTTTACATGGTTTTTGTCTGATCTTGAGGATACGCCATCATTACTGTTTTTGCGTCTTGGACTCCGATAACCCGATTCGCTCGCCGGTTGCCACAATGGAATAAGATGGTGTTTACTGTTGCCAATTAGATCTTTGCGACCCATTTTTTTAAGCGCGGCACGAAGTATAGGCCAGTTGTCAGGATCATGGTATCGCAGGAAAGCCTTATGCAATCTACGTTGCTTGCTCCCTTTAGCGACGGGAATGTTAACACCGTTTCGCGAAACTCTCTTCAGCGGATTTCGCCCGCTATGATACATCGCTGTTGCGGTGGCCATCGGCGAGGGATAAAAATTTTGCACCTGATCTGCTCGAAATCCATTGGCTTTGAGCCAAACGGCAAGATTCATCATATCTTCATCCGTAGTTCCCGGGTGAGCCGCAATGAAGTAAGGAATCAAATACTGTTTCTTCCCTGCTTCTCGTGAATAGTGATCAAACATTTTTTTAAAGCGATCGTAACTTCCCATACCTGGCTTCATCATTTTTTCGAGCGGGCCATCTTCCGTGTGCTCCGGCGCAATTTTTAGATAACCCCCAACATGATGGGTCACCAGCTCTTTCACATACTCTGGAGACTCCACGGCCAGGTCATAACGCAAACCACTGCCTATCAACACCTTTTTGATTCCTCTTACTTCCCTCGCACGTCGATACAACTTGATTAGAGGCGAGTGATCGGTATCGAGGTTTTCACAGATGCCCGGATAAACACATGAAGGTCGGCGACATGCAGATTCTATCTCTCGCGATTTACATGCAATCCGATACATATTGGCGGTAGGCCCACCAAGATCCGATATAACGCCAGTAAACCCAGGTACCTTGTCACGAATATCCTCAAGTTCCTGAATAATTGAATCCTCAGATCGACTCTGGATAATACGACCTTCATGCTCGGTTATTGAACAAAACGTACAGCCACCAAAACAGCCCCGCATAATATTGACCGAAAAACGAATCATTTCATAAGCGGGAATCCGAGCACCGTCGTAACTTGGGTGTGGAATTCGGGCGTATTCCAAACCAAAGACATAATCCATCTCCTCCGTGCTTAGGGGAAGTGGCGGAGGATTCAACCATATTTTACGTCCACCTTGGTTTTGTACCAGCGCACGAGCGTTACCGGGATTGGTCTCCAGGTGCAATACTCTACTGGCATGTGCGTACATTACTGGATCACGTGAAACCACCTCAAATGAGGGTAAGCGGATTACCGTTTTCAATCGGGCTTCAAGCAGTCTCTGAACGCGCTGCTGTTTAGGTTCAAGTTGGACTTTAATACCGGATTCCTTCGCTGGTGATTTGGTGTCCATCCGGTCGCTCTTGCCCCGATCCGAAAATTCATAAGGATTGACCTGTCGCTCCATCCGGCCCGGTTTATCCACATTGCTTGAATCAATTACTTGCCAGTCTCCGGGAATATCTTTCAACATAAATGCTGTCCCGCGCACGTCCTGTATCTGTTGTATTTCCTCACCGCTCCCTAGTCGATGAGCAATCTCTACAATTGCGCGCTCGCCATTGCCATATACCAGCAAATCTGCTTTAGCATCGGCAAGAATTGAACGTCGGACCTTGTCCTGCCAGTAATCATAGTGCGACACCCTGCGCAGAGATGCCTCGATTCCACCCAGAATAATTGATGCGTCGGGATACGCCTCGCGACAACGCTGGGCATATACCAGCGAACTTCGATCCGGTCGTTTACCACCGATATCATTAGCGGTGTATGCGTCATCCGATCTGATTTTTCGGTCTGCGGTATAACGATTAATCATCGAATCCATATTCCCGGCAGTGACGCCAAAAAACAGATTGGGTCTACCGAGCACCTTAAACGGTGCTGCGCTATCCCACTCCGGCTGGCTGATAATGCCAACTCTAAATCCCTGGGCTTCAAGCAAGCGACCAATAATTGCCATCCCGAAACTGGGATGGTCCACATATGCATCGCCGGTAACGACAATCACATCACAACTGTCCCAGCCAAGCTTATCCATTTCATCACGAGACATCGGCAGCATTGGCGCTACGCCGAAACACTCAGCCCAGTAGGGTGTGTACTGGTTAAGTGGAAAAGACCTGGATTTAATTGCAATAGGCATGGGATTCACCCGACAAAATTTAACAACGGATCACTTTAGGCAGATCAGTAACACGGGATATTTTTTAAAAGGTTATTATATCGTCTCCTTCTCACTTTAAACCGCAATGCAAGGAAAATCCCAGCTCACTAGCGAAGTCGATTTCGATCTTGACGGCAAACATCACGGCTATCTGAGGCTGCCGCACTCGGTTCATCGGTCTGCATACGGATGGATTCCCATCCCGGTGATATCGATTAAGAATGGGAACGGGCCCGTTGTGCTATTAATGGCGGGCAATCATGGCGATGAATATGAGGGCCAGATCGCTCTTAACAATCTCGCCCGCAACACCAATGAATCCAGCCTCACCGGCCAATTGATCATCTTGCCAATGGCTAACTACCCAGCTGCTAAAGCCGGGCTTCGCACCTCACCTCTTGATCAAGGTAACTTAAACCGAAGTTTCCCCGGCAACCCTGTTGGGACACCGACAGAAATGATTGCGCACTATATCGAGTCTAGGTTACTTACCAGAGCAGATTTTTTGCTGGATATTCATTCCGGCGGCAGCTCATTGATATATCAGCCGACACTGTTGATGACTCGACATAGTGATCCCGAGCAACAGCAACGAAATCTCGCGATCTTGTCATCATTCGGTTTTAGCCATGCGATACTTTTCCCTGCTTCTCCAGACGGCTCCTATTCTTCGTCTGCTGCAGAGAGACAAAAGACGATAGCCATAACCGCGGAAATCGCTGGCGCTGGTACCGTCGATACTGGCGCATTAAAACAACTGGAAAAAGGTTTGAGCGCCTATCTGGGTCACCTTGGGGCTGTATCTGAAGACTCGTTAAGACTAAAACGCCCGATGCAAGAGACACGGTTTCTTGAAGTACCTTCGCAGGACTACTATGTGTATAGCCGATACAACGGTCTATTCGAAGCCACAGTAGAAATAGGCGCCGAAGTAACTGAAGGGCAATTAGCCGGATGGATCCACCACCCCGACACACCCATGGAGGCGCCGCACGCGGTCTATTTCGATATACAGGCAACCGTGATCTGCAAACGAGTGCCTGCAATCACCCAGAGGGGGGATTGTTTGTATGAACTGGCTGCTCAAATAAACTAAAAATATCCTGATATCTCTGCCCCTAACGTCTATTTTAAGCGGTCTTCTGGAACATAGACAGGTTCTACTTTATTGAATATGGCCTGTTGCAGGATTTCCTGATTTTGCCGTTCTCGATATTTGTTTGAGATGTAATCTTCCTTCTCCAGTTCATACAACTGCTCTCGAAACCTATCGGTGGAATCATACCAGTGCTCGACACGCTGTTTAAATTGTTTCTCAGCGGGCATGCCCAGGGTGGCGAAATATGTTTCGATCGAGAGCAGATAGCGCACAAGATTACGTTCAGTTGCCCCACGTTGTCCGCCCACGAACTTAGGTTTTCCAGACCAGGTCTTTCCTTCTATAGAGAACCCGATCTTATTGCGGGCAACCGTAGCGAGGTAAAGACGGGCCAAACTTGATGCCAAACCGGGCACACTCGACAAGTCAAACTCAAGGTATATTCCCTGTCGGTTTTGGTCCTCAACGCTGATCGCTCTGATATCAAAATCGATATCAGAACTGTCGAGCGGACCATCCTTAGCAAATAAATTTACAACGAACACATCTCCCTTCGTTTTTGACTGAAAGTCTAATTTCAGAAGATGCGCATTGTCCGGAGTTACATAACCCTTGATCCCGACATAAAAGCTTAAAATACTTCTGTCTCCTAATTCCTGATAGCTACAAGCCTTAATATTAAGATGCAGAGGAATGAATTCACACCACTCACGGGGTTGTTTAAGTCGCGCGATAAAGGTATCCAATGAAACAGAATCAAGAAAGTATCGAATACTTGCCCATGAATTACTGGCGTCGTTAACCGACTCAAGCAAAAATGGCAAAGGATTGCTCTCATCTGCCTCAGCCGCGACAAACTCGATGTAGTTTCGTCGCATAGTTTCACTCAGGTCGTTTTCTCCAGTGGCAGCCCAGCAAGACATCGGCCACCATGAAAATCCTACTAACAGAACCAGGAACTGACTTAATCTTCTTGCCATCAAAGGATAGACATTTTTTGAATGAAAAGTTTAATCCCGACTATATTTAATTTTTTCATTGAATTAATAATGCTGTCAGCGCTAATTCGAAGACACCGGGGATTTATTGGCTTTTATTGATCCGATCGCAGTTGGTAACATTGGACTACCAAGTTTCCTATACTTCTGGTATACAATATACCAAACATAAATTTAACTACAGCACCACATTGAGGAGATGTACCTAATTCAGCTTGGCATTGGGTTAAGCTGCTTCTGGCTGCTTTTATCCGGATTTTGGAGCAACACTCTTCTGTTGCTTCTGGGATTGGTATCGACCTTATTGTCCCTGTATATTTCCTGGAGAATCAGGCGCCAGTATCGATTGTTCTCGGATTGGTCTCTGATTCTACGCTTTCCTGCCTATCTGCGCTGGCTTTTAGTAGAAGTATACAAAGCAAATATTGCAGTGGTTAAAAATATCTGGTTTCCAAAGGATTATCCGATCAGTCCAACCGTTAAACGTCTTCCGATGTCGCAAAAATCCAAACTCGGAAAGACCATATATGCAAATTCCATTACCCTCACACCGGGAACAGTATCCTTTGACTTTAAAGACGATGGGGTTTTGGTGCATGCGATCGTCGAAGAAGCGGTCGTGGAGTTGCAGGATGGAGAAATGGACCAACGCGTCTCCAAACTGGAGCAGGTGAAATGATGAGCCTCGGTATCGCCGCCGTAGCCTTACTGGTTGTAATGTTTGTTGCACTTATCCGAGCCTTATCAGGCCCAAAGATCTACGATCGGGTTCTAGCAATAAATATGTTTGGCACTAAAACAGTTTTATTTATAGCGGTGTACGGTTTTCTCACTGAAAGGCCGGATTTCCTTGATCTTTCTATCTTCTATGCTTTAATAAATTTTATTGGCGTCATTGCGGTCCTCAAATTTATCGAGCGTATAGAGGAATATGACGAGGTGGAGGAGCGATAACAATGGTCCCTGATTTATTGACCTGGATTTTTTTACTGGCAGGGTCTGTACTTGGAATCACAGGTGCATGGGGTTTGATGACTTTCCCTGACTTTTACTCAAGGGTTCATGCGGCGAGCATTACCGATACATTGTGTGCGGCATGTTTCATATTTGGATTGGTTTTTCAGGCCGGCTGGAGTTTGGTCACCATTAAACTTCTGATTGTGCTGACACTTTTATGGATTACCAGTCCCACCTCGAGCCATGCTCTGGTGAGGGCAGCCTATCGAGCCGGATTAAGAGCAATGACACATGGAAATAAACACAGTGGTGGGGGGCGGTCATAGAACTGTTCATAAACGTCGTGTTACTTACCATGCTGACCGTGACTGCAATTGCGGTAGTCAGGTTTCGCAGGCTGTTCACAGTAGTAATGCTGTTTGGTATATATAGTTTGTTGAGCGCAATGATTTTTGTAGTTCTAGACGCAGTAGATGTAGCCTTTACAGAAGCCGCGGTAGGCGCCGGCATCTCCACAGTTTTAATGTTGGCAACTTTGGTTACAACCGGGCGTCATGAAAAACCTTCTCGCCGTCACCCGCTGCTGCCACTGGTAGTGGTTACCATGACGGGAGCAGGATTGATCTGGGGCACATTTGATATGCCTGGTTTTGGCAACCCTGAAGATCCAGTGCATCACCACGTGGCCGATCGCTATGTAAGCGAGTCTCCGAAGGAAATCGGAATTCCCAATATGGTCACTTCAGTTCTGGCTAGTTATCGCGGATATGACACCATGGGAGAAGTGATCGTCGTGTTCACGGCACTGATGGGCGTATTATCGTTGATCGGGATCAGACCACAAAAAAAACAACCTCCGGCGCCGCCAGAAAACAGAACGACAAGTCGTCCCCGTCCGGTTCTCCAGGTGATGGCAATTCTGTTGATACCTTTCATCATCTTATTTGCCCTTTATGTTCAATTCCACGGCGACTATGGGCCAGGAGGAGGCTTTCAGGCAGGGGTCATTTTTGCAGCCGCAATCATACTTTATACCTTAAATTTCGGGCTCGATGACGCCATGTTTTTAACTCCGCCGAAAGTTGTGTTGAGACTCTCAGCATTGGGCGTTTTGATATATGCCGGCACTGGTGTAATTTCAATGCTACGCGGCGGAAATTATCTGGACTACAACGTCCTTTCCCAAGATCCGTTACTAGGACAACACCTCGGGATATTAGTCATTGAACTTGGCGTCGGAATAACCGTTGCCGCAGTCATGATCGCAATATTTTTTGCTTTCGCCGGCAGAACAATAAAGCATCCTGTATGATTGCTTTCAGCCTGTTCAATTACTGGATAGTCATCATTCTAATGATGGCGGGCTTCTACACAGTAATCGCCAGTGGCAATCTGGTAAAGAAAATCGTCGGCCTGAATATATTCCAGACATCGGTGTTCATCATGTATATCAGCATGGGAAAGGTCATCGGCGGCACCGCGCCGATCGTCACTGTGAATACAGAGTTATACTCAAATCCCCTACCTCACGTCCTGATACTGACCGCCATTGTCGTAGGCGTCGCCACTACTGCTTTGGGCCTGTCATTGATCATTCGTATCAAGGAAGCCTATCACTCGGTTGAGGAAGAAGAAATTCTGGCCATCAGCCAGCAGGAGGATGAGTCAGAATGATCTCACACCACCTGCCGGCGCTGCAGGTGGTGGTGCCTTTGCTGGCAGCACCGCTTTGTTTTCTCTTGGGCCGTTACCGACGATTGGGTTGGATACTATCGACTTTAGTTAGCTGGCTCTGTCTGTTGATTGCACTGCAACTGGCATACCAGGTTGTAGACGGTGGACAAATTCATTACGCATTTGGAGGCTGGGCCCCACCGTGGGGCATCGAGTATCGTGTCGACCAGCTTAACGCACTGGTACTGCTGATTGTGTCAGGCATCGCTGCAGTGATGTTTCCGTACAGTTGGAACAGCATTCAAAATGAAGTTGATCCAGAGCAACAACCACTTTTTTTTACCTGCATGCTGTTATGTCTTGCCGGACTTCTCGGCATCACAATTACAGGAGACGCGTTCAATCTATTTGTTCTGTTAGAGATATCTTCCCTCTCCACTTACACGCTGATCAGTCTTGGTCGAGACAGACGCGCACTTACCGCGTCCTTCCAGTATCTGATCATGGGGACTATTGGCGCCACGTTCATTCTTATCGGCGTAGGAATTTTATACATGTTGACGGGCACATTGAACATGGCTGATTTGTCTGATCGAATTGGTAATATTGGAGAGTCTCGCGCGCTACAGGCAGGATTCGGATTTTTAATTGTTGGGATTGGACTGAAACTGGCGATGTTTCCGCTCCACCTCTGGCTGCCCAATGCTTACGCTTTCGCGCCATCTGTCGTTTCCGCATTTATTGCCGCCACCGCGACCAAAGTCGCGGTTTATGTCATGGTGCGTTATCTATTTACCATCTTTGGCCCTGAATTTTCATTTTCGGCCATGAATATCCACTGGTTGTTTATTCCCGCTGGATTAATAGCAGTGCTGTTCACATCTATTGTAGCCCTGTTTCAGCGCGATATTAAAAGGATGCTGGCGTATTCATCCGTGGCGCAAATCGGCTACATGCTGGTGGGAATCGGCCTTGTAAGCACTACAGGATTAACTGCCGCATTACTGCACCTGTTTAACCATGCGTTAATGAAGGGAGCATTGTTCCTGTCAATGGGCGCAGTATGCTATCGCCTCGGTAACACACTGATCGATAACATGGATGGAATTGGCCGGCAAATGCCCTGGACCATGGGCGCGTTTGTTGCTGGCGGATTGAGCATAATTGGTGTCCCGTTGACAGTAGGATTTATTTCTAAGTGGTATTTGATTCTGGCTGCGCTGGAACAAGGCTGGTGGCCAGTTGCTGTCATTGTTCTATTAGGATCTCTAATTGCAGTGATCTACGTGTGGCGAGTGGTGGAGGCAGCTTATCTGCACCAGAGGCCTGATCAAGCCAAAACGGTAAAAGAAGCTCCAGCTTCATTGCTAGTGCCAACATGGATACTGGTGCTCGCCAACTTTTATTTTGGAATTGACGCCAGCTTTACTGTTGGATTCACCTCCTCAGCGGCAACTACGCTTTTCGGAGCACCATAGAAGTGACCAGCGAAATGCTTATTTTTCTTGCGCTGGCGTTACCGCTCTGTGGAGTTATCGGCGTCTCCATCTGTCGACGCAATCCCAATCTTCGGGAAGGCTTCACCCTGGTAGTTTCGATGACATTGTTATTTGTTGTTCTGCAACTTCTATCGCTTGTGATGGCGGGTGCCAGACCTGAGCTGATTCTGCTGGAAATGTTACCGGGCGTTGAACTGCGGTTTAAAATTGAACCTTTAGGCATGGTGTTTGCCACGGTTGCCGCGATTCTATGGCCAATTAATTCGCTTTACTCTATAGGCTACATGCGCGGCAATGAAGAATCACATCAAACGCGTTTCTACATCTTTTTCGCAGTCGCCATTGCGGCTGCAATGGGAGTCGCATTTTCTGGCAATCTGGTAACTCTTTTTGTTTTTTATGAAGTATTGACTCTGTCTACCTTTCCTCTGGTGGCTCATAAAGGCAATAAAATGGCAATGCTGGGGGGGCGCACATATCTCGGGATACTTTTATTCACGTCAATTGGTCTACTGCTGCCTGCGATCATCTGGACCTGGACATTGGCCGGCACTACTAATTTCATACCTGGCGGAATACTAACAGGACATATTGAAGGCGGAGCAATTACTCTGTTGGCACTGCTCTATCTATTTGGAATCGGAAAAGCCGCGTTGATGCCGATCCACAGATGGTTACCCGCTGCCATGGTCGCGCCTACCCCGGTCAGTGCTTTGTTGCATGCCGTTGCAGTTGTTAAGGCGGGGGTTTTCAGTATAGTGAAAGTAATGGTATATGTATTTGGCCTTGACCTGATCAACCAGGCTCCCGGTGCAGACTGGCTGATGTGGATCGCCTGCTTTACACTTATTGCAGCATCACTTATCGCATTGAGACAAGATAACTTGAAGAAAAGGCTGGCATATTCAACCATCAGCCAACTAGCTTATGTGGTACTGGGCGCAGTCCTTCTTGCTCCCCTTTCAATCACCGGCGCCGCATTGCACATCATGGCTCATGCATTTGGCAAGATTACGTTGTTTTTCGCTGCCGGCTCAATTTATACAAGTTCCAAGAAAACGGAGGTCAGCCAGTTGGATGGAATCGGGCGTCGCATGCCCTACACCATGACAGCGTTTTCTATTGGCGCCTTGTCAATGATTGGCATACCCCCAACTGCGGGTTTTATATCAAAATGGTACCTGTTAATGGGTGCATTCCAGGTGCAGCAATTAGCTGCGGTTACGGTAATTGTCGCGTCCACGCTCCTCAACGCTTGCTATTTTATACCCATCATATACGCGGCCTGGTTCAAGCGTGAATCTTCTGAAGCAATCCTCAAATATGGAGAAGCGCCGTGGCCGGTTGTTACCGCACTTTGTATGACTGCAGGCTTGACTCTTTTACTCTTCTTTTTTCCTGGGAGACCATTTGAACTCATCCAGCAGATTTCCACATGATCAACGATCAAGATAAACACTGGCTCTATCGGTCCACAAGTCTGCCTAAACTCTGGGTGATCCAGGTATTCATCCTTGTTATTGCACTGGTACCGGAGTTTTTTTTGCACCACCATCCAAATTTTCAAGATCAGGGCATTTTAATTGATGCCTCTGTCGGTTTTACCGCATGGTATGGGTTTCTATCCTGCGCCGCCATGGTGGTAACGGCAAAAATTCTTGGGATCTTCCTCAAGCGAAAGGATTCGTATTATGATGAATAGTTTTACGATGACTAAACGCCGTCGACTGTTTAAGAGTTACCGGCAATCCTTGATTGTCAACACGGATTGCATCCAATAATGGAATTCAATTTTCCACCCGGGCTAATACTGGTGCTTGGCGCAATGGCCCTGCCCTTTTTAAAAGGTAAGATTCTGCAAGCACTCATCGTCCTGCTTCCAGTGGTGACATTGGCCTTGGTTTGGTGGATACCTAACGACAATACTGCCGTAATAAGTTTTCTCGATTATCAGTTGAGTCCGGTTAACTCAACACCGACGGGTCGTTTGTTCGCTACCATCTTCTGCATTATGGCCTTTGCGGGCGGTATTTATGCCATGGGCCAAGTAAAGATACTTGAGCTTGTTGCTGCATACGTATACGCCGGGTCTGCGATCGGTGTGACGTTCTGCGGCGACCTGATTTCTCTATTTATTTTCTGGGAAATGATGGCCATTGGATCAACCATGGTACTCTGGGCCGAGGGCAGCCAGTCTGCCTATCGGGCTAGCTTTCGTTACTTGATAATTCACCTGCTCGGCGGCATGGTTCTGATGGCGGGCATCATTCTCCATGTGCATACCACAGGGTCCACAGAATTCAGTGCCATGCAGCCAGATAACATTGCAAGCATTTTGGTCCTGGCTGGCTTTCTGGTGAATGCGGGGGCGCCGCCACTATCTGCCTGGATCGCCGACGCATATCCCGAAGCCAGTCCGAGCGGCATGGTGTTTCTCTCCGCCTTCACCACCAAAACAGCGGTATATGCTTTGCTGGTCGGTTTTCCGGGTGCCACGATACTGATCTATATCGGGTTGTATATGGTGTTTTATGGAATTATCTATGCGTTGCTTGAAAACGATATGCGCAGGATTCTGGCATACAGCATCGTCAATCAAGTTGGCTTCATGGTTTGCGCAATTGGTATCGGTACTGAGCTCGCCCTAAATGGCGCAGCTGCTCATGCGTTTGCACATATCATATATAAAGCACTGTTGCTGATGTCGGCAGGAAGCGTGCTTATGATGACGGGCAAGAGGAAGTGTACTGACCTGGGCGGTTTATTTCAAAGCATGCCACAAACCGCAATCAATGGAATAATCGGCGCCCTGGCGATATCCGCGTTTCCGTTCACTTCAGGGTTTGTGACAAAGTCTTTGGAGACGGCTGCAGCAGCATCACAAGGGATGGTGTTGGTCTGGTTTTTATTAATTGCGGCATCTGCAGGCGTATTTCTGCATGCGGGAATTAAATTTCCGTGGTTCGTTTTCTTCCAGAAAGACTCGGGACAACGCCCACCGGACCCTCCTCGCAACATGCGGTTCAGCATGTGGGGATTTTCATTTCTCTGTATTGCTATTGGCCTGTTTCCGGGCCCATTGTATCGACTGCTGCCCTATCCTGTAGAATATCAGCCTTACACCGCCTCACACTTAGTGACACAGTTTCAGTTGCTGTTATTTGCGGGCTTTGCTTTCTTCGTGATGCTGCCATTGATGAAGCGTACGCTAACTATCAGCCTTGATTTTGATTGGTTTTACCGACGGTTCCTTTACATTGTTGCCAGAGAATTCACCATCAAAACCTCCGACGCCCGCACTCGAATTGAAGATACCATTCATCAGCATGCTGCGAGGTTTATAAAACGACTATATCGACACCATGGACCACACGGAATTCTGGCGCGAACCTGGCCTAGTGGCGGAATGGTGTTATGGGTTGCGATTATGCTTGCAGGAATACTTTTAACTTCGGCATTGCTGTAGAAGCGATACAGTATCGCAACTCCGCAAGCAGGCATTGCCGATTCCAAGCCGTGGCAACCATTAATCTATTAGGCAATTCTTTGAATGTCCAACATAAGCAACACCCTGGCCCTGCCGAGCGGGACCTGTGCAGTGTTTTCCCAGTAATTCCTAGGATTCGGTCTCATATTTTACTATCGCCTGCTGCAGATTCTTGAATTCGTCACAAGTCGATTTCCATTGTTCATCAAGCTTCATTTTAAGTACTTTTGGTTCGAGAACTTCCGTCAGCTTGGAATAACCGATATAAACACCTGCTGCATCGAACGATTCCGGTGTTCGCGTCAATTTGCCGCCAAACAGCACATCGTCGCTGTTTACGATGTATCGGCAAACCAGTTCATCAAGTTGCTCTGGGGATATCGGAAAGATTTTCTTGAATTCGCCGAATAAAAAATCTGACATATTCTCAAAGTAGTTGTCGTTTCCCGACCAGAATTCGAGTACACGCGCCCGTAAAAGAACCCTGGTATTCTCACTCACAACTTTGTCGTCTTTGGTGGCAATATGTTCAGACAGGCTTCGATATACATAAGCCAGCGACGCCTCTGAAATCCATTCCCAAGGGTCGCCAGCCCCGTACCAGGTGAACAACCCATCATTATTTTTTTGAAACCTCGCGATATATGCCAGATAACCGGGTCGATTTTCCTGGTCCTCTTCGCTGCAACCTTTCTTTGTTTCGACGCCACATTCGATCATGCTGACCAGCTCCGTTACCGGTGAACCATTCCATTTGTAGCTGCTTTCATCGAACACTATGTGATCCTGCACGTTCAATACGGTTCTCGCCCGGTATTCATTATTTGGTCTGTCGGCCTCTTTTTTTAGGTCAATCGACCATCCCAGCGGTTTGAGCGCATCTCTAAGACCTGTTGACTCCCAGTAATTTCTTCTTACCAAATGATCGTACTTACCTTCGTCATAGTCGAGAGCGAATGAAAAAAGATGTCCCAGTTCATGCACAAATATACCGAGCTTGAACAAGCTTTCATAATTTGCTCCCAAGGGAACCACGACAAAAGTACCATTTTGACTGATTGCTTCGGCGCCGGTGGTGGAGGCGTCTATCAGGCATTCCTGCTCTCCGTCTCCCACGCGAAGCGTATCGTGGGGGCAGTGTTCAAATGAAACAGTTTTGAACGATGGCAGTGTAGGCAACTCAGGGCAATCATTGTTCACGGCTTCAACATCTTCAACGAGTTTTTCCATGCCCTGTTTGAAAACCAGGTTCATTACGTCATAGATTACCCGCAGGCTGGCGACTATTCGCGGATCGTCATCAGCAAACTCGCGATTGGTCGTCACGATATCAAAATCTTGGAAAAGAGCCTGCTGCAACGCACAGGCTTCGTCGCCTTCGATGTCGCAGGTCGAAAGCTTGAGATGTTCGGGAAATCCACCTTTCCCGCAAGCGTGTCGCGCTTTTGCGTCGGCGTTAACGGGGTTACTGTCCCGCACGTTTCGAACACCGTCGTTATCTACGTCCGTATCATTTTGGGTGAAGCGTCCATGATCGCTCACCATAAAATCAGGAACCCGATCATTGTCCCGATCCATCACTGCAAAATAACAGATCAAATCCTGGGTCTTCGTAAACTGTTTTATATATCTGATAGATTCAGGGTCACCTTCCTCTTTGGAATCATGACTTCTGATGAGACCGCACAGGTGATCCATATCTGGAGGGGTTATTTGCTCTGACACTTCAGTTGATTCGCCCACATCAAGTGCTGTCTTTAAGTATCTCTTGTACTCGCAC
This sequence comes from Gammaproteobacteria bacterium, assembly GCA_024644945.1. Lineage (GTDB taxonomy): Bacteria > Pseudomonadota > Gammaproteobacteria > Arenicellales > Poriferihabitantaceae > VYFG01. The sequence goes on along the minus strand of JAHEGU010000002.1, from coordinate 80,966 downwards.
TGATCAGATTCATTGGTAAATTCATCTTGTGCGTCTCTACTCCAGCAATCTCCAGTATCGGCTCCCAGTTCCTGCTTGCCCAGCAAACTATTGAACGAACCGGTTGCGATCTCGCAAGATTGGGTCCAGTGAAAAGTTTGATTGGACTTTTCTATCTTCTCCGTCACGGCTGGCGCGTCACTATTGTAGTACCACGCATTGCAGATACTGCGCAGCCGGTCACGGTTCTTCTCAGCCAGCGTATCCTGGGCGTTTATCTGCCCGGTTGACCTGCAACCGGTCACAGCCATGCCGAAAGCAACGAGAAAGATAATCAAGAATAGTCTTCCAGCCCCGTGTGATGTGAGCTTCAGATTGATGACTATGTGGTGATTTTTCATTATTCCTGCTCGTATAAATTTTACTTGAGTCTAACGCATATGGACGTTTGGTCAGATAAGCGATGGAGACCGTTACTATTCTTAGACAAATTCTTTCTTTTAGACAAACTTATGAAATTCGTGTTTTATCTATGAAAGGAATAATCGATTCCGAGAGGCGAGACTTTTATCATCCCAGGCGCCTTAGTCTTAGTGTGCCAACGCTCGTCCGGTATCAATTGCTTCGCCAAACTGGAGCTCTGCCAGGCGGGCGTAAAGCGGATCTCGTTGCAGCAATTCTCGATGACTCCCGGTATTGATCATACGTCCGTGATCCAGTACAACGATTCGATCGGCCTTCAGCACCGTGGCCAGGCGATGTGCGATGATAATGGTCGTGCGTTTCGCCATCAGGTGTTCAAGGGCTTCCTGTACTAACCGCTCGCTCTCCGCGTCCAGCGAACTGGTTGCTTCATCCAGGAGCAGGATTGGGGGGTCCTTGAGAATTGCGCGAGCGATTGCGATTCGCTGACGTTGCCCGCCAGACAGCCGCGTTCCTCGCTCACCCAGAAACGTATCGTAGCCTTCCGGCAATGCTTCGATGAACTGATCCGCCGCCGCCGCGCGCGCTGCCGCCCTGATTTCATCTGAACTGGCGCCCGGCCTGCCAAATGCAATGTTTTCCTTGGCCGAGGCGCTGAAGATTACGGTGTCCTGGGGGACCAGGCCGATACCGGCACGCACATCCCGCGGATCCGCTTCGACCAGATTAGTTCCATCGATCTTGATATGGCCGGCGCAGGGGTCATAAAAACGCAGAAGCAGCTGAAAGAGCGTACTCTTACCAGCCCCTGAAGGGCCGACAAATGCAATGGTCTCACCGGGTTTGACCTTAAGCGAGAACTGATCGATGGCTAGAGTCCCAGGCCTCGACGGATAACTGAAACTTACATTATCCATATCGATTTCACCCTTTCCCGGCACAGGCATTGCAACCGGATTCTGCGGTGCGATGATATTTGGTTTGGCGGTCATCAACTCCACTAATCGTTCCATTGCTCCCGCCGCACGCTGCATCTCACCCCACATTTCGCTCAGGGAGGCCGCTGAACTGGCAACAAACATGGCATAAAGCAGGAATTGACCGAGCTGGCCACTCGTCATTTCGCCGGCAAGGACATCGTGAGCGCCGATCCACAGCACCAAGGTAATAGCGCCGAAGATAAAAAGTACAGCCACTGCGGTTAGCATCGCTCGAACCTGAATCCGGCGCACCGCGGTAAAAAATGTCGATTCAACAGTACGATCAAATTGCTCGGTCTGAAAATTCTCAAGGGTATAAGCCTGGACCGTCTGGATCGCGTTTAATGTTTCGCCTGCCAAACCACTTGTATCGGCGATCCGGTCCTGGGTCTCCCTGGACAGCCTGCGCACACGCCGTGCAATCAGGATGATCGGTATGATCACCAGTGGCACGAGTACCAGGATCAAGCCCATCAGCGCCGGACTGGTCACCGCTAACATGACCAGTGAGCCGGTCAGCGTCAGAATAGAGCGCAGCGTAATGGAAAGATTTACCCCGGCAATTGACTGAATTAGCGTGGTGTCCGTAGTGAGACGCGACAGCACCTCGCCGGTCCGTGTGATCTCGAAAAATGCCGGGTCTAGTCGGACAATATGGCGATAAACCGCGCTCCGAATATCCGCTACCACGCGCTCGCCCAGCCACGTTATCAGGTAAAAACGAAGCGCGGCGAAAAGACCAAACACGCCCGCCACCAGCAGCAGGTAGACGAAATATCGATCGATGGTCGCGGCATCCTCGGCCGCTAGGCCACGATCGATGACGAAGCGCACAGCCACTGGCAGCGTTAGCATCGCCGCTGCCGCTACCGACAGTGCCCCAAGAGCCGCCAGCAGCGTGCGCCAATAGGGTTGAATAAACGGCAGCAGCGCCCGCAATGGTTTAACTGAGCTGGATTTTTTTCGGTCTTCTAAGGCTTCGTTAGTCATAGGTCAATCATCGCATAGCTAACCGGCTATAGTTTTCAAGTTTCGAATGCCGGAAGAAACGTGGAACCACCGAAAGTATTGCGAGGTCATCGGCGCAATGATTAAAACGGGTGTTGAACATCGGCATAGAAGCCTTGTAGCAATGTGGCGATATTGTTAGGAGAATTGTCTATATTGAAGATAAAGCTGTTAATCTGCGCCGTCGTGTTATCTGGCCCAGAGCAAGACAAATAGCTGCGTTCTACAGCGACGGCCCACGGTCGAGCTTACTTCCGTCACTAAATCGGCTAAATCTAAAACGAGTTAGGTCGTGGCCCGGAGAATTGCCTTGCACCAGGTCCGCCATCACACGCCCTGCGGCGGGGCCAATTCCAAACCCGTGACCGCTGAATCCGCTCGCCAAGAAGAATCCTGGTATTGATGAGATCTGGTCCATTACTGGTACCACGTCCGGTGTGGTATCAATCATTCCGGCCCAGGTTTCGACAAATTCAATACTGCCCAGAGCAGGTAGACGACGCGCAAGACGTTCGCGCAATTCGACCAAGGTGGATTCCGCTGGTATCGGATTCAATACTCTATTTGCTTCAAACGGTGAGAACTCGTCATCGCTCCAGTTTCTGATCGCATTCCACCCCCCTGGCGCATCACCACCTAGTCTGAGCGCGGTCTCACTCCAGGATTCAATCAAGTTAGGCAGGAACACCCTAAAAAACCGAAAACTGTCGAGATTGATGAAATGCTCGTGAATACCGGAGGGGGCCAAGGTATAACCGCCATCCTGGCGGCGCCTCAATGCAAAGTCTTCACAGGCCGCGTTTCCTAGAAACCCCTCTGGCACCCTCGCGGTTCTGGCTACCGTTGACTTCACCGTCAATTGCGGAAAAGATAATCCCACATGACCGGTGAACATAGATGACCAGGCGCCGGCGGCACAAACCACTGCCCGGCATTGGATCTCACCGTGCTCAGTAATCACGCCCGCGATCTGTCCAGCTTGGGTTGAGATACCGCGGACAGCGCAATTTTCTTTGATCAACGCGCCCCTTCTCTGACAATCTCTTGTTAGGGTCGGTACTGCAATAAAAGGCTCTGCCCGACCATCGCTTGGAGTAATCACCCCTCCCTCCCATGCTCCTTCGAATCCTTGCACTTGGTCCTGAATCTCCCGCTTAGTCAGGAGGACCGATTTCAGGTCATAGCGATTTGCGAGCTCGATCCAGTCTCTAAATTCGGCCATTTTCTGTTCTGACTCTGCAACATACATCACCCCGTATTGCCGAAATCCTGTATCTGATCCTATCTCTTCAGAAAGAGTCTGCCAGATCCGATTGCTTTCGATCATGATCGGCAGCTCAGCTTCATCCCTGCCCTGCTGCCTGACCCAGCCCCAATTGCGGCTCGATTGTTCGCCCGCAATCCTTCCTTTTTCGCAAATCGTTACTCTGACACCGGCTTTTGTTAGAAACCAAGCAGTTGATACACCGATAATCCCACCCCCGATTACCACCACATCGGTCTCATTGGCGAGCTCGTCATTGAATGTAACAGGGGATTCGCTGGAAAAAATCATAGTAGGCAATTTCGGCGCACATCGGATTCTACTCAAAGCCACACCCATATCTCCATATCTTCCCCCTGTTTATTGCGCTTAACAGCAGCGAGTTCGATTACACTCCGATTTAGTCTTATGGCCTCCATATATTTGTCACGTCACCTCTGAAGCCAAAATGTGGATAACTCTGTGGATAACTCTGTGCAGCCGTAGACAGGGTACGATTCGGTCTACCTACTAACTTGTGCTAGCCATAAGAAAATTATTTTTTATATATTACATTCAATAAGTTATCTTGACTATTTAAATTTGAACTTTATCTTTAAAAAATCGGCGAATCCGATCTTTATAAGAACACCAATGTGCATAACTTCTGCGCGTAAAGATACAAAACAATGACTTAGGTCGCTAAATGCAATCCAATAACGAAAAGTCCCCCGCAACTGAATTCAAATTAGTTGCCGCACCGCTTTGGCGTCGACTCGCCGCTATTCTTTACGACGGACTGATGTTGATATGCCTGATTTTTGTCGCTTGGCAACCCGTGCCATTGCTGCCTGATGATCAGTGGCCGCAGTGGGTTAGCCAGGGTATTCGGTTAATCTATTTATTTGCCGTGGCATTCCTCTTCTTTGGCTGGTTCTGGACACATGGAGGGCAAACGATTGGTATGCGAGCGTGGAAAATTCGTCTTATTGATCGTCGCAGTAACTCCCCGGCTGGGGCAAATTCAACTTGGTCGCAGGCCTTAGTTCGGTTTTTTGTCGCGATGATTTCATGGTCATCGCTCGGTTTGGGTTTTCTATGGGCACTAACAAACCAGAAGAGGCTAACATGGCATGATCTCGCCTCTGGCACCCTGCTGATCAGGGTGCAATGATGCCGAACAAAGCGCGGTCAGGCCGATTGGATATTTCTTAATCGGGCGTTCATTCCCAGAATAAGGATGCTTATTGCGGCGAAGCAAACCATCGGGATTGTAAAAAGATTCAGTTTTTCCCATCCGAGAGCGTGGTGAAAATATCCCGAAGTAAGCGCAGTAAACGCTGTAGCCGAAAACACCATAAAATCGTTAATACCCTGGACTGCTCCCTTTTCCGCAGGCAGATAAACTTCGGTTAACAATGTTGTCGCCCCAACGAATAGAAAGTTCCATCCTACGCCAAGCAACACCAGACCTGAAAAAAAATGGTTGTAGGATTGACCGAACAAACTGACCAGCGCACACCCAAGAAGTAGCAACGCTCCGACAAACATGACTCTCAAAACGCCGAAACGGTGGATCAGATGCCCAGTGTAGAACGACGGCGCGAACATACCGACGATATGCCACTGTATAACAACCGCTGTGTCGCTGAACGGGAGACTGCGCATATCCATCGCCAAAGGCGTGGCTGTCATCAACAAATTCATAGTGCCATAAGCAATCATTGCACACAGCGCGGCGACCATAAACACTGGTCGTGTCAACACAAATACCAGAGGACGCCGGCGCCCTGAAACTTCGTCATCAGATGGAATCGGAATTCGCAAGAATATTTGCACCAATATCACGCACAAACAGAATACGGCGATGCACGCGTAAGAGGCCGCAAACGTTGCGCCAGGAATCATTTCCCTGGTGACCTTTGCAACGTTTGGGCCAATAAAGGCAGCTACCAACCCACCTGCGAGCACCCACGAAATCGCCCGACTCTTGTAAGTGGGCTCAGCAACTTCAGTGGCCGCAAACCGATAAAACTGGGCGAAGCCATTTGCAACACCAAACAAACTTGAACCCAGACAGAACAGACTGAAACTGTTGTTATAGATTGCTATCGCCGAGATGGTGCCGCCAATAATTCCAGCAAAACCACCAAGCGTAAATCCGACCCGCCTGCCATAGCGCTTCATCAGCAAGGAACCGGGAATCATAGTGAGCATCATGCTGAGATACGTTAACCCCAGCGGTAAAGTCGCTAACGAGGCGCTGGGCGCCAGGCTGACCCCTACCAAGGCTGAAGTAGCCATCGTCAATGACGTTGACGACAGCATCAATCCTTGACAGGTCGCTAATAACAAGAGGTTTTTTCTTAGCATACGGGCTTTTAGCAGTTTGGCAATTCAATGTACATGCTTGAAAAAAGTTCAAGAAATTGCCCCAGGGTTGAATTCCAGCGTACAAGCCGTTACAACAAGCGCCTGTTTTTATGGACCCTTTTATGGAATTCCTAGATCAAGCTTCCAAGCTTCTGCAAATCCTGTTTGTCGACCTGGTTTTAGCTGGTGACAATGCCATCGTGATCGGTCTGGTAGCGTCTCGATTCTCACCTGAATACCGCCGAAAAGTCATACTTTACGGGGTTGGGGCCGCTGTTTTTCTTAGAGTGGCTTTCGCTTTGCTCACGGTGCAATTGCTCGCGATCAAGGGGCTGGCCTTGGCAGGCGGTATGCTCTTGCTGTGGGTATGCTGGAAGCTTTGGCAGGAACTGCGCGAAGCCGTTGACATATCTGAAGCCTCGGAGTCCCAAGAGATCTCAGAACATGAAAACCCACCATTGTTATCTGCGATTTTTCAGATCATCGTGGCCGATTTATCGATGTCACTCGACAATGTCATTGCAGTTGCCGGTGTCGCCGATGGACACAGCGGATTGCTGGTTATAGGTCTGGCTATTTCTATTCTATTTATGATGTTTTTTGCTAACTGGATTGCCAATATCCTGCAAAAATATCGCTGGATTGGTTATTTGGGCCTGGCTATTATTTTCTATGTCGCGCTCAAACTTATATACGATGGCTACCTTGAGTTGGCGCCAGTTATTGTGTAATTGAAATTCCAAAAAACAAACTAGAATCAGTATAATACCGCGTTGTTTCGAGGTAACTTCAAACGGCATGTGGAGCGTGGTGTATTCACCTGACTTAAAGCCGCTTCTCAGCCCGCACAAAGATCCATGAACCAATGCTGTTAAAATTTTTAGTTCCAGCAAAATGCCAAAAACCCTATTCCGCCTTCTTGTCAAATTATTAACCGGAATTGCTGTCTGCCTGTCCTTTCTAGGTCAGGCAAATGCTCAATCAGCCCGATATGAAGAAGCTTTCAGCGCATATCAGAGCCAGAATTTCTCTGAAGCAGAAGTCGCTTGGATCAAACTTGCCGACAACGGCGATGTTAATGCCCAGTATGCGCTTGGCGTCATGCATCTGCGACAGGAAGCCAGTGACTCATCTCCAGCAGCAGCCTTCTCCTGGTTTGAAAAAGCTGCTTCCCAAGGCCATGCAACCGCGATGTTCAATCTTGGAGTCGCCTATTGGGAAGGCACTGGCGTAGAGCAAAATAAAGATCAGGCGCTGAAATTATGGGAACAATCTGCACAGAAGGGCGATAGCGGTGCGCAGTTCAATTTGGGACTTGCTTACTACATCGGCGAGGAGCGGGTCTCAGATATAAAAATCGCGGAAAAATGGATTTCACTCGCAGCAGAACAAGACCACCCCGAGGCCAAACGTATACTTGGAGTGATACAGACTGAATTAAACGGAGGCAAGGAGGCGATAGTCACTACCTCCAAGACGTTGACTGAGGGCTCCGCTGGTGTATCAAGCGCAAATCAAGCAGACACTGAAGAAAAACTGGAAACTGCTTCGCTCTCGACCTCCAGCGATCAGAGCAGCGAGCAACTGCAGTCTGGATCTGAACCAAGCGAACGATACTGGAAAACTATTAACCAGACTACTACTGCTTACCACAAGCCGGGCGGTGTTGCTCTACTCGAACTTCCTGCTGGCACTCCGATCGATGTTATTGGTCAGGATGGCGGCTGGGCAAGGTTTAGTCTCCCGGATGGTCTGCGAACCTGGATTTACAGCAAGTTCATCACTATAGATGGTGAAGTAGGAGTAATAAACGCAGACGCCGTGAGAGTCCGGCCCAGACCTTCAACCGATAATGAATCATCACCGCCACTAGGTCAGTATAAACGCGGAGAGCGTGTATCTGTTGTCAACGAGCAGGGGGACTGGACCGAAATACGAGCGCCCAAATATATCGGTGCCTGGCTTATGGTCACGGATATCCTGGAATATCGCGATTCAAAAAAGAACCGTCAATTACAGTGGGAACAATCCCTTGCAGATGGTATGTAGATTGACACAGATTTCTTATCTAATCTGACAATGCGTTTCTTGTCTATGTGCTGCGGCGTGAAATCAGTTCTAGTTATCAGCGTATTTATGGTGTTACCCCTCGTTGGCTTTGCCGATGAAACTGATGAAATATACGCGCTAATCGAACAGGATCGCTTATCCGATGCAATGAGGCAGACTGAAACTCTGCTTCGTGACGCTCCTGAAGATCCAGCATTATTATTCGCCCGGGCGGTCATAGCGGAAAAAAATGGCAGCAATCGGGAAGCCGTAGAAATTTACAAAGGCCTTACCCTCTCTCATCCTGAAATGCTGGAGCCATTCAACAACCTGGCAATTCATTACGCTCGCACCGGTGACTACAAAGCTGCAATCACCACACTTGAACAGGCAATGCAGTCTAATCCGTCAATCGCGACGGCTTACAGAAACCTCACTGCAATATATGCGCAGCTCGCAAGTGTCGCCTATAGAAAAGCACTTAATTCCGATACGCCATTGGAACCATTAGAACTAGCGTCCCTTGAAAAACTTGATTCTTCAACATCCGGATCATCTCAGAATCCGCCAATCCTGGTTGCTTCGGTTCAGAACTATATTACCGAATCCCTGGGACAAAATTCGTCCTCTGAAGACGACCAGCCGACAAATGAAGCGGCAGACAGAACCAAAAAGACCTCAGCAGCAGATTCTGTCGAATCTAAGCCCGAGTCGGAGACTAAGTCTGGGCCCGAGCCTGAACCTGAATCGGCGCTACAACAAGTACAAGCCGTGGTGGTTGAGTCAGCGCCCACCACCGTCAAGGCTCCTGATCCTGAAAAGGTTGAAAAAGCGGCTGAAGCGATACCTGAGCCTGCGGTTATTGCCGCTGTCACGCCCACAGTCGAGGCCAAACAGGTTGCAGAGGATATAGCGGCACAAAAACAAGCACTGATCAATCACATAAAGAGCTGGGCTGAAGCCTGGTCGGATCGAGACGTGGATCGGTATCTTTCTCATTATTCTGAGCGCTTTAAACCGCGTGACAATCTAACCTTGGAGGAATGGAAGAAACAACGCTATGGACGCCTCAGATGGCGTGAATTTATCATTGTAAAACCAAGTAAATACAGTATTTCCATAGAAGGCAAAAGCGCAACCGTTGACTTCAGTCAGTACTACAAATCAGAGAGATTCGAAGACACTATTCGAAAAACCCTAGAATTTAACAAAGAGGGGAACAGGTGGCTGATCACCAAAGAACTGATATAATAACAACTTGGATAAATTTGATCACGTAAGTACCTGTAATCTAAAACACTCAAGAGATTATGAAATTATCCAGAATCATCAGCTCTCTCGTCATTGCCGTCACGACTAGTGGACATGCCGTGGCGGAATCCCGCTATGAAAGAGAAGTCATCACCTCGGTAGATAATCTGAAAAATGCCGACTTCAGATATTCTTTAAAGTCATTGGAAGACCTGGTAGACAAGTATCCAAATAGCAAGCTTGGGTACCTGGTGATGGGAGATTTACTGGCGGCCCGCGCGGGTTCCATGGATCTTGTAGAGCGTTACGCTGATGATCAGCTTCAGCTCGCTGGCCTGCGCGATGAGCTTTACTACCGCTGGCAAACTCAAACTGGAAATTCACCAGCCGCCCGTGGCCTGGTACCCGCAAATTTGATCGCCTCAGCCCCTTCCGAACGTTATATTTTAGCTGCAGATGCAAGTCAATCTCGGCTATACGTGTTCGAGAATACCGGGACCTCTTACCTCCTGATTAAAGATTACTTCATGACCATCGGAAAAGAAGGCATGGGGAAAAATAAAGAAGGGGATTTGCGCACTCCTGAAGGCGTGTATTTCGTCACCACCTATCTGCGAGGCGAAGAACTTCCTGAGCGTTATGGGCCTGGGGCCTTCCCTATCAATTATCCGAACGAATACGATAAAAAACTAAATCGAACTGGTTATGGAATCTGGATCCATGGCACAGAACCGGAAAACTATAACCGCGTACCCTTGGCAAGTGATGGCTGTCTGTCATTGAGTAATGATGGGTTTCTTGATATTCAGCAATTTATTTCGGTTGATGGCAGCACCCCGGTCATCATTTCCAGTGGTTTCAACTGGATAAAACCCGATCAGAAAGCTGTTTTATCACAACCTGCACATACTCTACTTGAACAATGGCAGAAGGATTGGGAAAGTATGGATACCGATAAGTTTCTATCTCACTATTCGCCCAGCCAGTTAGAAAACTACGATACTTTTGCCGCGCGCAAGTATCAGGTTAACAAATCAAAGCGTTTTATTGAAGTTGATCTGAATAATGTAAGCATTTACAGTTACCCTGGCAACGCAAACATGATGGTAGTTTCGTTTGATCAAGAGTACCGCAGCAATAACCACCACAGCGTTACACAGAAGCGCCAGTATTGGTTAAGAAAAGCTGGCAAATGGCAGATTATCTACGAAGGATAAATAATAAGCCTGAAGAATTCGCACGTTAAACATTCGGCCGCCCGCACTTAGCGGAGGTTTTTTACTATTATCTTTCCGTTAAGCGTTCAGATACACCCAGAAGCACTTGGTGATCGATTGCAGTGGTTGAATGATCGGCCGGCGATGTTATGAGTATCAATGTGCTGCCTCATCCAACCCACAAGGTCCAACCAGATCTCATTAGTCGCGGATAAAGGTGGCATGTGACTTGAGTGGGGCAGTTCAAGAGTGATGACTGGTATATTTCTTTCTTCTCCGGCATAACGACCCAAGGAGCCAGGATAGGTGCCGAGAGATTTTCCAGTTAACATTCCCAACTGTCGCGGTGCGCTGGACCTGTCTGATGCATCGTAGTCCACAAGATTATATGGCGCATGTACCGTTACAATTACATCTGGCTTATAGGTCTTGATCTCATTAATCAACCACTTGGACTCTGACTCGCTTGCAGCAAGAGGCCCTGGATACTTTCTTTTTGCAGCCCCAGCGCGCTGTTTCCAATAATGATCCGCAAGTTGATTCCACTGATAGGTGGGAAGATTCCGATTTAAATCAACGCCGTTCGCATTGGTCCGCGTTGGCTTGAGCTTAAAGAAGCCATCAGGATTTACTATCGGCACGAGTCGCCAGTCGAAAAGGCCGGAGTGAAATTCCTTTAACATTGCAATCCATAAATATACTGTACTTACAGAGGTTAACTCATCCCCATGGACCCCGCCCAGCACCAATACCCTGCCCAGCGGATTCTGTTCTGCTTTGGCTTCAAACTGGACGTAAAAGATCGGCTCACCCTGCTTCGAACGAAAACTTGAATCTAAAGCTTCCTTGAGCAAGCAGTTTCGCAACGTTATCGATTTGAGTTTTTTATCGATACGCCTGCAGTAATTAATATTGCCAGAATCCCGAACTATGGATCCCAGATCCATGGGAAATAATGCCTCCGACGCGGCTGAATCTACTGATGAGGATGTATCGCTAACTACTTCCGGCTTATCGATTGCAACCGTTCTATCAAAAAAAACCGTTTCACGGAAAGATTCAAACTCGGTCGCCACCACAGCTTGGGTTTCAATGCTCGACTTTGCGGTGGAATTAAAAGTGATGCTGGGTAGATGACAACCCGCCAGCGTGAAACACGCTACCAGGACTATTCCGTATAACTTAGCGACAACCGGTGCAGGGAGCCGACAGTCAGTTTCTCGATGCTGGCGAATAGGCGACATATTGTCTAATAACGGATCTCCAAACCGAAACCCGAATCAACGAAACAAGGTGCTGAACAAACCTGATCTCGTGGGCAACTATACCACTATATCTTATCGCGAAAAAGCTACGATAATATGGAAATTCCCAGTGTTTGAACTAGTGTATTCTAGGGTCGAGTTCCCCGCTACTATAGCGCTCTGTCATCTGCTCCAGATTCAGCGCATTAATTTTTGAGGCATTACCCTCTGTACCAAAAGCTTTATAACGTTCAATACATATTTGTTTCATTGCCTCGGTCGCAGCTTTCAGATACTTGCGAGGATCGAAATCGGATGGGTTCTGTGCCAAATGCTTTCTAATCGCTCCAGTAGACGCCATTCTTAGATCCGTATCGATATTTACTTTACGCACCCCATGTTTTATTCCCTCGACGATTTCCTCTAACGGAACCCCATAGGTTTCCCCCATATCACCGCCGTACTCGTTAATAATTGCCAGCCAATCCTGGGGCACTGATGACGAGCCATGCATTACCAGATGGGTGCTCGGAATCCGTGCATGGATTTCCTTAACTCTGTCTATTGCCAGAATATCTCCGGTAGGTGGACGAGTAAACTTATAAGCGCCGTGAGACGTGCCAATAGCAATTGCCAGCGCGTCCACGTGAGTTTTACTAACGAAATCCGCAGCCTCTTCTGGGTCCGTAAGCAGCTGTGAATGATCCAATACCCCTTCCGCTCCTATACCGTCTTCTTCGCCAGCAGTTCCGGTTTCCAGTGAACCTAAGCAGCCCAATTCACCCTCGACTGAGACCCCGCATGCGTGAGACATTTCAACCGCTTGTCTAGTTACATCTACATTGTAGTCATAGCTGGCTGGGGTTTTTCCGTCCTGCTCCAGCGAGCCATCCATCATTACTGATGAGAACCCTAGTTGAATCGATCTCTGGCAAACCGCAGGAGAAGTGCCGTGATCCTGATGCACGACTACCGGGGTACGCGGATACTGTTCTACCGCCGCCTGTATTAAGTGTCGCAGAAATGGGGCTCCCGCATAGCTGCGAGCTCCTGCGGAAGCTTGTACGATAACCGGGGAATCGGTCTCATCCGCAGCTTGCATGATCGCTTGCATCTGTTCCATGTTGTTGACATTGAATGCCGGGCAGCCGTAGCTATGTTCCGCAGCGTGATCCAAAAGCTGACGAAGAGAAATTATTGCCATCGTTATAAATCTAGAAAAAAGTGAAGAGTCAGCACAATTAAAAAATTATAGCACCACTCCTATCTGTTACCCCTGCATCGCCCGGATTTCGAGCATTCTAACCGCAGGTAGAGTCTTGCCCTCGAGGAATTCGAGAAAGGCCCCGCCCCCTGTCGAAATATATGAAATGTGTTCAGTTATCCCAAATCGATCTATCGCAGCCAGAGTGTCTCCTCCCCCCGCGATAGAGAATGCATCTGAATCTGCGATTGCCTGACCAAGTGCCCGAGTCCCATGGCTGAACTGTTCGAATTCGAATACACCAACAGGTCCGTTCCATACGATGGTTCCGGCTTTGTTCATGATTTCAGCATAGGCTGCTGACGTCTTAGGACCTACATCGAAGATCATGTCGTCTTGATCGACCTGGTCAACTTGTTTCACCTGAGCCGGCGTCTGCGGATCGAATGCTTTACCTACGACAACGTCCACAGGGACTGGGATCTTGGAGCCGCGGTCGCTGGCCTGCTCAATCAACGCCTTGGCCTGCGGAATCAATTCAGGCTCATAGAGAGACTTCCCTACTGAGTGGCCCATTGCAGCAATAAAAGTGTTTGCAATCCCGCCCCCTGGCACTAATCGATCTACTTTGGCGCATAATGCATTGAGCACAATAAGCTTAGTGGACACTTTAGCGCCTCCAACGATTGCGACCGTCGGAGGCGAGGGCGACTTCAAAGCCTGTCCCAAGGCGTCTAGTTCGGCAATCAATAACGGTCCGGCACACGCGATATCGGCATACTTACCTACTCCGTGGGTTGATGCCTGAGCGCGATGAGCTGTGCCAAATGCGTCCATCACATAGATGTCGCACATAGCAGCATATTTTCTGGCTAAATCATCATCATCATTTTTCTCTCCTTGATTAAATCGCACGTTCTCCAGCAAAACCACCTCTCCCGGAGAACATTCTGGCACCTGCTGCAAATAGTCGGTTACCAACCTAACCGGCCGATCCAGCAGTTTACTCAAGCTATCGGCAACTGGATATAGAGAATACTGAGCCTCATACTTGCCCTCAGTGGGTCTACCCAGATGAGACATCAACAGTATCGCTGCGCCCCTGTCCAGCGCTTGCTCAATCGTCGGCAGCGACGCAACAATTCGTTTGTCTGACACAACCTTTCCATCCTTAAGCGGCACGTTCAGGTCTTGTCGAATCAGCACCCGCTGATTAGCGAGCGCCTGGTCTGTCATTTTGTCGATACTCATGTTCCTTAAAACCAACTCAATTCGGTTTCAACATTTCCTGGAGGGTTTTAGCAACTCCTTCCTCGGTTAATCCAAAGTGCCGGAATACCTCACCAGCAGGTGCAGACTCTCCGAACCTTTCGATTCCCATTACGCGCCCTTTGAGACCGATGAATTTCCACCAACCATCCGTGACCCCGGCTTCCACAAGTAACCTGTTGGTCACGCTGTCAGGCAAAACCGACTGGCGATAAGCCTCGTCCTGATCCAGAAAGCGATCGGTGCTAGGCATTGATACCACCCGAATACGATGTTGTGACAATATCTTAACAGCACCGGTTGCCAATTCCACCTCTGAACCCGTTGCAATCACAATTGCTTCTGGTTCGCCATCACAATCTTTCAGCACATACCCACCTCGACTAATTGCTTCGATTTGCTCCGGTGTTCGAGGTTGATGTTTCAGATTCTGCCTTGAAAATATCAAAGATACAGGACCGCTGCGCGCTTCGAATGCCTGTTGCCAGGCCACTGCAGACTCGACACCGTCACATGGTCTCCATACCGACATGCCAGGGATCATCCTCAAGCTTGCCGTTTGCTCTATCGGCTGGTGAGTAGGGCCATCTTCTCCAACACCAATTGAATCGTGGGTAAACAGAAAAATGCTAGGTATTTGCATCAGCGCAGCCATACGAAGAGCGTTACGCGCGTAATCGGAAAACATCAGAAACGTGGCTCCGTAAGTCTTGAAACCGCCATGCAATACTATTCCATTGACGATAGCCGACATGCCGAACTCACGGACCCCGAAATAAATATAGTTACCGCCATGGTTTTCTTTTATATCCATAGAACCAGACCAAATACTATAGTTAGATCCGGCTAGATCCGCAGAACCACCGATCAGTTCTGGCAGATCTGGCCCGAACGCATTTAACGCGTTCAGCGAAGCCTTGCGAGTCGCAACGTCTTCGGCTTTGTTGCTAATCTCCGCTATTTTGTTAGCAGATAATCTGGCCCAATCGGTCGGCAAATTGCCGTCCATCCTTCGCTTCAATTCCTGTGCGAGCCCAGGATAAGCTGCCTCATACAGGTCAAAGCCTTGCTGCCAATCTGCTTCAGCCGCAGATCCGCGTTCCTGCATGTTCCAGGCGTCAGCAATTGCAGGGGGTATCACAAACGCATCACTTTCCCATCCCAATTCTTCTCTGACAAGTGCCACTTCGTCCTCCCCCAAGGGCGATCCATGGGAAGACTCCTTACCTTGTTTATTGGGGGAACCATAACCAATAACCGTCTTGCAGCAGATTAAAGTTGGTTTATCGGTTTCTTCCAGCGCGGCTTTTATAGCATGAGTTATAGAGTCAGAATTATGACCATTCACTTCAGGCACGACTTGCCAGCCGTATGCCTCAAATCGCTTTACCGTATTATCAGTAAACCAACCTTCCACTTCGCCATCAATAGAAATGCCATTGTCGTCATAAAATGCGATCAACTTACCAAGGCCAAGGGTTCCTGCAAGGGAACAGCACTCGTGAGAAATCCCTTCCATCAGACACCCATCACCAAGAAATACCCACGTGCGGTGGTTTATGACTTCGTGGTCGGGCCGGTTGAATTGGGCTGCTAATGTACGCTCGGCAATTGCCATGCCTACGGCATTTGAGATTCCCTGACCGAGCGGCCCGGTCGTGGTTTCGACACCGGGAGTATCACCATATTCGGGATGTCCTGGCGTCTTCGAGTGAAGTTGTCGAAAGTTTTTAAGTTGCTCGATTTCCAGACCATACCCGGTCAAATGCAATAACGAATACAACAGCATGGAACCATGCCCATTGGAAAGGACAAATCTGTCCCGATCGATCCAGGATGGATGGTTTGGATTGTGTTTTAGAAAATCACTCCATAACACCTCGGCAAAATCAGCCATTCCCATCGGCGCTCCAGGGTGACCACTTTTTGCTCTCTGGACCGCATCCATGCTTAGAGCACGAATGGCATTGGCTTTGTCGCGCCTGCTAACTTTACTCATTTGGCTTAGTGACGTATAGATCTGGTTTGAGTTGATGGTTTGCAGTCAACTGAGTTATAAAAACCGGTCGTTTAACCGCAAACAGGGCTGGTATTCTAAACCCAGATCAAAATGGAATCACGCCGCCTTTTCTTATAATTTTAATAAGAGTCCTGAAGGCTATTTGAAGGATTGGCGGCTAAAGCGGGGGATCTGAGTCGAAGCGATTAATGTTTATCCAACTGGACCATTGACCTAATAACTCAGGATTAATCGCTGCTACTACAGAGCGTTTCTTTAGACTTGCACAATCGAGTAAATCCCCTGACAGCGTTGTAGCGGCCCCGCCGGCCTCAGTTAAGATCAGGTAGCCTGCGGCAAAATCCCAGAGTTTCTGGCCGCCGTGGAGATATAATTGGACTCTGCCTGCTGCAAGCCAGCACCATTCAAGCACTGAAGAGCCAAGATTGCGCTGCGAACGATAGGGTGGGGAATGAACAAGTCGCTTGGCCAGCTCCCCCATCAGGCGTTTGTAGTCTACGTTGGCGATACATTCACCTAGTTTTTGGGTGCGATTGCAGGTAATTTTCGTGCCATTCAAGAAAGCCCCCCTGCCCGCCTCCGCGCTGAAGCACTCTTCGCGAACGGGGTCGTAAATTACCGCAAGCTGAGGCTGCCCTTGGATAACCAGTGCAACAGAAATTCCAAAGCAAAGAAATCCAGACGAAAAATTAGTGGTTCCGTCCAGTGGATCAATGACCCAATACCCATTGCTGCTAGTGTTACATATCAGCACCTGATCGGAATGCTCCATTTCTTCTCCGATAAAGCCAAACTTCGGCCAACGCTTTAGCATTCGCTCCTCAAGAGCGTCCTGCAAATCTTGATCTACTTTTGTAACGTAACTACCATCGTTCTTCTTGGTCACTTCGGCGCCGCCAAGTTTTAATCCTGGATAGTCTTTAGCAACCGAAACCACCATTTGACAGACATCATCAAGACTGGGCTCACAATTTTTTAACATCTATCGGCCTCAGTATTGCCCATCTGTGTTTTCGAATAAGTCCCGGGATACCTGATCAATGTCGGGAATTACCACAAGTTCATTGTCTAGCCGTAAACAACCTAGAGCATAGGGCATTTCTGTGATCATTTCTGAGGAAGGCTGATCAGTTATCTCAACCACCCTGGGGGGTGCCAGACTCGTCAATCCAATGAAGGAACGACTGCTCGCTGATTTCATTGGCCACAATACTACTATTCGCTCATAGTCTTCGTCCGCTGTTGAACTTTTACCCATGAGCTCTGAAGTGCGCAGGAGCGGCACACCATACTCCCTCCAACGAAAGCTTCCTGCTAAAGACTTGAACTCACCATAAGAAGCTGGTGTGACAGTGGAGCGACCGATTATCTGCGCAACCATATTGACCGGTAACAGAGCTTTAAAATCCTGCCCAGCAATAGTAAGCGCCTGCATTAGTGAACTTTACGTTTGTTATCCACAATCTGACGCATTAGTTGGTCTAATGCACTGATATCATAAGGCTTGGTTATATAGCCCTCAGCTCCCAGTTCCACCGCTCGCTTTTTATGTTGGCTTCCTGAGCGCGACGTAATAATAATAACTGGAAGGTCACCAAACCGACTATTCTGCCGCAGTTTTTCTAGTAGTTCATAACCGTTCATGCGAGGCATTTCTATATCTATCAAGGCAATATCAAACCTGGAGTTTTCAAGAATCTCCAGGGCATTGAAACCGTCAGTCGCAGTCTCTACTTCAAGCCCGTCGGCTTCAAGGTCCCGCTGCATAACTTTTCGTACCACCAATGAATCGTCCACCACTAGCACCCTTCTTAGACCGAGCGTGCGCGTTATATCCTTATCAAGTTGGTTACTCGTATCCTCGAGCGGCGCAATTCGATCTACAAACGATTCCGGATCTAAAATCAGGACAATACTAGAGTCACCAAGCACAGTCACTCCTGCAATTTCCGGTATCGAATCAAGTTGTCTTCCGGGTGACTTGCTGACAATATTAACCGAATCCTCAAACTGATCTACTTCAAATGCAGCGAGTCGATCTGCCAGCCGCACAAGTACAACTGAGACATAATTTTGCTTACCCGGATACGGAGGCTCACCAAGCCGCTCTCGAATGCTGAGTAGAGGCATCTTCAAGTCGTCAACCACAATCATGCGCTGTGCTTCCTGCTCGAGGACTTCTGTTACAGGCACTCTCATTAATCGCTCAATTGATCTCGACCGAATCGCGAAGCTCCAGTTGGCCACTCGAACCAAAAGCGCTTGCGTTACTGCGAGCGATACCGGCAGCCTAAATTGAAACGTAACCCCATTGCCAGGTTGATTTGACAAGGTCATGGAACCACCTAGATCCCTTACGGCCTGGTACACAACATCCATACCAACCCCGCGTCCCGATTCCATACTTAAACTATCAGAGGTGCTGTATCCAGGTTGCGTAATAACCTGTAAGAACTCGACCACTGACACATTGCTCCGACTATTAACCAGGCCAAGCTCCACTGCACGCGCTGAAAGTTTTTCAGTGTCTAGCCCACACCCATCGTCGGAAAACTCGATCACCAGTTCACTTCCCTGTTGAGACATTGAAATGGAAATTCGGCCAATCTGACTCTTTCCGCTTTGCGTCCGTTCATCAGCGTTCTCAATTCCATGGCTCACCGCGTTTCGGATCATATGCTCAAACGGTGCCATCATAGTTTCGATGACCTGCCTGTCCACTTCGATGTCTCCCCCATGAAATTCAAGCTCGATTTTTTTGTTTGCCTGTTTCGAAGTTTCTCGAACCAGATATCGTAGCCGAGGTAACGAATCACCCACAGAGACCATCCTTGCGCTCATCAATCCGGATTGGAGCTGATCCCCAAGATGCGATTGCTGCTGTAATACGCCACCAAAGTTAGAAGCCCGGTTACCCAGATCGCGTTCGACCTTTGATAATTGGTCTAACATTTCTGTTACTTCCCTGGATTTTGCCTGTAATCTGGAGTAGCGATCGAGCTGAAGTGGATCGAAGTCCTCGTCTACATTTGCAGCTTGCTGTTCAGGACGGGCTCGGATTTGTGCATCCGCTTCGACTTCTAGCTCTCTCAGCCCGGCACGCATGGAGCTCATACTGGCACGCAATACATCCAAATCCATGCGCGTTGCGTCGAGTGTGTTCTGCAATTGGGTTCTGACAAGGCTTAACTCTCCTGAAGCACTGATCAAATCAGCTAACTTGGAGTTGTTTATTTTTAGTGAAGCTCCACCACTTGTATCCTCACTACCCCCCCCTGCCTGCTCTAATCTGATCTCTTTTGGCATCCATGACCCATGGTTTTCCATGATTTGATCTGCGCCTTGATTAACTTGTTGATTATCTTCTAGATCATTTTTTACTGAGTCAGATTCACTTTGTTCGATAGTTTCCTTTACGTCCGGCTCAGTAACAGTATTTTCTGAGGTGGCCATCGCCCGCTCCAGGTCAGAAGCGCCCGCCTCCTTGGATGTCAATACTTCTTCTCCTGCACCAACTTCTTTTTCGTTCGGCTGGCTCGCTGATTCTTGATCAAACACCTCGCCTACTTCCATTCCATCGGGTGCCAACATTTCCATTACCATACGGTGTAATGTCGGAAGATACCCCTTGGATCCGGAGGACATGAAGCCAAGGTCAGCCGCCAGCCCATCATGCATCTCCTCAAGCAAATTAAGTATTTCACTATTATCTTCGTCTGGATCTGGCCGAGACTTGTCCAACAATGTTTCCACACTATGACTTAAGCCAGAAATTTCCTCAAATCCGGTAGCCGCAGCGCTTCCTTTCAGGGTATGAAACTCTCTTCGAATTCCTGCCAGAACGCCTGGAACCAAACCCTGCTCTCGCCACTCAATTAGATGGTTATTAATTCTTCCAAGTATTCCTTCTGTTTCTTCGAGGAAAATTTCTCTTATTTCCTCATCAATTTCTGCATCCTCTGCTCCAGCCTCAGAAATTGAAACTGGAACTTCGACAGCCTCCTGCTCACTAAACTCAGCAGGAGGTGACAATAGTCTACCTGCTTCCAAACTAGACTCTTTGCTAGAAGACTTTTTATCTGAAGATTCAACCGCTGCGCTGCCCACCCCTTCTTGAGCGCCTAGCTCACTCAGACTTTCATCAATGACAACTGTACTGTCGTTTGGACTTGGGCGTGTATCGTTTCGTTCAAGAGTTTGCTCGGACGAATAATGAAACTCTAGCAATCTCCTAGCGAGGTCTTTATCATATTTTCCTTCGGCACTAATCTGTTCCAGTGCCTGATGCAACAATGAAACCCCCTCACGAAAATGAGAAACTGAGTCTGACTCACATTCCGTCCCATAGTCCTGTCGCAAACGCTTAACTCCAGACTCAGCGCATTTCGCTGCTTCATCTAACCCAAGATTGCGACAATTTCCAGATAAAGTATGAATACACTCGTCAATGTCAGAAATAATGTCATAGAGTGCTTCAGATTTGTGAGCACGGTCTGAGATTTTTGCAATATCTTGTTCCAGTCGCTCAAGATGTGCGGCAAACTCACTCAGGAAAATTGATTTTAAATCCTGATCCAATTGAACAAGCATCAAACTGTCAGGCTCTTGCTCTTGCTCTTGCTCTTGCTCTTGCTCTTGCTCTTGCTCTTGCTCTTGCTCTTGCTCCAGCCATCCCGATGACTTGAAATCATGGTCGGCAAGATCTTCAACCTCACCCGACTGTATGGAATTTATCTCGGAACCCGATTCGTGTTCGTCGAGCTGCTGAAAGTCAGCCTTGGATAACGTTTCAGCTTCATCCGGTTCAGACGAATCTACCGCGGAATCCGCTTCACGCTCGTCAAGCAGCTGAAAATCAGCCTTGGATAATGTTTCAGCTTCATCCGGTTCAGAGGAATCTACTACGGAATCCGGATCGCGCTCATCGAGCAGCCTAAAATCGGCCTCGGAAAGTTCCTCAATCTCATCCAGAAGAGAGTAGTTTGTTTGCGAGAATTCGTCTCGGTCTTGAAGAAGATCGATTTCGCTCTCTTTCGACACTTCAACCTGGTTCTGCGGTGAGGCGCCTTCTTCAACTGCCTGCAGTGACTCCTTAGGCAAGGTCGGGTCAGTATCGTCACCATCGTCAGCGCGCGCGATCTCTGATTGTTCTTTTTTCTCAAACAAAGAAAACTCGTCACCGATTCTTTCCACCTCGCTAATAGATGCGTTAGCGTCAGCATCAAATTCTATTGCATCATCTGGCGGTTGGCTGTATTCATCACCGAAATCGACATCTTTCAATGACGCAGAAACTGCCGCCAGCTCCGCTCGCAAATCTACAATTGACGATTTTTCGACAGTATCTGCAATCCTCTCTTCTTCGGTAATATAATTTTTAGCTGCAAGGGAAGAGCTGCTATCGGGGGCCTCGCCAGATTCACGATCTGCAAACCCGCTCGGCGGGGTGTCGCTTTGTTCTTCGGAACTCTCATCAGTATCCGCAGTCATCAGAGAGTCAAAACGTCCTTGCCACGCCTCGAGATCCACATCACACTTGGAAACACTCAGCTCCTTGAGTTGGCGAGCCAGCAAACCGATAAAGTCTTCATGATCTGAATTTAGTATTTTCGCACCGTCTGCAAGCGATGAACAAAGCTCGCGCCCAAGCTTAGATAGATCAGCAATTGTCTTGCCCTGCTCCAAGTCTAGGCCGCACTCCAGCGTAGAAAAAACTTCCATCAGTTTATTAACAGATGAAGAATCACCAACAGCAAGTTGTTGACGATAAAAATCAATCTTTGCAATTGAGGTTACAAAGGTTTTCTGTTGTTGCGATCCGGGCTCTTCCTGACCGTCTTTTCTTTCTAGCTCTCGATTAATTGCTTTATTTAAATACTTTAGTGCCTTTTGCAGCACCTTGCGGGCGTCTGGCCCTCTTTTAGCAAGATAATCCGCACCAGCCCCGATAGCAGCGACCGAAAACGCCAATTGCTCTATGACCGGCTGGTTAAGATGGAGCTCATTGTTCAAAACTAGATTAAGGCTTGCCGCAACTTTTTGACTGAGTTTTGCAGCAGAAGTATGATCGACAATTGAAAATAGATTCGCCGTTTGATGCAATTGATCCGTTGCGATTTGAAGATGGGCTGTGTCAATCTCGCCTCCATCGCTTTCAAAATGACCTAGCGCATCCTCTAAATGAGAAAGCACTTCTTTAATTTGGCTGGATGCGGCTGAACGAGCATGGTGATATTCAACTTCCGCAACCTTTCTTACCCGTACCGCCCTTTCCTTACTTTTCTCTGTTTGTTCAGATAGGGCCCGCAACTCTTCGAGGTAACTTTTGACGGAGTGCTCCCAGGTTGCATCAAGCGATTCGGCATTCGCAACACTATCCCTGACAAACAATAACGCCGAGGCTATCTTTATATCTGCCGCTGTCGACGAGAGCGCATCCGCGGATTTTTCAGTAACTGTGACCGTATCCTTAATGTGTTGAACCAGCTCAGACAATGGTGCGAGTTCGGCCTGTTCAACCTGCTCCAGCAATCCATTTAACGCTGAGTCCAATGCTTTAGAGCTCGCATCGCCAGAAGTGTCAGTGGGCCTGGCAAAAAATTCGCTCATCAAAGTCTCGATTTGATCAAATTTATGCGAATCAAAATTTGCACTGATCTGATTCATACTACGAGAGAGCTTTACAAGCTGCTCATACTCATCAGAATCCGTGCCGAACCACTGAGGCAGATCCAGAGCATCTTGGATCTGCCTGATTCGGTTCGACTCCGGGTCCTTGAGAGGCCCCAGAAAAAACAGCATTTGCCTTAACAGTTCGTCGGGAGGATTGGTGGCAATGCCTGCGGTGTTGTCCTGTTCCAGTCGCGAGATTTCGATATCTAATCGCGCAAATTGGGACTTGATCTGCTTATCTGTGTCGAGGTCTCCCGAGGCCACCGCATCCACGAATCCACTTGCTACCCACCAGAGCTGCTGGGAGATATCCAGCGAGCTGATCCTGAAGAGATGCTGCAACAAATCATTTATTTTTTCGAGATACTCTTCGCTGCCATCTTTTTTGTTTCGGATTGCCAGCCAACTCAGCAATGCTCGGCGATACTTGCGTCGCAGTTGAGTAACCAGTCGAACTCGTAGATCATCAGGAACAGTCCTGGTTCGGACGGGATTTTTTATAGGCGCTTCGCTATCTTGCGTGTCAAAAGACAACCTGCCCAAGGGCGGATTAAACAAATCGAATCTGGATATGTGCTTCCCGCCTGTGACGTCACGCACCTGGTTTATTTGATCAACTAGACTCAGCGGTGATATAGGAGTCTGCCTGGATACAGAATCGATATATCCTTGCAATGATTCAAGGCCTCTCCTGAGCACCTTTATATTCTGATCCTGTCCAGATGGATCGGTCTCTAGGGAATCACAAATAAGCACACACAGCTTTTCAAGATCTTCAGCCAGTAATCCGGCAGCATCCAGCTCAACCATCCTTAGCGAGCCATGAATCTGATGGAGATTTCCAGGCACCGTCGTTAATCGAGCATAGTCCGATTCTTTCTCCGCCTGGGTGACTTCGGACATGACCGTGGCCATAGATCCATCGAGCGCCCCTTTTATCCAATCAAAAGTTTGCGGATTCGGTGCTGGAATACTCATTCTGATATGCCTGGGTTACAGCGATTTGAATAATGATTTATGATAATTGAATGGACTGGTATGGTTCATGGTAGTCGAAAGCCGGCAACGGACTTATCCAGCTTACCCGCCACATCTCTTATTTGACCAAGCGCAGCTGCCACCTGAGATACACTCAGGTCTGAATCCTCGGTCGCGGTCTTGAGCGTGCTCATTCGATCCGTAACGGTCTTAGCTGATTTTGATTCTTCAGTAGCTTGCGAAGCCAACTTTTCAATAGCATCCAGTAACTGCTGACTGATGGTTTCAATTTCATCCAGAGCCTGACCGGCTTCGTCTGCCATAGTTGCTCCAGTTACCACTTCGGATGTTGTCGCTTCCATTGACGCAATGGCGTTGTTGGCATCTTGCTGAATGGTTTTAACTAGTTCCGTAATTTCACTCGAAGCTCTTGCAGAGCGATCAGCAAGCCTCTGTACTTCTTCGGCCACTACCGCAAATCCCCTACCCGCCTCACCGGCCATCGCGGCCTGAATTGAAGCGTTCAAGGACAATACGTTGGTTTGCTCGGTAACATCTTGTATCAAATTTACGATTTCATTAATCTGCTGAGAGCTTTCGCCAAGACGTTTAAGCCGTTTCGAAGTATCCTGAATCTGATTACGAGTGCTATTCATTCCTACTATGGTATTGCGAACCGCATCCGCGCCTTTTTTTGCTGATTGAGCGGATATTCTCGCTCGATCCGATGACTCTAATGCTGACTTACTCATGTTAGCCATGGTGGAGCTCATTTTTTCCACCTCTACGGCAGCATTTTGTATCTCCTCAGACTGGGCATCGTTACTTGTGAGTAGCTGGGCAATCAGTGTTTCGGAGTCAGCTGTCGTTGAAGTCATTTCAGTAGAAGCCTGCTTGATACCGTTAACGAGAATACGCATTTCCCCGATAGCAAAATTCACTGAGTCTGCAATTGCGCCGGTAATTTCATTAGTGACTTCAGCTTCAACAGTCAGATCTCCTTGGGCCAAATCACCCATCTCATCAAGTAACTTGATAACAGCATCCTCAGAACGCTTTGTGCGCAATGTCGTCACTGAGTCCCGCTTCCGCTGCTGCCTGATCACCGACCAGATTAAACCGGCAATACCGAGAGCCGCCAGCACTCCAAGAATAACCTGCAGCAGATTGTTAGTAGGCTCCATCCCCACCTCGTCTCCGGAGCCAGAGAGGTTTGTAAGCATCGGATCAGTGATTTCTTCTAGCTTCTCCGCACCCTCCTCAATTTTTTGCTTAACATCAGATGCTTCAACATAGTCTCCGGTATTAGCGAGTATGTTCTCTGCATCATTGACCAGTTTCCCATAAAGGCTGTCAATTCGATCCAGATTCGGTAACGCGTTATCCCCACTAAAATTTCTGACCTCGTCCTTGATCAATCCAAGTATGAGTGTGTCGTGTTCAAATTGCCTGACCGCATTTTGCCAACCATCTTCGCCAGCAACAAAACGTGCCGTATTATCAACCATACGTTGAGACAGATATCTTTGACGAATCGCAGCATTTAGCAGATCAAAGGAAGCTTTTTGACCATCTAATTTTTGCGCAAGGTCGTCTGTCTGTAGCAGCAAATCCGAAGTCGCCCCGGACAGTGTTCTAAGCTGCTCGTGAATAGACGACAGACTTACTTGACGCCCCATTAGTGAGCCTATATTCGAATCAAGTTCGGTCCATTTTATCTTGGCATTCACTAACTCCTGCTTGAAGTCAGCGGGTAGAGCATTGCCTTTATCAAGATGATTCGACACAAGCGCTTCGAATGCTTTCAACTCGGCGCCCAGGTCATTACGCGCCGCCGCCAGTTCAGTAAATGCTGCGGTACTTCCCTCAAATGCCGCGCTCGCGCTCGACTCTACCTTGGACAAGGAGCTTTGTACTGAAACCAACTTAGTGACCAGCGAATCAAAGCTCTCCTGTTGCTGAATATCGCGAAAAGCGTTAAACAGATATAACCCAACGCTGCCAATCAATAAACAAGCAAAAACAGCGGCGGTCCAGTTGAATCCTGGATCAGGAATTTCCTCGTCATCAATCTCGTCATTGAAGATGCCCGCGAAAGCCTCATCCTCCCTCATAACCTCTACAAATGCTTCAGCTTCCTGTGATGCATCCGCTTCTGCATCTGACGCCTCCAAACCCTCGAATAGGTCACTCACGTCGTCTTTTGGTCTCTCGTCATTCATTATGATGCGCCTCTCATCAAAAGCATTCGAACCATCCCCATCCAGCATTCTGACGGTAGGTATTCATATATTTGCCTTTTAGATATTTATATTTCAAAGTAAATATTGTCATAACCCGCTTGTCCTTCAATCGCTCACGCAGCAATAGATAAAAACTCCTGTGCACTACACAGTTGCTCAACATCGACAACGAGCCAATCCTGATCATCATCCCGAAGGATTAGATTCAAACAAGATGCCAGTCTTTGTGGCACGTTTTCGTCAACTAGATGTTCAGCGAACTGAGGGAAATTTCTGACGCTCACTCGATCTTCCAGCAGTAACACGCATTTAACTGAGGTGTCAGGCAGCAGAAACATGGTCGCACGTCGAATTGATGTGACCGGAGCCAGCCCAAGATATAAGGAAAAATCTACCACTGTATAAATCTCACCCCTCACGTTTGTAACGCCCCTTACCCAATCTTTTGCCCAGGGAATAATGTGTATATCTCTATCAGGTAGAATTTCATATCCACCCATGAACGGAAAAACAATATTCATATCGCCAAGATTAAATATAAAACCTCTCCAAGTCTGCTCAGAAGTCGGACGGGACTCCATCGCCCTATCCCCCCGAGTTAGGGACGAAAGTTTCTCCAGAGATTCTAAGGGAGTGGAGTTGTTGTGTTTCATGATTTTACTTAAGATTCAATCAGCAAAATTCGTTACCAAGGCTGACGGAAGTCATTCTCGTTATTTGTCATCGGCAATAAGATCGCGCAATTTTTCAATCAGTTCTTTATTGCTGAATGGTTTGGTGATGTAACCAACAGCTCCTTGCCTCAGGCCCCATACCTTGTCAGATGCTTTGCTCTTCGAAGATAAAATAATAACGGGAATATCTGCGGTATCAGGATGTCTGTGCAACATTCGCGTTGCCTGAAATCCGTTTGTCCCCGGCATCACCACATCCATTAAAATCGCATGAGGATGCTCAGCACGTGCTACATCTAAAGCCTGTTCAGCACTACCCACTGAAATGGGCTTATACCCGGCGGCAGACAACGCATTGCAAATAAGATGTGTATCTGTTGCCGAATCATCAACAACCAGGATTTTGTTTACTGACATTCACCCCCCATTACTTTTTGAGATTCCAGATTCGGGCTGATCTTCAAGGGAATAATCTTAGAAACCCATTGAACCCGAGTATTAAACATTGTCTACCGCTATTTCAGAATACCGAGACGAGTCGCCGTGGCCACTCTCATATGTCATTCAAGGCAGGTGCCCCCTCCAGTAATTCATCCAGCAGGTACGGAGCCGGTATACTTCTCGACTGCGCCGAGCAGATCAGTTTCGCTAAATGGCTTATTGATATGACCATCCGCCCCGACGATGCTGCCGCGAGCCCGATCAAACAATCCGTCTTTACTCGATACCATTACTACCGGTGTGCCCTGATAATGGCTGTTATTTTTGACCAGCGAGCAGGTCTGGTAACCGTCTAGTTTAGGCATCATGATATCCACAAACATCAAATCAGGATGAAAGTCGGTAACCTTGGAAATCGCCTCGAAGCCGTCTTTTGCAGTATCTACTTCGTACCCCGCCTGCTCCAGCATTTTGGACGCCTTGTGCAGGATTGTCCTGCTGTCGTCCACCACCAGAATTTTTTTCATAGTTTTACACCTGAGAAACTGACTCGCCATACCCCAATGTCATTCGAATCTGATACTTCCGGCTTTTACTGACGCTTCAAAGACATAGCCGGATTTTTTATTATTGTTTCAAAGGATATAATAACGAAGATTGAGCCAATTTAACAGATAACCTTCGGAAATAAGATTTTGCCAACTTCTATGCCAAAATCACCTCAAGAACGGCGTCGAAAAGCCCTGAAAAGTGATCGTTTTGGTTGGGTTTTGACCATTTCAGTGCTGTTTCACCTGATCATTGTTCTAGGCGTATCCTTCGTTTTGCCCTCCCAGGCCACAAGCCAGGAATTTTCCCCTCCCCTCAAAATCATATTGGTTGCTGCCCAATCGGAGTTAACAGACGAGGATACCAAGGTTCTGGCGCAGGTAGATAGTCAGGGTGAGGAAGATGCTTCGCTACCGCCCCTGCTGCCTGACACAACCCGACAGAGCTCCAACAGCAGCAATCCCCAAGAAGAAAGACTGTTGCTAGAACAGCAGGCCGAAGCACTGTACAACCCGGACCAGCCAAACCAGTCGGAGATGGTTTCTGAGCCTGGTCAGAACCGCGAACAGTTGACTGAAACTATTAATCTTGCGTTTCTAAATGCCCAGGCTAAACCTCGAGAAAAGTTTGTTAGTGCTAATGCGCGCGCCTCAGAGATCGCGCCTTACCTTGAAAATTGGCGCTTGCTGGTTGAAAGGGTTGGGAACCTGAACTACCCAGACGCAGCCAAGCGACAGCAGATAGAGGGTGAGCTGGTCATGGACGTTACCTTGCGTTCAGACGGCTCCGTAGATCAAGTCAGCATTCTGCGTTCTTCCGGCCACAAAATACTCGATGATGGTGCCGAGCGAATAGTACATATTGCAGCCCCGTTTGAACCGTTCAACGAGGCTATGAAACGTAATTATGATATTTTGCATATCATACGCACATGGAAATTCAGCCAAAACACCGTTAAAGACATCACTCGTTAACCGTTCAAAGCGAAATAATACAAAGGATACTTATCTTGACTGAAGGATACCTCGGAAACCATTTTCTAGTCTCCATGCCGCAGCTGGAAGATCAGAATTTTGCCCGCACCGTTAACCTTATTTGCCAGCACGATGCCAATGGCGCGCTGGGTATCGTCATTAATCGGCTTAGTCAGCACACTCTCCTGGATGTGTTCGATCAGCTAGGTATATCTGTATCTGACCACGCTCTGGCGAATGCACCTGTATTTGAGGGAGGGCCAGTTCATAAGGAGTTCGGCCTCGTGGTGCATAGTAATGAAACCGAACGCGAGTGGGAATCAACGCTACGGATAAGCGACCAGTTGTCACTTACCAGCTCTCGAGACATCCTGGTGGATATTGCTCAGGGTGAGGGTCCCGAAAATGCCATTATGAGTCTGGGCTATGCGGGTTGGGGACCTGAGCAGCTCGAACAGGAAATAATGCAGAATGCATGGTTCAGCACACCGGTCGAACTTGATATCCTTTTTGATGCCAGTATTGATCAGAAATGGATGCTGGCGGCAAAACTTATCGGCATGGATTACAGCAAGCTTACCTCCCAGGTGGGCCACGCGTGAATGACCGGGTGCTCGGATTCGATTTTGGCACAAAGAAAATCGGCGTTGCGGTGGGCAACCGAATTACTAACACCACACAGCCACTAAAACCCGTATTTGCAAGAAATTCTCAACCTAACTGGCAGGATATCGATGCACTGATAATAGAATGGAAGCCCGGGACCCTGGTAGTTGGATTACCCCTAAATCTAGATGGCTCTAGCGGAGAAATGGCATTAAAAGCCAGTCAGTTTGCCGATGCACTCGAAACACGTCATTCAATTCCCGTCACCCTCATTGATGAAAGGTTGAGTTCGTCGGAAGCCGACGCCCTGATTAGAGAATCCATCCAGCCTGGAAAATCCACTACAAGCAAAAGAAAAAATACTCGTGATTGCGTTGCTGCAGAGTTGATACTTAGGACCTATTTAACCGACAATCCGGCCCCAGTATGAATCAGATACCGCTCGAACCCATCCTCGCCACAATGGTTGAAGACATTCGTGCGCTCAATATTGACCAACCTTTGGTCATCGGTATTCATACCGGGGGCGCGTGGATCGCGACCGAGCTGCATAAAAATCTTGAAACCAACTCGCTCTTAGGAACCCTCGATATCTCTTTCTATCGCGACGATTTCAGTCGAGTAGGTCTTAATCCAAAGGTCCAGTCCTCTGATCTGCCGGAGCCAGTGGAAGGACGTCATATCTTGCTAGTTGATGATGTACTGCACACTGGCCGAACCATCCGTGCGGCAATGAACGAGATTTTTTCTTTCGGGCGGCCAGCCTCCATCAAGCTTGCCGTAGCGTTAGAAAGACCTGGTCGTGAACTACCCATTGCCGCTGACGTAATCGGTAAAACTATGGAGCTTGAACCCATGCAGCAGGCAAAAATCTGCCAAACTGATAGCGGCCTGCATTTCGAGATCGTTACTCAAACATCTTCTTCAGACTGAGCATGGTCCCATCCGACAGCAAGATACAGTTCGACCATCAGGGCCGCCTTAGACACTTTTTGACCATCAACGGACTGCCTAAGGAAACCCTTGTTCAGATCCTAGACACTGCAGAATCTTTCATCTCCTTTGGTCAGCGTGAGATTAGAAAAGTACCGCTACTGCGCGGTAAAACCGTAGTCAATCTATTTTTCGAGCCCAGCACACGCACCCGTACAACATTTGAAATAGCGGCAAAACGACTGTCGGCTGATGTGATCAATTTGAGTGCTGCGCGTATGTCCACCAGTAAAGGAGAATCGATACTCGATACAGCGAGAACGCTGGAGGCGATGCATACGGATCTTTTTGTAGTGCGGGATTCGGCCAGTGGGGCATCTCATCTGATCGCCAGTCATTTACCGGAACATGTTCGGGTGATTAACGCCGGTGATGGCCGGCATGCCCATCCAACTCAGGCGATGCTGGATATGTTCACGATTAGACGCGAAAAAGGCGGCTTTGAAGGCCTCAAGGTTGCCATCATTGGCGATGTTCTCCATTCCAGAGTAGCCCGATCACAGATCCACGCACTATCAACCCTCGGGGTTGACGAAATCCGACTAATTGGGCCGCGCACGCTTATTCCCACCGAAGTAGAAGCGATGGGCGTCAATGTCACCAGTAATATGGCAGAGGGACTCTCGGGAATAGACGTTGTAATGATGCTGAGACTGCAGCGCGAGCGAATGGACGGTCAATTGGTGCCAAGCGAGCAGGAGTACTTTAACCGATATGGTCTGACTGACGACAAGCTTAGCTACGCAAACCCTGACGCCATAGTAATGCACCCAGGTCCAATCAACCGAGGGTTGGAAATCGCATCCAGCGTTGCCGATGGAGATCGCTCGGTCATCCTGTCCCAGGTCACGAATGGAATTGCGGTCCGCATGTCCATAATGGCAAAGCTGATGGGCGGACAGGAGGACCCATGACAAAAATATTGATTCGGGGCGCTCGTGTAGTCGATCCCGCAAACAGCTTTGACAGTGTCGCAGACGTAGCCATTGACGACTCGATGATCGTTGAAGTAGGTGAAACCCCGCAAGGGTTCAAAGCTGATCTGACTATAGATGCGGATAAACTCCTGTTATTACCCGGTATCATTGATCTTTGCGCTCGGCTGAGAGAACCCGGGGAAGAACAAAAGGCTACTATTGCCAGCGAAACGACCGCAGCCGCCACGGCCGGAATAACCGGTCTAGTTTGCCCACCGGACACCTGGCCGGTGGTCGATACCCCGGCGATGGCGAACATGATTCGAGATCGGGCTGACGCCAGCGGCCAGTCTCATGTGTATCCTCTAGGGGCGCTCACAGTGGGGTTAAAGGGAGAGAAACTAACAGACATGGCCATGCTATCAGACGCAGGTTGTGTGGGAGTAAGTAACGGCCTAAAAGCTGTATCCAATACGCTGGTTATGCGGCGCGCGATGCAATATGCCTCCACTTACGAAATTCCAGTATTTCTCACACCTCAGGACCCTTGGCTACTAGGGAATGGGGTAGTGCATGAAGGCAAAGTGAGCACAAGATTAGGCCTGCCTGCTATTCCCGAAGCTGCAGAAACTGTCGGCGTCGCTCGTGATCTTGCGCTGATCGAAACTAGCGGAGCCAGAGCTCATGTCAATTTAATTTCATGCGGTCGATCCGTGACTATGCTTGGAGAAGCCCAATCCCACAATCTACCCGTGAGCGCGAGTGTTGCCATTCATCAATTGCTTTTATGTGAAGATGATATAGGCGCTTTCGATACACGCTATAAGGTATTTCCGCCACTGCGCACCGCAATAGACCGGGAAGCGCTGATTGAAGGTGTGCGCACCGGGACAGTTTCGGTGATATGTTCGGATCACCAGCCCCACGGCGCCGATGCAAAACTTGCGCCATTCAGCGAGGCAGCAGCAGGAATCGCAGGTGTGGACACATTGCTGGCACTTACCCTGTCTCTTACGACAAACAAACAACTCCCATTGTCGACAGCAGTTGCGGCACTTACCTGTAATCCGGCCAGGATTATTGGTGTTGATCGCGGACATCTAAGCATTGGCGCAATTGCCGATTTGTGTCTGGTCGATCCTACCGAGGAATGGACACTGAGCGAAAAGTCGATGCAGAGTCGAGGTCAGAACTCCCCATTTATGGGAAAACAATTGTTTGGGAAAACAAAAATGACAATGATTGAAGGCAAAGTTATTTACCAGGATGCTGCACGTTTTCCAGCCTAATCTGAACTGCCTGCTGAAACAGCCTCTTTGTTAGGAAAGGAAGTGCTTTTTGAAGATTGCGAGGATGCTTGAGATATTTTTACCTTTTCTACCGACTCGTTATTATCACGCCGCGAATCATATCGATGGATCTCGCGCTATTTAATTTTTGGTTTCAATTTATATAAAGTGGAGACCCAAGGGAATGAGGTATATTCCTGAGATTTATATTTTCTCCCGCTTGAAATCGCACTGACCTATCGCCATCAATTAGATCAGCTGGAGCTGTAAATGGGGATAAAGTGTTAACACTGGAAAAGTTCCCAGGGCAAAATTACCATTTCTTAATCCCCCGTTCACCTTTCAGCAAGGCGGCGCTTGTTAGATTGCGCGCGATTAACTTATATGTGAGGTCTGTAATGATCAATAGTGCTTTAATTAGAAAATATTCCAGAGATTTCGCGATCATTTTTGTTTTCTTGGCGTCTTCTGTCGCGACGCCTGTCTTACTTGCAGATACCGATGCTGGCCATGCCGCAGAAGGGCTGCCCGAGGTCAATATTGCTGACGGCTTTGCTGATCTGGTGGAGGCGGTGAAACCAGCTGTGGTCAATATTTCGGTCACCGGTACCGTTACTGCATCACCCGGCGGACCTGGTTTTCGTGGCCAGTCTCCAGAGCTTGAGGAATTTTTTAAACGCTTCTTTGGTGACCAGTTCAAAATGCCCGACGGTGATCAAAATAGCCCATTCGAGCGCAAAACAACGGCTGTGGGCTCCGGCTTTGTCATCGACTCCGAGGGCCTGGTTGTCACCAACAATCATGTCATTGAAGATGCTGATGAAATTGAGGTCGTTTTTGACGATGGCACCAGGATTCCTGCAGTGCTTAAAGGCACTGACGCAAAGACTGATCTAGCTCTGCTGGAAATTAAGGGAGATAGCCCCTTCCCTTTCGTTAAGTTTGGCGATTCGGAAGCAGCTCGGGTCGGAGACTGGGTGGTTGCTATTGGCAATCCATTTGGTCTCGGTGGCACCACGACTAAAGGTATTATTTCGGCCAGGGGTCGCGACATTCGTTCTGGGCCTCTTGATGATTTCATTCAGATCGATGCCCCAATCAACCGAGGCAATTCAGGTGGTCCGCTGTTTAATATGCGTGGTGAAGTGATCGGCGTAAACAGCGCTATATACTCTCCAAATGGTGGCAGTGTGGGTATCGGATTTGCCATCCCATCTGGCATGGCAAGTAACGTAATCAGTCAATTGCGCGATACAGGAACCGTGCAGAGAGGCTACTTAGGCGTTCAAATTCAATCCGTCAGCGAAGAAATCGCCGATAGTCTCGGACTCAGCAAAGCACGTGGGGCGCTGGTTACGCAGGTGATTGAGGATAGCCCCGCCGAAAAAGCGGGTGTTGAAGCCGGCGACATTATCCTGCGTTTTGACGGTAAAGAAATCCCACGTATGCGCGAACTTCCCAAGATCGTAGCGCTCACCGAAACTAATAAGGAGGTCGACCTAGTAGTATGGCGTAATGAAAAAGAAGAAACGATTCGTGTTTCGGTGGGTGGCAATGCCGATATCAAAACCGCCAGTGTTGAGAGCGACACATCCGAAGCAGGCAAACTCGGAATGTCATTAGCCGCTCTGGATGAAGATAACCGGCAAAAATTCGGCATTCCTGAAGAAGCGACAGGGGTTGTCATCACCGCGATCAAGGCAAACAGTCCAGCTTCGGAGCGCGGGCTTAGTCGAGGTGAGCTGATCAAGAAAATCGGTAACAATGAGGTTTCGGAAACGGAACAGGTTAACGAGGCAATCGCCGACGCGAAGGAAAACGATAAGAATTCAGTTCTGCTTCTTGTAGAACGCGATTCTCGAGTGAGATACGTAGTGATTCCTCTCGAATAAGAAATTAGTTTACCAGCTGGCTCCACACCGGATTAGCCATTAAATTGGCTAATCCGGTTTTTGCCCTAATCCGGCCTGTGATCAAAGCCTAGGGGTTACACTGGATGACTCTGTTGCGGTTAAACGTCCAGGCGCCTGCGAGGTCTGGGCGTCGCTTTCGGCCGCTATTAGCCTATAATTAATCCATGAACAGAGCCGTTAACCCGCTGCTAGGAAAGAATGGCACCGATGCTATATGGGAAGGGCTTCGCAAAGAAGTTGAACAACAGCTTGAACGTGAACCGCTTCTGGCTGAGTTCGCGCATCCCATCGTACTCGATCACGACAACTTTGAATGTGCGCTCTCCGCACTTTTAGCGCAAAAACTCGAATGTCCGGCACTATCACAAAACAGCTTGCGAAATTTGTGTGTTGAGGCCTACAAGGACGACCCAGCAATCACCCAGTCCGCCAGACTGGACTTGCTTGCAGTTTGTGATCGAGACCCGGCGTGCAGCCAGTACTCAATTCCGTTCTTGTACTATAAAGGCTTCCAGGGATTACAAATGTATAGAGTCTCCCACTGGCTGTGGCAGCACCATCGTCAGGATCTCGCACGCTACTTACAAAGCCGCACTAGCGAAACTTTTGCCATGGATATCCATCCGGCCGCACAAGTGGGCAACGGCATCTTGATTGACCATGCCACATCGATCGTAATTGGAGAGACAGCTGTCATCGGCGACAACGTATCGATGCTTCATGAAGTCACACTGGGAGGCACCGGGAAAGACGCTGGAGACCGGCACCCCAAGATAGCCGGTGGGGTTCTGATCGGTGCAGGGGCTAAGATTCTCGGCAATGTAAAGGTTGGTGAGGGCGCTAAGATCGGGGCTGGCAGTGTGGTGCTCGACGATGTCTTAGCGCACTATACTGTAGCTGGAGTCCCTGCAAGGCCAGTTAGCAGTTGCAGCACCGATCAACCAGCTCTGGAAATGGATCATTCTCTTACAATCGATTAACAACAACCTCGACACACAGGTACTGTCATGCTCTATGAGAAAGTAATATTCGCCTTCTTTATTTTACTCGCACTGACCCTTAATTTCGGTTTTTTCATTGGCGACATGTCTAACCCAGATCACCACAATGTATTCGAGCTGTTTGCTGCAGTGGTAGTTAGTTTGATTGCTACAATCATGAAATTTGGTGACAAGTCCCATGTTGGTACAGTTCTTTTAGCTTCTAGCCTGGTCGCTGATTTGCAGCTGATCGCAGCCTGCATCGTCTGGGGTGTTGTTGTGTATGGCATGTCACAACCTCTTAGCGAGCATGCCCTGGCAAGTATCGTGTCATTGTCTGGCGGAGCACTGCTTGCAAACTTCGTCTCAGTCGTTATCCTGACCGTGGAGACCAGTATTCATCGCCGCTAACTGAGAGCAAGACCGCAGCTCCAGGGGAAAAAGTCGATGCAGCTCATTATATTTCTGGTCATGCGCAGGATGCGCGCACCACTCATTGTGTTGATCTGTGCATATGCGTTCGCTGTTCTTGGATTTGTCCTGATACCAGGACAGGACGATCTGGGCCAGCCATGGCAAATGAGCTTCTTCCACGCTTTTTACTTCGTCAGCTTTATGGGTTCTACCATCGGTTTTGGCGAAATTCCTTATCCGTTTACAGATGGTCAGAGGCTCTGGGCAATAATTACTATCTACACCACCGTCATCTCCTGGTTATATGCTATTGGAACGCTAATTACTCTTATCCAAACCCCGGTGTTTCGTGCCGCTGTGACTCGGAATGGGTTTGTTCGAAAAGTGCAAAAGGTTCGCGAACCGTTCTATCTGATTTGCGGATACGGGGATACTGGTAAACTTGTGGTCGAGGCACTGACTCGCAATGACACACAATGCGTTGTTGTAGATGCAAATCCCAGCAGGATCAACGAACTACTGTTAGAAGAACTACCGCGAGACGTACCGTGCCTAAATGCTGATGCCTCCGAATCGGATACGCTACTGAACGCTGGTCTTGGCAGCGCTTACTGCGTGGGCACGATCGCGATTACACGCGATGACCAGGTTAATCTTAAAATTGCTATCGCTTGCAAGCTGCTCAATCGGGATGTCAAGGTTTACTGTTGGGCAGAAAGCAATGATACCGGGGTCAACATGGCATCGTTTGACACCGAACATGTAATTTACCCATACGACATATTCGCGCATTATCTCTCTAACGCACTCAGCCAGCCAAGTAACTATCTATTGCATCAGTGGTTGTCTTCGCCAAAGGGCACACCACTGTCTGAACCAGTGTTTCCACCCCATGGTAAGTGGGTACTTTGCGGCTATGGCCGTTTTGGAAAGGCTGTTTATCTGAAGCTGGTGACGTTGGGAATGCCAGTTACGGTAATAGAGGAACGACCGGATCTGACCAATCCTCCTGAAGGGAGTATTACCGGTCGTGGCACAGAGGCAGACACACTGGAACTGGCCCGAGTACATGAAGCGGTCGGCATTATCGCCGGGACTGATCACGATGTTAATAATCTCTCAATAATATTAACAGCCAAAGCCATACAGCCGAAATTGTTCACCGTCGCGAGACAGGAGTTTGCCACTAACACCTCAATATTCAGCGCCGCAAATATAGACCTGGTCACTAATCACAGCAAGCTAATATCAAACGAGCTACTGGCGCTCATTACTACCCCGTTAACTGCTGACTTTTTGGCGCTTTCTAAACAACAAACCGACGAGTGGTCACGCATTTTGGTTTGTAGACTTCTGGGCTGTATTGAGGACACCAATCCGTCTTCCTGGGTAATTACGCTTAGGCCGGAACGTACCAAGGCATTCATCGACTGGAATAATCCGGAATATCCGGTACTCCTGCGCCATATAATGCATAAGCCGGGAAATCGTAAGAAAAAGCTTCCCTGTATTGCACTGTTATTGAAGCGAGGCAATGAACGAATTTTGCTCCCCGATCCCAATACCCCCCTTAAGCCCTATGACCGGATCCTGTTCGCGGGAGATCCGGCAGCTGAATCAAGTACCGCATATATTTGTACTTATCCGGATTTACTACATTACATGGTGACAGGTGAGAGTCGTCCGGTAACTAGTTTGGGTAAGTGGCTCAGCTCGCGAACAAAATCTGCAAGCAAGGCCGGGCAGGCCGCGAGCATCGATTAGAACGAAGAACCTGGTGTGGACAAGAATTCTTTTTCTTCCGAAGTGGATTCCCTGCCCAGAACCTCGTTGCGATGCGGAAACCTGCCAAACCGTTCCACAATCTCCAGGTGACGTTGTGCGAAGCCGATGTAGCTGGCAAAAAGTTCTTTATCCTCTGCACCTACTTCCCCATGCAGTTTTACAAATAGTTCCTTTGATTCATGTTGCATTGCAATGTCTTCACTGTGCTCAAATGGCAGATAAACGAACACTCGCTGAATTGGCGCCAGGTCAAGGTCAACCTGAGTAGCTATCGCCTGTTGAGCCATACTCAAAGCGACTGAATCATAGGCGAACGACTTAGCGCTGCCGCGAAACATATTTCGTGGAAACTGGTCGGTACAGATAATGCTGGCCAAAATCCCCTTGGCGGATTCACGCCAGTGATCCAGATCCGAATTTGCTACTGCTTCAGCGACTGTTCGGAAGCGGTCAGATATCTCCTGATCTACTTGTTCACTCTTATCCCACCACAGCGCTTTTTTTTCCTTACTGATTTCCTGGGCAGTCTGGCCGTCGCCGAACCAGAAAGTAAGAATACTGTCTATGGTCTCGTTCATCTTGATACAATATAGGTTGGATTTGTGTAGATTTCGAACTGATTCGGAACCTATCACAGATTTCAACGTGTCCGCTATAAATCAGCGCTTTAATCCCTACGTATAGAATATGGCAATCCGGTTATTCTTAGCTCTAGTCGCTGTAGCAGGCATAATGTGGTACTTGTCATGGTACCAACGTGCCTCGCCGGCCAGACGACAGCAATCACTGCGAACTGCCATGCTTTATGGTATTGGCATCACGTTACTACTACTGGTCGTAACCGGTCGCATACCCTGGCTGTTTGCCCTGTTTAGCGCAGCGGTTCCCTGGATCAACAAAGCTATGGCGGCACAGCGAATGTGGTCAAATTTCCAGCAGCAAAGTCGACAATGGGGCGATTCTGGCAAATCAGGTGATCAACAACAGGGCCAGAGACCGATTGAAACCATGAGCAAGAGTGAGGCACTCGAGATTCTCGGGCTTGGGCCCGGCGCCTCAAAGGAAGATATCATCACCGCGCACAGAAAGTTAATGTCCCGGGTACACCCGGATAAAGGCGGCTCTGATTTTCTCGCGAAAACTATCAATCACGCCCGTAAAATACTGCTCGAACAGGACTAAAATGGGTTAGTCTGGTTTCTCACCCTAAGTTCATGCTAACGCTTAAATTTTTCGCCCTGATCAGATAGAATCCGGGTGTCGGCATACTCAACCGGGAAACTCAAAGGTCCTCCCCTGGCTAAGCTCAACTCACAT
Source organism: Gammaproteobacteria bacterium (assembly GCA_024644945.1). Taxonomy (GTDB): domain Bacteria; phylum Pseudomonadota; class Gammaproteobacteria; order Arenicellales; family Poriferihabitantaceae; genus VYFG01. Next base: position 41,961 of record JAHEGU010000002.1, on the reverse strand, counting down.
CTCTGGTTAAAGCTTTTTGCCCTGGGCAGCTTGACAGTGGCGTCGATGTGGCCCGCGGCCATGAGCCTTGTCAGTACCCAGAAAGCCAACTACTTTAATATCAGCGAACCGCGTATTGCCGCGGTCATAAGCGATTCTGTCGCCGCCCATAGTTTTCCTGCAACAATCCAGATTCCAGGCATCGACATAGACGGCGACCTGACTGTTGAGTACACCATAGATTCAGCGTTGCAACAGGAAGCAGAAAGACTGCTCTCAAAACATAACCCGGACTACGGCATACTGGTCGCGATTGATCCCGAAACCGGTCGAGTTCTGGCAATGGCTGACAGCACCCGCGACGGACAGAATCACGGTAACTTATCAGTCGTGAACACCTACCCTGCGGCTTCCATTTCTAAGATAGTGACTGCAGTTGCAGTAATGGATCAAGGAGAGGCGGACATCGGCACGATCATCCCCTATAACGGCAAGGCCACCACTCTTTATAAAAAGAATGTATTTGAACACAGCAACAATAAGTGGACCCGTAAACCCACTTTACGGGAATCCTTTGCCAAATCTATAAACACTGTTTTTGGCCGTCTGGGTGCTGTCGAAATAGGTGGAGAGACCCTCCGTGACTATTTTTACCGCATGGGTTTTAACGCCCGATTCGCCTCAGATTTTAGGTTTGACAACGGCGTCATTGATATGAAGGTAGATGACCCCTGGCAGGTTGCCGAAAGTGCATCGGGCTATACGCGCCGTAATACACTGTCACCCCTGCACGCTGCGGTGATGGCGGCAACCGCCGTCAACGGTGGGAATTTGGTTGCGCCTGTTTTAGTTTCACGGATTACAGGGCCTTTTGGCGTTCCACTTTACGTTCATAATGAACCCGCGGTGTCACCGGCCATGACCGCTGAAACCGCATCAAAGCTTGCAAAAATGATGCAGGCCACTGTTTCAAAAGGCTCTGCTAGAAGGTCCTTCAGAAAATTTCATCGTGGACATTTGGAGCAAGTCAAGGTGGGCGGTAAAACGGGCTCGCTGACCGGTTTTAAACCTAAGGGGCGCTATGACTGGTTTGTGGGATTTGGTGAACTTGGTGACCGAAAAATCGCTTATGCCGCACTTTGCATCAACAAGGAGAAATGGTACGTCAAATCTGCCCAGCTAGCTCGGGAGTTGCTGGAGTATTATTTTCAGCCAGGTGATCAGTCTGAGCTGCAGGGATAACATATTGAAACAATATCTAGATACCGTAAAGGAAACTCTCACTGCCGGCACACGAAAATCCAACCGCACTGGGGTCGACACATTATCTACCTTTAATATCAACTACGAAGTCGACCTGAGAGACGGTTTTCCACTGCTGACCACAAAAGAAATTTCATGGAAGAATATTGTCATTGAGAATCTTTGGTTTCTGTCGGGTCAAACCGATATATCCATATTACGAAAACATAATTGTAAATTTTGGGATCCTTGGGCGGATGCAGAGGGTAAGGTTCCAAGTGCATACGGCAATTTCTGGCGCCATTTTCCGCTGCCGGACAACCAGACCAATGATCAGATTGCGTATGTCGTCAATACGCTTAAAACTAACCCGATGAGCAGACGCATGATTGTATCTGCTTGGGCACCTGGTAACGCGCAGACAAGTGAATTGCCACCTTGTCATGCGTTCTGGGTGGTGAATGTGCAAAATGACCAGGGCGGCGAACCTTATGTTTGCCTTCATCTTACCCAGCGTAGCTGTGATATTGCACTTGGGATTCCCTATAATATCGCCGGCTACTCGCTGCTTCTGGAACTTTTGTCACGGTTCAGCGGCATCACAGCAGGGATATTTGGCCATACTTTGATTGATGCACACATTTACACCGCCAAACCGGACGGTAGTATGCAGGAATACGACCATATTCCTGGACTCAAGACCCAACTTGAACGTCAACCTCGCGCACTGCCTAAATTGGAGATTCATCCGTCGATTCAAGCTCTTGAAGATATCGAACCACTGTTGTCTCTGGATACTGGCCAGATCATGGAAAAGTTCATACTACATAACTACGATCCACATCCGGCAATCAATTTCAAAGTCGCAGTCTGACCCGACCCGCCGGACTCCGGCAATGCAAAATACATGATATACCCGACTCCTCTTAGAGGCGCCGTTGTCGCAATGAACAAAGACCTTGTAATCGGCATTGACGGCAAACTTCCTTGGCACTACAGCGCCGATCTTAAACGATTCAAACGCAGTACCATGGGAACCATTATCGTAATGGGTCGACTCACATGGGAGTCAATTGGCTCAAAACCTTTACCGGGAAGACGTAATATCGTAGTGAGCCGGAAAGAAGTGAAAGGAGTCGAATGCTATAAAACTATTGATGATGTAATGAAAGCCTGCGCTGAAGATGACATCTGGTTTATTGGGGGTGGGCAGATTTACCGCGCAGCTTTTCATTTACTAAATTTGCTTGACGTCACCTGGGTGCCCGATAAGGTAAATCTTGAAAACGCAGTGACCTTTCCAGATATTAGTGAATCTGAGTGGCAAATCGCCCAACAGAGGCCAATTGAAGAAGAGCCAAACCTTATCAATACAATCTATACCCGTCGACAAAGCAATTGACACGACGTATTTTTGACACCTACCACGCATCTGATTCTGAAACGTCGGGGATTAAAAAAGCCCTTGATGAATCAGGTATCGAGTGGTTTGAAACTCAAAAGGGAAGATGGTGGGTTGGTTCAGCTGCTCTGTGGATATCGCGGGATGAAGACTATATTGCAGCGAGACAGGTTATCGATGAATTTCAGCAACTGTGGACTCAATCTGTGCGTGAACAGGCATCGCAGAAGGGTATTCGATGGTCCCGCCTCCCGGCGGCGCTAGTTGTCATTGGCATTATTCTCTATCTGGCCACCTTCTGGTTCTGGCTTTGACGGAAACACGCCTTCGCACTGGTACAAGATTCGCAGGCAGTACGGTATGGAGTGTAAATATATGTTTTATATATATAAAATGCTGTTTCAGAAATTGCTCGATAGCTACTTAATTCAGAAGTTCTGATATAGTTTCCGCGAATCAAGAATTGCGGCATGAATATTACGGCTCGCCGCAGCATCACCCACCCTGTATAGCACAAACCCATCAACCTCCGGTTGCGGTCGACCATCCAGCAGTGATTCATAATCGGTAATTCCGTCATTCCCAGATTCGGGCCGGAGCAACTGAAAGAGTCCATCGTTTGGCAAGCTACCGTGTTCTACAATAATATGATCCACTCGTGTTTCCATAAACTCGCCGCCTCCAAAGTCATTTTCGAAGACTGCAAGATGCTTTTCCGATCCGGGCTCTGTTCTAATTAACCGATAATCCGGCGTGACCTTTACCTGCTTGTGATGAAAGCGACTGACATACATCGGAAAATTTGAAGACCCCATCTCGGCACAAGCATGGCGATCGGGTGTCACCAACTCCACATCCAGGTTACTGCCGGCAATTTGATCCACCGTCGATGCCCCCTGATGCTGGCCGTGATCATCGTAAATCAGCACCTTGCCTGACAGCGGCACCCCGTTAAGGGCATCCCAGGTGCTTATGCACACCTCTGCGCCGGGGACAATTTCAATATCCGGGAGTCCACCGGTGGCGATGATTACAATTTCTGGATCTTCGGCCAGAACGTTATCAATATCCGCGAGGGTATTCCATCGAATATCCACACCCAGAAACGTAATCTCTGATTCAAGCCACTCTGCGATACCGAGGATATCCCTGCGAACTTCAGCTAGGCTTGCAGTTCTGACCTGTCCTCCTAGTTGCCCACCGGCCTCAAACAGGGTTACCACGTGCCCTCGTTCAGCGCAGACTCGGGCTGCCTCCATGCCAGCTGGCCCTCCTCCCACTATAGTTACCTTTTTTCCTGGCGCCTCTGCTGCTGAAACTCGCTGGGGTATAGTATTTTCCCTTCCAGTGGCGACATTGTGCAGACACAACATCTCGCCCTCTCCGTATATTCGATCTATACAGTAACCTGCCCCCTACACAAGGTCGAATTCGGTCTTCCTCCCCATTCTGTAGCTTATGCACCATCCACGGATCGGCAATTTGTGCCCTGGTCATTCCAACCAGATCAAGCAGCCCCTCTGAAATAGCGTGACGAGCGGTAGCTAAATCGAGAATTCGAGTAGCGTGGATCACAGGGAGTGTAAGTTCACGTTTAAATGTCCCGGCAATTTGAAACCAGGGTGAGAGCTTTTGAAACATCGCGGGCACCGCGAACCAGCCAAGCTGGTAGTCGGTGTCAAACCTGCCTACATTAAGATTGAATTAATCGACACAACCCTGCCGCTGCATCAACTGCAGAGCTTGAAGCGACTCTTCTGGCTGCAGCCCGTCATTTGACTTGCTGTCGGTATCCACCCTTGCCCCAACTATAAAATCGTCACCAACCGCAACCCGTATCGCCTCCAGAACTTCAAGCATAAACTTCGCCCGGTTTTCCAGATTTCCGCCATAGCTGTCTGATCGGAGATTGGTGTGCGGGGCCAGAAACTGCCCTGGCAAATGCCCATTTTGCATCACCTCGATGCCGTCCAAACCAGCATCTCTGCAGCGCTTCGCGGCAGCAGCGTAATAGCCCACTATCCTTGAAATGTCTGCCAAGTCCATCTCTTTTGGGAATCCTCTGTGGGCCGGTTCTCGCACCCGAGAGGGCGCGACTACTGGTAGCCAGTCACCATTATTCCAGGTAGTGCGACGACCAAGGTGTGAAATCTGGCATATTGTCTTTGCACCATAGCGATGCACACGTTCCGCGAGGCTACTCAGATAAGGTATCACCGCATCAGTTCCGACATTCAATTGCCCGAAAAAAGAGGGCGAATCCGGCCCGACACATGAAGAACCGCCAAACATGGTCATAGCGACACCGCCCGTCGCTTTCTCCTCATGGTATCATTGTTATCGCTCTCCAGGCATCCCGTTCTCAGCATAGGCAGGAGAATGCGGGGTACTCACTATCCGATTCCGTAAGGTCAGAGATTTGAGTTGAAATGGCTGCAGTAACGGGTCAGTATTTACCATTTATTTGCAAACATAAAAGGCCGGGATTTACCGGGAAGAGCTTCGAAATAATTACTTGATGCTGCAACAACCATCCGGCGAATCCACAGAGAAAACGATACCCGGGTCTTACCATGTTTCTGTGGTGTAACGAAAAACTTCTATGCTTTCGCTCCAATAGTCCTCGGAGAATCCACCCTTTAGTTTGAGCTGCCTAAAAAAAGCAGCCACGTCAGGAATAGAATCCCATACTGCGGGGAGGAACGTGGCTCGCCTCTCTCCTTCTCTGAGAATCACACCATCCCGATGCGATTTAATCTGGCTCAGAATGTCTTGTTCAGTTTCACCCTCAATCCTCACATGCTCACTTAAAACCGACACCTCCAATTTAAGTATATCTCTTTCCTCAGCGGTAAGTGGAGTGAATCGTGGGTCAGAAAAGGCCGCTTTGTGTGCGTTATGACTAACATTGACTAGAAGAGGCGTTTCACTCACTAACGTTCCAATACAACCCCTAAGCCTGCCCTGGATAGTAGTCAGGGTAACAAAGGAGGCACCTGGGCGAACGAATAGCTCCTCATAACCACTCAGAGAAGGCGTAATCGGCTCACCATTAGCAAACCCGTTATCTATAGATGCCCATGCGACTCGGCTTAGCTCATTGCGATGACTCTGGCCAATTAAATCAGGCATCATAAAATGCGTAGCTGCCATAACCGACAACTTGATCCTTGCGACCCGATGTATCGCCAGAATTACGCACATCGAGCTGTCTGACATGCATATCTCTTCGACGGGCAACCCGTAACAGGCCACGCACACCGATCTGTCCACAAGCATTATCATATCCAATAGCGTCAGGATTAAGATTAACGATCGCCTTGCTTGTAGACTCATCGATTCTAGTCGCTTCCTGGTATGGCAAGAAGTGACTTAAATCTGAACTAATCAAGATCAGAGTCTCGTCGCCTCCCCACAAAAATTCCAAGCATTGTTCCGCCTGCTCGGGTGTTGCTGAACCAACAACAATAGGTACTAACCTGAACCGGCCTAAACATCGTTGCAGGAATGGCAATTGCGTTTCCAAAGAGTGTTCTTCCTGATGTGCTTGATTATTTACTGACAAGTATTGCAAATTTTCGACACATTTTTTGACGGATTCTGTGTCTACAGGGATTCGACCCAGTGGAGATGCAAAATAATCCGCCCCTGTTATGCCCATACCACGGATACTGACCCGGTGCGCGGGCCCAATCAGTATGACTCGTGCGATCTGTTCACTAATCTTTTGCAGAGTGGCATAAGCCGACGCAGCAACCTCTCCGGAATAACGATAGCCCGCATGAGGCACAATTAGAGCTTTGGGGAACTTACTAATTTTTTCATGGACAAGATTGCTTTGTGCTGCAATGAGTAAGCGGTCCACCAGACGAGCAAGGGCTTTGCGGTCATCAGGATAGAAACTACCCGCGACGGCTGGGGGTCGAAGGGTTTTGTCCCACTGTTGTGAACTATGCTCCATGACATCGATTGTCTGTCGGTTTGTAGTTCAGATGCTAAACTAGGTGCACCGGCCAATCAACTGAGACCAGAACCGACACCCAAATGGCGACCACGAAGCAGCCTGACACTGTACCCGCGAGATACTGGCACCTGCTTAAGGATCAACGAATTCAATGCGATTTGTGCCCGCGTTTCTGTCGCCTGCGAGATGGCCAACGCGGACTCTGTTTCGTCAGACAGCGACAGGGCAATCAGCTCATGTTGACCACTTGGGGTCGATCCAGTGGATTTTGTATTGACCCAATAGAGAAAAAGCCACTAAACCATTTTTATCCAGGATCTTCGGTTTTATCCTTCGGCACAGCGGGGTGTAATCTTGCCTGTAAGTTTTGCCAAAACTGGGACATAAGTAAGTCACGAGAAATGGACCGCCTGAGCGCAACCGCCACTCCGGAGGCAATTGCCCGGGTAGCGGCTGAACAAGACTGCCGCAGTGTCGCTTTTACATACAACGACCCGGTGATATTTATAGAGTATGCTGTAGATATTGCAAAAGAATGCCGAAAACACGACATCAAAACAGTCGCTGTTACCGCAGGGTACATTACCGAACAAGCGCGCCCGGAGTTTTTTCAGCATATGGACGCGGTGAATGTTGACCTAAAATCATTTTCTCAGGACTTTTACCATAAACTATGTGGGGGAGACCTGGCCCCTGTACTGGATACGCTGGAATTTATCTCTCATAAGACAGACGCATGGCTTGAAATCACTACGCTTCTGATACCAGGAAAAAACGATGGTGAAGAGGAAATTACAGAACTAGTAAAGTGGGTGCTGAATCATCTGGGCGACAGAGTGCCACTCCATTTTACCGCCTTCCATCCCGATTGGAAGATGAGGGATATAGACAGAACTCCTCACAATAGTCTTACTACAGCACGAGAAATTGCTCTCAAACTTGGATTGAAATATGTCTATCTTGGCAACGTCCACGATTCTATCGCAAGCAGCACTTATTGCTCGCATTGTAATGCGCTGCTGATCGCCAGGGACTGGCATCAAATCCTGGAATGGAACCTGGATCATAAGGATTGCTGTCGCCAATGTGGAACCAAGCTGGACGGAGTAATTTTCGGCCCACCCGCATCAACCGGCAGTCGGCCGAGACACGTTCAAATGCCCCAGTCGACTCCATCACGGAGCACTCACTGACATCGTTTAAGGAGATCTGAATTAGATCATTTGGATCATTAGCTGATATCATTGATTCATCACATGCCAGCGCCCACGAAAAAATGATCCGCTCTGCTAAGTTTCAGATTGGCCAGATCGTACGCCATCGCATTTATGATTTTCGTGGTGTTGTTTTCGATGTTGACCCAATCTTCGACAATACTGAAGAGTGGTATCAGTCAATACCAGAAGACATGCGCCCGATTAAAGATCAGCCTTTTTATCACCTGTTCGCTGAAAACGACCAGACGGAATACATCGCCTATGTTTCAGAACAAAACCTGCTGCCAGATGAACGCGGCGGCTTGTTGCGTCACCCTCAGATCAACGAGGTTTTTGAGATTGATGACGACGGCCAGTATCGCGCTCGGAGATATGGCGAACACTAGACGCCCGACTAATAATCGGACTCCACACTTCTGTTATCCTTGAATTAATAGCGTGTAGCTTACATCAACCAATGATCACATTGAGGGATCTTCAATATTTGGTCGCACTTGATACGCACAGGCATTTTGGCCGGGCAGCAGAGGCCTGTTTTGTAAGTCAACCGACCTTGAGCGGACAGTTCAGAAAACTAGAGGAACGACTGGGGCTGACCCTTGTAGAGCGGAATCGACATCAGGTTGTGATGACCCCGGCAGGAGAGCAGCTTGCTTTGCGAGCACGTAGTTTGATTGCAGGTGCCAGCGAATTTGAGCAACATGCCAGCGCCCTGCTCGATCCGTTGACGGGTGACATACATCTTGGTTTGGTACCTACCGTCGCACCCTACCTGTTGTCCAGGGTAATAAGCGCAATTACTGATGCCCTACCTGAGCTTCATTTATTTCTTCACGAGTATCAGACTGCTGAACTGGTCAAACGGCTGGATAGCGGTAAGCTGGATCTTCTGATTCTCCCCTGGAAACCCGAGATGGAATGCTTCGGTCATATAAATCTTTTTAGTGAGCCATTGCAGCTGGCGGCACCACAAGGACACGCAATCCTAAAAGCAAAGCAACTGAGCCTAGATAGTCTCAAGGGAGAACGAGTACTAACCCTTGAAGATGGGCACTGCTTGCGTGACGATACTTTAGGTGTCTGTTTTTCTGCAGGAGCCCAAGAAGACCCTAAATTTCAAGCCACCAGCCTTGAAACGCTTCGATATATGGTCGCAAACGGGCTTGGCATCACTCTCATGCCCGAGCTTGCCATCACCAACGACACAGATCTCGGAATCGTATATCGCCGATTTCTCGCGCCCGAACCGCAAAGGCAGATTGCAGCAGTCTTCAGGAAGGGTTATCCCCGCATGGAGTGCGTCAATACGATCGCCCGAACGGTACAATCATCCATCAATTAGGTAATTAATCCCTGTATCTCCTCCCCGAATAGAAGCGCAGCAAGACCCACCGCCGATGCGACCGCCACATTATCTGTTTTCCACATAATGCCCACCACGCACGCCAAGGCAACTAAATCCAATAGTGATCCCTGACGTACCGCAGGAGCCAGAATCGCCATGAAAGCGCATCCAGGTAATATTTCAAGTACTGGCCGCAGTCGTCCGACATGCCGCACCCGCAGACCCAGTAAGTAGCCACCAACACGTGTCAAATAGACGACCAATGCCATGACGAAAATCGTCATTATGGCCAATGATTGATCAACCATCACTTCTTACTAACCGCAGACCCACGATTACCCCCGCGGCAACTGAAACTGGCAAGATAGTGTAGGCCGGTATTCCCAGCTCAAACATGATCAGTGAAACTGTTCCTGATATCAGCCAGGGAAACGAACGTCCTCGGGAGCCCTTAACAAACAGTATCATCATTGTCGCCATAACCATGGGCCCGGCAAAATCCAATGAATCGATTTTTGCATCAACGAGAAGATGCGCAAACGTAAATCCTGTCCAGGTAGAGCAAATCCAGCTCACAAACAATGCCAAGCCGTAGCCCGTCAGATATCCTAATCTATTTACGTTGTACTGAAGTCGCAAGATCATTACCGCGGCAGGATCGGTCAAAAGCGCTAAATGGGTCATTCTGCGGACAAGGCTATAGTCATCCAGCTGATGGGTTAAAGACATCCCCAGCAGTATGTTCCGACTGCTTACGAGCGCAACAGACAAAGCGATGGAGGCTAACGGTAATGGGGCTTCCCAGAATTCAAGGGCAGCAAACTGGGCGGATGCGCTGAACACCGCAGCACTCATAAATAAAGCCATCCACTGCTCTATACCGGCTGAAGCCGCGGCCAATCCAAACAGTAGGCCAAACAGGAATGTGGAAATCCAAAAGCCAATGGACGCACGCGCGCCCAGCCACATACTTTGTTGAAACGTCATTAAAACGCCAACTACATTACAGCAGAATAAAGACTAGACGATTCCAAGGTGGCTTAATGCCCCTGATACATTCTCTCGACATCAGCGGCAAATCTTTCTCTAAGAACCGGACGCTTAATCTTCATAGTCGGAGTGAGCGCACCGTCCTCCACGGTCCATGGTACGGTACTAAGGGTGACCTGGTAGATATTTGCATAACCAGGAAAGTCTTCAACAAGCTCCGATACTTTTTTAAGCGCCCATTGCGTAACTGGTTCACTCGAAAAATCTTCCTGATCAGTCGGCCTGAATCCAAGTGAAGGGCATATCCGATCCCATGCTTGCCTGTTGATTACAAGGATCACGGACAGATAACCCTTTCCCTCTCCGACGATCATAGCTTGCTCAAAAACAGGATCGTCACAGATGGCAGCCTCCATATCCGATGGCGGTACCTTTTCCCCGTTAGCAAGGACAATGATCTCCTTAATTCGGCCGGTGATAAAGATAAAGCCCTGATCAGAAATAGTCGCCACATCACCGGTTTTCAGCCAACCGTCATCGGTCATCGTCTCCTCGGTTGCTTCGGGATTATTCCAATATCCCAACATGATACCTGGCCCTTTCGCCTGTAATTCACCATTCTCCGCGAGCCTCAAACTAGTCCCAAATAAGGGCAGACCAATGCTGTCCGGTTTATTGTGAGAAAACGTATTAACACTTAAAATGGGACTCGCTTCTGTCAGGCCATAACCTTGTAAAATGTCGATACCCAGACCCACAAAAACCTTTGATATTTTTGCAGCCAGCGGCGCTCCCCCACTAACCACAAACCGCAAATTACCGCCGAATCTCTGACGAACCTTCCTACCTACAAGCCCGTCCAGGATAGGCAGTACAATTCCTCCCAATCCTTGTTTTCCTCTACCCTGCTGACATTCAAATTTTCGCCATCCGATTTCTACTGCTTTATTGAACAACCATCGCTTAATCGCGCTGCCTTCATCCAGCTGGTTTTTGATCGCACTATATGCACGCTCGAATATCCTCGGTACCGTTATTAATATTGTTGGTTTTACCATTGCCATGTCATCCAGCAGCTCCGGAATAGAACGATTAAAGGCAACGCTGGAGCCAGTTACAACGTTCAAATAGTAACCGACTGTCCTTTCGAACATATGGGACATAGGTAAAAATGACAGCATTCTGTCATGTGGATAAACGGCTATACTGTGTAATCCCGTATAAGCATTCATAGCGATATTGTTGTGCGACAACTTCACCCCTTTGGGTTTTCCAGTGGTGCCCGAAGTAAACACGATGGTCGCAAGCTCCGATGCCTCCGGCATTGCCACGGTGTCCGGACAGTCCGCCCCAGCAGCCAACCAATCTTCTAACATCACTAAGCGTTGGTCGTGTGCTAATTCCACCGAATCCTTCTCGGCAAGCAGCACCACCCGTTGCAGAGACGAGAGAGTTTCAGGCGCATCGCGAATCGCCTTCCATTGCTCAATATCTTCGACGAGCAGAATTTTGGCACTGGTTTGTTCGACGATGTATCCAATATTATCCGCTCTATCTTCGGCATATACTGGTACAACCACCAGCCCACGGCCCATCGCACCCTGGTCGTAGAACACCCACTCAACGCAATTGCGAAGGCGGATCGCTACGCGATCTCCTGGGCTAAGTTCTTCTTTTGCGAATGCCTGCCGCCACCTCTTTAGTTCGTCCCCGACCTCTTGCCAACACCATGTCCTCCATTCGCCTTCAACGTATTGCAGGTAAGCAGGATCATCAGGGCTTCTCCTGATACGCTCAGTAAACAATGCAGGTATCGATCCTGTGATCGCAGGATCGATGTAATCGATCTTGCCATTGCTGATCTTAAATGCATCCTCAGGGTAATGTTCCGCGTACTTGTAGCGGTCACTCATCCAGCCTCCCGATAGTCCAAATGACTGTTTGTCTTATTTGAGCATTCAATCGGCGCAAAGTCATCGACAGAAATTACTTGACTCACAACCTCACGATTTCTGCGTAACATATCAGATTCTTCAAGACTGATATCACCATTACTCTCGAGCTTTCCAAGCCAATCCTCGAATCCAATATCGGCCGTCTGCTCAAGATTCTGCTTCTTCAAACGCTTGCGCAAACTTGCTGATTCAATAGAGAGCTGTAGCGCCTTTTCTATCTGCGCCGAAATTTCATTCTCGGAACCTGAAATATACATATCCTCTGTCAACCTGTCTCGGACCTCACCAGGTTGCTGTAAAATTTCTGCCACCGATTGATTGAGCTTATCGTCGGGTAACTGCATGTACCGTCCCGAAGGAAAAATAGCAATCCGCATCAATATCCCTAATATTTTTACTGGAAAGTTACGCAGGATCCCGTCAATAGCCTGTTGTGCTTGATATAGAGCATATTGACAGGCCCATTCCACCAAAGGCGCTTCATTTGCGTCTTCGCCATTGTCTTTAAACCTTTTTAACGCAGATGAGGCTAGATAAAGATTACTCAACGCATCCGCAAATCTGCCCGATAACATCTCTTTTCGCTTGAGGTCGCCGCCAAGTATCATCAGCGTCATATCAGACAGCCAAGCAAACGATGCACTTAAATGCTCAATCTGCTGACTGTACTTGCGGATCACACCGTAGCCGACACCTTGTGTTAACCGTCCGCGGCTTAATCCCAGGGCAAACGAGCGCATTTTATTGGCCATTACATACTGGATGTGGTCACTCATCGCTTCGTCAAAATCGGCCCTTCCTTGCTCAACATCAGGATTGTTAACTGCCTTCACTTCCTTCAGCAAATAAGGATGACAGCGCATTGCACCCTGGCCAAAAATGATTAAGCTTCGGGTCAGAATATTGGCCCCTTCTACGGTAATGCCAATTGGGATTTGCTGATACGCTCTCGCCAGATAATTGCCGGGACCCATACAAATACCTTTGCCTCCATGAAGGTCCATAGCGTGATTGACGACTGTACGGGAAAGATCTGTACACTGCTGTTTAACAATTGCCGACATAATGGCTGGCTTTTCACCCAACTCGAGAGCGCTGGTCATGACGACCCGGCCCGCATCCAACAGGTAGGTCAGTCCACCAATCGCACCAAGCACTTCTTCGACACCCTCGAACTTTCCGATTTCCAATCCGAATTGTTCACGTATACGGGCGTATGCGCCGCTCGTCCGGGCCGCTACTTTAGCCGCTCCGGCCCCAGCAGCAGGAAGCGATATTCCTCGCCCCGCTGCCAGTGACTCCATCAACATACGCCAGCCCTGACCAATCTGAGCAGGCCCACCGATCACCCAGTCGAGGGGAACAAAAACATCCTTCCCCCAGTTAGGACCATTTTGAAAGGAAGCGTTGAGTGGCAAATGCCTGGTACCTATAGACACACCTTCCGTGTCAGTAGGGATAAGTACACAAGTTATGCCCAGGTCGTATTCTTCACCTAGTAATTTGTCAGGGTCATAGGCCTTGAATGCGAGCCCTAGCAGCGTTGCTACAGGTCCAAGCGTGATATATCGCTTCTCCCAATTTATTCGAAAACCAAGGACTTCTTTACCATCGCGCATTCCTTTACACACCATTCCACTGTCTGGCATACCTGCGGCGTCAGACCCGGCCCAGGGATTAGTTAGTCCAAAACACGGCACCTCCTTACCCTGAGAAAGTCGAGGGAGGTAGTAATCTTTTTGCTCTTCGGTGCCATAGTGATACAGCAGCTCCGCAGGGCCAAGTGAGTTTGGCACCATTACCGTGACAGCTACTGTACCACTGCGAGTAGAGAGCTTCTGTACGATGCAGGATTGAGCATACGAAGAAAAACCATGACCACCGTATTCCTTTGAAGCGTTAAGACCAAAAAATCGCTGATCTTTAATATACTGCCACACGTTCTCAGGTAAATCATTTTTCACATGACTGATCTCCCAGTCATCACTCATTTCGCAGAGTTCCTCTACCGGCCCATCAATAAAAGCCCGCTCCTCCTGATTCAACATCGGCTTCGGCAGTGACATCAACTTGTCCCAGTGCGGCTTGCCCGAGAAAAGCTCCGCGTCCCACCAGACAGTTCCTGCATCAATGGCCTCTTGTTCAGTTTGCGAGATCGGAGGCATTGAATTCTTAACCAATTTATATAGTGGATCGGTTAACAATTTCCTGCGCAATTCTGGTGCAAAAAACAGGAGAACAAGCAGAGGAATCGTGACCAACAGCATCACGATAGATAAAAACCAGTTAGTAGTGCCAGTCACGAGTCCGATTCCCATCACTGCGGTCGCAGCAACTAGCCATGTCTGCATTGACATACGAAACCAGACGAATGCAATGGTCAAAAGAATCAGGGCAACGAAAAATGTGATCATCTTAGCTCCATTTAAATGAAGTGGTAACAAGCCGGAATATTATCCCATAGTCCCGGTCATGAAAATTGGTCGTTACAAAACGATAGTAATGTCTAAATTGACATCCTAACCGCCTTCTCGTTTCCAGATTCGGGTTAAGTTACGATCTGGCAATGCGTCGAGCAATGGATTGATAACTTCTGCGATGCAGCATCAACTGCCAGCGTCGGCCGCCTAATTGATGCCATAAGAAAGCTGCGCGAATTCCTGCAAACAAAGCGCTTCTCACGCGGCTCACGGTCCTTGGATTGCTCAATTTTCCCTGACCGCCATGCACCATAATACGCGGCTCCAGGGTGCTTATAGTTTTTGCATAGAGTGCCGCCAACTCATCATAAAGATGGGCTGATTGCTCCTCTCCCAGTTCGATATCCTGTTCCATACCACTGATCTTGAATTCTTCCGCCAATTCTTCAAGTCGCTGCTGCACGACGTCACTCACATGTGGAAAGCTATCCAGCTTGAGACCAAGCTGATGCATTGAAACCGTGTACTGAAATATATCTCGCGAAGTGGTGCCCAGTCGCCCACCGAACACTTGATCAACAACTTCACACCCCATACTAACTCCGCGCAAGCAGGAAAAAACTTCCGTAACGGATTGCGCATTGATCCTCAATATACTGAGGCTAGAGTGTTGCAGTGCATATTCGTCATGAGACTCCTTGTTTGCCAGCTGATAAACCAGCATTGCTGACTGGAATAGTCCAGCCAGAGCAATCACTTGGTCACGAGTAGGGGCGGCAAACATTCAGCTGCTAAGAGAATTTTCGATGATTTCCTTAAAGAATGTAGTTTCCTTTTTGAGAGAATCAATACGTGTCTCCAGACTTCTGAATCCATGACCTTCCTGGCCATACTCAGTGTAAGCATGAGGCACCCCGTTTTTCTTCAGTAAAGAAACAACCTCCCTGGAAACTTCAGGAGGAACAACTTTATCAAGAAGCCCCTGAAACAAAATTAATGGAGACTTAAGCTGCTCTATATCAAATATCGGCGAACGGGTGATGTAACGGCTGGCTGGCATACGTGCTGACTCCGGGTCATATGCTTCCCCCACTAACCTGTCAGTATATCTGGCTTCAAACTTATGCGTGATTTCAGACAAAGTAATCAGATTTCCAATACCATAATAGCAGGCGCCACCGGCAAACAGCTCGGGGAAACGTGTAAGCGCACGCAAAACTGCGTAACCACCGGCACTGCCACCTCGTATAAAGATTGCGCCCGGATCTACCCTGCCCTGGTTCACCAGATATCGAATACTGTCCGCAATATCCATACAATCCACTTCACCCCATTCACCCAGTAACCTCTGCCGGTAACTGCGGCCATATCCGGTACTGCCGCGGTGATTGATATCGAACACGGCAAATCCTAGAGTCGTAAAGTACTGTCGCAGAGGATGGAAAGATCTATTTGTTCGGCTGGTCGGCCCCCCATGAACCGTCACCACTAGAGGTGGCAGACAGTCATCTGGAGCCACAAATCCCGGATTGAATGGCGGATAAAAATAACCAAATGTGCGCCCCCCATCCGCTGTCGGACATTCCATTGGTTCCGGTTTCGCGTGCCCGTTATTAACCAGTGATGACGATTTCGGCCCAATATTTATCAACTGTTCCCTTGATAATTCGAATTCCACTATTGAACCAGGACGATCTTCTGGCATGGTTACAAATAACAGCTTGTTTTTGCAATATTGTAAATGACAGATACCTGATTCAATAAGCTTCAATATCGGTGCTCTATTGCCGTTTAGGTCAATACCCAGTAGCCGGTCGCCATAATGATCTGTTGCGATCGCTACGAGTTCGTCGAATCCGGTCTGGACCCAGCGAGTCTGACCAAATACCCAGTGGGCCTCACCGAACTCTGCACTTTCATCTGTAATTTGTGTTATCGAACCATCGTCATACCGATAAAGATTCCACCAATCACTGTCACTGCCATCATACGCATATACTAGTGAACCGTCGTGAAGATACCCTGGCTGGCAAACGCTGGCCCCTTCTTGATTGATAATTCTTTCAATTTTTTCACAGATATATCCCTTTCCATTGTGATTTAGTTCTGCCTGACACAGGCGCGTTGTATCCCAAGGCATATTGGGATGATTCCATTCGATCCAAGCAATCCTGTCTCCTTCCTTAGAGATGACCGGTGCCGCGTAGAAATCACATCCCGAGACTAATACCGAAGGTATTGCTTGCGATGAGTCGACGTTTACCGTAACTATCTGATTGCTGTTCTGGCTCCCCGCAACTGCTTGTTCAAAAACCGCAACGACATGCCTGCCACAGCTCATCGCCACAATGTCGGCATACCCACATGAGCTATCGTTATCAGCAGTTATCGGAACAGGCGCTGAATTCGGTTCTAAAACCTGGCGATACAACCTGCCATCAATAAAATTATTAAAAACAAGAAAATCGCCCAGCAGACAGAAACATTTGCCCCCATATTCGTGCACCTTTGTGCGGATATTGAATTCTGGTGGCGTCAAACACACCGCTTCTTCATCCACCCACTTCATAACCGCAGTGCGACCGCCCTCCTCAGGCAGTATTTGCAACCAGTATAAATTTCCGTGATGTCTAAACGGGTATGATGGCGAAGCGGGTTGTCCAAATACTGCTTCAATCGATATCGGACTGGTCCACAGCCCATAACGTTTGATGCTAGACATGAGTGAACTTCGAGTGTCAGTTACTGATTTTAAGGTAGCTGCCCGCCGCACTGACATTGATTTCGGTAAAAAATCCTTGTCGCGCTTCCAGGGCAAATTGAAATGGTGCCCCTGGATCAAAAAGTGGCCGAAAATCCTCTGTGTATGTCTGCATTAACATCGCACTGATGAGCACACCATCTGCATCGAAAAATGCAATGTCCAATGGCGCGTGGACATTTTGCATATGGAATCGACCTGCAGATTCCGCATCGTATATAAACAATATCAATACCTTTTCAATAACACTGGGACAGATATGTTGAAATCCGCTGGCTCTCTCATAATTATCGTCGGCGACCAACACCTTTAGAGAAATCTCTTGCCCGGAATCATTGACAAGGACGATATTCTCTTGATTCATTGACAACAGCCCTTTTGTCGAATCAACACATTGTAATTGTGCTGCCGAAGTATGTGCGACACTAAACAAGGCAACGTATAAGATCAATCTGATTGTTAGTTTCATAGCTTCAAAATAACTCAACCACAGCCAATTTACTACAACCTTATGTTTTTAAACTCATCCACAAGGGTTATCATCAACTCATCCTGATAATAAATAAAGGCTATGGCTCATACAAATTTCCCCACCGATTACATGGTTCCTTTTGACGGAACATTCAGTGTTGCCGCCTCCAGAACTGAACCGGACATTTCCGATTTGGATGAAAAATACCTCAAGAAGAAACTCTCGAAGGCAAATAACAGACTCTACTCCTTGCAACGGATGTTATATGCACACAACAGATACTCAATTCTTTTGATTTTCCAAGCCATGGACGCCGCTGGCAAAGATAGCACCATTCGAACTGTGATGCGTGGGGTG
The DNA here is from genome assembly GCA_024644945.1 of Gammaproteobacteria bacterium. Taxonomy (GTDB): domain Bacteria; phylum Pseudomonadota; class Gammaproteobacteria; order Arenicellales; family Poriferihabitantaceae; genus VYFG01. Next base: position 23,857 of record JAHEGU010000002.1, on the reverse strand, counting down.
AATCCTGCAGGGTGCCAGGTATTTAGCTTTAAGCAACCCTCTGCTGAGGAGCTAGACCATGACTTTCTGTGGCGAAACGTCTTGAGATTGCCGGAGCGTGGCCGAATTGGGATTTTTAATCGCAGTTATTATGAAGAAACACTAGTAGTGCGGGTTCATCCTGAATACTTGAGCCATCAAAACCTGGTTGGAGAAACTAATACAGATGAATTTTGGTCAAATCGTTTTCAGTCAATCCGTGACCACGAACTACACATCGCCCGCAACGGCACCGTGGTTATAAAGTTCTGGTTAAATGTCTCAAAAGAGGAACAAAAACGTCGCTTTATCAGACGTTTGGATAACCCCGAGAAAAACTGGAAGTTTTCTAGCAGTGATATTAAGGAAAGAAAATTCTGGGATGCATACATGAACTGCTATCAGTCCGCACTGAACCAGACCTCACGGTCTTACGCTCCTTGGTACGCAATTCCGGCGGACAATAAACCGTATATGCGATTGCAGGTAGCCAACACTATTATCCAAACACTGGAAACCCTCGATATGCATTACCCGCAACCCGCGCCCGAAAACACCGCCAGGTTCGACGAGTTTCGGCATCGACTGGAATCAGAGTAGCGATTTAAATGCTGTTAAGACTTCCGCACAATTAATCTACTCGTTATCGACGTTTGACGATCACGTTTATCAGCCTATTAAAGGCGTCCACCTAATGGCACCTGCCAGAATTTTTCTTTCCATTACTGCTCCAGGACGGCTCGTCACCATCGCAATTCTGGCGGGCCTTGTCGCAGCTTGTCATATGGGCAAGATTCCTGGAGCCCTCCCTCATCTCGGCAAATTCTTCCACCTTTCGCTTTCTCAAGCTGGATTGATTGTTTCCAGTTTCAGCCTGTTAGCGGCAGCCTTTGGGATGGGACTTGGCATTATCACTGCGCGGATAGGCACGTATTTCGCTGGCATCTTAGGCCTAACGCTCGTTGCCATTGGTTCCGCACTAGGTGCGACAAGCCTCTCTTTCAGCCTTCTGCTCGGCTCTAGACTACTTGAAGGGCTTGGCTTTGTTCTAGTCGCAATTACCATGCCTGGAATCATTAGTCATGTCTGCCCGCCTGGTTATCGTGCCATTGCAATGGGCATCTGGGGTGCATTTATTCCTGCCGCGATGAGCCTGATGCTGTTGATATCGCCGTCGGTGATCAGTCACTACCACTGGCAAGGACTATGGTGGTTATTGGCTGGATTTTCGCTGACATGGGCTGTCCTTTTCACGATCACTTTTCGTGCTGTGAACTTACCTGCGGCCAATGCTTCTCGAGCAGGAAAGAATATTAGGCAGTTATGCACAGGTGATCCGATCTGGCTGGTGGGCGCATTCATCTGCTATTCCGCTATGTTTGCATCGGTTACAGCGTTTCTGCCAACTTACTGGATAGACCAATACCAGATATCCCTGGGACATGCATCCAGAATGACATCCGTCGCCGTCGCTGGAAATATTGGAGGCAATATAATGGCTGGAGTATTAGTGCATCGAGGATTCACATTACGCCAGATCTTGGTTACCGCGTTGGTAGTGGGCGGCACATGCGCCGTCGCTGTTTTTTCAGGTTGGCTGATCTTTCCATTCCAATTCTACGCAGCAGCGGGATTCGCTTTTTTCTCTGGAATGCTGCCTGGCGCTGTTTTTGCTAGTTTAAGCAGTGTAGTTCCCGTGCAAACAAGTATTCCACTACTTGTAGGTATGGTGTTTCAAGGTGCTGGAATCGGCCAGGTACTTGGCCCAATCGGGCTCAGCGCAATGGTAGACTATGCCGGGGACTGGATCTACGCCAGCATATTTATCGCGGTGCTGGCACTTCTAGGTATTGTTTGCGGGAGCCAATTGCTTACCACCAATCGTAAATAGTCTTCGACTGAAAAACCCGAACCAATTCAATCTTTAAGCCATTAATCCGCATTCAGGCCGGATCGTCTCGGTCAACATACAGCTTTAAGTCAGTGATTATGACGCTTTTATCATATCACCAGTCCCCGCAATCGCTTTAGATCAAGCCAACTAACCGGAAATTCTGAGAATCCTGGCTCCAGACTTGTCTCCGTTTAGGGTAAAATCGGTGCATAAATACTATAAAAGGGGGTGACTTAGAAGATTATCCGTGGACATTTTGTCGATTAGCATCATTGTCTACCAGGCTTTTTCGGCCTGAAAACGCCAAAGTCTTCTGCATCCAAGCACTTCTCCTTACTGTCGGTTTTTGTCTTAACTGACGCCCACTTTGCACTTAAGCACGTTAAATAATAATTGATACAAGTTGCAAAAAAATCTAGATGCCGAGGCAATCTAACAAAGCGAAGAAACTAAATCGGTCGCAGGGGCCAGATACAGATGCGGCCGGTTCGTGGCGCCTGCTGCTTTACTATAACTTTTACAGGTTTGGCTTAGCCTGTTTATTTGGCGTGCAAAGTTACGGGTTGGTCCTCGCGATGGAACAACCAGACCCGTATTTTGTTGTGGGTATTCCCGCAGTTGGATTGATCTTTCTGTCTCTAATCACGTTCTATAATATTCAGCGCCGCTCACCCAAGTTACGCACCCAAACCCATGCCACTTTTATAATTGATTTAGTTTTAATCGGAGTCATTGCGCTCTCCGGTTTTCTGACCGAGTCTGCAACCATAGCTCTCTATGTGACGATTGCAGCGGTGGCTTTGGTCTTTCGTCTTCAGATTTCTTTTATATATACAGCAGTATGTGCAAGCCTGATACTGTATCCAAATTATGTTGACTCTCTTTCTGGAGAATCCATATACAGCAGTTTTTATTTTCCACTAGTCACAACAATAGGATTTTTTGTGATCTCCTGTGGGATCGGGTATCTGGCTCGTAGAACATTGTCCGACGAATTAACAGTTGAAAGACGCGGGATTGATCTCGCCAATCTCAGGCAAATTAATCAGCTGGCTGTCGATAAACTCGATGTGGGTATAGTTGTCCTGGATAGCACTCTTAATATACGGCAGATTAATGATAGCGCAAAAATACTAATTGGCAGCTTGATCTCAATGGATCACATCGAGGGTAAACTTGCTGAATATATTATTCGCATCATCAACTCTTCCAAGTCGGCAATCTTTACCACCCATGTAGGCGACAACATTTTAGAGATTGACACCTTCCCTTTATTCAATGGACTACTACTAAAAGTCGAGAACAAAACAGAAACCGCCAACCGTACCAGGGAATCCAGGTTAGCATCTGTAGGACGCATGGCCTCATCCATCGCGCATGAAATCCGAAATCCTCTTAACGCAATAAATCATGCCGCACAACTTCTGGCTCCGCCTGATGGTTCAGATCAGCGATATGCACAATCCATTGGCGAAATTCGCAAGAACGCTCAGAGAATAGATCGCATTGTTGAATCTGTCCTAGATAGAAGTCGGACCGGTCAGGCCGAACAAAAACGTTTTGCTTTAACACCTTGGTTAGAAAACTTCACAGATACTTTCAATACAAAAGAACATGAAAAACATGTCCGATTTAATATCAGCGGCGAAGCAATAAAAATCATGTTTGACCCCATTCAGTTTGAACAAATACTTAATAACTTATGCGAAAACAGCTTGGCGCATATTGCAACAATTGGACCCTCGGTGGAAATATTTTTGCGCACCGGGATAGATGAATTAGGTAATCCATTCCTTGAGATAATTGACTACGGACATGCTGTTGACCCTTCAAAAAGAGAAGATTTGTTTGAGCCATTCAAGTCATCCGATACCGGAATAGATTTTTTTATGGTTCGGGAGATATGTAATATTAACGGTGCCGATGTGGAGTACATGAGCGATTCATACAAGAGCGGCTTCCGCATCTTATTTCTTGCTTAGTAGTGAATAGTTTTGGATCATTCGGTCTATACTGAATTTAGTACCTGAGCGGCATCTCGCACCGTTCCTGCTCGAGACGCATCATACCCCTTAATCTTTTCTATTCCCTGGCTCCAACTGGCTCCTGCCAGCAATCTGAGTAATTCCTGAACGCCCTCTTTTTTCCATTTACTCTTTGGTACCGCATAGTAATATGTTTCGGTCGCGAGCGGAATGAAGTCCAGATTGAATTTCAGGGCCGCCGCTTCAATGCCTACTGCAACATCCGCAGAGCCACCTGCAACTAAAGCTGCTACGGCGGAGTGAGTGAATTCCTCATTGTCATAACCATTGATCTCATCTGGATTGATACCTTGATCAATTAACAGTTGATCGAACAACAACCTAGTACCCGATTTTGGTTGCCTGTTGACCAGTCTCAAATCACCCCAAGCAAGATCGATTATATCTCGCAGACCCATAGGATTACCCCGCTTCACAATCAATCCTTGTCTGCGCTTTAAGCTGTGGACCAATCTGATTTTATCTGCATCTATCAATTGCATGTATTTATCACAGAAGCCGCGACGAAGCCGACCATCAACAAGATGAAAACCAGCAACATCACAATCCCCCGCCCGCAGGTGCTCAAGACTCTGCCCACTGCCACAATGCTTCAGCTCCAGATTGCTGCCTGTCTGGCTATGGAATAGCTTTCTCAGCAAATCGTGACTGAGGCAATGACTGGCTTGAATGGAAAGTAAGTGGGCCAAAGGTGTCTGAAGTACACGATTCAGTTCACTTTGAATATTATCTGCGGTCGTTTTTACAGCCTCCTGCAATTGTTCATTGGCCACGTCAAAACCCCATATTATTCTAGCCCCAAGCAGGCTCAGCGTGGCCCCTTGACCCCTGGTCGAATGTATAAGTGGTGTTCCAAGGTTGTTCCCCCATTCGTTTATCAGATTCCACGCGCTGCGGTAAGATACTTTGCATTGCTTTGCAGCGGCACTGAGTGTTCCTTCTCTCTCTATGGCACGCAGTAGCGCAAACAAAATAGGGGGCGCAGGTTTTGCAGAATCGGACCCAAGGCGCCAGGAAAGATCAAGTTCAACTATCAAAATACGAGTATCCTGATCCGAATTTTCATATCACTGTATCGGGGCATTTGCAAAGAATGCCTGCTGACCTTCAATTCTGTATTGGTTAATTAGCTGCTGACCGGGCTCAGATATAAGCCAATCAATAAAAAACTGGCCATCCGCAGCTTTTATATGAGAGTGCAGTGACGGATTTACTAATATTACACCATACTGATTGAACAACATCGGATCTCCCTCGACCAGAATTTTCAGGTTGGCCTTATTGGAAAACTTTAGCCAGGTGGAGCGATCCGTCATCGCATAGCCTTCCATCCCTGCTGCAACATTTAATGTCGCCCCCATACCCGAACCGGTTTCCCGATACCACGTTCCGCCATGCTCTAATATATTTATCCCTACTGCTTGCCATAACGACAATTCTTTTTTATGTGTGCCGCTATCGTCCCCACGTGATACAAAAATACTGCTACTGTCAGCAATTCTTTGTAATGCATTCCCCACGCTGTTGAATCCGGCCACCCCTGCGGGATCTGAATTGGGCCCGACGATGACAAAATCGTTGTACATCACATCATATCGTTCAATCCCAAATCCCTCTGTAACAAATTTTTCCTCAGATGGTTTGTGGTGTACCAGAAGGACATCAGCATCACCTTTCTCTGCAATCTTGATCGCCTTACCGGTCCCCACCGCCACAACACGTACATCGACTCCGAAATCACTGGCAAACCTCGGTAGCAGGTACTCGTAAAAACCCGAGTTTTCAGTAGAGGTGGTGGATGCAATGGTAATAAATCGACTCTCCGCCTGCAGGTTGCTCGATCCGGTGATCAAGACAAATAAAAAGATCGCGTATTTTTCTAAAAAGTCGTTGCGAGTCATTGTGAACTAATTAATTTATAAAGGATTGCGACTACCATAAAAGGTTGCCTTGGAGAAACGCGGCAGCTTCAGGGTTCCTGGGGTTGTTAAAAAATTCAATCGCCTCTGTGGATACAAGTACTTTTCCGTCATACATGAACACAACTCGGTCGGCTAGACGCCTGGCTTGCCCAAGATCATGGGTCACCATAATGATCTGGGTCCCACTATCTCGCAGTGAACCGATCATTGACTCAATCTGGCGGGTCGCAGTGGGGTCAAGATGAGCGGTTGGTTCATCGAGAAACAAAACCATTGGATTAATCGCAACACACCGCGCTAGTGCCAATCGTTGCTGTTCGCCGCCCGAGAGATGAGTAGCCCGCTGCTCCGCGTGTTTTTCCAGGCCGGAAACCTCTAGCGCAGCGGCTAACTGATGGGGTCTGGATGCGGGGTCTATGCCGCATACTTTCATAGCGTATTCAATATTTTTTTTTACACTACGCCTCAACATAACCGGGCGCTGGAAAACCATTGCCTGTGCAGATGCAGAATTCGCCATACTCGGATTCTGCCAGCGAACACTTCCTCTGGATGGCGCCAGCAGCCCGTGACATATTCGGAGCAACAGCGTTTTACCTGCTCCATTAGGTCCTAAAATAATGGTAGACCGATCATCCTCAATTTTCAGATTAATCTCAGAAAGCAGCCAATGCCCAGCAACTTCGTATCCTATATCTACCAGCTCAAGGGGCAATATTCCGCCCGCAGTAGAAGACGAACGTAAATCATATTCGTAGCTTGGCTTCGCGCCGATATCATGCACTAAATGCAATCTGTTTTTGTCTCTCAAGTTTCGGTCTCCATTGCCTGTATCAGCGACACTAAAATGTTTACGCTGAGCACCAGAAGAATCAGGATAATTCCAAGAGCCAAAGCCAAGCTGAAGTCTCCTTTGCTGGTTTCCATCGCTATAGTGGTAGTCATCACGCGAGTAACATGATTAATGTTACCGCCGACAATCATCACTGCACCTACTTCTGCGCTCGCACGCCCGAACCCCGCAAGCAATGCCGTAAGCAAACTGAACCGGCCCTCCCATAGCAGCGTTTGAATACCCTTCCAACCACTAAGCCGAAACGATCGAAATTGTTCATCGTAATGTTGGTGCAGGTCCGCCAGTATCTGTCGGGTCAGTGCGGCGATGATCGGAAGAACAAGTAGCGTCTGCGCCATAACCATTGCCGTCGGTGTAAACAGCAGACCATACTCCCCTAATGGACCGGCCCTGGACAGCAACAGGTATACGATCAGGCCGAGAACCACCGGTGGTAATCCCATTAGACTGCTGAGTAAAGTGGCGATGGTCGCCCTGCCAGGAAATCTCCGTATTGCGATTAGCGCACCCAAAGGCATGCCAATCACGGTCGCAATCAGCACTGCACTGAGGCTGACTCTGAGCGATAGAAAAACAATTTCCGCAAGCTCAGGATTCGCAGTCAGTACTAAATCTACCGCGGTTGAGAATGAGGAAGAAAAGGTCGACATATATGTAATTATTTACATATTAAACAGATATTACCTAATTTAATTCATGTCTTCATAGAAGTATATATGTATTTTATTACATATATTAATTTAGCAAAAGCAGGAGCTTTAGAAAGCGAACCATCGCCAATCACTTCTGGCAGATTGATATTGCCCTGTCGCACATATTCTCTCTTGACTGCAGTGTCATCTTCGCTTCCGTAACCAGATTTACTTGACCCGTAAATAGCGAGTGACATGCCTCTGATAACTGTATCGGAAAGTCATCACAGGCAGCTTCGGAGGCAACGATCTACATATCTTTCACGAAAATATACAGCACCGAGCGCTAGGTGAACTTTGAATCCCCATATCTAAAATTGAACCTACTGCGATTGAAACTGGTTCACTGCAAAGATACTGTCTTACTAATTCAAAAAGGCCACACCAATATGATCATAGGTATCGAAACCATGATAACAATGATTTCCAATGGAATCCCCATTCGCCAGTAGTCACCAAAGCGATACCCACCGGGGCCCATGATCAGGGTGTTATTCTTATGACCAATCGGCGTCAGAAATGCACAGGAAGCGGCTACCGCAACGGCCATCAGAAACGGGTCCGGATTCACCCCCAGACGGTGCGCGATATCAATAGCGATTGGCGCGGCAATTACAGTAGTCGCAGTGTTATTCAGCACATCGGACAACGTCATCGTAACGATCATCAGCAGCGTCAAGACAACATAAGGACCGTACTGTGCGGAAACATTGACGATCTCTGAAGCGATCAATGCTGTGCCACCTGAAGCTTCAAGAGCCTTTCCAATTGGAATCATCGAACCCAGTAAAACAATTACCGGCCATTCGATAGAAGTATATATCTCCCGCAAGGGTACAATATTGAAACCGACCATAATAATGCAGACAAGCGCAAGCGCTTCCGGCAGATGGATGATTCCTGCAGTTGCGGCACTGATCGCAAGCGCAAAACTTGTCACCGCAATCCAGGCCTTATTCCGTTGAACCACCTGAAGGTCACGCGCCTGAAGAGGCAGCCCCCCTAACCAGATCGCGACGTCGTTGAGACGCTCGCTCGGGCCTAACAATAGCAGCACATCGCCTGCTTTTATTGTCAGCTTGCGCACACGATCACGAAACGCTTTACCCTGTCTTGATACACCAAGCAGTGTTACTCCATGCCTATACATCAATTTGACACTCAGCGCAGTTCGACCCTCAATCCGCGCGTTTTCTGGCACCACTACCTCGATCAGCGACAGATCCTCACCAACGATTCCTCCGTGGTTCTCTGACCCCTGATACTCCAGTTTCAATGCACCAACAAACGCGTCGATCGAATCTGCATTGGCCTCGATCACCAGCAAGTCTCCCTGCCGAATCTGTTGTCGTCGCGCACGACCCGGCACTCGCTTTCCATTTCGCACCAATCCAACGATCACGACATCCGCCTCCTCGGCAGAAGCGTCAAGATCTTTCACAAGCTGTCCGACGACCGAAGAGTTTTCTCCCACCCTGACCTCAGCAACATATTCCTGAATCTGAAACAATGTTTCGGCCGCGCTCCTGGCGGAACTACTTACGGGTATGAGCCTCCAGCCAACCAGGGCAATAAATGCAACACCAACCAACGCGGTCACGAGTCCGACTGGCGTAAAGTCGAACATACCAAATGGTTCCCCCATCGCCTGCTCTCTAAAGCTGGCGATAATAATGTTTGGAGGAGTCCCGATGAGGGTGATAAGACCTCCAAGAATAGAGGCAAAGGAGAGTGGCATAAGACTCAGTGCAGGACTGCGTTTAGCCTTACTGGCCGCCTGCATATCAATGGGCATAAGAAGCGCTAATGCGGCAACGTTATTCATTAACGCTGATAGCGCCGCGGCCACCGCAGACATCACGCTAATATGCATAAACAGCGACCGCCCTGCATCTACGACATACCGAGCGATCAGTTCAATTGCCCCGGAATTTGAAAGCCCTCGACTGACCACCAAAACAAGCGCAATGATCATTGTTGCATGGTGTCCAAATCCTTCGAAAGCCTGATTATGCGGTACCACACCAATCACCACTGCAACCGTCAACGCGCCAAAGGCTATCAGGTCATAGCGAATCTTTCCCCAAATCAGCAGGCCAAAAATAACGCCTAACAGACTGAAAAGAATTATCTGGTCGGTAGTCACGGATCACATCTCATTTATGCACAAACTAATTTTAACCAAAGATGCCTGGTGAGGAGACGCCATTGTTGCGATACTTTTTCTGCCAAACTACTTCAGTCGGCGCCGCCTCTGCCCTATGATCGTAATGATCGCAACGCCAGACAAGGAAAGTACACCTCCAATCAATATTGTTGTTGTCAGGATTTCATCAAGAAACAGAACTCCCCCCGCTACTGCCGCCACAGGTAACAGTAGTAAAAACGGCATGACATGGCCCACCGGGTATTTGCCCAGCAAGTGATACCACATTGCATAGCCTAACGCGGTCATAATTATTCCAAGATAGACAACCGCCATCCAAACTCCCCAATATGCAGTTCGAATCGCCTCCCACTGGCCTGTTTCAATCACAAATGAAGCAATAAAAAGTTGCGGGGTGGCTAGTACCGCGACCCAGGTTATCAAAGTGAATCCACCCACAACACCAAGACGTTTCAGCATTACCTGACCTACGGACCAGGTAAAGGCACCTGCAATCACCAACATCATATGAAACATACTGTTGGCAAGAGATGGCTCGCCTACAATCAGCGTTGTTCCCGCGAAGGCCAGCACCATGCCGATTACTTGCCATGTAGTTATCCGGTCATGAAAAACCAGATATCCCATCAGCACTCCAAAAGGCACTTCTAGCTGCACTAGGAGTGCGGCTGTTGAGGCATCAATCTCCTTTAGCCCGGTAAAGGTAAGACTGTATTGCAGTGCTGCGCTCACCATGGCTATCCAGAATAAATCCATTAGAATGCCTTTCGGCGGGCGAAACCACCATACTAATACCAGCGCGGTGACACTAAAACGGAGGGCCATTAACAGGATTGGCGGAAAGTGCTCCATTGCCGCCTTTGCAACGACAAAACCCATTCCCCATATTACTGGCACCAGCACGGCCAGAATCACATCCAACGGTTTCATGGCACAGAGGGCCTAGGCGCAACTTAAACGTAATTGACCTTTAATATCTCATAAACTCGCTTACCGCCTGGCGCATCAACCTCTACTTCATCACCCTCCTCCTTGCCAAGTAGAGCTTTACCAATAGGTGAGCTGATAGAGATTTTACCGTGTTCAAGATCTGCTTCCAGGTTACCTACCAGCTGATAGGTAACTTCAGAATCTTTTCCCTCATCATAAAGATCTACCTTGACACCAAATACCACTTTACCCGAGTTGGCTAAACTTCCGGGGTCTATTACTTCAGCAATCGACAGGCTGCCTTCAAGCTCGGCGATACGACCTTCTATGAATCCCTGTTGCTCCTTGGCTGCATCGTATTCAGCGTTTTCAGACAGGTCCCCATGGGACCTGGCTTCCGCTATCGCCGCGATAACTTTGGGTCTTTGCACGCTCTTCAGATTTTTCAGCTCGGCCCGCAATTTTTCGGCTCCGGCGCTGGTCAGTATTACTCGTTCGATGTTCATCGGCAAATTCCAGCCTCAGTCGATTTCCAGCTGTTCAGTTTAAATTAATGCCTAATCGGCTCGCTGGTGAAGTGACTGAAGTCTATTTATTGATATTTTGCCTGCGGCTCGGTGTGCCTCCACTGCGGCCCTTGCCCCGGCAAGGGTGGTGAAGTAAGTAACCTTGTGCAACAGGGCTTCTCGACGAATTGTATAGGAATCCTTAAGGCTTTGCTTGTCAGAAGTGGTGTTGATGATCAAATCAAAGTCGTTGTTTTTTATACGGTCGACCACATGGGGTCTGCCTTCTTTGACCTTATTAACTCTAGTAACCGGTATTCCAGCCGTGCTAAAAACTTTTGAAGTTCCATCAGTGGCAACAATTTCAAATCCATTATTCGAAAAGTATTGCGCGAGCCCAACGGAGGCACCCTGATCTTCATTCCGAAGACTGATTAAGACCTTACCCTCTCGAGGAACTATCGAGCCAGCAGCTTGAGTAGCTTTATCAAAAGCGTCGCCGAAGGATTCGCCAATCCCCATCACTTCACCAGTACTCTTCATTTCTGGACCCAGGACGGTATCGACTCCGGGAAACTTTATAAATGGGAACACTGCCTCCTTGACCGAGTAGAAATTCGGTTCCCATGTTTCAGCGATTTTCTGAGCTTCGAGCGATTTCCCTGCCATGCAACACGCTGCAATCTTAGCCAGTGGCCTGGCTGTGGCCTTTGACACAAAAGGCACCGTTCTTGAAGCCCGTGGATTCACTTCCAGCACATAAATCTCATCACCCTTTACCGCGAACTGCACATTCATTAGGCCAATGACATTCAGGGCCATCGCCATCTCTTTGGTTTGACGCGTCAACTCTTGTTGCACCGATTTGCTCAGGCTGAAGGGTGGCAATGAACACGCGGAGTCTCCTGAATGGACACCCGCTTCCTCAATATGCTCCATTATGCCCCCGATAATTACCTGCTCACCATCACAAATCGCATCTACGTCCACTTCAATCGCGTCATTAAGGAAACGATCTAGCAGAACTGGTGAATCAAATGACACCCTTAAAGCTGAGGTCATGTAAGTATAAAGATCCTCTGCACTGTAAACGATTTCCATGGCCCTGCCCCCAAGCACATAAGAAGGCCTCACCACAAGTGGGTAACCTATTTCTTCAGCAAGGACCAGTGCCTGCTCCGCTGTACTTGCGGTGCGATTAGGTGGCTGCAACAAGTTGAGCTCGGTGAGCAGCTTCTGAAAATATTCGCGGTCCTCTGCCCTGTGGATTGACTCCGGGCTAGTGCCAATTATCGCGGTGCCCGCTTGTTCCAGACCCCTTGCAAGTTTGAGCGGCGTCTGACCGCCATACTGCACGATCACACCTTGAGGTTTTTCCACACGCACGATTTCGAGTACATCTTCGAGCGTCAGAGGCTCGAAATAGAGCCGGTCAGAAGTATCATAATCTGTGGAGACAGTCTCCGGATTACAGTTGACCATAATAGTTTCATATCCATCCTCACGCAATGCCATGGATGCATGTACGCAACAATAGTCAAACTCAATTCCTTGGCCTATTCGATTCGGGCCACCTCCAAGCACCATGATTTTTTGCCGATTAGAAGGCTCGGCTTCACATTCCTCGTCATAACTTGAATACAAGTAAGCAGTTGAGGTATCGAATTCCGCAGCGCAAGAATCCACTCGCTTGTACACTGGATGTATTTCGTTGGCAAAACGAAAGTCTCGCACGTCCTGTTCATCAACTGACAGGAGTTTTGCCAGCCTGCGATCAGAAAATCCCATGCGTTTCCATCCCCAAAATGTATCTGGAGAGATTTCTTCGAGAGTCTGTCGCTTAATATCCGCTTCTGCCAGTACGATATCCTCGAACTCCGCCAGAAACCACGGATCGATTCTGCAAATGTTATAGATTTGCTCCAGATCCATACCATGTCGAAACGCTTCAGCAAGATACCAGACGCGCTCGGCTCCCGGCACCCTAAGCTTTGCCGACAGCGCAGTCTCTAGCGGTTCACCCGTCTCTTCTAGTGTCAACTCATCAAGGCCATCGCTACCAATTTCTAGACCACGTAACGCTTTCTGGAATGATTCCTGAAAGGTACGACCAATTGCCATCACCTCGCCCACAGATTTCATCTGGGTGGTCAAGGTGGCATCTGCCTGGGGAAATTTCTCAAAATCAAAGCGCGGAATTTTGGTGACAACATAATCTATTGTGGGCTCAAATGATGCAGGCGTGGCACCCCCGGTAATATCGTTTTGTAGTTGATCCAGCGTGAATCCGACCGCCAGTTTGGCAGCAACTTTTGCAATTGGAAATCCTGTAGCCTTTGAAGCCAGTGCGGAAGAGCGAGAAACCCGAGGATTCATTTCAATAATGATCATTCGCCCATTTTCCGGATTGATCGCAAACTGCACGTTTGATCCGCCGGTATCGACGCCAATTTCTCGCAGTACGGCAATACTCGCATCGCGCATAATCTGATACTCCTTGTCAGTCAGAGTTTGAGATGGTGCCACGGTGATTGAATCTCCTGTATGCACGCCCATCGGATCGAAATTTTCGATCGAACATACAATGATGCAGTTATCCGCTTTATCTCGGACTACCTCCATTTCAAATTCTTTCCAACCAAGAATGCTTTCTTCGATCAGTAGTTCCTTAGTCGGAGAAGCGTCCAGGCCGCGGAGACATATATCATCAAACTCATCATGGTTGTATGCAATTCCGCCGCCTGTGCCGCCAAGAGTAAATGATGGTCTGATTATTGCTGGAAATCCAATATTCTCAAGAACAGCCCGCGCCTGATCCAGATCGTGGGCTATTTCACCATTTACCGTCTCCAACCCGATTCTCCGCATCGCTTTTCGAAAGAGGTCACGATCTTCAGCCATATCTATAGCTTCGCGTCTTGCGCCAATCATTTCTACGCCAAATTTTTCTAGAACCCCGTGTCGATGCAGATCCAACGCGCAGTTCAAACCGGTTTGACCACCCATGGTAGGTAAGATCGCATCAGGCCGCTCCACCTCGATCACTTTTTCAAGGGTCGCCCAGTGAATCGGTTCAATATAGGTTGCATCCGCAAAATCGGGATCCGTCATGATTGTGGCGGGATTGGAATTGACCAGGATCACGCGGTAGCCTTCTTCCTTCAGCGCTTTGCAAGCCTGTACACCGGAATAATCAAATTCGCAGGCCTGACCGATAACGATTGGACCCGCTCCGATGATGAGAACTGACTTGATATCCGTTCGCTTACCCATTATCGGGTCTCCCTGTATTTTTCCATCATGGAGACGAATCTATCAAACAGTGGATTGATATCCTTAGGTCCTGGACTTGCTTCAGGATGGCCCTGAAACGAAAAAGCGGGTTTGTCAGTTCTTTCTATTCCCTGCACTGTTCCGTCGAACAGTGAACGGTGTGTCACTCTGATATTTTCAGGCAAGCTCCCCTCGTTAACTGTAAAACCGTGATTCTGGCTAGTGATCCACACACGACCACTATCAATGTCTTGAACCGGATGATTGGCCCCGTGGTGACCAAATTTCATTTTTTCGGTGAGTGCACCGCTGGCGAGAGAAAGAAGTTGATGTCCTAGGCAGATTCCAAAAACAGGAATATTGTTATTGACAACATCTCTAATGGCCTCTATTGCATAGTCACAAGGTTCCGGATCCCCGGGGCCATTGGACAGAAACACCCCGTCTGGGTGTTGTGAAAGAATATCTGCAGCCTTAGTCTGTGCTGGCACCACCGTAACTTCACATCCCCTATCAGCTAGAAGCCTCAGAATATTCAGTTTGATACCAAAATCATAAGCTACTACCCGAAACCTTGAATCTGGTGCTGCCACATGGCCACCATCAAGTCGCCACACTCCATCCTGCCGGCCGGTATTCCAGTGATAACTCTCCGCGGTTGACACCACTTTGGCCAAATCCATACCGCCCAGGCCCGGAAATTCCCGCGCTTTTTCCAAACCATATGCCTGATCAAGAACTGCGCCGGCCATCAGGCATCCATTTTGTGCCCCGCTCGTGCGCAGCAATCGTGTCAATTTTCGAGTGTCGATGTCGCTGATGGCAACCACACCTTTTTGCTTCAAGTATTCCGGTAATGATTTCTCGGCACGCCAGCTGCTGTGCAACCTCGGCAGGTTTTTGATAACAAGGCCTGCACAAAATACTGATCTGGACTCATCGTCCTCTTCATTCACACCGACGTTTCCAATATGAGGATAAGTCAGAGTGACAACCTGACTCGCATAAGAGGGATCGGTAAGAATTTCCTGATATCCCGTAATTGAGGTATTGAACACCACCTCTCCAACACTGACTCCTTCCGCCCCAATAGACTTTCCGTGGAAAACCGAACCGTCTTCAAGCGCCAGCAATGCGTTTTGATTCAATCAAATCTCCCTCAATTGTTCGGGCCTCCAGCAGTGAAGCCAGGCAAAATAAACTCAAAAAAAGGGAGAAACCTCTAGGTTTCTCCCCATTTGATCTTTTCTGGCCTGAAATCGCTTAAAGCCTCTGTAGTGTGGTTTTGTTGGCGCGGATTGTAACCTTCCAAGCGTTATGATTCAACGAAGACCGAGAACATCCTGCATAGTGTAAAAACCAGCTCGCTGGGTCACCAGCCACTGCGCCGCGCGCAGTGCCCCTCGGGCAAATATTTTACGATCGGTTGCTCGATGGGAAATTTCGATCCTCTCACTTTCGCCAATAAACATCACCGTATGTTCGCCAGCAATATCACCTCCGCGAATTGTGGAGAATCCAATACTGCCAGTAGGCCGCTCCCCTGTATGACCTTCGCGGCAGAATATTCCATCATCTGGCAGCGACTTTCCAAGGGCACTGGCTATGGTCTCGCCTAACAATAATGCTGTACCCGATGGAGCATCCACCTTATGGCGGTGGTGCGCTTCAATCACTTCAATGTCTGTGACATCTCCAATAACCCTAGCGGCAATTTCCAGCAACGCCACACAGAGGTTAATACCGACACTTGTATTAGCTGCCAGCACCACCGGAATATCTTTCGCGATCTCTTGCAACTGTCGTTTCTGCTCCAAAGTCAAACCCGTAGTACCTGTCATTAGGGCCTTCCCGGAATTGCTACAAAGTTTCGCATGCTCCAGGGTGGCTTCAGGTGCGGTGAAATCAAGCATCACGTCAAATCTCTGCCCGTCTAGGGTGTCTGAGATTTTCACTCCTAGTTCCTTGATTCCAGCACACAGTCCCGCGTCCTGACCCAGGTTGGCACTGCCACTTCGCTCCATCGCCGCCGATACTTCTACGCCAGTCGTCTCGACGGATTGTTGAATAATCGCCCGCCCCATTCGTCCAGACGCTCCGGCAATCGCAAGATTAATCATAAGAAATCACTTTTTGTATTTAGATTAACTATATGCATTATAAGGGCAAGGAGGCTCACCGTTGCCTGATCACTTTTTTTAATGGCGACAGATTGATTTCGTCGATCACCGCATGTGGCGGTGCTTCCAGTATAGTCATCACGGCATCCGCGACGTCCTCCGCTGTCAATGCATTGTCTCGATTTACCCCCGGGGTAAAAGACAAATCGTTAAAAAACTCGGTATTTACCATGCCCGGATTTACTATTGCGATCCTCACACCACTACTACTACATTCCTGTCGGAGCGACTGTGCCAATCCGCGAAGGGCAAATTTAGTAGCGGCGTAAACTGCACCCTGTTTGCCACCCCGCAATGCAGCCTCAGAACCCATAAATACCAATGTGCCTTTACCGTTTGCCTTCAACACAGGTATCAGCAGCCTTGCCAGTAACAGGTTGCTTGTCAGGTTAGTATCCACCAAGCGCCGAATGCGTGCATCGGAAAACTGTTCTAGAGAACCGAAGTCCCCGAATCCGTGGCAAAGCACCGCGCCCTCAGGCTGCCCGCGCTTAACCAATTCTTTAAGTTGTGATTGAATCTGATCCAGATTCGACAAATCGCATTGTACAGACTCTACCAGCTCCACATCCTTTGCCGCCTTCCTTCTGGCTACGCTAGTAACGTGATATCCCGCAGAAGCCAACCTATTGACGACGGCCGCACCGATGCCAGCACTGCCACCGGTAACAATGTACCTAGCGTTCTTCACTATTTAGATGAGGGTCCCACCTGCTAAGACAGTATTCACCGACCTCCATTAGAATAATGTAACAGGCGAATAGCCCGAGAAAAAGATAAAAAAGATAATGCTCCGGCGTACCGCCAAGGAAAAGTACAATGCCTGCAAGAGCCATTAGAGCCGCTACGCTTACGATCACGGCTAGGGTCTCATTTACGCTCAAACCAAGTCTCATCAGCAAATGATGAGTGTGCAACCAGTCCGCATGAAACGGCGAACCCCGGCGAATCGACCGCCTGAGCAACACCCCTACCGCATCAAAAAGTGGAATCGCGAGAATCCATAACGCTACAACCGGAGCAAAAGATGTCCTCGTACTTTGGCTGTGGTGAATCAGCAGCCAGGCCAGCACTATTCCTAATACCATACTGCCGGCATCTCCCATAAATACTCGCGCCCCCCGACGATGAATAGCACGCAAATTGAATCCGAGAAATCCTACTACCGCTGCAGACACTAAAAGCACCAGATCGATTTCTTCGGAACCTGAAAAAAGCAACAGACCAAAGACCGAAAGGAGGCAAACCAGTACGAGACTACCCGCCAATCCGTCCATTCCATCAATCATATTAATGGCATTGATTACCCCTACTCCCGCGAACACAGTGATTGCGACACTATAGTTTCCCAGATTCGTTATCTCAGCAGAGAACGTCTTCCCCAAATCAACCAACCGAACATCGTCAACCCAGATAATCAACAGTACCGCAATTATCTGAAACAAAAACCGAATCCAATAAGGAGTTGAAAATCGATCATCTATAACGCCGATCACCAGCAACAGAATTACTGCAACGGCAAGACCGGGCTCTGGGAGATGCCCGATCATCAGCAGAGTCAGCGCCGCACCGGCCGACATGGCAATACCACCGGTCAACGGTATCTTACCCTGGTGTCGTCGATGCTGACCGGGTATTGCGACAAGACTAAACCTGTGCGCCAGGGGTATCGACATGCGCAGCAATAGCATCGTGATCAGCATTCCACCAAGTGCAAGCATAAAATTATTCACTTTCGCGACTTAGCATTACCTGCCCGAGTGCCAGCACGTCCATGCGGGTTCGTAGAAAACACTCCAGCGCTTCTTGGGGGGTACAAACAATAGGCTCATTTTCGTTAAAAGAGGTGTTGAGCAGCAAAGGCACTCCAGTTTTCTGATAGAAAGCTTCAATCAGCCTGAAGTAAAGCGGATTCTGTTTCACAGTGACGGTTTGTAGACGTCCACTGCCGTCCACATGGGTAACAGCGGGTATTTCTGCTCTTCGGTGGCGCTGGATTTTATAGACTTTCTGCATATAAGGCACCTCGTCATCGACCTCAAACCATTGACTAACATGCTCCCTTAGAATTGAAGGGGCAAATGGACGAAAAGATTCTCTCCGCTTGATTTTATGATTAAGAATTTGCTGCATGTCAGCACAACGAGGATCGCCCAAAATCGAACGGTTGCCGAGTGCGCGTGCACCCCACTCCATACGCCCTTGAAACCAACCAACCACGCGGCCGCCAGCCAGTGCATCTGCAATCTTTGCAATCAGATCGTCCAACTCCAAAAACCTGACTCTACAACCCGCACTCTCAATTCTTGATTGGTTGTCATTGAGCAATGACTTGATGCTGTTACTCGAGAATCCAGGCCCGAGGTAGGCATTGGGCATTGGATCTCTCACGATATTTCCACCTAATTGTCTATTCAGCTCCAGCGCTGCACCCATGGCACCTCCTGCATCTCCTGCAGCGGGCTGAATATATACTCGATTAAATCCTGTGCGCTCACTAATCTTGCCGTTTGCAACTGAATTCATCGCACATCCACCTGCCAAAGCAAGGTTGCTCACTTTGTATTTTTTGTACAAACCGTTCAGCATTGAGAATAGACAGTTTTCGAACAATTTCTGTGCGCTTGCGGCAATGTTCCTATGTCGTTGCTCTAGCGGCTCTTCGGGCAATCTCGACGGCCCCAACAATTGTTCCAGCAGAGGGCTATATAAAGAATCGAAAACAGGTCTGCCCCGTTCCCAGCTAAACGATATAGGTTGGTTGTGATGGCGGAAATACTTAAGATTCAGCTGATAAACCGAAGTACTATTAACCGACAACAATTGATTCAGCGAGTCGAGATACAACGGATTTCCATAGGGTGCTAGTCCCATTACTTTGTATTCATCGCCATAGTCACGAAATCCAAGGTACTGGGTAACCGCTTGGTAAAATATGCCCAACGAATGTGGAAAATACACGTATCCTTCGGGCTCAATACCATTGTCTCCGCCGAGACCCCATGCGGCGCTGCTGAAATCGCCGAAACCATCGATCGAAACCGCCAATGCTTTGGAGAAACCTGAAGGGTAAAATGTTGAAGCCAGGTGGCTAAGATGATGTTCAATATGATGAACGCTGAACTGTTGCGTCTTCCCACCAAAAGCCTTGACAAGCTCCTGCTCCACGCTGCTTTTCTTCACACGGTTTCGTACCCGCGACATTATTAGATTTGGTCGAGCGGCACCTTTCAACATATAACCGAGTTTTCTTAACCGATGAGCTTTGTTGTCATTGTTTACCGCCCAATGGTTCACTTCAGAAGCGCCGAGCCCTGCTATCTCGAGACAACATCTCACCGACTCAATAGGCATACCTGCCCAGTGCTTGATCCGGGTAAAACGTTCCTCTTCAACTGCCGCGACGATACGCCCATTTACTGCTATTACGGCAGAAGCATCTCCGTGAAAAGCATTTATCCCAACCACAACCATATGGATTCAGTCTACGGTTTCAAAAATCATACCGAAGCGATTGACCAAGACCGGACTGGCCGCAATCATACCAGCGAACAAACCAAGCAAAATTAAGATCGTAGGGTCGCTAAACACTTGGGATGCTACAGTGAAATGAGCGAGGTTGGCCGACAAAATGCCGACCAGACCAAAGCAGATATAACCGAACCTGCCGCCTTTTTCTGAAACATACTGAATGACTCTCCAGACGTAAATCACAAAAACAAAAATAAGCCAAGCCGAAACCAGCAAACCAATCAAACCAAGCTCAACCACAATTCGACCTAGTCCACCTTCTGCTTCGAAAATTGGAACAAAATTGGTGTTGCTATTCAGGCGTGCACCTTGACTGGCAGCACCTGCCCCTAGACCAAGCAATCCATATCTCTTTACCGCCGACACTACAGCACCAATACCAAGAACTCTTCCGCGTTCAGTAATATCCGCAAAAACTCCACTGGCCCGCTCCACATATAGATCATATCTTCCTTGTTCTTGATCGGGCACATAATATTGCTTGGCAGTAATCCAAAGCGCGGACATACCTAATAACACCACTACGACGGCTACACGAAGCGAACGCCGGTAATATATGGTGATGAGAAACCAATAGGTAGTCAGGAATATAATTGCCGACACAATGAGTTTTCGTCGGCCGGTCAGTAGACCTGCCGCAATTAAAAAGACAATTCCAAACACGCAAAGCACTCTGACGGTTGTTAATCGCGTCCGGGTAGCCAAAACCATTAGAAAGCAAGATCCAAGTACTATATGCCATGCGGCAATTTCGGACGACCGAAAAAAGCCTGAATGCGCCTTCAACACCGTCCCTACATCATAGATTACGAGACCAGCACCAACTTCGCCGAGAACCGCCCAGTCGATACTTAAGTACTCGAGATAAATACCCGAAGTAAACAGCACACAAATAATGCAATAGTAAGTCATGAATCGGACTATGCCGGACTCACCTACTCTACAGGCAAAATAGAATCCGGCAAGTATTGCCACGATTGGGGTAAAGTAGGTCAACACTCCTAACGCCACGATAAATAGGCTGTGTGAATTCAGATAGGCAAGCACTAGCTGCACACAAACCAATAACAACAGCGCAATTAATGCTTGCGCTACGCCTCCCTGCCACCCTGGGATGCGAGTGAAATCAAAACGATAATGACGCAACAGCAATCCAACCACGAGCGCCGCAAAAACAACAGCAGAAAGCGTTACCATATAAACCGGCTCTCCGGGAATCAGCTTACGTATCGGATCCTGCAAAAATCCTACTGCGATACAAAGCCATACGCCATGCCACCATTTTTGTATGGCTGCAAAACAACACAAACAGAGCAAAGAAAATGTGAGTAACTCAGACACAGTTCAGGCAGGTTGATTATCCAGTAAATTAACTCGGTTCAGCAGGGGCTCTAAAGTCAATTCTGGTAGCGGATACGACAATCGACAATAATGCAATAAATAACCACGTGTTTGCCGGCACCTGGAACGGGAAATCCACCAGTGCGTGAAGCAATATAACAGAAGCGCCGAATATTCCTGACAGAATTAATCTTTTACGCAGCAGGCTTCTGGATTGATATAACTTATGCAAAGACTTCCAGACTAGGATACATACGATTGCACCTAAAAGAAACAATCCCACGACGCCTTGTTCCAGCATAAGTTCAAGATAATCATTGTGAGCATGATTGTATGTCATTGGCCCCAACTCTCCCGAAGGCCTTGATCGGAAAACGGTTTCATATGATCCGGCTCCAAATCCAGTGATTTTTGAACCATTTATCAATCCTAATGTTGTTTTCCATTGTTCGAGGCGATCGGAAGCTTCAATCCCAAGCCGGGAAAATCGTTGCCCCATCAACTGCGCCCCAAAAAGTACAAAGGATGTCAATCCTGTCAGCAGTAATCCAGCGATGGATATTCTTAACCTGTCATCCCTTAGCACGAAAAAGAACACAAAAACTGCGGCGCCTGCAAACGACACAATTGCGGCGCGCGATCCAGACAGCATCAGACCCGACAGCATAATCAACAATAGTGCCAATGCTACTACCTCACTCCCTCCACGCACGTGACGACGAGTTCTAGATAAAGAACTCTCTGTCCGTGATCGGGTCAAGACCCAAATAAATGAAAAACCCGCTGACATCGCCACTAAATTGGCATAGAAATTTCTGTTTACATAACTTCCAGTCACTCTTTTCAGCGCGTAATGTGTTGGTGCCCAGCCAAAAACCGCCGACTCACTGTAATAGTTGACCATTCCAAAAAAGGTTTGGAAAACTGCTATCGCAAGAATCACCGCTACCAACCATAGAATTCGCGTGGGTGATCTCAGCAGAGCTATTAACAGCACGAGCAAAGCACCATATCCGATGTAAAGAAACAGCTCAATGTGGGTTTGGTAAGGATTGACGGAATCGAATCCAAAGAGGCCATAAGCTTGAAACCAAGTAAGCAAAAGCCAAATCGTGCAGGCCAAAAGTACGCTTTTGTATTCAGGAAAGAACTGCTGCAACTGGGACACTTTACGGCATAAAGCCAGCCATACTCCTAACAGTACGAGAAACCCGCCTGATATAGATAAGAACAGAATTGCGTTTCTGGCACCATCAAATACCGTCAACGTCGAAAACAACAGCAACGTAACCGCAAAGATTAAACGATCGACAGTCAACATCAGTATGATCCGCACTGTTCCAGGCTTTTCCTTGCCCACAGTGGATTGAATGCATAATGGCGATAGTGCTCCTCTAGATGTTGCTGCAGGGGACGCTTTCTTAAATCTGTATTCCAGCGAGCGAGCATGTGATCGTCTATAGAATCTGCATGATCCAACATCTTAATCACCTGCCGACGTCCAGAACAAGGTAACCATGGCCACCTCTTTACACCAATATCTATGACCAGTCGTATTGTATTGTAATCCTTTGGACCCCATTCGACGGCTCGAGATAAGGCCAGTGATATCGTTTCTGATCGACCTGGTTCTGAAACGTAATCAAGAAAATATGCGTATCGCGCCCACAAGTAACCGTCATTTGGTGTGACCTCGAGGGCTCGATGAAAGTCTTTCAAGATTTCTTCATGTCTGAAATTACGAGCTGTAGATGGTTGCCCACCGCCATTCATGTATTCGATTAATGCCATGGCATCTGCCCGGGTTTCCATCAAAGCATCGGCGAATGGCATGTTTACCGGAAGCTCTTCCGCCTTGGAACTCAGCAATTTAAAATCTTGACTGCTCCGGGTTTGTAACGACACCATCAATGCACGGACTTCCTGTCGGGCAGTTTCAATCCCGGCTAATTGAAACGCCATTACACCAAGAACTACTGAGCCCAAAGCGGCGCTATACCAAATTCCGATATTAAATTTCGCCCACATATTTGATTCACTCAAGCCGTGTCACGAAACTATCATCATCATTTTTGTCAATACGATTGCTCTGCAGACTCGTGATCGCCTCTACCAGACCTCGAGTAGCAATCTTCATTGAGTAATTCCGAACATGCCGCTTGGCGTTTCTGCCGATTCGTTGGCTTTTCTCTTCGTCATGACACAGTTCTAACAGCACGTTGGCAAGCTGATCAGAGTTTCCGTATTGGTAACGAAAACCGGTCTCTCCTTCTATCACAAGATCAGGCCCGCAACCTACTCGATCAGATACGATAACCGGCAGAGAAAAGTTCATCGCCTCGTTGACCACTAACCCCCAGGTTTCTCCATAGCTGGAAGGCAACACCAGGCAATCTGCGGAAGCATACACTGCAGGTAGTCCGCTTTGATTAACAAATCCGGTAAATACAATCCGGACGCCTAGTTTTTGTGCAAGACCTTGCAGATCATTGCGCAGCCCTC
>JAHEGU010000039.1 GCA_024644945.1 Gammaproteobacteria bacterium | reverse complement strand
ATACGTGCAGGGATTGGACGAAAGTGTCTGGCTCAAATTTATCGAAGGATCAAATTCAGGATTCGATCAGGTTTAAGCGTTTGATTCGCTTTAGTGCCAGTTCACAAAGTCTTTCAGTGAGTTCTCTTGCGCCCATTTCTACGCAGAGTTTTGCGGACTGACCAGACCACAGAGAAGAAAAATCAGCGGAGCCAATGGCTTCTGCGTGTGCTTTGAGAGGTGCTAACGCACCACCGGCGGTCGGAAAAGCTGGCGCTAGCTCTGACATCGGCCCCACTTCCCGCATCACTCGATTGATCAGACCACGAGCGGGCTTTCCTGAGAAAACATTGGTAAGCATAGTTTCATCATTACCGTCTGCGTTCAGTGCTGACCGGTGCAAATCGCTGATTAAAGATTCTGGCGTAAAAAGATATGCAGTGCCAATCTGAACCGCGGAAGCGCCTAACGCAAACGCCGCTGCTATTCCTCGAGCGTCGCTGATTCCTCCCGCTGCGATCACAGGAACCGATACGGCATCAGCTACTTGCGGTACTAGAGCAAAGGTTCCTGGTTGGGATGCAATACTGTCGCTTAGAAACATACCTCGATGCCCACCGGCCTCATTGCCTTGGGCAATAATGGCGTCACAGCCTTGTTCCTCCAGATAGCGCGCTTCTTCCACTGTTGTAGCCGAACTGAGGATTTTGCACCCAGCCGCCCTCACCCGACTTAAGAGTGCTGGATTAGGCAGCCCGAAGTGAAAGCTAATCACCTCAGGCTTGTACTCCTCGACTAATTCACACATCTCTTCATTGAATGGTTCACGGCTCACCGCGGAGATCAAGGCAGTGATGTCGAGACCGCACTCCTCATAGTATGGAGCCAGCCTCTGCTTCCAGGCTTTATCGCTGTTTCGCTCCGCCTCGGTGGGGGTGTGGCAGAAAAAGTTCAGGTTAAACGGTTGATTCGTTCTCTTACGAATAATGCAAATTTCAGAACGCACCGTTTCTGTGTCGAGCATGGCGCAAGGAAGGGAACCCAGGCCGCCAGCATTGCAAACTTCGACAACCATAGTAGAGTCATTGGCGCCGGCCATGGGCGCCTGGATGATCGGCAAATCAATACTTACCAGTTCAAGAAATCTTCGGTCAGGCCACATAGTGCTTGGTTACTTGATAGTCGAATCGGAAGATCATACCCTAAACTAACGAGTCGGTAGTCTTTAGGTGAAGTTATTGTAGTGGAAGCAATTTCTTAATCTGATTCAACATAGCATTACCTGTAAAGAAGTCAATTCCGCTCGTAGCCCGTCAATTCCATGTAACCTGAGCCGGTTATTCTGTCGCCTTCTATCTCACCTTCAAATTCCACCGCACCCTCGTAGTACTGGAATGATAGATTAAGTTCCTGATTTTTCACTTTCGGTTTAATAGAAAGCTCCATAGCATTGTCTTCGCTTGTATTTCGGATACTCCACTCAGTAGGATATCGGTTACCTGTATCGGGACTGGTCCAAAAGTCAGTGGGCGTCATTTCCAATGTCTCCAGAGATAATTGCTTAGAAATGCCGTTCGTCCCAATCAACACTGCATGCCTGAAGTTCCGCTTTACTTCGTCCCTGACCTGAAACAACATAAGCTTGCGACCGTCGTCCAGGTGCAGGGCAAACCAATCCCAGCCAGACTGGCCTTTAGCCAGCACCGCACTTGACCACTCTCGGTCCATCCAAGTTGTTCCTTCGACCTGATGACTCTGGCCTTTTATAACCACTTCGCCAGTGGAATGAAGATCGGGATACGAATAATAGTAAGACGCCACATCACTTTGATGATTCTTTACACTGAATCCCTGCTCTCCTTGCAGCACCGGACCGGTATTAGATTTTAATTCCAGATCAATCGAGAATTCATCCGCCTCCGCTACTAGGTTTACATTTAAACATTCTCTGCAAGCCTTCAGCATCGACGTCGCAGACCATCCGTTGACCCATACAGAAAAAGGATCTGCAACAGCACCAGCCAGATCGAGAGCACCTCTGGCGAAGTCCTGTTCGGCAAAGAAATTATTCTGTTGCACATCGGTAACGGCAAAATGCGCCATCCAGGATTGATCGTTGTTCCAACCTGCGGCCGGCAACTGTTCGCTTCGCCCGTGAGCAAAGCGAAAAAACGTTAGCTGGAATCCAAACTCTCGATCATCTTCTCCAGTCAAATTTCCTGTGAAGTACCACCACTCCTGCCTGAATTCAGGATGCGCCGCGTGGTCGATGGGAAATCGAAGCCTATAGCCTGGCGTAACCGGGGCGTAGTCGTGGTCAGTATTAGTCGAGAGAAATTGAACAAGTGCCGATGAAGCGGCAACAGACCTGGTATTTGGCAGGTGACGGAGCATAAGTGCGGCGATAAGCACTAGTAACAACCCCACAATTAGCACAGCCGCCAGAACTCTCAGCCTCGACTTCTTCAGCCCTATGACTTCAGTCATTACGCAGCCCATACCCAATTTCAGTTCGCCAAAGGCGTGCGGCTGGATATAGACCCGCTAATGTCGCAGCGACAATCGCCAGCATCATCGCCTGCACGATCAGATTACCATCGATAACCGTTTGCATCGACCACCCAAATGAGCGCACATTAATCACCTTAATTAGACAGACGGCAAGTGCTACGCCCATGGGAATCGCCATCAGGCCAGCACATAAACCAGTCATTCCCGTTTCAAGCAGAATTTGAACTCCAAGCTGTATGCGACTGAATCCCACTGCCCTCAACACCGCATACTCGCGACCCCGTTCCAGCTGTAACGCAACCAGCGCCGAAACAATCCCTACTATTGCGACAATAATTGCCAGCCAACGTAAAATTTCGGTGACGCGAAATGTCTGATCAAATACTTCAAGGCTTGCCTGTCTAAGACCTTGGTTAGAGCGCAGGAAAAGCTCTCGCGGCGCAGCGGGTAGATTTGGAATAGTTTCCATTACTGACGAGACTTTCGCGCCTTCCACTATTTTGATAGCAGCGGATGCGATCAGCTCGTCATTAAAATAACGTGCATAAGTTTCCCTGTCCATCGTCACAAGTCCCTGGTCACTGGAATAGTCGTAGTACACTGCTGCAACAACAAAATCGATTTCTCCATGGTCGGTTGGTAGCGTTATCTCGTCCCCTGGAGCCAAGTCACGCCTTCGCGATAAAGGCTCCGAAACTAGAACTTGTTCTTGACTGTGAAATCGTTTCCATAAATCGCCTTCTAAACTTTTCTTGATCTGAAAACCAGCAAACCCGTTCTTGGAGGTCTGCAGCGTAAATAACACCGTTGGTACATTAGATGCAGAGAGTGTTTGGCGCCTACCTGTACTTAAATACGCGACCCCGTCGAGGTTTTGTATTTGCTGCAAAAAGTTTGGTGACAGGAATTCCTGCCCCACTGACTCACTGGTGAGATAGATATCAGAACGGAGATAACCATTCAGCCAATCCTCTACGGAGTTTCGAAAGCTGTCGATCATCAATCCCACACCAAGCGTAGCTGACACCGCAACCGACAACGCCGCCACGGCGATAGAGGTTCGACTTAAGTGTGCGCCAACGCTGAGCAGTGCCATTTTAGGAATCAGGCCTAAAGCATGCCCTCCAAATCTTGAAGCAAGCTGGCATAGGCGCCTAACGACCCATGGTGTCAGAGCCGCTAGGCCTATGATCAGCATGAAGAGGCCTATAAATGCGATCACAAGGGATTCAACCGGCACTATTAACAGTACAAGACCTGAGACAAACAACAGGATTGCAGGCACCAAAGCGCGGACGCTTAGTTGTCGCGCAGACTTCTCTTCAGCGGAGCGCAGCAGTAAACCACGAACTGTAGTGCGACCTGCCAATGCGATCGGCAATGCACTGGCCAGCAATGTGGCAGTGATACCAAGCAATACCGCTTTAACAATTGAAGACCAGTTTGCAGTGTGAGTTGGCGCGACCAGTGAATAGTACAACGCGTTGATGGTCTCAACGACCATAGCGCTAAGCCCGTTTGCCAACAATGATCCGAGCACAAGCCCAACCGAAGTGCCCACAATAGCAAGTACCGTCACCTCAACCAGCAATATCAATACAAGTTCTAGATTAGTGACACCAGCTGCTCTTAACAGTGCAAACAAGTGACGTCTTCGAACTACCTGAAAACTTACCGTGCTATATATCAGAAACATCGCGATCACCAGCGCCAGCAAACTGAGAGCAGTAAGATTGATTCGAAACGCCCGCGTCATGTCAGAGCGCGCGTTGTTGAATAGCCCTATATCGACCAGCCGCACCGAATCTGGTAGCTGATTTCTGAGCGAACTCTGGTCGAACCCTTCCGGCAGATTCAGTTCAATATGACTGAGCCTGCCACCTGACTTGAGAAAAGATTGCGCCCATGCAATATCCGTGACTAGCAGTCGGGAAAGTGAAGCCGATTGGGAACGGTCGGAATCAAAACTGCCAGCAATATTGAACTGTTGGATGTGCCGACCGCTCTTCAGGACCAGGCTTTTTTCAGCAAGATCGTAAAGTTCCTGAGGCACATAGAGCGGCCATGCCGGTATTGGTTGCTCCGGACCCTCCGCATTTGACAATTGGAGATCCCTGATTCGAAAGTCGCTGAGTGGCTCTATCCCAAGCAGCCGATACGAACCAGACTTACCTTGAATAACCACTTCTGCAGTTACCACCGGAGCAGCTTCCCGTATCGCAGCACCGACCTTTATCTGTTGGAAAACCCGCTCGTCGATACCGATGGCACCACCCACTATTCGATGAGTGGCGACCCCATCTATAGTCTGATTAGCACGTTCAAATTCTCCCAGTGCGGCCTGATTGGCAATATCCACACCCACCACAACCGAAACCCCTGCGGCAATGCTGAACAAAGTCAGAACAAGTTGCCATGGGTGGGTCATCAATTCCCTGAATAATGCGATAACTACCAGGCGTGCACTCATTATCAGAAAACAGATTGTGGATAAAGCTGGCCATCCTTTAACAGTAATCGACGATCTGATGCGTGAGCGGCTTTCTCACTATGCGTAGCCATCACGACGCATGCGCCCTGATCTACGACCTCTCGAAGAAGTTGAAGCACTTCTCCACCCACAGATGCATCGAGATTTCCGGTCGGTTCATCAGCCAATATCAAGCTTGGGCGATGGATTGCAGCGCGAATGATTGCCACCCGTTGCTGCTCGCCTCCCGACAGCACATCAGGGTAGGCCCCTGACCTGTCTTCGAGACTAAAGCGTTCAAGCCATAGCCTGACCTCATCATCATTCTGGTGCTTCTTACATAACTCGAGCGGCAATCGAAGGTTTTCCGCCACAGTCAATGTCGGCACAAGATTAAAAAACTGGAAGACAAAACCAATATGATGCCTGCGAAACAAGGTGCGTTCGGTTTCTCCAAGGCCAATCAAATTCCTATCACCAATTTGCACTCGCCCGCTATCGGCCCGATCAATTCCTCCAAGAATATTAAGTAGCGTCGATTTTCCAGAGCCACTTGGACCCCGGATCGAGACAAACTCACCCCCTACCACCTGCAGATCAAGTTGGTTGAGTACCATGCGCCTGATGCCCGCCTCATCATATGCCTTGCAAACTCGTTCGAGTGAAACATTCGCCTGGTCCAACGAATTCATGATGTTGAGCTGACCCTGCTTTGACCGATCACAGGACCAAGAAAAGCACCGATCATGATGCAGGCCAGACAGAATAATGTTGGAACAAGCCGTTGACGGAAATTAATGTTAGTTACCATGGAAATTATTAGGTTTGAACAACGTTCGATCGTCACACCCCACAATCTTATACGCTATACATTTCGAACAGTAGATTGACTTAGTACAAGGAATTGTAGAGTATCTTTAATGTCTATAATTGTGCAGCCGCTCTAGATAAGAACAGCTCCGCAGGGTTGATACATGTTATTCGATATCCTATCGTTGATGGAAGAAAGATCAAACCGCCGGAATATGTTGAGATGGTTAAATCAGTTCTGCGGCTGTGGCCGCTAATAGTTGATGGCTAAAGCGCTGAATGTTGGCGTCATCCTGTTCGAAAATTTCGAGTTGCTCGACGTTTTCGGACCTCTTGAAATGCTGGGTATGTATCCCGAGACATTCCGCCTGCATATGCTCGGACAACATGCTGGAGCTGTGCGCAGTGCGCAAGGTCCACGAGTGGCGGTGGATTCCACATTCGATCAGCCGAGAGAATACCAAATACTATTAGTTCCGGGCGGTGCAGGTACGCGCACCGAAGTATCTAACCAAGCTTTGCTTAATTGGCTTTCGAACCATGCTGAGAACGCTGAGTACGTCATGTCGGTCTGCACTGGAAGCGCCTTGCTGGCGGCATCGGGACTTCTGGAAGGCCGTCGTGCCACCACAAATAAAAACGCTTTTCAGTGGGTCACAGGATTTGGCGATAGGGTAACCTGGATCAAACAGGCGCGTTGGATTGTGGACGGCAATTACTTCACGTCATCGGGCGTTTCAGCCGGCATCGATATGAGTCTGGGACTGATTGAAGAAATTTTGGATCGCCCGAGTGCAGAGCAAGCAGCCATATGGGCCGAATATGAATGGAATCGCGATCCCAGAAGAGACCCGTTTGCATCGATTGCAGGTCTGATCGATTAGATTATTCACGCAGTAAAGAACCTACTGGGAAACACGTACTAAAAAGTTTGTTGCGATTCGCTTAGACCCTTAACTAAAGTATTTAACATCGAATACGGACACTTGATACGTTCGGCTTCGGTAAACAAAACACTGCACCTTGCCCCTCTTCTGTGGCAACTATTCCACATTATCGGATGTTTTCTGACGCGAACGAAAATCCCCTTAGCATTCAAGATAGAGGCGTTCAAGACATCGTAATCCAATAATAACAATACGTTCTGCAAAACTTATGGGGAAAAAGAAAGCCGCCCCCGTAACATCCGAGGGCGGCCAAAGTGAGACCAATCAGAACTCGATACCGATACCTACTCGATACACAGCATCCTCACCACCTTTCGCAAGGGGGCTCCTCCGTTTACCATGATCATCTTGGTCTTCTCGCCCGTGTTCTTGATTTTAATCCAGTGGGCGATATTTAAACCTATCGCGGACTCGGTCTCGTAATGACCGACTCCCAGATTCAGAGTTGTCGTGTCAGAATTTGAAGGATTTCGAGTCGGTTAAACAAAGGCCATACACGAAAACCCCCACGGCGCGGACACAGCTAATCCGCGTTTCTTATGGAAGAGAAGTAGTAGTGGTGGTGGTTCTTCTTATTTTATATCGTGAGGTGAGTTTGGCAGTTGGTTATATTTATCCGCCAGGTACTCATTACTTCCTCAATAATTCTTATAGTTTTTTTATTAGCTTCAGCAAACTCAGGGGAAAGTTACCGTAATTTTTTAATTATTTCAAATTTTTTAGATACCCGGCATTATTTTAATGATAAGCGGCGGCTTATGCTCGGATTGGGATCGTAAAGTTACTCCAAATATATGGAAATTACATTAATTTTGATTAGCACTTTGGTGGAATTCAAGATCTGAAATGTTTCTATGCGGAAAATAATTTACTGAAATAGCAATCTATTTAATTCTTTTCGCGGTTCTTTGGGCAGTATCTGGTGGAGTCTGCTCACATTAAACGGCAGACGCGTCAGAAGAATCCCCAGAGCAGCACACTCTTATTACTCCGTTAGAAGCAGCTTCATAATAGGTTACCCAGACTCTACAATCTCGGGTGACTACCCATTCCAATCGAAACGTTGATAGCCTTCTGGCCCGTTATACAAGAGAATTTATATCAGCTGGCGGACTGGGATTGCCGGAGTGGATTGAAAAAAAGTCGACCACTTGATTC
This sequence comes from Gammaproteobacteria bacterium, assembly GCA_024644945.1. Lineage (GTDB taxonomy): Bacteria > Pseudomonadota > Gammaproteobacteria > Arenicellales > Poriferihabitantaceae > VYFG01. The sequence continues at coordinate 20,664 of JAHEGU010000039.1, read as the reverse complement.
AACTTCAGGCCAAATACCATTGGAGTACTGACAAGATTTAAAACTGTGAGCCTATGATCTAATTCAGCCAGTATCGACAGTTTATTGTTTTGCCTTTCCCAACATAATGGTAATGTACGTCTGCGAAGAAACCTTAAAAGCCATCCTATCAAACTCTGGTGGCCCAAATAGCCCTTTTACATTATTCGAGAAGCCAACAAACTCTTTAGAGATACCCATCAATCCAGTATTTTACTTTCCGTTGCTGTCTTCATCATATACTGCGCTAAGGGAATAAGTACCTGAGGTTAAGTTAGATAGAATAAAAGTTACACTCCCTTTACTATCAAGTGCTCCTGTTAAAATTAATTCAGGATCTTTTAAGTAGTTCTCCGCCGAAGAAATAATGAAAGTGGACAGATACTGATTAATCTTCCTGAAGAAGCATTGACAAAAGAAGAGACGTCACGCGCTCAGGATTACTTTAAGTCGCACAACATTCCTGTAACGGAGTCGGCCGATACAGACCGAGACACGGGAGAAGTATTTATCAGTAGAACCTGGTACACCATCTATGAACGAGATCAGCAGAATACAGCGGTAAACGTCGCACTGGGCGCATTAGTCGAAATCTACCAAATGCCTCAATCGATTCAGCTGACTTTGGCCAAGGGGTGGGAATAACTCAATTTGGCCCCTTAAGCGCTGGCAGCTAACCTGTTTTTCTCTTTGACTTGATCCCTGTCATTCTTCAATAACTGTGCGACCTTGAATGCCAGCTCAACGGCCTGATCCGCGTTCAGTCGAGGATCACAATGAGTATGGTATCGATCTGAAAGATCTTCATTAGAAATTGCGCGGGCGCCTCCCGTACATTCAGTCACGTTATTTCCTGTCATTTCGACGTGGATTCCACCAGGGTGCGTTCCTTCCGCTTTATGCACAGCGAAGAAGCTCTCCACCTCCGAGAGAATGCGTTGAAACGGGCGTGTTTTATATCCATTTGCTGAAATGGTATTGCCGTGCATTGGATCACAGGACCAGACCACTTTCCTTCCCTCTTTTTCGACCGTACGAATCAACTTCGGCAAATACTGCTCCACTTTGTCATGCCCGAATCGAGCAATCAGCGTCAATCGGCCTTGCGTATTGGCAGGATTGAGAACATCAATAAGCTTGATCAATTCGTCCGGGGCTAGTGACGGACCGCATTTCAAACCTATTGGATTATTAACGCCACGACAGAACTCCACATGAGCATGATCAAGCTGCCGAGTACGATCGCCAATCCACACCATATGCCCCGAGGTGGCGTACCAGTCTCCACTGAATGAATCTGTGCGTGTAAGCGCCTGCTCATATCCAAGTAATAACGCTTCGTGACTGGTATAGAAACTGGTTTCACGCAGCTGAGGATTGTTTTCCCCGGTAATACCTATAGCCTGCATAAATGCAATCGCTTCCGAGATACGTTCGGCGACCTGTTCGTATCTCTCAGCCTGCGGACTTCCCTCTACAAACCCAAGCATCCATTGATGTACGTTCTCGAGCTTGGAAAAGCCACCCTGGGCAAAAGCACGCAGCAGATTCAGGGTCGCCGCGGACTGACGGTATGCCATTTTCTGCCTTTCTGGATTAGGAACCCGCGAAGCTTCATCGAAGTCAATACCGTTAATGATATCTCCGCGATAAGACGGTAATTCGATCTCACCTCGCATTTCATAATCTGAGGATCGTGGCTTAGCGAACTGCCCGGCAATGCGTCCAACCTTGACCACCTGGCGAGAAGCACCAAAGGTAAGGACGATAGACATCTGTAGGAAAACCCGGAAGAAATCGCGGATATTATCGGCCCCATGCTCGGCAAAACTCTCGGCGCAATCACCACCCTGGAGAAGAAAACCACGTCCCTCACAAACCTCCCCTAAAGACCTGGTCAATGCTCTAGCCTCGCCAGCAAAGACCAGAGGTGGCCAGGTAGCAATCTGCTCCTCCGCCATTCGCAGCGCATCCTGATCAGGATAGGTTGGCACCTGGCAAATTGGTTTTTCTCGCCAGCTTCCTGGTGTCCAGTCGATTTTCATATCTAAATCAGCAGGTAATGAAGACTAATTGTATCAATTTCTCTACCTGCTTGTGCGATTGCTAACAATCAAACCGATGGTCGAAATCAGTGCAGAGCCAGCTAATCTCAATCAGCTCTGATCTGCGTCCCGGCGACCTGATTAGGGAAAAAGTCATCGCATCCACCTTCTCGGTGAACATCTCCGGTAGCACAGTGCAGTCCACCACCAAATGGATAGGCATCACGAAACGCGAGCGGAATCACGTTCATACCCAGTTTATCCATCTGCTCCAATTGATGCACTTCACTGGCTTCGACGATAACATTTTGATGATCCAGAACCAGACAATTCATAGATAACCAAACACTGGAGTAACACAACGGCGGCGGCGAATCGTGGGCAGGTGGGGCGGCGTCCAAAATCTCCCAATCATTGGCTTCGAAAATTTTCCTTTGGGATTCCGGCAGCCTCCGATTTGGATTATTGATAATGAGTCCCGGGCGCAGCGGCACAAAAGTCGCATCAATATGGATCGGATAAGGGTCACCTGGAAAATTTACAGTGTGAATTCGATGATCGGGGAAGTGTCTTTGCAACCATTCCATACCACGGCGATTTGTGGTCAGACCATGCTGACAAAAAAGGTCTTTGCCAAGTCGTAGAACATCTGCCGCATCAAAAAGGGGTTCAATTTCGGTTGTTACAAAATCAAGCGCCGCGGTACGACTGAGCCGCTCTTCAATGGTGATTTCATCGAAGTAGCCATCCTTATAGGATGCATCGGCAAGCCTTGGTCGAGGGGCTTGCTCCCATCGAAAATCGGGATCTTCATCAAAATACTGCTGCATTAAATCGTGATAGGCCAGATATTCAAAGTATCGACAGCGAAATGACATTGGCGCGGATAAAATTTCGCTTCCTATAGTCAGCAGTACATCTCTTGGAGGCATACACCCAAACTGACTTGCGGTCATAAAGTCTGGCGTAATAACCGCCTGATTCCATTGAATTGGCTTCGGTCTATCGACCCGGATTCCTCTGTCGATTAAGACCTTTGCCAGATTGTCGAGCTGAGCATTTGCTTTCTCCACGGTTTCCAATGGTCTTGGTCCCCACATACCACGCATATCGCTATCCTCCGGCACTTTTGCTTCGGTAGCGGGTTCATCTGGCGGAATACAGGTGTTGTCAGCACGGCCAACAATCACATGCTTCAATGGATCAAATTCATTCCAGGAATTGACTATGGTGGTAGACATTTTCGAAGTAGACGGTGGAGAGATAGCGGCGCGCTAATATAATTGAGAATAAAGCCGGTTAAAAGCAAAACTTGCGTCTACCAAATAACGCCAATATGCCTGATCAGCACTCTGGGTCAATTGACACGAGCATAGGCTAGCGACCTTTTCAAAGGCGTAATCGGGATTCAACAATTAACGCAGGAATTAAATCTCCTTTTCAAGCAAGTCACCTTGCTACCGTGCCATAGAGGTCGAAAGGGTTCGGTTTTGCGGGGCGGTACTAACCATTTACTATCTACCTGGCTATCTCGTGCAATTCGATACGAGTGCTCGGTGTCTAATGCATGGACTCTAGCAAGGATCAAGTGACTGGATTACTATCGGTCCATGAGTTCCCAGCAGGTTATAGTCATCGGCGCCGGTATTGTCGGTATTTGCATAGCATTATCTCTTCGCAAACGTGACAGAGATGTGCTGTTAATTGATCGGCTGCCCCCTGCCAGTGAGACCAGCTATGGAAATGCCGGGGTAATTTGTAACAGCGGCATCCATCCACTGGCGGATCCAGAGCTGTTGTCTCAGGCGCCTAAGCTTCTAGCGAATCTTGACCCAAGATTCTTACTCAACTACTCTGATCTTCCGTGGCTCGCAACCTGGCTAATGCGTTTCGCGCGAAACTGTAATCGCACGACGTTCGAACAGTGTACTTCCCAGGTTGCTACCCTTACCGCGGACGCCCTCCCACGTCATCTGAATCTCATGAAGCAGGCCGGCGCACTCGACCTCTTGAACGATACCGGGTGGCTGAAACTGTTTCGCAGCACCTCCCGCCTGTCTTCTTCCCGTAAACTGCTCTCAGACTATCAACACTTTGGAGTGACATGCGAAGTGCTTGACGGGACGGAAGTTCGCGACCTAGAACCTGATCTTGGTATCGACTACGCCGGAGGGTGGTGGTTGAAAAACACGCCTTCTGTGCTTGATCCAGGCCTGCTCTGTCAAAATTATTTTGATTTGTTGATATCGCAAGGTGGGCATTTCGAGCAATGCGAAATAGAGTCTATCGAGCCGGTTGACAACAACTGGCGGATATCAGCGAAGGACTCGGTCTTGAATGCAACAAAGATCGTGCTAGCCATGGGAGCATGGAGCAACCATCTACTTAAACCTCTGGGAGTGCGGCTTCCTTTTGCACTTGAAAGGGGCTATCACATGATGTTTGCTTATCCTGAAGGTAAACAGCTGAATCGTTCGGTGGTGGATATCGAACTCGGTTATGTTATTACTCCAATGCGCGATGGGCTGCGAACCACCACGGGGAGTAATCTTGTCGCTCGCGAGGTACCCCCCAAAGACCGCCAGCTTCAAACGCTGCTACCGCACATCCGAGAGACCTTTCCGTTAGGCAGGCCCCTGCTCGAGAAACCGTGGATGGGAAGACGGGCCAGCACCCCGGACTCTCAACCCCTTATCGGCCCAATTAGGCGGCATCCGGGGCTTTACGTTGCAACCGGCCATTGTCATCTTGGACTTACCCTTGGACCAATTACCGGCGAACTGATTGCCGATGAAATCTGCGGGCAACCCAATTCGTTGTGTAAACCCTTCTATCCTGATCGGAACTCAAGCACAATGCACATGCCCTGACCTGAATCCACAGAGTTGATGAGTAATAAAGACACACCGCCAATTCAACCAGTAAGTGGAACTGTGGTTCCTCGCTATGCTGGTCCTTCTACGTTCTGTCGCCTGCCCGAGCTCCGGGATGTACCCTATTGTGATGTGGCCATTCTAGGCATACCCTTCGATAACGGAACCAGCTACCGACCGGGTGCCCGCTTCGGTCCGCAAGCGATCAGGCAGGCGTCGAGGCATCTTCGAACAAACTTTCATCCCGCCTACGACACAGAGCCATTTCAACAGATTCAGGTGGCTGATGCCGGGGACGTTGCGTGCAATCCTTTCAATATAGATGAAGCCATCGGCCAGATTGAAACGGCAGCAACAGCCTTGCTTGACCAGGCGGACGCCCTGGTTAGCCTCGGTGGCGATCACACCATTGCAGTGCCGTTGCTGCGCGCAGTCAACAAAAAATTTGGCCGGGTGGCGCTGGTTCACTTCGATGCCCATCTGGACACCTGGGACACTTACTTCGGCGCACCCTATACACACGGTACGCCGTTCAGGCGCGCCGCTGAAGAAAACTTATTTATTGATCAATCATCCATGCATGTTGGCATTCGCGGCCCACTTTACAGTCGAGATGATCTTGCACAGGATGCAGAATTAGGTTTCAAGGTAGTGCATTGCGATGATCTTCATAGCCATGGAGTAGATCATGTAGTCAAACGCATTCGAGACCGCGTGGGAGATCACCCTTTATACCTATCTATCGATATTGATGTACTCGATCCGGCCCATGCACCCGGCACCGGCACACCAGAAATAGCAGGACTTTCAAGTCGCGAGCTGGTTAACATCATACGCGGGTTGCAGGGACTGAACCTTGTCGCGGCAGACATCGTCGAGGTCGCACCGGCCTATGATCATGCGGAAATTACATCGCTGGCTGCGGCCACTGTCGCCTTCGAAATGATAAATCTCGTGATTACCCGGGATACCTCATGATTTTGTGGAAATATTAGTTAGAGAAGGCCTATTCGAGGATGCTGCAGCCATAAACCAGATCTATAACTGGTACGTTGAAAACTCGACTGTTACTTTCGATATCACACCGTGGACACTGCAGAAACGGCAGACTTGGTTGGAACAATTTTTAACACCCTCAACGCGTCACTACCTGATGGTTGCCCTCGAACATGACAGAGTAATTGGATTTGCTTATAACGGCCGGTTCCGGACCAAGGCCGCCTACGACTCTTCCACTGAAGTTACGGTATACGCCCACCACGATAGCGCCCCAAGGGGAGCGGGTTCCCGGCTTTTAGAGAAACTATTTGAGCGCATCGCACACACCGACCTGCACCGCGCCTATGCCGTGATTGCGCTGCCCAACGAGGCGTCGGTCAGGTTGCACAAGAAGTTTGACTTTAAGCACATTGGAACGCTGGACCAGGTCGGCACCAAGTTCAACCGACGTATCAATGTAGCCTGGTACCAGAAAAATCTGAATTAGAGTTTTATGGCGCCTCAAACCTGACCCGGCAGCGGCCACAAGCGTATAATCGGCGGCCCAGAATAATCAACTGTTGTAGAATTTCAAAATGCCAAGACCCAGCGATCGGCGGCCTGACGAACTCCGGCCCGTATCGATTATTCGCCACTACACCCGACATGCTGAAGGATCTGTACTGATCAGTTTTGGCGACACCAAGGTCCTTTGTAACGCAAGCATAGAGGAGCGCGTACCAATGTTTTTGCGCAACAAAAAGAAAGGCTGGGTGACCGCGGAGTACAGCATGCTGCCGCGCGCCACCAACACGCGCAGTGATCGCGAAGCGGCGCGCGGCAAGCAATCCGGGCGCACTCTGGAGATACAGCGTTTGATCGGTCGTTCGCTGCGTGCGGCGATTGACACCGGAATCCTGGGCGAACGCACAATCACGGTAGACTGCGATGTCATTCAAGCTGATGGCGGTACGCGAACCGCAGCGATTACCGGCGCATGGGTCGCGATGACGGATGCGGTAAACTGGTTGTTGTACCATGGGATTGTCCAAGATAGCCCGATACATCGGGCCGTTAGCGCAGTATCGGTCGGGGTAAGCAATGGAGAGGTCGTGACGGACCTGGATTATGCGGAAGATAGCAAGGCGGAAACTGATATGAACATCGTGATGGATGACACCGGCGGACTGATAGAGGTTCAGGGGACGGCCGAATCAACGCCTTTTTCTCGAGAGGACCTGAGCCAGATGCTGGACCACGCGGATAGCGCGTGCAAGCAGCTTTTTACAATTCAAAAGGATTCCCTGGTTGACTAAACGCGTAATTCTCGCAACTAGTAATTCGGGCAAGTTGGCCGAAATTGGTCAGATGCTGCATGGCTGGGAAGTATTACCTCAATCTGAATTTGACATCTCCTCACCGGAAGAGACAGGCCTCACTTTCGTAGAAAATGCAATAATCAAAGCTCGGCATGCCTGTCTTCATAGCGGCCTGCCCGCAATTGCGGACGATTCCGGACTCGAAGTCAACGCGCTCAATGGGCAGCCAGGAATTTACTCCGCGAGATATGGCGGTGAGGGTGCAACCGACCAGGAAAACATTGAGAAGCTTCTTACCAATATGGATCAGGAAACACATCGAGGAGCAAGGTTCGACTGTATCATCGTCTATATGCGGCATCAGCATGACCCATCTCCAATCATTTGCAGCGGTAGCTGGGAGGGTGAAATCGCATGGATACCGCAGGGCGATAACGGGTTTGGATATGATCCAGTTTTCTTCGTATCAGAACTAGGTAAAACCGCCGCGCAATTGAATTCAGACGAGAAGAATCAACTCAGCCATAGGGGTAAAGCGCTGAAGCAGTTGCGCCAGCAGCTCCAGACTGTCACTTCAACTCATTAAAACACGAAAAAGTTATGCAGCTTGAAAAGCTCGCCACCTTCAACGGACGCAAGGGACCAATACTACTTGTTGTTGCCGATGGGGTCGGACTCGCGCCCGAAGGTCCCGCCAATGCGGTGTCTCTGGCCAAGACTCCAGTACTGGATCGACTGCTCGGATCCAAATATTGTACCCGGCTGAAAGCGCATGGCACCTCGGTCGGATTACCGAGCAATGAGGACATGGGTAATAGTGAGGTTGGGCACAACGCACTTGGTAGCGGCCAGATCATTAGTCAAGGCGCAAAGCTCGTCAACCAGGCCTTTGAAAGTGGCAGCATTTTTACCAATGCCGCCTGGGCACAAGTGGAACAACGTGGCAAGTCTGGGGCCACCATTCACTTACTCGGCCTGCTATCCGACGGCAATGTGCATTCACACATTAATCATCTGCTGTGGTTGATCGAACGATGCGATCGGCGGTCAACAAAGCGCATAAGGATTCACTGCCTGTTAGACGGCAGAGATGTGGAACCTCGCTCCGCGGTGGTTTATCTCGACCGGCTGCAGCAGACTCTAGATAATATTAACCAGAAGCCTGGCCGCGATTACCGAGTCGCCTCAGGAGGCGGCAGAATGGTCATCACTATGGACCGATATCAGGCCGACTGGAACATGGTCAAGCGCGGATATGATACCCATGTGCATGGAATCGGTAATACAGTGGTCGATGCAAAAGAAGAAGTCCTGCGCCAATACCAGGCCGATGCTGAGATAACCGACCAAACCCTGGATCCATTTGTTATCGCCGACGAAAACGGTGTCCCCGCAGGCCCTATGTCTGACGGAGACGCCGTGGTATTTTTCAATTTCAGAGGGGATCGGGCCATAGAAATATCACAGGCCATGGAAGAACGGGAATTTAAACATTTCGACAGAGGTCAGCACCCGGACATTTTCTTCTGTGGCATGCTCGAATACGATGGAGATCTCCATGTGCCGGGGCACTATCTAGTGAGTCCCCCCGTCATTAAAAACACCATGATTGAATACATGTGCGCAGAAAATCTGCGCACTTTTGCGGTCAGCGAAACACAGAAATTTGGTCACGTTACCTATTTTTGGAATGGTAATAAATCCGGATACTTCAATCAGGAACTAGAAACCTGGATAGAAATTCAATCCGACAACATCGCGTTTAATAAAGCCCCTGATATGAAGGCCAGGGAAATTACCAACGAAACCATTAGGCTTTTAAGAAACGGTGCGTATCGGTTTGGCCGTATCAATTTCGCAAATGGAGATATGGTAGGCCATACTGGTGATATTGACGCGACTATCCAGGCAATTGAAACCGTCGATAAGTGTCTTGGAGAACTCGTCACAGCGGTCGCCGAACAGCACGGCATCCTGATTTTGACTGCCGATCACGGTAACGCCGACGAAATGTTCGTAATGAAAGACGGGGATCAGGTGTCACGCACCTCCCATTCTTTGAATCAGGTTCCTTTTGTGATCGTCGATACTGGTGACGACGATAGTTATAAACTTCGCGAGCTGGATGACGCCGGATTAGCCAATGTGGCAGCCACTGTATTCAATCTCATGGGGTATCGCGCACCAATGGGCTATGAGCCTTCACTTATAGAATTCCCTGACGAACCTCGAAGCAGACGAGTGATTCATAGCGGCGCCGTGGTGAATCTTGGGCTCGAAACGGTCCGGTTACCCAACGATGAAATCCTGGCACTCGAAATTGTCAGGCATCCGGGCGGCGCCGTGGTGATCGCCATGGACAGCGAACACCAGGTATGTCTGATCAAACAGTTTCGTCACGCTGCCAATGGCTGGATCTGGGAGTTTCCAGCCGGTCTGCTTGAACCATTCGAAAATCCAGAAACCGCTGCATACCGAGAACTTAAGGAGGAAACTGGCTGCACCGCGGAAGCATTGATTCCCCTGGGATCAACGCTGACCACGCCGGGTTTCTGCACCGAGCGCCTGTATCTCTTTTTAGCCAGAGACGTGGTCCGAGGTGCGGCAGAACCCGAAGATTACGAATTTATCGAAACACATTGGTTACCCTTGGAGCAAGTAAATAAGATGGCATTGAATGGCGACATTGATGATGCCAAGTCCATCGTCGCGCTGTTCCGCTTAAATCGGTATCTCGAAGGTTAGTCCAGGCCCGCCGGTTTCATGAGGTCGAGTTGAGAATCAACCTGATAAAAGGGGAATAGAACTGCGACTGTACCCAGCGGGAACTGCGTGCTTGACTGGCTTGGCTGCGGAATCAATGCCAGTAACCCGCACCTTGAGTCCCTGGCCGGGAGAATGCAATCCGACCGGCAACCCTTTGGTGCTTGCCAGGTCCATTTTTGGAAGAATTATTCCAAGAGTGGTCAGAAGCTTTCCAGCCTTGTTCTGCATTCTATTGGAGAATACAAGAAACTCCTTCAGCGCAGAATAATCCTCTTGCTTTAGTTGCAGCTGTTGATTGTCCGAGACACAGATTTCAAACTGTAATTTGTCTTTAAGGTGAGCCTGGTGCAATTGGCAAGAGAAGCCACCGATGGCAAGCTGACGCCCGCTGTCTCTAAGCTCTGCAACGGGCTCGTCCGGCGCATTAGAAATCCCAAAAGTAGAAAGCAAATCTGATATCACCCCCTGTTGCGACTCAACCACGTCCGAGACCGAATCAACCAATGCCGCTACTTCATCGATAGTTTGGTTGTCGATTTGCAGATAACTGCGATCGCCATGCTCAATCAGATAAAGTATTTGCCGGGAGGCGTCGAACAGTAGATCACTGCCGGGATCTCCGCCCGTTGCCGCGACATAGATCATTCGGTCATTAATCTGAGCAGTCTGATCAATGGATTGACCACGATCTTCAACCAGGAAACTAACTTCTGCGGCTTCGAGGCAGAAGCTGCACAGCAGGCTTGTTAATGCCATCAGAAGCCTGAATCGGCGCATATTCAAAACGTCTTTCAATAAAGGGGGTGTTGTTGGCTGGATTGAATTAACCAAGCAGCGCCTTAATTCGGCTACTAAGTGCCCCCATATCGGCTCGCCCCTGCACTTTATCCCGCAGGATCCCCATGACTTTCCCCATATCCTTGATCGACTCCGCACCAGTTTGCTCAATTGCCTCCTGAATAATGCTGTCAATCTCTGTATCAGAGAGCTTTGCCGGCAGATAAGCCTCCATTACCTCGATGTTGGCCAACTCTTTTTGCGCCAGATCGTCTCGCCCACCCTGGGTAAACTGGTCCGCAGCATCCTTGCACTGTTTCACCATCTTCTGCAGTACCTGGAGAACGGCGCTGTCATCGAGTTCGATCCTCTCATCGACCTCCTTGCGCTGCACTGCCGCGCGCACCATACGAATGGTTTCAAGCTTGATTGTGCTCTTTTCGCGCATTGCCAGTTTCATATCGTCCAGCAGTCTCTGCTTCAAATCAGACATTTTTTCACCATCTCGACATTACAATTAGAGCCCCAAAATAGAAATCGCCGAAATGCGCCCGTGGGCCCATTTCGGCGATGATCATGAATTCGGGAATTAGTAGAGCCGCTTTCGCCGGGCTTTCTGCCGTGAGACACGCTTCATTTCACGCCGAACCGCAGCATCGCCATCTCGCTTTCGAATAGTGGTCGGCTTTTCATAGTGCTGACGACGACGGGACTCTGTGAATACGCCCGCCCGCTCGCAGGCACGCCGAAAACGGCGCAAAATCACATCAAAAGGTTCGTTTTGTCGAACTTGAACAGACGGCATGTAAATCCGCTCCCTAAGGGCTCAATAAATTGGGGGCGCAATTCTACTGCTAAATCCCCTTTAAGTACAGTGAATCAAGACACTATAATCCTGGGTCAACTGCAGTCCGTATAGGCCCAAAGCTAATACTGATCAGCTCATTCAGTAACTGATAAAATCCGCCACAAATTCAACCTCATCATTGGTTCCAGATGTCCTCAACCTCCCCTTCCGAACAAGGTCTCAAAATACTTCGACAGCAGCGCGATCAGCTGCAACAGCAGTATCGGGATTTTAAGAATATGCAGCTTTCCCTTGATATCACTCGCGGAAAGCCGTCTTCAATGCAGCTCGATCTGGCAAACGGGCTTTTGTCGTTACCCGGAGATCAGTACCTGCTCAATGGCACTGATACGAGAAACTACGGCGGACTCGACGGGCTGCCGCCCATGAAAGCCCTGTTCGCGGAGATACTGGAAATCTCGGTCGACAACATCATTGTTGGCGGCAATTCCAGCCTAAATATGATGTACGACACCCTGGCTCGGGGATGCCAGTTCGGGGTGCCAGATGGGACGGAACCTTGGCACCGTATTGAAACCAGAAAATTCATCTGCCCTTCTCCTGGCTACGATAGACATTTTAAAGTTACCGAACACCTTGGGTTTGAACTTCTAACAGTTGATATTACCGATGATGGCCCTGACATGGACCAAGTCGAGACACTTGTCTCCAGTGACCATGACATTAAAGGAATCTGGTGCGTCCCTAAGTACAGTAATCCGACCGGCAGCTGTTATAGCAACGACACCGTCAAGAGACTTGCCGAGATGCCGGCTGCGTCGGACTTCCGTATTCTGTGGGACAATGCCTACGCTGAACACCACCTTAGCGATGACCGGCCCGAGCTTGCTAACATCATGGAGCATTGCGTCGCTGCCGGAAACGCTAATCGAGTCATCGAATTCGCTTCGACCTCGAAGATCAGCCACCCGGGTTCAGGCGTGGCGTGTCTCGCGGCGAGTGACATAAACATTGCGGATATTAAGACCCATATATCAGTGCAAACCATCGGACCGGATAAAGTAAACCAGATCCGACACCTCCAACTATTTAAGAATCTTCAGGGACTGCGGACGCACATGCGAAAGCATGCTGCATTGGTCAAACCGAAATTCGATCTGGTCGACGAAATCCTTGAACGGGAGTTAGGGGATCTCGGCATCGCCACTTGGACTAAACCTAAAGGCGGCTACTTTATTAGTCTGGATGCACCGGACGGCACTGCAAAAAAGATCATTGAGTTGGCCGCCGATGCAGGGGTTAAGCTCACTGGCGCTGGCGCGCCGTTTCCATATGGTAAAGATCCACGCGACCGCAATATACGCATTGCGCCGACTTTTCCTATCGTGGAAGAGGTCGGTCAGGCCACCCAGGTGCTCACAACCTGTATCAAACTTGCCGCTAGTGCCTGATCTCATCAAGGTCAACCTGCGTCTGGTTGCCTTTGCCGGTTTACTTTCACTGCTCAGCGCCTGCGCGCTGTTCAGACCCCCCGAGCCAGGTATCGGCAAAGCACTCTCCTGGAACCAAGTCCCAGGTTGGGCCTTAGACCAACATCATCAAGCCTGGCCGGCACTTCTAAACAGTTGCAAGGCACTGCAAAAGGATGTTACCTGGGATCAGCTCTGCGCCGCCGCGAAACAGTTAGGGACTCCGGATCAGGTGCAAGCGCAGCAGTTTTTCGAAAGCTGGTTTACGCCGCACAAGGTACATGGTGCAAGAGGTCGCAACCAAGGCTTGATCACCGGATATTATGAACCACTGCTTTACGGTAGTTTCGAACCCACTGAACGCTATCGATATCCCCTCTACACCAGACCCGATTCATTGCTGATTATCGATCTCGGTGACCGCTTTCCTGAGCTGCGTAATCAACGCCTTCGAGGCAGACTGATTGGCAATAAGGTCATCCCTTATTTCTCTCGCGCTGAAATCGAAACGGACCGAGAATTATTGCAGGGCAACGAACTGGTGTGGCTGGATAATCGTGATGACGTATTCTTCCTGCACATTCAAGGCTCCGGACGGGTCCAGTTACCAGACGGTAATGTAATCGGCGCCGGATATAGTGACCAGAATGGTCACCCCTATAAGGCTATCGGCAAGACCCTGGTTGAACGAGGTGAGTTAGAACTGGAGCAGGTATCATTGTTCACTATCAAACAATGGCTCAGGGAGCATCCGGATCAGGCGGAGGATCTGCTGAATCAAAATCCCAGTTATATTTTTTTCGTGCTGAGAGAGGACCCAGGTCAGGGTCCCATCGGTTCACTAAACGTTCCATTGACTGCCGAACGCAGCATCGCAATCGATCCGAAGCTAATCCAGTTGGGAACACCCATGTGGCTATCAACCCATTACCCTGGATCGCCTGACCGCCCTCTTAAAAAATTAGTTTTTGCCCAGGATACAGGTGGAGCAATTAAGGGGCATCTGCGTGCCGATCTATACTGGGGCAATGATCAAGACGCCGAACGTGCCGCAGGTACAATGAAATCTCCCGGCTCCTTGATCGTAATGTTGCCAAATGCCCCTGCGGGTCATGAATAGTGCCGCAGGACCTGCTCCCCAATTACTTCTCTGCGCCAGCCACGAAACAACTCTATTTCAACGTTGTCACGCACAAACCGTTCTACCGCACTTCGATTAGCCAGTAGCGAAGCGCTTATTCCAAGGTCTTCAGCCGCCTGGCGTAACATCGCCATTACTCCTTTTACGCGCTTCTTCTGCTCAGTATCCAACATTTTCTGACGCACCCAGAGTGGTTCTGCATCATGGTCCCGCACAGAGCTTGTGCATATCTCGAGTATGGAGTCAGCGGAATGTCGCATAATGCCAGCATTAACCTCTTCGATCTGGCTAAGCTGACGTACCGTTTCTGGATTTAGTCGACTGATTTGCAATAGTGCAGCAGTAGATAGCACCCACTCTCTGGGTCGATCACGCTTCATAGCTTGATGCTCTCGCCATATCGCCAGTCGGCGCGCCGTTTCCTGCGCCTGGGGTGGCAAACTTCCGCCGCCCTTGAGCCGCCTCCACGCCTGCTCAGGATCAAGTCGCCAATAATCGGGGTCAAGCTGCCGCTGACACTCCTCAACAAACCACGACAAACGGCCGGCGCGCTCAAGCACTCTACGAAGTTGATCGTGCAATGTCTCAAGATATCTCACATCATCCATTGCGTATTCTATTTCCGCACTGGAAAGTGGTCGATTCTGCCAATTCGCTCGGGTATGGGACTTAGCAAGTTTTGTTCCAGTAAATATCTCTACCAACCCAGCGTAGCTGACCTGATCTCCATAACCACAAAAAGCGGCTGCTAATTGCGTATCAAATAGATTTGCCACCGATTTTGAGATTCGGGTATCCAGCGCCTCGAAATCCTGGCGGCAAGAATGCAATATTGTGGTCATTTCAGGTTGCGCTATGAGGTCAGCAAATGCGGAAAGATCTTCCACTTCGAGGGAGTCGATACAGTAATCCCGATTGTCGCTGCAAACCTGTATTAGGCAAAGCAGCGGCACGAATGTCTTTTCACGCATGAACTCCGTATCCAGGGCAATAGTTTGCCCCTGATTCAGCTCCTCACAGGCCCTTTCCAACGACGCTTGGTCATTGATAATTTTTATGTTTGTCATGGTGCTAATGATATCATCCGGCCTTTTGTAAAACTTTCTCTGGGGCATTCACAAAGAACGATGCTAAACACGATCCGGACCCTGATTCGTATCTGCCTTTTCGCTGCAAATCCACAGGATTTACCGGCTGATCGACAGATTCTGACAGTGTGTGTAGCAGGCACATTTATCGTGCTCTTTGTCGGCTACAACATGCTTGCCCCTGGGGCCAGCCCGTTTCTGCTTGCTGCCAGCCACACTCTGCTGGTGGGTGTCGCGTGGCTGGTGTTACTTCAGATCACAAGGAAGTTGACACGCTGGTATCAATCTGCCAGCGCGCTATATGGCACATCCGCCATCATGAATCTCATCTCACTACCCTTAATTGCAGGAAGTATTCCTGTATCTGCGACCGGTAATGGCGCCCAGCCGGGGATTGGATCTTTCATCCTGATTTCACTCTGGCTTTGGGAAATCGGGGTGACCGCGCGAATTATCCGTGAATCTATTGAAATCAAAATGAGCATGTCAATCGGTATTAGCCTGTTGATGTCGTTCGTGCTCCAGTTCATCATGATTAACCTGTTCGGCCCAGGTAGTTGAAGGTTTTTATAGCCGGAATCTGCGGTACCTTTATGGCAGGTATCGCCCAGATCGCCAGATCGATGGGGCATCAAGTTACTGGTTGCGATGCCAATGTATACCCACCAATGAGCGATGTGTTGGCAGACGCTGGCATCACTGTCAAATCAGGCTACCTTGCCGAGCATATAGATACTGATTGCGATTGCATCGTAATTGGCAACGCACTCTCCAGGGGAAACCCGTTGATTGAGCATGTTCTGGACCAGAAACTCCCTTATCTTTCGGGCCCCGCATGGCTGGCGGAATATGTACTCAGGGACTATCAGGTTATCGCCGTGGCTGGCACCCATGGCAAAACCTCTACCAGCTCCATGCTCGCATGGATACTGGAGCATAATAATATGTCTCCAGGATTTCTGATTGGAGGTAAACCCGGAAATTTTTCAGAATCCGCCCGTATAGGTCAGGGAAAATTCTTCGTTATAGAGGCGGATGAATACGACACTGCATTCTTCGATAAGCGCTCGAAGTTCGTTCACTATAGTCCTGATATCGCTGTACTAAATAATCTCGAGTTTGATCATGCCGACATTTTCGATGATATCGATCAGATAAAACGCCAGTTCCATCATCTCATTCGAATTGTGCCCTCACGCGGATGCATCGTATTCAATTCGGATGACAAAGATATAAGCGAGGTCATGGAGATGGGATGCTGGTCAAATTCCACATCGTTTTCCTCTGATAGTGAAGAAGCCGATTGGTCTACCCGCACTCAGGCAGCTGATTTCAGCTGCTTTACCGTCTACCACAACGGATCCGAAGTAGGTCACGTCAGCTGGGGGTGTATTGGACGCCACAACGTGGCTAATGCCCTGGCTGCAATTGCAGCCGCCAGCGAGGCCGGACTGGCGCCGGACCTGGCCTGTACTGCACTGAACACCTATATCCCCAACATCCGACGCCTTCAGCGCATATTTGAGGGCGATAGCGTGCTGTTATATGAGGACTTTGCACACCACCCAACCGCAATCTCACAGACCCTTGACGCGTTACGAAATGCCCACCAAAACGCTTATCTGATCGCCATTATCGAGCCAAGATCGAACACAATGCGTTTGGGTTGCCATGGCGATTTACTCGCACACGCTATGGAACCAGCCAACGAGGTAATATTTTACCTGCCTAACGATTTGTCATGGAAACCCGAGGATTTACCTACTAAGACCCCAATCGAGATAGGCCACAGCCCAGAGGAAATCATTGAGATCGTCGGACAAAAACTCAAAGGAGACTCTGTACTCGTCGCAATGAGTAATGGCGGCTTCGACGGCATCCCACAAAAACTTTGCCAATACCTCGAAACCCGAGTGGATTGCCGTTAATCCAGGGTTCATGAAGGAACCATATAGTACTCCTCATAGTCCCAAGTGTTGGTTACAATAATCATTTACGTTAATCAAACGGCATTGCAATAATGAAAAATCTTTTACTCGCCCTTAGCCTTTCTCTGTTTATCGGCCCTGTATCCGCCCAGACGCAGGAATATATAGAGGGTGGACATTACGAGCTGCTGAGCGAAGTTCAACCGGTTCAGACCGGTGACAAGATCGAGGTAGTGGAAATGTTCTGGTACCGTTGTCCTCACTGCTATCGCCTCGAGCCCTATATTATTAAATGGCTGGAAAACATACCGGACAACGCTGAATATGTTCCGATCCCGGCAATGCTCAATCAGAGCTGGGAATTCCAGGCGCGCGTATATTTTACTTTTGAAGCCCTCGGATTGGTCGATCAACTCCATGGAAAGTTCTTTGATGCCATCCACAAAGATCGGAAACCCTTTAACACAGTGGAGCAGGTCGCGGAATGGGCCGCCGCCCAGGGTGCCGATCCGGGTGCTATTGTAGATACATTCAATTCATTCGCGGTCAATAATAAGCTTAATTTTGCCAACGTCATGGGGCGCAAATACGGTATCTCCGGTGTACCCGCGATTATCGTCGATGGCAAATATCGCACCAGCGTGTCCATGGCGGGCAGCCATGACGAATTGATTAATGTCATCAACTTTCTCATCAATAAGGCTGCAGAAGACCGTCAGGGCTAGTTTTGATTACAGACGTTATGACTTTCAAGTGTTATGACAATGCGAAGTGAAAACGACATCGATTCATCACAATACAATTTGAGGAAATCACATGGCTAAATCAATTCAATCGATAGAAGGAATTGGCCCGAAATACGGCGCTAAACTGCGGAAAATAGGATGTGGTAGCCCGGAAAAACTACTGAAAGACGGGGCCAGCCGCAAAGGGCGAAAGATGATTGCAAAAGAGGCGGGCATCAGCGAAAAAATCGTTTTGCGTTGCGTCAATATGGCGGATTTGTTTCGCATTAAAGGGGTTGGGACCCAGTATGCGGAGCTGCTCGAGGCGGCCGGAGTCGATACGGTCAAGGAACTGAGAAACCGCAATGCTGCCAATCTCTCTGAAGCCATGCACACCACTAATGCAAAGAAAAAACTGGTAAGACAAGTACCCAGCGAAATGATGCTGCGAAAATGGATTGCCCATGCAAAAAGGCTACGGCCAGTGTTGACTTATTAAGTTAACACCTAATAGAGAAAAGGCTCCTACTGGAGCCTTTTCTCTAATTCCAATTCATTCTATAAATTGTTGTAGATAAAATCGGAGTGATCAATGTAGAACGCTGGATTCAATTTAGCTTGGTAACTTAGTAAATTTCAGTGTTTCTCGATAGCAGACCTTGGTGAAAATCTATCGAACTACCGCTGATACTCATTGCCGACCTTCGCCCTGCTGCTTTCATAGCGTTTCTAACTTACTCTACTAGCTTTTCACATTTGCTTCGCTTTTACCAAGGAATCGATTGTTCGCACGCTAACTACTTCATCCATTGCCCTGCCAGCCTCTATGTTAACCTGTAGGGAAATAAATCCAGAGCAACAGCGAGTTCTTCGACCTGTGCATTTAAAACTATGTCAGCCGCTATGCCCTATAAGCTCCTCCTTTTTTTGCTGGTTATCGTTTGCCTGTTACCTTTCTGGCTAGGCCTTGACTTGCAGGGAGACCGTAACGAGTATATTGAACTGCAAGACTCGGGAAGAGTGGTCATGTTACTTCGCTGGCTTGCCCTAACGGTTGGCGTTGTTCCAATTTACTTGGTGCTCCGAAACCTGCTCGGCTATCGCATGCTGTTTTGTATCACCCGCAACGAATGGTTACAGATTCGCCTTTTTTTTATCGCCGTATTCTCCGGCTTAGTGGTCACATCTATTACCATTTCGCTCAACCTGTTTCCGGACAATCGCTTCCTACACAGATCTCTGTTCAATTCATTCGTTGGACTCTTCCTGTCGGTTTGGGCGGCGACCCTACTGTCCATGCGTGACTCGAGTCGCTCAGTCGGTAACAGCCTTGGCCGTATTGAACTGACCCTGTTCAATATAATCGTTAGCCTGTTGTGTGTCGAGCTATTGCTGAACCAATTTTCGAGGCATTTTCCGACCCCGCTTTTGTGGGACCAGGGGTCTATTGAAAGTCGCATCGCTGCTCACAAGCTAACGCCCCATAGTGAATTTTTCAATACTCGAATTAATAGCGCTGGATACCACGATTCCGAATTTTTCAGCGCAACCGACAGTGATTATATTGTCGCTGTGCTGGCGGATTCATTTGGTGTTGGGATCGTCCCCCACGAATACAATTTTACTTCCGTTGCAGAGTCTGCTCTCGCCCAGCAACTCGGTGACCGCTACGAACGTATTGCTGTACACAATTTCGGTGTGGCGGGAACTGGTATGGACGAATACGCCTATATGCTCGACAGCCAGGTGCTCCAGACAAATCCTGATTTGGTGGTTGTAGCGGTGTTTATTGGCAATGATCTGATAGACCAGAAATCAATCAAGCGTAATTACTACGCACTACACAACTGGATGACCTTTCAACTACCGATGAGAATTGGAACAATTATCCGAGAACGTAACGAAACTAATGAATACAATATTGCCAATATAGGAAGCGATGTAAAGGGCAATAAAAACAACCTGGATTACATCCACGATTGGCGACTTGAGAAACCATCCATGAGTAAACAGGCGTTCATAAGATTCGAATCTGACCGCCTGGAAATCTGCAATGTATCAGATCCTGATAATGAAAGCCTGTTTGAGCGATTTTTCCAACTTAGCACTTATATCAGGCAGAAAGTTAAGGGGGATCTACTGTTTGTGATGATCCCTGATGAATTTCAGGTTAATGATGCATTGTACAGCGAGCTGGTGGAATCTAAACCAGTCCCAGGAAACTACCAGAGGGACTACCCGCAGATGAGACTCGGTCAATTTTTTTCACAAAATTCTATCGAATACCTGGATCTGCTACCGATCTTGGGCGAGGCTCAGCAAATCCAGCCAGCATACCATCTCCAGGATACCCACTGGAATGCATGGGGCAACAGGATAGCAGGGAAAGCTATCGTTGATCGAGTAATGGAACAACACATTCCGATCACTGACTAATCTTGCTGTTGTAGGTCGTCAAAAGATTTAGGACAGTCTGGTCTTAAAATTTTGAGAGACTTTCAGGTTGGGTTGCTTGTTTGATGTTGGGTACATCGTATCAGACTTTCACTACTCTTTATTCTGTAGCATTTGCTGTTTGATCAAGTTACGTTGTTACTTGATCTGATGGCGTCGGCCATAGTACATGTCAGGCGGCGTGACGCTGCATGATTGGGTAGGTTAACCCTAAACGAAATTAACCGATGAAAGAGAGTCGAGCTAAATTCTCGTTTTGAAAAAGGGGCTGTTGA
>JAHEGU010000146.1 GCA_024644945.1 Gammaproteobacteria bacterium | reverse complement strand
AGCATCCGATCAATAGGCGTTAGATTGGGTGCACGTCGCCGGGACCGATTAATGATCAGTAGTTGCTGTTTCATGAGAAGGCTGTCAGCGACGATGGCCTTGGCACCGCCAGGTCCAAGCAGTTTAGCTATCGCGGTTAATAGATGTGCGAGGAGTACCAGTAGATCCTTCATGGCAGAGAAGGGTAGGGAAGGTTGCTTCAAGGTACAAGACTGCCCAAGTTTGCGTTATCAGGCGATAATTAAGAATTCGCCACCGACAGGATCATACGAAGAACTATCCTTCATCGCCGAACACTGGGTGGATGCAACATTGCAGATGATTGAAAAAAATCGTCGCTTGATGTCATATTTCGCCCGTGCGCAGAATAAACGACAGACGCATCCTCCTGCACAGGATAGGCGGGGAACGGGAATGCACTATCAACCAAGCTGATGTATTCCTAGCCAGGCTGCTGAAAAATTAAGCCCTTCTGGGCGGCAATGGCTGGATAAACAGATCAACAAACTTTCACAGGCGCTATTTGTCCCTGCCGATAGGAGGGACTCGTCTTGGTTCACGTATTAGTCTGAAAGTAAAGTGGATCCAATCCTATCGCCAGTGACACCATCGCAAACAGTACTATGCCCAAATGGATTTCAAAAAATGAGAATGATTGTGTCTGGTGAAAAAACTCATCCGTTGCGAAATATCAACACCTTAACATATGTTGTCTCGGTAAGGGTTTTTGTGAATTGCTTCATATTCGGTCTACAATCTATCGATTAATGCTAATCGGTCATGGGGATGATTATGGATTGGGTGCGAATACTGGCCTATATCAGCGGGACACAGGTTACCAATTGAATGAAATCGTATAAGTATGTCGGTCCTAATGACCTTCTAGAACTTGTAAAGACGGTGAGTAAAGGTGAAAAAATATTATCACACCAGGATGTCATAAATTGGATCAAAGACACCGATCAAGAGCTGGACGCTGATAATCAAGTGATAGCCACATATATCGTTGACCTGGATAAGATCCTGTTTATAGCCGATAGACATTCAGAACATGTTGTTTGTGCGGGTGGTGAAAACGTGCTGTCTGCTGGTGAAATCACCTTCAGCGTTGAAGGCTCCAAAGTAACGGTCTCCGAAGTGACGAATCAATCGACTGGTTATTGCCCGGAGCCGGAATCCTGGCCGCACGTAAAAGAAGCGTTGGATAAAGCAGATTTGGAGAGTCCTGATTCATTCGGAAGAGAGTTCGTTTTTCGTCGTTGTGAAAAATGCGGGTTATTGAATGTCGTTAAAGAAAACTGGTTTGTCTGTGTCGAGTGCGATGAAGATCTAAGTCACTCATGGAATGTAAACTGAGTGCGCGTTGAACACGGACGCTGGGATGCATGCGCAGTGCCTGCTCGTGAACTGGCTAGAGAGCGTCTGCGACAATTGCAATGAACAAGAATGAACGGTTAAATGAAAGAGAGCCGAAAAGTCTGGAATCCAGGAAGTGGTGGCTTGATGGATTTAAAATTAAGCACGGCTAACCAGGTCGCCCCAGTTTGACGACAAACCGCGTCTTCGCTGTGATAGTGGCGCCGCCGGCCCTGAATGTTATCCGGATAAAAGAAAGCGGATTTAGACATGATGATCTCTGATCTCAAGCAGTTTTTACCAGGTAGTCCTCCATCTCCTTATGGAATCCCGTTGGACATTAAGCGGGATGGGGCATGGGGTCGGGGCTTCTTGACCGACGATGTCACTCTTCGGGCAGTGGGATGGCTCGGAGACCGCGTCGATTGTATTGGCGACGTTTCCGACAGCTGCATTGACAGGCTGTTCGTCGCATACGAACGGAGCCTGAAAGTTTCCGGCGAATATCGTGGCTTTCACGCTTGTGAGGTCTGCTCAGGTGAACTGCAGCATAACCCCGGAGGGCATGTTGGACCCATCGTGGTGTGGAAAGAACGGGAACTCAGCCTCATCGGAGACGGTCATTATCTGATCAGATTCGAGCGGACGGTATACATGGCGCCGGCCTTACTGTTGCACTACATTCTGGACCATCAGTACAGGCCCCCGGATGAATTCGAGAAGGCGGTGATTGAAGGTCGATTCCTGACAGCAGACGATCTAGTGTTCAGACCGAGTATGCTGCCTCCTCTTTCATATTCCACGTGCACCAGGTTGATCCTTCCAAAGGGTGACGGTTAGAGGCACGATGCGAACTGACAGCCGCATGTATCTGACAGGGTGCCTACCAGTCAAGGTGGAAAGCGATGCTGTGCCTTAGCGAGACACTATGAAATTTGCGCTTGGTGGTGAAGAGTATGAAAGAATAGAGGTTGACGTTGCTGGCTATGAACGTGAACCGGTCGGTCAGTTCTACGACGACAATTGGTTGCCGGTCACTGTTTCTGTAACGGTTGGCAGATTTGTCGGCCAATTCAGCGCAGAATTTATGTCAGACGATTTTTCGAGATTTTTAAGTCAGCTGAGCAAGCTCTATGAAACGCTCAGCGGAAAAGCTGAGTTTAATACCCTTGAGCGCCAGTTGTTCCTCGTATTGGAGGGCGATGGAAAAGGCCATGTTGTGGTGCGTGGCGAGGCGATGGATAGGGTGGGAACCGGAAACCAGTTGCTGTTTGACTTGGAACTGGATCAAACTCAATTGGCGAAAACCATCAGGGAACTGAAAGATGTAGTGGCTGCGTACCCGGTACGTACCGAATAACCAATCCTCCAGTCGACAACCCGAAGGTCGGCTTTTCGCTGCCACCTGAGTTCAAACGATATAACAGTAAGCTGCCACTATGACAGGAAAGTTAAAAACAGTTTACATACCACCGCAAAGTGAGGTCAGCGACGAAGTTACGTCAGCGCTTATTAAGGCCTGTGAACTATACACCGGCG
>JAHEGU010000145.1 GCA_024644945.1 Gammaproteobacteria bacterium | reverse complement strand
GCGGGGGGCGAAGTGACGTTACCCCGGTCAACTATCTCCGTATCGCAACTGAACACTTCTTCACCCAAACTGGAACTGATCACGACCGCCGGTAATGTTGCCCTGGCGCATGCTTTCAGCATTGAAGCAAGCGGGCTTGGTATCTCAGCAACCAAACACAGCACGACCATTGCCGCAGCGAGCAGTGAAATCTCTAACTTGCAATTAAAATCGGGCGAAGGCCGGATGTCCCTGACCCTGTCAGGGAACACAGTGCTGAAAGACAGTCAATACAAGGGACCATTTGCAGAAGGCAAGTTCGACTCCATCGAATCGGTCAACGATAGAGTGAAGCTGCAGGTCGAGAGCGGAAATATTACTGTCGAGACGGCTATCAAGGCAGCGGTAAAGAATAGCCAGATTCTGCTGTACAAAACGGATGAATTACCGGAGACATCGATCAGTATCGGTGCTGTCATTACCAATTTGAAGAAAGGTCGTTTCGCGCTGGCTCAGCAACAGATGCAATGGCAAGGTAATGCGGAGGCCAGTATTGATAATGTCGATTTCAAGGTTGCAAAGGGTAAAGTGGCATCGACAAAATTCCGACGCCTTGAATTACGTAACGCGAGTGCCGATCAGAATTTGAATATTAGCACGGATGCACTGACCTTGAGTGGTCTGGAGGTATTTCTAACAAGGAAGTATATCGATGGCATTATCGCGACTACAAAAGAACAGGCAGCACCCCAGAAACAGACAGAAGGCATTGAAGCGAATCAGCAGTCCGCCAAAGCTCGCCCGGCTGAACCAACAAGACCGGAGTTACAAATCGGTCGTCTTGCCCTGGTCAAAGGCGCAAAGCTGCGTTTTGAGGACAAGAAGGTTGAACCTGCTGTTAATGTAAATACGATCTTCAAGACCGTCGAGTTGCGGGATGTCGATACGAAAAACCCAAAGAAGCGTGCCCGTGCTGAACTGCTTGCCAACATCAACGAGTTTACCAACGTTGAAATGAAAGGCTGGGCAACTAACCTGGGGCCCAAGGCAGAGCTGGATCTCAAGGGTAAAATTGATAACCTGGAACTGCCTCCTATATCACCGTACATCGCCGAATTTGGTGGCGTTTACCTGGAGAGTGGCCAGTTCTCAAACGACACCATAGCGAAAGCCCAGCAAGGTAATCTGGAAGGCGCCATCAAGCTCGATGTGCAGGACCTGGTATTCAAACCATTGTCGGAAGAAGATGCCAAACGCCTGTCTGACAGAACCGGTTTTCCCATTGAGGCAGTATTGGGTCTGTTGCAGGATAAAAATGGCCATATCAATTTGAACTTTCCGATTGAGGGGACCGTTGTCAAACCTGATGTTGATATCAGCTCGGCGATCAGCAAGGCCATTGGCGGCACACTTAAGAATATATTTCCACCCACCATGATCGCAGGCATGATCTCTTCGAAAGAAAAAGGTGGCGGTGTTACGTTTGAATCAGTTAAGTTCAAACCAGGTTCAACAAAACTGGACGCAGCGTCACGCCAGTATGTCAATGAACTGGCAGTGCTGTTACAGGAACGTCCTGTCTTGTCTCTAAAAGTATGTGGCGCGACCAACGCTGAGGATTTCTACGATCTGACGTTTATTAAAATTAACAAACCCACCAAGACGCAAGCCGCCGCTGATCAACGCTTACAACTGATCGAGACACATAAACCGAAACTGTTAGAACTATCACAGGAACGCACTCGCGTTGTGCGGCGTTACCTGATCACCGAAAAAGGTCTGGATGCCAAGCGAGTCGGGGAATGCCGACCAAAATTCAATGTGGATGACCAGGGTCCGCCGCGGGTTGATGTTACCCTTTAGAAAAAGGAAAGACTATGTTTTTCTGGTCGGTCACTGCAGGCTTCCTCGACAATTCGATTGCTGTTCCCGACGCAATTCTACCTCCTCCATCCATGGAGTCGTGCTCCTCGGCTTTGTCTTCCAGTGGTAATCGAGACCACGTTTTATTTACATATCAGGTCGCCAGGAACCCGGATCTGTCGAGTCTGGCCCTATGATCAAAAATAGCCTATGATCAAATGCTTAGTTCCACTAAGGTTCACGGACTATAGTGGGTAATTATATTTTGTAGTCTGTCGGCTTGTGAAAGTTGGCTAAAAATATGTGAATAAAGAATACGATGGAAATTAACAGCGCATGGTTAAAGCAAGAGGGCGAATCATCGCTCAGGAGGCTGCTGCCGAGAATAGAGTCTAAATTCAAAGACCAAACAGATACGGTAGAGTGGGAAATGTATATCCACCGGCTCAAGCGCCATTTCCCTCGCCTGTTCACTCATCTGTATCAGTTGTATGGCACCAAGTATGATTTCTTTTACCATTTGGAGAGCATTCTTTCTTCGGCGACCGAAATGTGGCTTGATCGCCCGGCGGAATTAAAAGCCCTGGACGCGTTGCGTGAAGCCGACCCCCACTGGTATCAATCTAACCGCATGATTGGTGCAATGTGTTATGTCGATCTCTTTTCCGATGATTTACACGGCTTGCAGGAGCATATCCCCTATCTATCCGAACTCGGTATCACCTATTTGCACCTGATGCCTTTGTTCAAAGCGCCGGAAGCGGAGAATGATGGTGGCTATGCGATTAGCAGTTATCGTGAAATCGATCCTGCCCTGGGCACCATGGAACAACTCGCTGAATTAGCCACCGAGCTGCGTCACCACGGCATATCGCTGACGCTGGATTTTGTGTTTAATCATACTGCGGATGAACATGATTGGGCGCAATTTGCCTTGAAGGGTGACAAGGACTACCAGGATTATTATCGATTGTTCCCCAATCGCGACATGCCGGATGCCTACGAGAAGACCATGCCCGAGGTATTCACCGATGATCACCCGGGAGCGTTCACATATGTCACGCGCTT
>JAHEGU010000086.1 GCA_024644945.1 Gammaproteobacteria bacterium | reverse complement strand
CAATTAATCCATGATGAAAACTCCAGCATAAAATTGATTCATTCTGTTCAAGCTGAAATATAAAAATTCGCCACGATGGATAACGTTCAATGTTAAGACCCTGTTGTCTATCGGCTGTCAGTCGCTTATCGATGGATTCCATCGGATTGTCTGGATCTACATTCTCATATGAAATCTCTACCTCGCTCCTCGCATACACAACCTGCTCGGGTTCAGCTTTGTCACGCCAATGAATCAAGGTTCTCAGCGCGTCATGTCTGGTCACCACCTCGCTGCAGCACCGCTGTAGCAGCTCGAGATCCAGATCACCTTCAATGCGAGCCTGAATTTGCATGTGTCCAGGATCGGCAGGGCCACGACTCAAGTGAGAGAACAGGAATGCCGCCTGAGTGTCGCTTAGAGGAAAAGCGGCCGTCGCTTTGTCTCCATACTCTTCATTAATCCGTTTCTTCTCTTCTGGTGTGACTAACGATTCTGTATGCGCGGCCGTCGTCACTGTCGGTGCCATGCGGAGGCTCAGCTGCGCGATAGTTGGCGCCTCGAACAGATCGCTTGGCCCAACCTTGAAACCTGCTTGCAGAATTTTCGAGACAATTCTGATACTGAGAATCGAATCCCCACCTAGACTAAAGAAATTGTCGTCAATGCTAATTGGCTTCACGCTTAGAACCGCCTGCCAGATTTCCTGAAGGCAGCGCTGGGCCTCATTACCGGGTTGTCGAACTTCATTCTGAGGTAAGAATGCCCCATCATGCTGCTCCATAATCTGAGTTAATGCTTGTCTATCCAGCTTTCCGTTCGACAAAGTCGGGAGTTCAGGCAGCTCTATAATCTGTGCCGGTACCATGTGTGACGGTACTTGGGTCTTAAGAGTGTCACGCAGTATGTCTATGGTCCCCTCATCAGACTCCATTACGACAAATGCAGTGAGTATCGGTGTTCCTGTGCGAGAACACCCCGAAACTACACTAGCAGCCCGAACACCGGACAGGGATAATATTCGTGCTTCGATTTCGCCGGGATCAATACGGTGTCCGCGGATCTTGATCTGTTGATCGATTCGACCGAGGTAAATCAGGTTTCCATCTTCCAGGTACCTGACCAGGTCACCTGTATGGTAAACGGTGGTATTACCCTGATCGATGCAGAGATGCTGGCGAAAGGCATTTTGAGTGGCCTTACTATCATGCAAATACCCTGCTGAGACCCCGTCCCCCGCAATAACCAGCTCACCGGAAGCACCCAAAGGCGCAAGTTCCTCGTTCGGGTTCATCACAAACAGTCTGGTATTGGCTATGGGTCTGCCGATAGGCACCGGGACTGAGCTGTCGTGGCTAGTCGCATCGTAGGCCGCGCACCATACGGTTGCCTCAGTGGGCCCGTATTCGTTGAAAATCTGGGCGTTTGGCAACAACGATCGATGCTGCTCCAGGTACTCACCTGAGGGCATGACTTCACCCGCATTGATGACAACCCGCATGCTACTGAGCGCCGACTTTTGCTGGCTCGAAGACGCATGGTCAAGTATGGATTGATACAGGCTGGGCAGGCATAAAGTATGACTAATTTGCTCGGTAGAAACGGTCTGTAAAAGACTCTCGATATCCTGTTCCTGGCGTGGTTTTGAAATCACCAGCTTTCCGCCATTGATCAGGGTCCAGAATATTCCAGCTACAGAGCTGTCAAAGGACAGTGATGAAAGCAGTAAAAAAGAGGAGGGTGATGAGTTGTAGAATTGTTCCCGGGCTAATGTGGAGTGGACTAGATTACGATGGGAGATCACCACTCCCTTGGGTATACCGGTACTCCCGGAAGTAAACAATATATAAGCGTAATCGCTACTGAGTCTGTTCGGCGCAGGAGCAAGGTTCGGCCCCGCTTCAATATCGCATAACTCTTCAGTAACAAGCGCGGCGCAGCCCTTAGATTGTACCCGGACAGATGTGTCCCGATTGGTCACCACCACAGAAGCCCCGCTGCGGG
The DNA here is from genome assembly GCA_024644945.1 of Gammaproteobacteria bacterium. GTDB lineage: Bacteria > Pseudomonadota > Gammaproteobacteria > Arenicellales > Poriferihabitantaceae > VYFG01. The sequence continues at coordinate 7,604 of JAHEGU010000086.1, read as the reverse complement.
TCAGCATTTCCTTAAGTCGGGCTGAGGGGTATTGTGGATCCAGCATCAAGTAGGTGGCGCCAGATCTGAGTACGGCCAGCATCCACACCAGGCAATCGGTACCGCGGGGCAGGCAGATGCCGACAATATTGCCTGGCTTGGTTTTTCTCGACAGCAGGTATGTCATACTGATCTGTGACTGATGATCCAGCTCACCGTAACTCAGCCTTTGTTCACCACATACCAATGCGGTGGCATCAGGCCGACTTCTTGCCTGGCCCAGTATCAGTTGATCAATAAAGCGATCGGCGTTTATTTCTGCTTCAGTGCTGTTCCATTTATAAAGCAGTGTGTCTGACTCTTCCGCCGGGAGAAAGGCCAGTTTTTTCAGTGCCACGTTCGCACCCGAGGACAAGCTGATAAGAAAACATTTTAACTGGTGCAGCATGCGCGCGATCTGTTGCGCGGTGAACACACCTGTATCGTAGATCAGGATCAGTCTAAGGTCATTTTCTGGCAGAGCAATTAACGCTAGCGGAAGATCACTTTGTTCCTTGTATTCGATTTCGGAAAGCGTTAATGAACCCGCACTGTCAGGCTCGCCATTATCGACTGAATCCGAGGGGTAGTTTTCGTAGACCACTACCGAACCGAGTAGAGATTCACCCGCGGGGCATTCGCTCCAAAGCATGATGTCCGTCAGAGCAGTATTTTCATACTCCATCACGGAAAGCTGATTCCTTTGGGTTGCTTGCAGGTAATCAACCGCTGGCTGATCCCAGTTGATGTGCGATCTCAAAGGAATTGTGTTGATAAACAAGCCGACAGATTCTTCTACACCCTTCAATGAAGTGGGCCTTCCAGATACGGTGGTGCCCCAAATAACATCATCATTGCCAGAGTATCGACTGAGTAACAGAGACCAGGCGGCCTGAAGTGCGGTATTTGTCGTGACACGTGATGATTTACACAGGGCTTCCAATGCATTAAAAGTTTTTGCAGGAATCAGGCATGATGCTTCCTCATAGTCCCCCAACCGGTGGGAGGCTTTGCGCACTCTTTCTATGCTGAGAGTGGTGCGATGATTTATCCCCTCGAGGTACTGCTTCCAGAATGCCTGCTGAGATTCGCGGTCTTGTTGTTTGAGCCAGGCAATATAATTACGGTAAGGGGGCGCGGGTTTGAAAACAATGGATTCGCCTTTGATCGACCCGGCATAAAGTCGCTTGAGCTCCCTGATTACGTGGTTGGTAGACCAACCGTCGGCAATCAGATGATGTCTGGTCCAAATCCAGGTGTAGCTGTGTTTGCCGGTCCGGACCAAGGTCATGCGCATCAACGGCGCCTGTTTTAATATGAATTCGGTTTTTCTATCGGCTTGTTTTAACTGTTCAAGATTCGAATCCTGGCTGGTCGGGTCTTCTCCCTGCCAGTCATGCTCTATCCACACCAGCGAGGCATTTTTCCGGACAACCTGCAGAGGCTCTTTCAGATCCTGCCATACAAATGCGGTGCGAAATGCACTGTGTCGCTGTATAAGCAGATCCCAGCAATTCTTAAACACTTCTGGTGAGAAGCCCTGCTGGTTGATGTTTATCGAGAGCTGCTCGAGATAGACACCCGATTCGGGAGAGGAAATTGTATGAAACAACATGCCCTGCTGCAGGGGCGACAGTGGATAGGCGTCCTCAATATTTTCAGGCAAAGGGGCAGACATGCTTTAGTTAATAGGTGCAAACCAGACCGTTAGGTATCCAGTAACGACGACAGGTTCTTCAGAGTATCCTCGTCATGATTCAGAAGCGAGAATGGTGTTTGATCCGCCGACTGCTGTTGTTCGCCAGTCGAGCCTTTTGAACCCACAGCGAGCGCCAGTTTTTCAATGGTCTGGTGCAGAAAAAGTTGATTTGGTGTAAGCGACATTCCTTTCTGGCCAGCGCGAACAACAATCTGAATTGCTACGATTGAATCCCCACCAAGATCGAAAAAGTTATCGTGGATACCCACTTGGTTGATGCGCAGCGCATCACACCAGATCTTAGATAACATTTTCTCAGTTTCGGTAGTTGCCGGAATCATAACCTGGTCCAGCTTAGGCCTTTCGTTACGCGGGTCCGGCAGCGCATTTTGATCTACTTTTCCATTGGCAGTGAGCGGAATACTGTCGACTAAAACAAAATACGATGGAACCATCGCTTCCGGTAGGCGTGATCTCAAATAAGATTTCAGCTCCTCAGTACCGATTAATTCGTTTCCTGTGCAGTACGCCACCATTTTATGATGCCCTGTACCCTGCAACAAATCCCCGTCGTCGTAGCTGATTTCTTGGAGAATCTCGTGTACTCGATTGGCATCGATCTGGTCGTTGAGTTCTTCAAGCGCAGCGTTTCTTTGTTTGTGACCTAATCGAACGTCCCAGCTGTAGGGTAACGCATAGTTGTGGTAACCCATTTTTTGCTTATGCACAAATATGCCAGTGTCATTAATCAGGCAGTTTGTCGATCGACCGGTGTCTTCAGGTCTTGTCCACGGGGCATGCTGCTCGAGAAACGCGTACATCTCGCCCATCGAAACATCACAATAGCGATAGAAATCTACAAAATTTATCTCATCGAAAATCTGGTCCGAGGCGAAAAGACTCATATCCAGACACTCGGTGACTTTGTCTGGAATACGGTGATAAACTTTTCGCGCTTCCAGAACCTCCCGGTCAATCGATTCCGGGTCGAACTCAGATTGTTCGAAGACCTGTCTGGTCAGACGGGTTTCAAACATCTGTCCTCGAGACAATCCGGTAACAATAACGGGGATGCCAAGCTTATGCGCATGGTTGATCGCGAGAGTGTAAATCGTTTTGAAGCAGCCATAGCAGACACTGGAATGGCGATTAAGACTGTCACTGAAGATCTCGTTCATGGAATCCGTGGTAACAAATTCATGCTCTATTCCAAGATCAGCAACACTTCTTCTGATGTTTGCTTTAGCACCCTCAGATATGTAGCCATTGTCTAAAGTCATTGCGAACACATTCAGATCCATCGCACATATCTGATACAGAGCGTAGGTGCTGTCCTTGCCCCCACTTAACAGCATCATACAGTCGTATCGACCGCGCTTGGGTTTCGATAATTCAACTAAATGCGACTGTAACTCAGGCAGTGATCGAAAATATTCCGCCGCAAGATTACGATAACTGTTAAAGTCCTGGCAATGATTACATAATCCAGCGTCATCAAAGCTGACACCAGGATAATTCGATGCCAGCCCGCATGATGCGCAGTAATGCGGTGTCCGGAAGGTGTCAAGATCATTGTCCTGCAAAATACCGATATGGCAATCTTTAATCAGAGGATGGGATTTCACTGCCTGAGAGATTTCAGCGATTTCTATCCGCACTCCGCGAATCTTTAACTGGTTGTCCTTTCTGCCCAGATATACGAGTTGTCGGTTTCGGTTGACTCGCGCCAGATCCCCGGTTCTATACATCTTACGGTCAGGTAAAAAAGGGTCTGGAATGAATCGATCGGCAGTCATATCGGGCTGCCGTAGATATCCAGATGCCAACCGTCTGCCTCCAATATAGATTTCTCCGGTCACGCCTTCCGGAACAGGATTGCCGGCGGAATCAAGCAGATAGATATTCACCCCCTCAGCTGGATGGCCAATGGGCACCGATACGTCGTTATCCTCGCCGGGTTTATACTGATGAAGCATGCATCCAACTACCGCCTCGGTAGGACCGTATTCGTTGAACACCCTGATACCAGGCCCAAAAATTCGTTGCGTTTGCTGTGCCAGCGACGTAGTTAAATCCTCGCCTCCGAGAATGAGAGTATGCACTCGAGAGGTCGACAGGTTCATGCCGGTTAACAAGGAAAGGTGGGCGGGGGTCAGTTTGATCACGTCGACGACATCGTCCTGCACGACCTTTGTAATACTGAGATCCATCGCGCTGCGATCATCCGGATAAATACGGATACACCCACCTATTGAGAGCGGTACAAAAACGGAAGTAAGGGTAAGGTCAAATCCGATTGATGAATACAGGGGAAAGTCACAACCTTCTCTCGGCACCGGAAATTCTGCATCTTGCCCGTTAACACCACAATAAGTTTGAGCCGCCCATTGAATATAGTCCCCTAAAGCGCCTTGCCGCACAACTACACCTTTAGGTTCTCCTGTAGAGCCAGAGGTAAAGATCACATAGGCATCGTCCTCAGGACTGATTTCGGGTAGTACATCTAGTCGTTGAGAAGCAAAGTCAGGATCCGTGTGGTCGATATTTATGACTGTGTCGCAGATATCTGCCAGGCGGTGATTCTGATCAGAATGGCATAGCAATAGTTTGATATCAGCATTGGTGCAGATCTGCCGCAGCCGAGCGTCCGGATTTGCCGGATCGAGCGGTACAAAAGCCGCTCCGGCTTTATGCACAGAAATAAAAGCCACAAGCAACTCAACTGAGCGCGCTGCGCATACGCCTATCAGTTTCGGTGTATTTACCTGGTTTAGAACCCTGTATGCCAACATATTGCTCAGGTGATCGAGCTCCGAATAGGATATGGATCGATCCTGATTAATCACCGCAGGTGCGTCGGGTCTGCAGTTAACCTGATGTCTGAATCGATCGACTACGCTCTCGGAATACAATGCATGCTCTGATTCAGCAGTAGATTGGTTATAACCCCAGAACCGGTGCAGTAATTTCTGGCTTTCAGTGTCACCTGCCAGCTTAACAGTGGAAATGCTCTGACCTGGATCTGATAGCAAGCTCTTAAGGACGTTTACAAAGTGAAAAAGTGCATCTTTACCGCGCGTTTCGTTCAGGGTGTCGTGCTTGATATCAAAACATAAGCGCAGATCACCGTCGCCGCAAAGATCAAATAGTTGAAGGCGAAGATCGTGTTGTGGATCGATGTGATCGTTATGCAGCCAGTCGGTTCGACACGGGTGAGGGCCAAAATCCTGGAATTGAGCGGTGATGTAATTGAAAATAACGTTATAGCCGCGGACGGCACCCACTTCACTATTTGCCACGGTTGCTGATTTCAAATGCTGAAAGGTTGCAGCCGAGACTTTATCGTGCAGAGTAACAAAGGTGTCCTCTGGATCGACACTTACATCCAAAGGAAAGACTTCGATAAACAGCCCGATAGTGTTCTTTAAGTCGATAGTGCTCCGGTTATGCACCGGGCAACCGATCGCCAATTCTTCGCTATCGCTGATTCGATGCAAGAAAGCAAAAAATGCAGTAGCCACCAGATTGAACACAGATAAATCAAGACTAAGCGTTGAAAACTCTTGGCGCTGTGCTAGGGCGTGCAGTTGTTGCGTTAAGACCTCACCCAGTTGAGTTTGAACACGATAGGCACGAGTGTCTCTTGACCCGCTTTTGAAGTGATAAAGTCCGATTGGTGTGGACGGATGAGTCGAGGAATCTTCTCTAGGGGCAGGATTATCCCGGTGTTTAAGTTTTTCAGCCGTCCTGTAAGATTCAAATTGTGGAAGGATCGTAGCCTCTGAAGTGCTCGCAGATGCTTCAGCGGAAACATTTTCCAGGTAGCGATTTGATACCTGTCGAAAAATAAGTTCAATAGAAGCGATGTCGGTGAAGCAATGATGCTGACTGAAAAACCAGACATAACGTGAATTCCCTAGCTTGATCAGTACGCAGTCAAAATTCACCCTGGATAAGTCTATGATCCCACCGGTTCTTCGCTCAATCACATCATTGCAGCGCTGATCCGCATCACTGAATCCAGATAGATCAATAAATTCAAAGCAATCATCAATAGCCTCTAAGATCCTTTGCTGGGGAACCTGATCAATGACTTCGATAACACTTCTCAACGTATCGCTATCTTTGATTACCCCGCATATTGCCTCGCGAAATGCTTTGACCTCAACCGCTCCATCGATATCGAATCTCATCGCCATGTTGTAAAGTGGTGCATCGGGATTCAGTCTCTGACCAAGCCAGACCAGAAGCTGGCTGTTAGTCAGATTGCTGCGGGTTGCCAGATCACCAAATCTGGGCAGGTTTGTAATCGGCTGGTAAGACAAATCGATGGTTCCGGCTTAGATCGATGCGGTCTGAGAATCAAGGTAGCTTACAATAGTATTGACGTTACCAAAATTTTCGAGGGTCACGTCCTTTGGAGGAATGGTGGTCTCAAGGTTCTCCTCAATGAAACCCACCAAACGCATCACGCCAATAGAATCTACTAATCCGCTGATTAATAGATCCTCCTCGGCAGTGATTGATTGTTGGTCGTTTAAAAGCTCAGACTGAATGAACGTTATCAGTTTCTGTTTCATGTTGTGCTGTGTGAGATTAAGAACAAAATATCTTTTAACGGTTGCCGCGAATTTAGCCCTGGACTGTATCCATTTGCAGGTTCTGAAATCGAAGTTCGGTCAATTTTCGACGATCTATCTTCCCGGATGTTGTCCTGGGGAATTGGTCCAAGCAAACGATCTGATCAGGCACTGCATACTTGGGTAGCCTCTCTCCAACGTAATGGCGAAAGCTTTCCTCCTTGATAACTGATTTCGCATCGAGCAATAGAGCCAGTTCAAGTCGCTCATGCTCTGTGCCCGAATCCAGAATGTACGCCGCTGCTTCTTCCACCTCGTCGTGTGTCAGTATGGCTGCCTCGACTTCGTCCAGCTCGATACGATTTCCCCGCACCTTTACCAACCGGTCCATCCTACCATGATAGTGCAACAAGTTAACGTGATCTATGCTTGCCAGATCCCCGGTCCGAAAGAAAATCTTGCTGTCTGATGGGTGCTGATAAAAACATTTGCCGTTAAGATCTGGTCGATTCCAGTACCCTTTCATCATCGTAGGCGTGTGAATCAGCAGTTCACCAACCTCATCGATCTTAACCGGTAAGTTATTTTTATCGACGATCAGCGCCTCGGTTTCGGCCCATACGTCTCCAATGGGAATAGATTCTTCGGTTCCTTTTAGAGAATCCGGCACAAGATAAAGCGTGCACTGGTTTACCTCAGCTGGCCCATACAGGTTGGCAAATTGTGCCTGGGGCCAATAGTCCATTAGTTCGCGGATCTGACGGGGAGAGAATGGATCACCGCCATATAGAATCCAGCGGAGAGACGATAGGTCGCGTTCATCGAGCACCCCGCGGGTCAGTATCTGTATCAGGGCAAATGGCACTGAATACCAGATGGTGAATTTTTCGTCCTGGGCCAGTTTGGTCATGCTGGCGGGCATTCTGGTGTGGGGCTCAGGGATAATAATTGTCGTTGCGCCTGCGAGGGGCGCTGCAAGATACCCTAGTGTTGAAATATCAAAATGCAGCGGAGCGTGATTGCCTACTCGATCTGTGGGAGAGATCGAATACGTGTCCACCGTGATCCTGGCATAAGCATGTCCACTGCCGTGGGTATGCATAATACCCTTGGGCGATCCGGTCGAGCCGGAGGTAAACATGATATATGCGAGGTCATCAGATTCGATCCCAGCAGCTCCGCATGGAGAATCATCGCTGTCCAAAATTTCTGACCAGGAAATAAATTGTATTTTTCCGGAGTCAGTAGAATCTGATTTATCTGCTGGGCTACAGCCAAGCACATACTGTAGAGAGGGAAAATTTTCC
>JAHEGU010000085.1 GCA_024644945.1 Gammaproteobacteria bacterium | reverse complement strand
TTTGTATTTAGGAACGGTTTTGATCCATTGGGTAGTGGCGGCTCATCCACTGCATATCATTTTCCATCTGCAATATTTCACGCTCACTGCGGCGACCACCCATACCGGTTATTCGGGAATATTTGTAAATGGTAAGAAGCGACTGGCGCTCGGTACATTTCATCATCAATTGCACCACCGATTCTATGAATGTAACTATGGTGGTCTCGAAGTGCCTTTCGATCAATGGTTTGGATCGTTTCATAACGGCACAGAAGAATCTCACCGGCAGTTTCTCGATAGACGCAGGGCAAAAGGGGTTTAAATTCGAAACTAATTTGTTCGAAAAGATCTGTGGGTCCGAGTTATGGTGACACCTCTGATTTCGCAGATCGTATTAATGACAACGTTTTAAAAATCGCCCATTTCGATCAGCGATTTCGGGGATTCCGGTGGTTCCGGATACCATTCAAAGACCTGCTACATTTGTTCCCACACCCCAGCTCAGCATCATTTCCTGCATATCGCATCTGTCTTGTCAGATTAATGCAGTGACTCAAAAGCAGTTCTCGACTGCCACTGGTGATCAAAGTTAGTGGCATGCTTGAAGGTGGGTTTGCGAATAATGGCGGTAGATCTGAATGTCATTCAATAAATGGAGTTAAATGATTAGCTCTTATGCAATGCTCCGTTTTACACTAGGCGCTTAGGAGATTTTCGTTAGCAAAAGGTGTAGTGAAGCATGAATATGTCATCAATCCGGATGGGCGTCGATATCGGCGGGACGTTTACCGATATTGTGCTTGAAACTGGAGAAAGCCAGTTTTCGACTAAGGTCCTTACAACATATAAATCACCTGAAGACGCGATCATCATAGGGATGAAACAAGTTTGTGACCAGGCAGGCATCCACCCCTCGGAGATTGGTCAAATCATTCATGGCACGACCCTGGCAACCAACGCGCTCATAGAGCGGCGCGGCGCCAAGACCGCGCTGATCACCACCCAGGGTTTTCGGGACGTTATCGAGATGCGTAGCGAATCCCGATTTGAGCAATATGATCTCAATTTAACGTTACCGGAACCGCTGCTTCCGAGACAACAACGCTATACGGTCGAAGAGCGCATCAGTGCAAAAGGCGACGTGCTCATCCCATTGGTAGAAGCCGAGGTGCAGGCTCTGGTAGATAGAATAAAAGATGAAGGCTATGAAAGTGTTGCCGTAGGTCTTATCCATTCGTATTTAAATGTGGATCATGAAACCATGATTCGTGACGTGCTGGCGGAAAGGTTACCGGACGTAATGGTATCTCTTTCATCAGAAGTGTCGCCACAGATGCGCGAGTATGAACGATTCAACACCGTCGTTGCCAATGCGTACATCAAACCCATGATGAAAAACTATCTAGGAAGACTGGGAGGGCGGCTTCAAGATGAGGGGATCAAATGCGCTATCTTTCTGATGCATTCTGGCGGCGGAATTATTTCAATTGAAAGTGCTGCGGAGTTTCCGGTCAGATTGGTGGAGTCCGGGCCTGCTGGTGGCGCAGTTTTTGCTGCGCACATCGCTTCCAGATATGGGCTCGATAAAGTGTTGTCATTCGACATGGGGGGGACGACTGCAAAAATTTGTCTGATTAAAAACCAGACGCCTAAAACAAGTCGCGTGTTTGAAGTCGCCAGAACCTATCGGTTTAAAAAGGGATCTGGAATGCCGATTTCGATTCCAGTTATCGATATGGTTGAAATCGGTGCGGGTGGCGGGTCATTGGCCCATGTGGATTTGATGCGCCAGATTCGAGTTGGGCCAGAATCTGCAGGATCTGAGCCAGGTCCTGCGTGTTATGGCCGAGGTGGAGAGCGTCCTGCAGTGACGGACGCGGATCTTGTGTTAGGGAAACTCGATCCGGAAAACTTTGCCGGTGGATCGATCAAGCTCCATAAGGAAAATGCGACCAATGCATTAGAAAGTGCTTTAGGTGAACCCCTTGGGATGGATTCGCAAACCGCCGCCTATGGGCTCGCCGAAGTAGTCGATGAGAATATGGCTAATGCAGCGCGCGTTCACGCGGTCGAGAACGGTGAAGACTTGGCCGAGTACACCATGATCGCGTTCGGCGGGGCGGCACCCTTGCACGCGGGTCGTTTATGCGAAAAGCTTGGCGTTGAAAGATTGCTGGTTCCGCCTGGTGCCGGGGTTGGTTCTGCTATTGGTTTTCTTCGTGCTCCATTTAGCTTTGAGGCAAACCGAAGCGTATATATGCGCTTGTCTGATTTCAAACCCGATAGTATTCGTATTCTGCTTTCCGAGCTTGAAGCCGAGGCTACTACTTTTGTTCTCTCTTGTGATGCAAGTGCGGATATTCAATCTGAATTTAAGGCCTACATGCGATACGCTGGTCAAGGAGAGGAGATCCCTGTCGTGCTGAGCCCTGAACAAGCGATTGCCCCCGACGCTGCCACATTTCAACGCTTATTTGAACACGACTACATCACGCTTTTTGGCCGTGCTGTCGAAGGTATGGACGTGGAGATTACGGTTTGGTCGGTTAATGCGACAACACAGAAAGAGTCTGTCAAGCCTGTTCAACCATTGATGGCTGATGCGCAAGCAATGACTAGTGGGTGTCGACCAATATTTGATCCAGCATTAGGTGAGTCGGTGGAGTCTGCAGTCGTTCTGCGAAATGCCCTCAATTCTGGCGATAGTATACAAGGGCCTGCGGCGATTACTGAAGATGAAACCACTATCATCCTGCCATCAAGCAGGCAGGCAATTCGTCAGACTGACGGATGTATTGATGTTGTGCGACGCGTCTAATCAATAATCGGGAGTTCGTGATGACACAAAAAACCTCAACAGTTTCCAATCAAGTGATGTGGAATAGAATGATTTCTGTGGTTGAAGAACAGGCGCAAGCGCTTATTCGAACTGCGTTTTCTACTTCGGTACGCGAAGCTGGCGATCTGTCCGCTGGGGTTTATGACACGAAAGGGCAAATGCTGGCGCAAGCGGTCACCGGCACACCAGGACATGTCAACGCCATGGCTGAATCCGTCGGGCATTTCATTCGACGTATAGGCTATGACAATATTTTCGAGGGTGATGTGTATGTCACCAATGATCCCTGGGAAGGAACCGGTCACCTGCATGACATCACGGTTGTTACGCCATCTTTTCACAAAGGATCACTAGTTGGCTTCCTCGCGTGCACGGCACATGTTGTAGACATTGGTGGCAGAGGCTTTGGTGCAGACGCCAACTCAGTTTATGAAGAGGGTCTTTATATCCCGATAATGAAGTTCGCGCAGAAGGGCGAAGTGGACATGACCTTAATCAACTTGCTTCGTGGAAATGTACGAGAGCCAGATCAGGTTGTCGGCGATTTTTATGCCCTGGCGACTTGCAATGAGGTGGGTCATAGACGCCTTACCGACATGATGGATGAGTTTGATCTGTCTGACTTGAGCGGCATCTCGACATTTATTCTTGAGAACTCGCGTCGCGCAACTCTTGACCGTATCGCGGCGCTCCCCAGGGCGCAGGCTACTGGCGCCATGACCATCGACGGGTACAGTAGACCTGTTGTTCTTAAGGTTTCCCTCGACGTTCAAGCCGATCGCATCATCTGCGGCTTTGAAGGCACATCGGGCTTGGATAAAAAAGGTATTAATGTGCCGCTGGTCTATACAAAAGCCTACGCGTGCTACGCCTTGAAATGTGCTATTGCGCCGGAAATCCCCAATAACGCTGCCTCCCTTGCGCCATTTGAAGTAACAGCACCGGAAAACTCCATTGTCAATGCGCTGCACCCTGCGCCGGTTGCACTGAGACATGTGATTGGCCACATGATTCCCGATGCGGTCTACGACGCATTGGACAAGATTTTACCCGATACTGTTCCTGCTGAAGGCGCCGGCACGTTGTGCAATTTTCAGGTTTCGCTTAGACCGAGAACAGATGTTAAGGCACCGGAGAACGCGGTAAGAGCTGAAGTTCTGGCGTTTAACTCGGGCGGCTCCGGCGCCCGGCCATCCGCTGACGGTATGAATGCGACTGCCTTCCCATCAGGTGTTAAAACCATGCCAGTTGAGGCAACCGAGCACACAGGCCCTGTGATTATATGGAGAAAGGAATTACGTCCGGATAGTGGTGGGGCTGGCAAATATCGCGGTGGCCTTGGCCAGTATATGGAAGTTGGCGCTAGTGAAGACCATGAGTTCGACTTCTCCGCGATGTTTGATCGCGTTGACCATCCTGCACGCGGCAGACAAGGCGGCAAAAACGGTGCTTCCACAACGGTTAAAAGGGAAGATGGCACGCCTATGAAGGGTAAAGGTAAACAGTTCGTCCCTGCTGGTGGTCGTGTAATGCTGGCGTTTCCTGGTGGTGCTGGATATGGCAATCCCGCCGAAAGGGATACTGAGTTGGTGCGCAGGGATCTCATCCGTGGATATATTTCAGAAGACGTTGCTAAGCAAGAATACGGTATGAGTGATGAGGATATTGCTAGTGTCTTTGAAACCAACCAAAGCGAATTCATTTCATGAATCAAAAAAGGCTGTCAAACCCACCCAAACACCTCAACTATGACGTTGCTATCGTGGGCGACGCCATATTCTAATCATCGGTCGCCTGGTTCCTAGCTAATAATCCCGACTTTGATGGCTTTATTCTGGTGGTTGAAAAGGACCCTTCTTTTTCGGTATGTTCCACCGCGCATACCAACAGCTGTATGCGGCAACAATTTTCGCGCGAGATCAATGTGCGGATTTCACAGTTTACCGCGGATTCCGTAAAGAATTTTCGAGAGTAACTCGATGATCCGCGTGTGCCTGATTTGTCCTTTCAAATCTATGGTTACATGTATCTTGCAGACAACGAAGCCTTTGCAGGTATCTTACGAGAGAGTCAGGCTGTGCAAGCAAGTTGTGGAGCGGGTACTAAAATTATGGCTGTGTAATCCGGCCTAAATATCTTGTTTGTGCAACGACTGATCATAGAATTCAGGGGTACTGTGCGTTTCAGCGTATCCTGCAATTACAGGTAGTGAGACTTTTGGGCCTTATTGGCGTGAGTCGCAGTACTGTATTGTCTTCTGCGCAATACGAACTAATTAAATTCACATTAGTAGAATCATTGCCGAGACCGCTTTGATTGACCAAAAATAAAGTAACCCGGGATTGCCAGGGCAAAGATCGTCAGTCCGACGAGCAATGACGAGTATTTATTTCCAAACAATACTACCGGGTGATTGATGGTAAGAAGCATCAGCACACAACTGATGGCGCCGAGCACTGATACGACAGGCAGATTGCCAATGTTGAAGGGAGTACGCCATGGACGTGGCAGTTCGGGACGGCGTAACCGCAGCAGGATATTGCTCAGGTTAACAATCAGGAACAGGATGAAAATACCGACATCGGTTATGGAGGCGAGAACCTCTAAATGTTTAAAGAAAAGGAAGGCAATCGAGATGCCACCGACGATGCAGACGGCCAGGTAAGGCGTATAGCGCTTGCTGGATACCCGAGACAGTGTGCGAGGCATCGACCCATCCGAGGCCATGCCGTATAACATTCTGGCGCTGACAATAAGGGTGATCAGAACAGTATTGGCGGTCGCAAATAGCGCAATGATAGCGATCAGGGTCGGCGCGGCACCGCCGATAAGTACTTCCATGATCACCGAAAGGGGTTGTTCTGATTCAGCCAACTCCTGGTAGGGAACTACACTGACGGCGACTATTGCCACCAGTATGTATATGAATGTCGATATCACCAGCGCATAAATAAATGCGCGTGGCAAATCGCGATATGGATCTCGTGCTTCTTCTGCAATATTGGCGATATCTTCAAATCCCAGATATGCAAAAAATATCAATGCTCCAGCCGAGATTACCGGCAGAAACGGCCATTCTTCGGATTCCGCTGTCGGCGCTTCAAGAAGATCTGCGAGTGGGGTGACACCGTCAATAATCTGGTACCCGCCCACAGCGATGACCAACAAAAGGCCGCCAATCTCAATACTGGTAGCAAAAACGTTGAAGCGGGCAGACTCCTTGATTCCCCAGTAGTTGAGCACTGACATCGCGATAATGAGGCCGCCGGCTGCAAATACCGTATTCATGGGAACAAACTGATTGAGGTAATGAGCGAAGCCGACTGCCACTGCGCTGGCCGCAGCAAAACCAACGACCAGGGCGCAGAAGCCGGTGATCCAGGCTACTGCGCGCGAAGAAAAAGCCTCTCTGGCGAATACGAACTCCGCGCCTGCGGCCGGAAACAGCGCGCTGAGTTCGGCATAACTGAGCGCAGTAAAGCTCGCGACCAGCGCTGCCACCAGGAAAGCAAGCCATAGCATATTGCCTGCGATTCCTGCCGCTGCACCAATCAGAACATAGATTCCGGCACCAAGAATAAGGCCAACGCCATAAATGACGATTTCCCAAAGGCCAAGGCAGCGTTTAAGAGCAGTTGTCAAATCAAATTATTATTGCGCGTCGCTAAGACCAGCTCAAATCAAGATCAGGGATTTTACATTGATACTTGGGCCGGCATGATCGAGCACCGCAGACAGTTTACTGTCTGCGGTGCTTACTTCTCCCAAGTTTACTCTAACCTATGCAAACGCATTCGATTTCGGTTTCTATCGCGGAGCGCTCGTGGTGCTTGATCTTGGGCTACTTTAAATTCCCTCAGATATCAAAGACAACTGGTTACTAAGCAAATTATGGTTACTCAATTGAAATACCTTGCTTCTTCAGGTCTTCAACCACTTCCGACATGGAGTCGTGAAGTATGGCAACCAGTTCGTCGATTTGTGTCCGGGTAATAGTCAGGGGCGGTGATAATACGTTTAGGTTTCCGACTGGTCGAACCAGTAATCCTCTCTTTTCAGCAGCATTTGAGATGCGTTTACCAATATTTATTTCGTCTGGAAGCGTTTCACGGGTTTCCTTGTTGCCAACGTTGACCACGCAGGCCATCAGGTGCTTACCCCGGACATCGCCAACCGTTGGCATATCCCGGAGCTCATTGAGCTTCTGCATAAAGTATGGACCTACATCATTTTTAACATGATCAAGCAGGTTTTCCCGCTCCATGATTTCAATGTTCTTAAGTGCTGAAGCGCAGGCGACCGGGTGCCCGGAGTAAGTGTAGCCATTGGTGAACCAGCGATCGTGCCCTTTAGCGCTGATCACATCATAGATCTCGTCGGAAAATATAGTTGCGCCAAGCGGCTGGTAGCCCGAAGTCAATCCTTTTGCGCAGGTGATGATATCAGGCTGAATATTAAACACATCTTTGGAGGCGAACCACGCGCCCAGGCGCCCAAAGCCAGTGACTACTTCATCTGATACGAAGATAATGCCGTTTGTCTTGCAAAGCTTGTGTACCGCTTCAACATAGCGCTGTGGAGGCACCACCACCCCACCAGCACCCAGAATCGGTTCAGCAAAGAATGCGGCGATATTTTCAGCACCCAGCTCTTTCAGTTTGGCTTCGAAGTCGGCAATCAGAAAGTCGGTAAACGCCTCTTCATCCATCTCATGCGGGCGTCGATAAACATTTGGCTCAGCAACATGATGAATGAAATCGGTGGCGTACTCGAATTCAGGCTGCCGATCGGCAGGCTTCCCTGTCAGCGACTGAGTGATGTATGTACTGCCGTGATATGAGCCTTTGCGAGAGAGGAAATGCTTACGGTTTTTCTCGCCTTTGCAGCCCCAGTAATACTGGATTAATCGAAATGCAGTTTCATTCGCGGTGGAGCCGCCGCCCGCAAAGCTTACATGATTTAGTGTGCCCGGCGCCAATTCAGCAAGTTTGGCCGCAAGCTCAGCGGCAGGTTCGTTGGTCACATCGACAAAGGGATTGGCATAAGCTAGTTTGCGGGTCTGTTCAGCGACCACTTCGGCCATTTCCTCTCGTCCATATCCAATGTTGACGCACCATAGTCCGCCCACTCCATCAAGATATCGATTGCCTTCGGCGTCTACCGTATACACACCTTCTGCCTGATGCATAACCAGCGAACCTTCCTCTGTAAAGGAATCGAAATGGGTCCATGGATGGACAAAATGCTGTCGATCTTTAGCCCAGATATCCTGGGCAACCTCTTTTGGTAACGTTGCGTTCATAATTCTACTGATAGGTTAGGGTGCTTAAGGTAGAGAATCGCATATCACGGATTTCAGTTGAATATGGCATTTCGTATAGTGTTATGGGGAAAATCCCTAGAAAGGTCCGGATACAACGGTATGATAGACTTTGAGAAAATTACACCAGCGTCTGAACTCCAGGCGTAATCCTACCAATGCGAAGTCGATATCATGTCAGAATGGGGCCAAAGTCTATTCCGATATCAGATCTCTTCGACGACCTCGCCGCGCTTTATTCTGTTGCAACTGAGGACAAGTTGTTATCGCTATTGATAGAGTTCATAGAAAGATTGATACCGGTTCAGCATGTAAATATTCTGGAGTTCAAGAAAGGGCTTCAGCCCCGATCGCTCAAGGCCATAGGGGGAGGATATGATCACGATTTGTCCAAGTACTTGAACGGCCTTTACCTGTTGGATCCCTATTACGATTTATACGAGAACCAGGATAAAACCGGTGTTTTTAATCTCAATCTTGAAGATTGGGACAGCTTTTCAAGCACAGAAGACTACAAGCGCTACTGGCGACTGACTGTGGGGAACAATGAGGTGGCCGGTCTCTATGAAATTGCGGACCAGCACTGTATTCACCTGTCTTTCATGATTCAGACCGAAGACGAGCAGCTTGTGCAGGATGCGTTAGGATTGATGCGTTTGCTGGAGTCAAATTTTTGTATTCTGTTTAGGATCTATTTTTACTCCTCAAGCCGGCATTCGATTACGAATGAAATCAACCGGCGAGACATCCACACTACAGTCAGTAAGGTGCTCGAGAATTTTGGAAATGATGTATTGAGTGATCGGGAACAGGAAATTGTGAGACTCTTGTTAAAAGGTCATTCGGCAAAATCAATAGCGACTCTTCTCGCCATAACCGCTGGAACGGTCAGTGTTCATCGCTCGAATATTTATCAAAAGCTGGGTGTCGCTGGTCAAGGAGATCTTTTTTCTAAATTTGTTTCGAGCCTGACAAGTCTGCAATAAGTTTAGGTTCTTTTTTAATCTGTAACTACTAAAGATATTGAATATATGAGTCCATTTCCCGACAACTTGTTGCGCGGCTATAATAACTTCATGCGTGGGCGATATCCTGCCGAGCGCGACAGATATTCCGATCTCGCGAAGAAGGGTCAGAAACCCGAAACGTTAGTCATTGCCTGTTGCGACTCTAGAGCGGCACCGGAGACAGTTTTCGATTGTGGACCCGGAGAACTGTTCGTCATGCGCAACGTTGCGAATCTGGTGCCGCCTTATGCACCGGACAGCTCTCTTCATGCGACCTCTGCGGCTCTCGAGTTTGCAGTGCAGGCGCTGCGTGTCAAACATATCGTAATAATGGGGCATGGGCGCTGCGGCGGAATTCAGGCTGCGCTGGACCCTGCGGACGAACCATTATCTCCGGGTGACTTCATCGGCAACTGGATGAGTATGCTGGCCCCTATGGCTGAACAAATTCAGAGTTCTACTGGGCTTACTGAAT
>JAHEGU010000084.1 GCA_024644945.1 Gammaproteobacteria bacterium | reverse complement strand
TCTGACCCGACGCTTACGGAAATCCCTGGCATTGATCGACGTGCGCTTACTGGATCACCTGGTGATTGGAGACGGTGAATGCGTTTCAATGTCTGACCGCGGCCTCCTGGATTGATAAAAGTATGGTTAACCACATATGCTAGTAGTTCGACTGACACGCCCGCGATCCAGAGGCGTTTTTGATGATAAATAACGTTGAAGTAAGCAATGTCGAGTTTGCGTGACAACTAATCAGGATAACGAACAGTATGAAATCAAGACAACGTAGACGGGGCATTACCCTGGTCAACACCGGGGAAGGTAAAGGCAAATCGTCCAGCGGTTTTGGCGTCGTATTTCGCGCCGCGGGCTGGGGGCTAAAGGTCTGCGTGATCCAATTGATCAAAGGAAAATGGAAGACCGGCGAGCAACAAGCGGCTGCGAAGTTCGATAATATTGAGTGGCACGCGCTTGGAGATGGATTTACCTGGGACACTAAAAACCCGGAACAGGATCTCAATACCAGCCGCGAAATCTGGGAGTTTGCCAAAAATAAAATACTTTCCGAGGAGTTTGATTTGGTGATGCTGGACGAAATCAACTACTGCTGTGGCTATGGCTGGTTCACGGGCAAAGAAATCGCTGACTTTATTCGCGATCACAAACCGTCATGGATGCACCTGATCCTGACCGGCAGAGATGCCCCTCAGGAAATCGTTGAAGTGGCCGATACCGTCACTGAAATGCACAAAGTCAAGCATGCCTTCGACAGTGGAGTCATGGCGGCACAAGGCGTCGAGTTTTAGTTCGCTGTCCAATCTCTAGTCCCTCTCCAGGCTAACCTTACTCCGCAAGCCTTTAATCTTGCTTCGGTGAGATTTGTCGCTAAGGCGTCTTTGTTTGGCAGCCTTTCCCGGACGTGTTGGTATTCTTTTGCTGCGCGATATAAAAACGCTTCTGATCAGTATTTGCAGTCGCTCCAATGCGGCTTGGCGGTTCCTTTCCTGGGTCCTGTGCTGCTGCGCCTTGATTACAATCACGCCGTCTCGTGATATACGTTTATCTTTGAGCGCAAGCAGTCGATGCCGGTAGGCCTCGGGTAAAGACGAGGATCGAATATCAAACCGCAGATGAATGGCCGAAGAAACCTTGTTAACGTTCTGGCCCCCTGCCCCGCGGGCCCGGATAGGATGCAGCTCAATTTCATCAAGAGAGATCGAGACACGGTTGGATATGTACAGAGAATTGGCTGTGTCAGACATGATCATCATGCATTTTATATCATGTCCTAATTGTGCTCTGCATCAACATCGCTGGTCGTATTCAGGCAAATCCCCTTGATATAATCTGACTAGACTCGCGCCCGAAATATGGCGATTTCTCTTAACTAGCGCCCCCTGGGGTGCCATTTTCAGAAGGCAGTAAGCAAACTTGATAGTCGCAGGTTAACTTTAACGACCCATTTTGATATGAACCGCTATTCCATATTCAGCCTGTTGCGTAACTCGGTGAATTATCACCAGGACTGGCAGCGTGCATGGCGCTACCCCGATCCCAAGCGGGAATATGATGTAGTCATTGTAGGTGGTGGCGGCCATGGCCTGGCGACCGCGTATTACCTCGCCAAAGAATGTGGGATTACCAATGTGGCAGTCATTGAAAAAGGTTGGATTGGCGGTGGCAACACTGGCCGAAATACCACCATCGTGCGTTCAAACTATCTGTACGATGAATCCGCTGGAATTTATGAGCATGCTCTCAAATTGTGGGAGAACCTGAGTCAGGATCTAAACTACAACGTCATGTTTTCGCCCCGAGGTCTGTTACACCTTGCGCACAACGTTCATGATATGCAGGAGATTGGGCGGAGAGGCAATGCAATCCGATTAAATGGAATCGACTCGCAATTTCTCACCCCCGCCCAAGTCAAGGAGATGGTACCGTTTATCAATCTCGAGTGTCGCTATCCGGTCATGGGTGCTCTGTTGCAGCCTCGAGGCGGCACTGCGCGGCACGATGCAGTGGCATGGGGCTATGCCCGGGCAGCGGATGCCATGGGCGTCGATATTATCCAGAACTGCGAGGTGACCGGGTTTAAGATCGAAAACAATACCGTAACCGGGGTAGAAACTTCTCGCGGATCAATCGGTGCCAAGAAGGTAGGCTGCGTGGTAGCCGGGCATTGCAGCGTGCTCGCCGACATGGCGGGCTTCCGCCTGCCGATTGAGTCAGTGCCACTGCAGGCGCTGGTCTCGGAGCCGATCAAACCCATCCTCGATTGTGTGGTGATGTCCGGTAGCGTGCATGCGTATATCAGCCAGTCGGATAAAGGCGAACTGGTAATCGGCGCCGGCTCGGATCTTTACAACTCCTATTCTCAGCGCGGCAGCTTCGATGTCATAGAGGAAACTGTAGGCCCGGTCGTCGAACTCTACCCTATCTTTTCTCGCATGAAGATGTTGCGACAATGGGGCGGCATCGTAGACGTCACCGTAGATCGTTCGCCCATCCTAACCAAGACGCCGGTTAACAATATGTTTTTTAACTGCGGCTGGGGCACCGGGGGATTCAAAGCCACTCCGGGTTCAGGAAACGTGTTCGCCCATTCCGTCGCGCGCGGTGATATGCACCCTATCGCCGAACCTTTCTCAATGTATCGTTTTAATTCCGGCGCGCTGATCGATGAAGGCGCCGCCGCAGCGGTTGCCCACTAGGATATTCGAAAATGCTTTTAATAGAATGCCCTTGGTGTGGTGTGCGAGATCAAACGGAATTCCACTGTCATGGCGAGGCGCACATTGCGCGACCGCTGAACCCGGACTCGTTAAGCGATGAAGAGTGGGGCTCATATGTTTTCTTCAGGAACAATCCTAAAGGCCTGCACTATGAGCGCTGGGAGCATTCACACGGATGTCGCCGATGGTTCAATGCCGCGCGAGACACAGTTACCGATCACATATATGCCACATATAAACCGGGCGCAGTCAAGCCGGAGATCGAATCATGAGTCAGGATTATCGTCTGGATAAAGGTGGCCGATTGAACCGCAGCAAGACTCTTCGCTTCTGGTACGACAATAAAGGCTACGAAGGCTATCAGGGCGATACACTCGCATCGGCATTGTTAGCTAATGGCGTGCATCTGGTTGGCCGCAGTTTTAAATACCATCGCCCCAGGGGCATATACAGCGCGGGGTCCGAAGAGCCAAATGCTTTGGTGCAACTTGAAAGTGGCGCCCATACCGAACCCAACCGACGCGCCACAGAAGTCGAACTGTATGAGGGCCTCAGCGCCAGCAGCCAGAATTGCTGGCCCTCAGTTGGGTTCGACATTGGTGCCATCAACTCTAAAATCTCAAGACTGCTGCCGGCGGGCTTTTACTATAAGACCTTCATGTGGCCGGGTGCGCTCTGGACCACTTATGAAAAATTTATTCGAAAGGCCGCGGGCCTTGGAAAGTCACCTACGGAAATTGACCCTGACAGCTACGACAAAATTCATGCGCACTGTGATGTTCTGATCATTGGCGCCGGCCCTGCGGGCCTGCAGGCCGCATTGCACGCGGGACGAAGCGGCGCCCGGGTTATGCTGATTGACGAAAAACCGATGTTTGGAGGTTCATTGCTTACTGATTCAGCATTAATAGACGGCGCACCCGCCGATCAATGGGTCACCAAAATAATCAATGAACTGAAACAGATGGGTGAAGTCACCCGGCTCACACGTACTACGGTGACCGGATATTATGATTACAATTTTGTTGTCGCTAACGAGCGCGTCAATGAACACCTGAGCCCAAATCGAAAGGCAGGCGGACCCAAAGAAAGATTATGGAAAATTCGCGCTCGTCAGGTGGTGCTGGCGACCGGTGCTATCGAGCGGCCATTGGTATTCGCCGACAGCGACCGCCCTGGAATCATGCTGGCGCATGCTCTCCGCACCTACATCATCCACTATGGAGTGCTGCCTGGAAATCGCATTGCATTAGTCACTAACAATGATAGCGCCTATCATTCCGCACTCGATGCCCATGCTGCGGGCGCGATGGTCGAAGTGATTGATGTGCGCCGCAATCCTTCGGGCTCATTAATTGACCGTGCTCGGGAAAAAGGTATCCACATTCATGAAAACAGCACAATTTCCGCTGTAGATTACCGCCGCGGAAAACTGAGAGGCATCGAAGTCATGCAACTCAGCGATGATGGTAAAGCTGTTCGTGGCGTGCCATCTGATTCGCGCTGCGACCTGGTTGCGGTATCTGGCGGTTGGACGCCAACAGTGCACCTTTTCAGCCAAGCTAAGGGCAAGCTGAAGTTTCTTGATGATCAGCATTGCTTTGTTCCTGGAGAGCGGGCAGTGAATAACCAAGGTTTCGAGGCCGGGGCCTGCAAAGCAACGTGGTCTCTGTCCGACTGCCTTAAGGAAGGGGCGATCGCAGGCGCTTCTGCAGCTTCAGCTGCGGGTTTTGAAAGTACCGCGACGGAGGATGCGCCTGAGACCGAAGAATCGGTGTATGGCCCCGCAAGGGCGCTATGGATTTTACCTACTGATCATCCGGTTGGACGCGGTCCAAAGAAACATTTCCATGAACTTCACAATGATTCCACGGTGGCGGACATCGCGCTTGCGGCGCGAGAAGGATTTATTTCCATAGAGCATTTGAAGCGCTATACCACAACTGGAATGGGAACCGACCAGGGCAAGACTTCCAATCTCAATGCCTTGACAGTGATGTCAGAAATTCGTGATGTCCCGATTCCAGAGGTCGGTACTACAACATTTCGACCGCCTTTCACTCCACTCAGTTTTGGTTCAATCGTGGGGCATGACCGGCGAGAACTATTTGTGCAGCAACGCAAAACCGCAATGCAGCCTTGGCATAACCGTAATAACGCGGTTTACGAAGACGTGGGCGATTGGAAAAGACCTTTCTATTTTCCTCACCACGGTGAATCGATGCACGATGCGGTCCAGCGTGAATGCCTCTCGGCTCGAACTTCGGCGGGTATCGTAGATGCCTCAACCCTGGGCAAGATCGACATCCAGGGACCGGATGCCCGACGCCTCTTGAACATGGTGTACACCAACGCCTGGAGCAAGCTGGCTCCTGGCCGGTGCCGCTATGGATTAATGCTGAACGAACATGGCATGGTGTTTGACGATGGTGTCACTACCTGCCTCGCAGAAAATCATTTCCATATGACTACAACCACCGGTGGTGCGGCCAGGGTCATGGGATGGCTTGAAGAATGGTTACAAACTGAATGGCCAGAGTGGCAGGTTTACTGCACTAGCGTCACCGAACAGTGGGCAGTCGCTTCTATTACCGGTCCCAATGCCGGGAAATTGCTGTCCAAACTGTGCGGCCAACCGCTGGACGAGGAGTCCTTTCCGTTTATGTCGATGCAGTCTTTTAGTGTCGCTGGAATTCCCGCCAGGGTATTTCGTATTAGCTTTACCGGTGATTTAACTTTCGAAATTAATGTGCCAGCCCGCTATGGCCTCGCGCTTTGGGAAGCCCTGATGGAAGCCGGCCAAGAATACGATATCTGTCCTTACGGTACTGAAGCCATGCACATCCTGCGCGCGGAGAAAGGATTCATCATTGTCGGTCAGGACACTGACGGTACCGTCACCCCCATGGATCTTGGCATGGACTGGATCGTGTCGAAAACCAAAGGTGACTTTCTTGGAAGGCGCTCATTCACGCGCAGTGACACCGCCAGAAGCGGCAGAAAACAGCTGGTCGGGCTGCTGACCGAGGACCCGTCATTTGTCTTGCCAGAAGGCGTGCACGTAGTGGAAAAACTGAAAGATAAACCACCCATGAGCATGCTCGGCCATGTGACCTCTAGCTATATGAGCCCGAATGTCGGTCGCTCAATTGCGATGGCGTTGATAAAAGACGGCTTTAATCGCAAAGGCAGCACCCTTGAGGTGTCACTAATGGATGGCAGCAGCCACAAGGTCACTGTGACCGATCCTGTGTTCCTGAAATCTGGCAATGAGTAAAAGATAAGTGTCATGACTAACACGACCGCCAAAGACCTGCCTCGCACCTCTCCCTGTTGTGCCAGGTCTGCGATAGAAGGCACTAACTCCCTGCGCGAAATGGACCTGAATGGCAAACTAAACATTCGTGGTGATGCGAGTGAAGCGAAGTTTGTCGAAGGAATCAGCCAAGCGTTGGAAATGGACCTTCCTATATCCGCCAACTCGGTAAACGAGCGCGAATCCCAACGATTGTACTGTCTTGGTCCAGACGAATGGCTTCTGCATTGCTACCTTAAGAACACCGACTCACTGGCGCAGTACTTGAGAGAGAAACTTGCGGGTGTGCACTGCGCGGTCACAGAAGTTTCTGACTACTACACTATACTTAGGCTGAGTGGACCAGATGCCGAGGGATTGTTAAGACGAGGCACTCCACTCGACCTGCATCATGGCGTCTTCAAACACGGTCATATGGCACAAACACGTTTCGGACATGCCAGCGTACTGCTGCATAGGCTCGCCGAAGGTGAAGCCTGGGACATTCAGGTCAGGTGGACTTACGCAGAGTATCTTTGGGACTATCTCGCCAGCGCGATGAAAAGCCTCTAGCCCAAGACCCCCTCAGTCTTACCACCCCTGCCTTAACGCCCCTGTAAATTAAAACATCACTGCCACACTAGAGGGCACCCTGAGTAAAAGTATTCTAGTGGCATCGCAAGTTGCCTGCGTGATAGCATTTAGTCGCAAAACAGATCGACATCACGTCAGACGGAGGCACAATGGACGCATTAATTCTTTTAGTTGGCAACCTGTTGAGCGGCGCGATTGGCGGCAATGTTGCCGGGCTTGTGCTTAGGAAAATCAGCCTGGGATTTATGGGAAATACTTTGGCCGGAATCGTGGGTGGTGCCCTGGGTGGACAACTTTTAGGTGCACTGGCAGGAGGAAGCTTATCCGGCCTGACGGGTCAGCTGCTTTCCAGCGGAATTGGCGGAGGCGCAATAATGGTAGCGATCGGCCTGATCAGAAATATTGTGAACAAGTAATTTTATCTTGCCGGCTTAGTTCCAATTATCCTTGGTCTGTTCTCGTTCATCGTAACGATCAGAAAATTCAGTGCTGGCACCTTGGGCAAGGATTCCCGCTTGTCGGACCCACTGCTCGCGATTTACGCGTCCTGGAAACGCCAAATTGTTATCGATCCAGCGGATATTATCTTCAGTGAATGCAGCAATCTGATGGAAATGAAAGATACCAAGCTCTTTCAGGGTCTTTTCCATTACCGGACCGACACCTTTGATCCGTTTGAGATCATCAGGTTCTCCTTCGGGATGGGACAATAATAGCGGCGCCCCGTCGTCTATAGCCTCACCCTGCTCCTCAAAAGCATCCGGTTGTGACGATCGATAGCGATTCTCAAGCCCTGGGCTGGCAGTCTTCTCGGAGTCTGCTTGCGGTCGACCAGGATTCGTCTGCTGACTGCTGACACCGCGCCCCCAAATCAACCAACCAATGAATAGCCCAAACAAGCCGGCCGTTAAAATCCAGATCCAGGTTTGGACAAACAAATACAACATGACGAAAATACCCCATTATTGTGTCGACAGAATTCGTTATCTAGGATCGAACACAGTTGAATTCAAAAGCCACAGGTTAATAAGTCAGGCCGTTACCCGGACCCATCCAAACCGACCCCATGGTCTAATCCCTGAATGGAACAGGAGGCGAAGAATGATTATTTTAGGCGCAAAGCCTCTGTAACGGCGCACCCGATGGACGAAGCCAGCGTAGTTTTTGCACGGCATTCGCCTATAATACAGCTGCAAGGAGGGCGCAATCAATCTCATTTTTTTGCTTCCTTTTGGTTGCGTTCTTAACTTACACAATCTAAATCATATATGCTCGCTAGGGACCAGGAATCCGGCTTAACAATGGAGCAAACCGGAGACCTCGCGTTAATTGTTCACACCTCCTGTTTCGATCAAGCCACTGAGTTCGTTGATCAAGTTTTAAATAGTGGCGATGGACTTTATTTATTTACCGGCAAGCCCGAAGTGGGCAAGACCACGGTACTCGAATACTGCAGTAACCGCATCGATGGATCGGTAAAATTACTTGCAAACAGCATTCGTCGCATAGATGCCGATAATCTTTCTGCGTTATTAAACGAAGCCTTTGGTGTCGATGCAAGCACCTCTGTCGAACCCAAGGGTCTCGCGCTCAGATATTTTCTAAAACTTGGAACCCTGCGATCAAAAGGTCATCACTTTGTATTGATCATAGACGACGTCGAAACAATCCATTCAAGTGGTGCTGAACTAATCAAAGCGCTGCTTCAAATGAATAGTGACAGCGGTGGGCTGATGACCATCCTTCTTTGCGGCGAAGATACTTTAACCACAGTCTTAGACAAGTCTCACCGGTGGGGAATCCAAAATCTGATAAAAAAGAATTTTCAGATGACCGCACTTGAACTCACTGAGGCCGATGCCTTTATCGATCAGATCCCAGAACTCAAGGAATCTAAATCCATAACCTTCAAACCTAACGCTAAGAAGGTTTTGTATCGTTATACAGAAGGAATACCTGGTAAACTGATTCGTCTGGGACATCATGCAGTAAAGCTCGCCGCCCGAGGAAACGCACAAGCAGTAACCTCAAGAATGGTTAAAGCCGCTGTAAGCGGTGAGGATCAATCACTGTACCACCAGGCCCTGGGCATAACCTGGAAACACGCACTGATGTTTTTTGTGCCATTGCTGGTGTTCATAACTTTGCTTTCTCTAAACCTGTTTCGTCAGCAAACCACTTCAATCGAGCCGCAGCCTCTGACGATCGGTGAAAGTCAATCAGCAACTGCCGTAATAAAGACTTACTCAACCGGCATCGAGACGACGCAACCGGTATCCAATCCAGCGACCGGCGAATCCACTTTTTCGGATGGCCAGCCGGGCGTCACCACTCTAGAAGATAATATCTTCATCGGAGAATCTGCATCCATAGTCGGCCCAGTCACGGTAACGCCAGAGCGAGTTCGATACGCATCTTTTTACACGACAATACCGGGTTTTCAGGATGCCATGATGAAACGATTTCAAGCTGCCCACACCCGGATTTCTCCCGTAAGCCAGTAGGATTTGTGTTGCTTGATTCACTTTCTGCTTTACGGTACTCTCCGCTGCCCTCCGTGGCTACGTAGCTCAGCTGGTTAGAGCACATCACTCATAATGATGGGGTCGGTAGTTCGAATCTACCCGTAGCCACCATTCGACTAAATGTCTTAAGTGTTATTTAATTCAAAAAGGGTGTTGGATCATCAATAAGTAACTTTGGACCACTAAAACTGGATATTGCAAGACCTGCAATGACCTACTTTTTCCGCCAATCGTTACGCTGAACTGCCTTGACAATAGTTTTGACCCTTTTGACACTTAGGGATTAGGAAAAAACATATCGTGAAGAAATTGATCGTTGCACTTTGGTCTCTCACCAATTGTTTTAGCGTATCTGCGAGCAACGAACATCCCAAGCTCAACCTGGACAACGGAGAAATCCAGGTTTCAATCTATCTTCCAGACGCTAATCGCGGATACTACCGTGGCACCCGTTTCGACTGGTCGGGCATCATCGAACGTGTTGACTACGACGGACATCATTTTTATGCCCCCCTGCATGCAA
>JAHEGU010000144.1 GCA_024644945.1 Gammaproteobacteria bacterium | reverse complement strand
TTGAGATGAATACGGTCCGCCCTTTTAGGAAACAGGTTGATGGCCGTAGAACAAAACAATGCAAAAGCGGCCGCGTCGACTTTATGCTCCAGTACCGGATTAATGCGATCCAGTAAAATGAATATATCTAATTCGTTATCTGTGCAGCCTCGTGTGGCTTGCCCAAGCCCCATCAAGTTAATGAACAAATAACCGTTTGGAAAGGCAAAATATTCATGCAACAATCGATAACCGCTGAATGACTGCGCCCCATAGGGCAACATAGCCTCTTGCTCATTGAAACCGACGCGCTGGATATGACTTCGATCGATCACGTGTTGCCAGGGTGTTGAATCTGAAGTCGACTGCGCCACCATGGCAATGCTATTCCCCAGCATTTGTTCATAAACATTCATGGGAAATTCATCACTGCCTCGTATATACACGGGTAGCTGTTCAAGTGACAATGCATCAAACGTAAGCCCTGCGGTGGTGCGGAGTCGAATTCGAAATCCTGCTTTTGGTATGGGCAAATGTGGATCATTGATCTTGGGCAAGGCAATAGAGCTTGTGATGTATTCCGCTTCTGTCACCTCCAGAGGCCATAAGGTCACTTCGTGGGACGTACGGAATTCGCAAGGCGTTTGTTCGCCTTTTCCGAGCTGACTGCGTAAAGCACTCAGTCGTGGTATGGTATACCCTTCAGCTAATGCACCTTCAGTTAAGTCCGGCTGGAACTGCACTACAGCCATAGCAGGGGTTGGCGCTAAATAGTGCGGATAGACCATCTCCAGCAGATGCTGGGTAAAGGTAGGGAATTCCGCATCGAGTTTAAATTGAATTCGTGCTGCCAGAAAGCTGAAGCCCTCCAGAAGACGCTCTACATATGGGTCGGCACACTCGAATCCGTCAAGCCCTAACCTGCCCGCTATTTTAGGATATCGTTTGGCGAAATCGCCGCCCATTTCACGCATATAGTGTAGCTCAGAGTTATAATACTTGAGCAACTTTGGATCCATTAGACAGTACCGGAGTAATCGTAAACCTTCACATCACCGGCCTCTAGATCAAGTTCGGTTTTTAGATAGACATGCAGCGGCACCGGATCTGCCCACAGCTCACCTTCAATATCAAATGTCATGGCGTTATGACTCATCTGTTGTTCGTCCACGTTAAGCCGAACTTTGATCGTTCGGCGAAGAATGCGTGGTTCAAAGTCACAGATCGACTGTCGTAACAGTCGTTCGATTTCAGGCACATCGACACCTGATATTGTATGCCCAGTAAAATCCGGCATGCCAAAATTGAGAACCGACCTGGCCACCTCTGGATAGCTGTCAAGATTTTGCACAGTCTCAAGGTTGCTGGAGTTAAACAACCAGTTCAAATCACGCAACACAGATTGACGCAATCTTGCTTGTGATAATCCGCGTTTTTCTTTCGCTTCGCTTTTATTAACCGGTTCATCATCGGTCAGCCGATCGAGCAAAGATGGTTGTAATTGCATCTGGCTCCTTGATTCAACCATTAGATGTCAAGCCCTTCTGAAGATGTAGATTCTGTTGTTAGGGCTGCTTCAGGCTCTACTCCCTGTGTATCCAGGTTGATCTCACGCAGATCCATCAATGAATACTCTCCGACATCAGTGGCAAACATACGCTGCCCTAAGCCCTGGTATATACCGTTACCTAGATCCTGCCAAATGGTTTTATGAGCGATGCGAATCTGATTATCATCACTGGCATCAGAACCGGGATAACGGGTGGGTATCAAGCCAACGGTTTCTCCCTCATTGGCCCAGGTGAAATAAGCCGGCATCCACACGCTATCCCGCATATCTTCTGGCTCTACGATATTGATGCTGCGTATGCGATGAAAAGGCACCCAGTAGTAACGACCATTAATGATGGCCTCGAGCATGGGTCCCATTCGAGGATCGGCATCGGCAATCCAGTTAAATTTTTGACCATCCGGGTCAACTATGGTGCCTGAGGTTACGGGCGCCAGTTCAAAGGCCTGATCGCGGATACCTTGAGACTGAGCATGCTGACCCTCGGCAGTTAATCTGAGCGCTTCAAATAATAGCGCTATCCATTGTTCAGGCTTACCGAACACTATAGGCGAACGCTTACCAGCAAACACTTCTGCTCTCAAACCTTCACAAAGTAATGCTTCGCGATAGGTCTGCACCATTGCCAGGGTGCTGGCATCCATTTCACCAATAAGGTTAAGCTGTGTCAATGCGCGGTCCCACTGGCCCATCACCGCAAGCAGTTGAAACAAGAACACCCGATATTTAACATTGGAAGGATCGCTGCGCACACTTGCCTGCAACTGAAGCAGCGCTTCTTCAAGTTTGCCTTCAGACAGGCTCTGCTGTGCATCCATAACATCTCCTTTGCCTGGCCGTGGACTATATACGGCGGCGTTTCAGAATCCAATGTACACTAGCCCGCTCTGCTATAAACACAGCGGCTATCACATTAACTCCGTCACATCAGGGCCCAGTTACACAGTGCAGAGGCCCAATGTTAGCTAATGGCAATAGTAAGTGACGCCAGCCTTATGAAGCATCTACATTTTTTGCGATGTTCCAGCCAACGATAACTGAGGCATCACCAGAACCATCAGCCAGCTGCGGAACATATTCGCTCTTGAATTCGGAGAAATTCAAGGTAACGTTCTCAGTCAACCGATCCTCACCACCGGAACCACCCGTAGACACCGAGGAGATAAGCCCATGTTTCATTGTGATAATCATATACTCCAGGGGCGTTTCCCCCGCCTTACGAACCACTAATGTAGCCTCCTCAAAGTGCTTGCCGTTACAGCACATCTTCATCAGGTTGGCTGAAGCCTTATCAACATAGTGGGTAAACGAGAGGTCCTGAACATTGACCTTGCCCGCACCTCCGCCGGCGCCTGAATGTGTTGTGCCAGTCTGCGACATACCCCAGCTCCAGGCTAGAATATCTATCTCGCCTGCATGCACATCATCTGAGGACTCACCTTCAA
>JAHEGU010000083.1 GCA_024644945.1 Gammaproteobacteria bacterium | reverse complement strand
TTTGATTTGAGCCCGCTGAGGAAAGATACTTCGGTTTGTTAAGTTTGGTCTTTTAGTTATACGGAACCGGCCTCACTGACCCTCGAGGCTTATGCCCCATCCGGCCACGCCGGTGATGCCGATGTCCGTGCTGGTATCCATGTCGACCGTTGCGATATCCTGGTCTAGCCGAATAGTGCCAACGATAGCCGTAGTAGTGAGAGTAGGGGTTTAGAAGGATAGCTGGACTGGGTGGCATAATAATGACAGTCCCCGGTCCGGTTGAGGCACCAGCTTGTGCCAGTCTTGTGGATTTTTCCTCGCGAGCTTGTTTTGCCCTGTCGAGTTTTTCCTGAATTTTTATTTGCCTTAGCTGGGCTTTCGAAATTTCCTCTTGGGATGGCTCGGGAAGCAAATCAATCACATCACTTTTATCAGCTGTTACAGGAGGCTCCGTTGAATAGGATACGTTTCCAGATTCATCTACGGTTTTGTATATTTCCTGGCCGTGAACACCAGCAAGAATTCCGCTTGCCAGAAAACACCCTAGCAGAATCCGCATTGGTAATCGTGGAGCCATTTATAAATACCTAGAATAATAAAATCAGGATAGACTGTAAGTGCAATATATCGTAATTTGAAACGCTAATATCCTCAAAAAGCAAGGCGAGATCATGAACGACTACAAATTGCCGATCCACCGTAAAATAAAGTATATCAAATACCAGCATGGGGTATCGCTATTCAACACTTAGTCTCTCTGTTTATATCTGATTTTTCCCTTAGACGAATGGCCAATTATAAAACATACGGGATACATCCAAGTTTCATTATCAAATCCTAATTTGCTAAACCAGCACGAACTCTACTTCGATCGCTGGTATGATCAGCTGTCGTAACTTGCCTGTCTATCTCGCAAGCACATAGCGCACTATGCCGGATATCCACTCAGATTTCAGCCAACGTATCGTCAAGCATACCCGTGACATGCCGTGGCAGCCGTCGCCGATTGAGGGGGTTGATCGACGTATGCTGGATCGTCTCGGCGATGAAGTTGCCCGGGCAACATCTATTGTTCGCTACGCACCTGACAGTCATTTTTCGCCACATACTCATACAGGTGGAGAAGAGTTTCTAGTGCTGGAGGGAGTTTTTGAGGACGAGCATGGCAGCTACCCGGCCGGCACTTACGTTCGAAATCCGCCGACCTCCAGCCATGCACCAGGCTCCACCTCTGGATGCGTAATTTTCGTGAAACTCTGGCAATTTGATCCTGAGGACCGCACGCAGGTTCGAATCAATATTCACGAGTCAAGCGATGAACCATATTACCTTTATCAGGACGATCGGGAACGCGTATATGTGCAACATTGGCAGGCTAGCGCCACTGTAGAGATCGACTGTGCTGGTGGCGCGGAATTTCTGGTACTGGATGGCAGTCTTAAAGAGTCTGGGGACCATCTGGTTACGCATTCCTGGTGTCGTCTACCCGATGGGTATACCTTCAGGGCAAAAGCAGGCAATGCAGGATGCAGGTTGTGGATTAAAACTAAACACCTTATTTATGCTTGCCGGCCGGGACAAGTTCAGTCCTAACCGTGTTTGAAGCCATATAAATCTTCGAGCGCTCGAAATACACGGTTTCCCAGAGTACCGGTCAAATCGAGTGCTATAGATCGGTTAAAAAATTCGCTCATATCCAAAGCGATACCGATTGAGGTCAACTCGATCGACGGGTCCCTTTCGAGTTTATCGATAACATGCTTCAGATGCCGTTCTAAAAAATACTCGTCATTGTAATGCGCCGTAGCGGAGTCCATCGGCGCACCGTCAGACACCACAACCAGGCACTTTCGAGACTCGTTCACACTCTGCAAACGTTGCGCCGCCCACTCCAGGGCTTCGCCATCTAATCCTTCACGAAAGTGATTGGTGTTGAGGAGCGAAGAAATGCTGTAGCGTGCACGTCGCCATGAGGTATCCGCGTCCTTATATACGATATGTAATCGATCGTTGAGGCGTCCTGGTTGTTCTGGCATGCCTGCTGCGCGCCACGCCTTAATCGATTCGCCGCCGGTCCACCCTCCTGTGGTGAACCCAAGTATTTCACTGCGAATGCCCGCCAGTTCCAGAGCGCGGCTGTAAATGTCCACCATCACCGCAACCGCCTCAAAACGTTGCCGTTTCATCGAACCTGAGTTATCCAGCAGAAACGTCACAACCGTATCGCACCATGGTGAATAACGTTGCTGCTTGAATACCCGGGTGTAACCCGAGTTCGCCGCCAGCTGACTCAAGCGTCGACCATCGAGATAACCCTCCTCCTCACCAAAATTCCACCCTGACCGCTCAACCACCGCAAACAATTGTTTTAACCTTTGCGCCAACCGCGGCACGCTGACTGCCTGCGCAGCGACCAGTTTATCTAGCTGTTGGCGGAGCTGGGTTCGTTGTGCAAGACGGTACAACGAACGACCTTCAACCTCACGATCGTAGTCTCTACAAAAAACCGGATAAGGGTCGCCTTCATCTTCCATCGCCTGGGTTTGACCCGCACCTGGAGCACCCCCTTCGACGTAGCGATCTTCTGATTCATGTTGCCGCGGCATCAGCAATCGATGCCGGGCCTTGGAAACCTCCTGATCCAGCGTCTCTCCAGCAGCCGCCTTAGCCATCTCACTGACGACCCTGGAAATATTTAAAGCAAGTCCAGCATATTCCTTCTGATCGAAGCGGGCCGCCCGCAATTTCGCAAGCTGATCGCCAATTACCGGTGCAAGTTTGAACCGTGTAGATTCGATCAAGCCCTCAACCTCTTCATCTTGCGGCAGGTCATTTAACCGGGATCGAACAATCTGAATCACTGAATAAATCAAGAGCCCAAGTTCGTTTTCAGTAAGGCCACTGTTTCGACTTTCCTGACACCATTCGCTAAAAGCCCGATCCAGATTCAGTCGCAATCCCTTCATCGCTTCAGGCGCCAGACTCTCAGCACGAAGTTGTTCTAGAATGTCGAACACCATTCGGCCAATATCGTCATCAGGTTGTAACGAACGATGCAGGGCAAAATCCGTGTGGATCAGTCGTAACGCCATCCCGTCAGCAACACCGCGACAGCGTTGCAGGGAATGGTTCAATACATCCGCCGCCAGATGGGGGCTATAGAGATCGATTCCGTGGCCGTCTTCGAATAGCAGCTCACGTCGATACTCGGCTCTCGAATGTCCGCTCAGCGCCCGGATCGACGCTGCGCAGTGGCGCTCAATCTGACGCTTACGGACCTGCTCGTTCAAAGTTCCACAAGGCGATCAGCCGTCGCCGGCGATATCAAACGCGATAGAATATTCAAGCTCTTCGCCCATGGCCCGCTGATAGTACTCAGCGATAATGGAACGTTCAGCATCGTCACATTTGTTCAGAAACGAGAGCCGGAAGGCACGCGCCACATCACCAAATATTTCCGTATTCTCAGCCCAGGTAATCACAGTGCGTGGGGACATCACCGTTGAAATATCGCCCGCAGCAAATCCCTTGCGCGTCATATCCGCCACCTCTACCATGTTATTAATGAGCTCCCTCCTATTTGAAAACCCGGGAACCTGGGCCAATACGATCGCCGTTTCATCTTCGCGGCCAAGGTAATTAAGAGTCGTGACAATATTCCAGCGGTCAACCTGGGCTTGGTTCAATACTTGAGCGCCATGATAGAGACCATTGAGATTGCCTAGACCCACTGTATTTGCCGTGGCAAATAACCTGAATGCCGGATGCGGCCTGATGACCCGGTTCTGGTCTAGTAAAGTAAACTTCCCATCCCGCTCTAATATCCGCTGAATGACGAACATAACGTCAGGGCGTCCAGCGTCGAATTCATCAAATATAAGTGCCACCGGCCGCTGCAAGGCCCACGGGATAATCCCTTCCTGAAATTCGGTCACCTGTTTGCCATCGCGGATGACGATAGCATCACGACCGACGAGGTCGAGACGACTGATATGGCCATCCAGATTGACGCGTATGCAAGGCCAGTTAAGCCGAGCAGCGACTTGCTCAATATGCGTTGACTTCCCGGTGCCATGAAAACCCTGAACCATTACCCGTCGATCGTTGACGAAGCCAGACAGAATAGCCAGCGTGACGTCATGGTTGAAACAATAGGCCTGGTCAACCTCGGGCACATGCTCATCACGCTGACCGAAAGCGGGCACCACCAGGTCGCTGTCTATTCCAAACAGTTCCCTTGCTGACACCTCTCGGTCGGGTTGCATATCAATCATGGTCATACGTATGGCAAATTAAAGGTCATCCGATTCTAACTGTTTTAATTCACTAAGATTGGCCCAAAGTCCCGGATTACAAACACCTGTATCCAGCCCGAGTTTATTTTGCTGCGCGATTTCTAGCGTCAAAAATATACACGTGAAGTTATCGAAACAGACCGCCTCTGTCTTGCCCCGCCCGCTCCGAAAACTTTTTTAGAAAATCCTGTTGCTGGCGCTTCACGAATTGAACCAGCAAGACTTATCAAGAGATACGGTCCGCGGTCCCTAGACAAACTGGGGTGTCTACACTGCACCACATCAATCCAAACAGCGCTTAAATCGCACCCCAATGGTGCGTCTAAATACGGTGCATTCTTAAATTCAATCCTATCTTATTGATATTTAGCGGTATAAACAACTGGCACGCGAGTTGCTAATGAAATCGCATGGCCCCTGTAACCAGGGCATCTACTTAAATCTCGGAGTAACAAAATGAAACTCGTGGTAGCAATCATCAAACCGTTCAAACTGGATGATGTCCGTTCAGCTCTCTCCGAAGTCGGGGTAAGCGGTATGACCATCACAGAAGTGAAGGGGTTTGGCCGGCAGAAGGGCCATTCGGAACTATATCGAGGGGCGGAGTACGTGGTCGATTTCCTGCCTAAGGTAAAAATAGAAATAGCGATCGACAGCTCTATTCTCGACCAGGTGGTGGAAACCATTACGGCCACAGCATCGACCGGCAAGGTTGGAGACGGTAAAGTTTTTGTCTATGACATCAGCCAGGTCGTCCGTATCCGCACCGGTGAAACCGGCATCCACGCAATTTAACTCGGAGGAAATTTAAAGTGGAAATTAATCTTTTTCATCTTCAGTACGCCTTAGACACATTTTACTTTCTAGTTTGTGGCGCCCTGGTCATGTGGATGGCAGCAGGATTCGCCATGCTCGAAGCTGGCCTCGTGCGAGCGAAAAACACCACCGAAATACTGGCCAAAAACGTCGCGCTGTATGCGATTTCTTGCATTATGTACATGGTGTGCGGATATGCAATTATGTACGGTGGAGAGTGGTTCCTCGCAGGTATGGGGGACATTGACACAGACGCGGTACTGGGAGATTTTGCTGCCCGCGAAGACGGTTTTACCGGCGGCTCAATTTACTCTGGTGCCTCCGATTTCTTTTTTCAGGTTGTGTTCGTTGCAACAGCGATGTCGATCGTTTCGGGGGCGGTAGCCGAACGAATGAAACTATGGGCGTTCCTCGCATTTGCCGTGGTCATGACAGCATTCATATATCCCATGCAAGGTGGCTGGACCTGGGGCGGTAAAGATGTGTTTGGCATATTTAATCTCGGCGATCTCGGATTCAGTGACTTCGCTGGATCAGGGATTGTACATATGGCAGGCGCCGCCGCCGCACTGGCTGGCGTTATCTTTCTCGGTGCACGCAAAGGTAAATATGGTGAAGATGGCTCAGTAAAAGCCATGCCGGGGGCGAATATGCCCCTCGCCACCCTCGGAACCTTCGTGTTATGGATGGGCTGGTTTGGATTCAACGGCGGATCGGTATTAAAACTCGGAGATATTTCTAATGCACACGCAGTGGCGATGGTCTTTCTCAATACCAACACCGCTGCCGCGGGCGGAGCAATTGGTGCGCTGCTGTTAGCCAAAATTCTTTATGGCAAGGCGGATCTGACCATGTTGCTCAACGGCGCACTGGCCGGTCTAGTAGCGATTACCGCAGAACCCTCTACACCCACTGCATTAATCGCTACAATCTTTGGTGCATTAGGCGGGATATTAGTCGTGATCAGTATTCGCGTACTCGATAAGCTCAAGATCGACGATCCGGTGGGGGCCATATCTGTACACGGCACCTGTGGTCTGCTTGGTCTGCTGCTTGTGCCGCTGACCAATGATGGTGCCTCCTTCTCCGGTCAGCTAATTGGCGCTGCTACAATCTTCATATGGGTGTTTGTCACCAGCGCGATCGTCTGGTTGGCACTGAAGGCAGTCGTCGGTATACGCGTCAGCGAAGAAGACGAGTATGAAGGAATGGACAAAGTCGACTGCGGCATCGAAGCTTATCCGGAATTCACTCGATCTGTGATGTAAATTATTCTAACTTCCTCCACTGGTAACTTAAGCGCTCTTCGGGGCGCTTTTTTTTACCCTGGTTCGGGTCGCAGCTCGGTATTCCTGATCAAATAACGGGGCAGAATAAGCATGAAGTCGCCCGTTCTGCCTTTCTGACCAAAGTCAGGATCTCTTTGTGCTCCTGATGGCTAGCCCAATGCACGACCCGCTAATTTATTCCAGCATTGATTGAACTCAGAAAGAGGATCAAGCATACCTTCTACACTCCATAGTCCTCTAGGCCAAACTAAATCACTTTTTTAATCCATCTCGCCATGCACAACCTAGCTACTCATTTAGCGCTACACGGCGCGCTGATACTTATAATTAGTGTTGCGGGTGGCCTGCTCCTGTATCGATCGATACTTAAAAAAGAAGGTGAGGCCTCGTGGCACTTGCTGCATGCCGGCGGTTCCGCGAGAGGCATTATGCTTATCGCATTAGCAGCGATTATCGACCTGATCGCCCTTCCCTTGTCACTATTATCGATAGCCGTCTGGTTTATTATATTCTTTGTTTGGACGTCCACTTTAGCGATGTTAATCAGAGCGCTTAGAGATGAGCTAGGATTTAAATGGAGCGGTTCACCCACCAACAAACTGGTTTTTGCACTCTACGCGGCAGGCACACTCACTATTTTTCCCGGATTGATTTTACTCATAATAGGATTGATTAACGCACTAACCCTCTAGTTGGAAATTGTTAGCAGTCACAGGCTGCCTGCGGGAAGTCGTACATTAACTGATAATCAATAATCGATGAATTGATCAGAATAATTCTGTTGAACTGGATCCGAAAATGAAAAACCCCCTGCAGAGCAGGGGGTTGAAATCTTCTTAGCGGGTCACACAGAATGGGGGTTCTGCTGAAGGGGGTAAAGACCCGGCTAATGGACAACTTTCGCCGCCCGTGGATGAAGTAGACTACGTTATATCTCGTGCGTCAAATCTTTCAGACGGAAGGTAGTTTATTAGCGATAAATTGTATTTTTCTCAGTAGAACTTTCTCTAAAACAACTATTCCCGTCCATATGGTTGAAATATAATGTTTTATCAGTTATCGTCTTTTCGTAAGGGGTTGTCCCGCGCGGAGGTCAGTTTAGAGCTGGTATCGAAATCTTTTCGATAAAAAGCCAGCCGGACGACGAAGGACGGTTCCGAATTTTGTAAATTTATTCATAAACTAATCTAAATATTGGGGAGTCATAATCATGTTTAACCAAAAAAAGTATCACGGATTTATCGCGTTGTTCGTCGCGATCGCAGCACTTTTTGCATTTTCAGCAGAGGTGATGGCGGCACCGCAACCTAAAGTCCATGTCTGTCATGGGGACAAATCTATTCGCATAAATGGTAACGCCCTGCAGGCGCACATGAACCATGGTGACTTACCAGGAAAATGTGGCGAGATAGTGTTAAGTGAATGGCTGAATTTAAGGTGCGACTCCGATCCCGCAACCGCGGGCACCACTTTCGTGGTTTCACATGTATCAAGGAGTCTGGGTCTTTCTGACGCCCTCAATCTCATTGCACCAGCTGATGATTGCGCAGAAACACAGAAAACCGTTCAAGACGCGCATTGCCGACTCGCTCGTGACTACGGCACGCCTGACGCCCAGACTTACATATTTAACTGCCCTGAGACTGTCGCAGTACCTGATCCTGATTAATACTCTTTCTACTCTGTCTGCAGCAAGCGAGTCCTGCGCTTGCTGTAGACCTAAGAAAAACTAATCAATAATAAACACACTGCTGGTCATGGAGTGACTAGAAAAGGGCTCGAAATATAATAGCCATCAGGCCGATCTCCGGTTTAGAGCGACACGCCTGATTCACCCAAAGTAAAAGCCAAATCATAGATTCTGGCTCACACCGTTATCGTCGCTGATACGGGCATACAACACGGGCATGGATTACAATACGTGTTTTTCCTTTAATCGTTACGTCTCGTGTAAGGCCTGCGGCTGGAATAAATGCCCTGCAGATCACCACGCGCAACAACCCGAGCGCCATGAATTTTGATCACTCACACAGACGACATATTGGCGTACTGTTAACCAATCTCGGCACGCCGGCAAGCCCCGACACTCGCGGGGTAAGACGCTTTTTGAAGGAGTTTCTTTGGGATCCCAGGGTGGTCGAGGTACCCCGCCCTGTTTGGTGGCTGGTGCTCAATGGAGTGATCCTGAATACACGGCCCAGGAAGTCCGCGCAGGCCTACCAGAAGGTATGGACCGAACAGGGATCGCCACTCATGACAATTGCGATGGAACAGGTCGTGCAGTTGAGGGAATCATTAACCGATCTCGACATCATCGTTGAACTCGGCATGCGTTACGGAAAACCTTCTCTTTCGGATGGTTTGGATCGGCTTAAGGAACAGGGCGCCACCCGCATTCTGGTTTTGCCGCTCTATCCACAGTATTCTGCTACCACCACTGCCACAACCTTTGACGCCATCGCTGCAGAACTCAAATCATGGCGCTGGATTCCTGAGCTGCGATTTATCAATCACTATCACGATCACAAGCTTTACATTGATGCCTTGGCGGATAGCGTTGAAAACCATTGGAAGCAACATGGCCAGGCCGATCGGCTGCTGATGTCTTTCCACGGTATTCCACAGGACTATTTTCATAGTGGCGATCCCTACTATTGCGAATGCCAGAAAACGGCGCGCCTGCTTGGCGAACGCCTGGGCATCACCACCGAGCAATACCAGGTCAGCTTTCAGTCCAGGCTCGGGCCTAAACAGTGGTTACAGCCCTATACAGATCATACGCTTGAGGCCATGGCCAACGAAGGAATTCGCTCCGTGCAGGTTATCTGCCCGGGATTCAGCGCAGACTGCCTGGAAACACTGGAAGAGATTGCGATGGAAAACAAAGATGTTTTTATTAAGGCCGGCGGAAAAAATTACGAGTATATTTCCTGCCTGAATAGTGAGCCCGCTCATATAGAACTCATGAGAATCCTGGTTACCACTCACACCCAGGGCTGGGACAACGAAGAAGAAGAACCAGAGTCGCGGCAGGTACGGGCGATCAATTTGGGCGCATCTAGATAAAATAGACCGCGGCGTTAGCTTGAACAACTGACAGACAATCTGTTCGCCCAGTCTGGCGGGCGTTGAGCGTAACGTTCCATACCCGGTTGCGCATCGTAGGGCGATGACAACAGATTGACCAGACGATCGATCTCCGTGTAATCCTGGTCATCTTCGGCCATGCGAATTGCGTTTTCCGCGATATAGTTTCTGAGCACGTATTCAGGATTGACTTTCCGCATCGAAGCTCGTCGCTCAGTTCCAGACTC